>JBEBHJ010000107.1:0-4401 GCA_040081075.1 Fimbriimonadaceae bacterium | reverse complement strand
ACCATTGGAGGAAGATCCCGCACCGCCCCTGATGAATGAAGAAGTCAAAGGTGGTAGCGCCGTTTTCAAACTTCAGGCCGCGTGTCCTTTTCGCGCCTTTGCGGAACTGCGGTTGGGAGCACGCGCACTCAGGCAAGCGAACATCGGCTTGGATGCAATGTCCCGAGGCTTATTGATGCACCGTGTCCTCGAGAAAGTGTGGCACGCATTGGATTCACACGCACAGCTCATTGCCATTGATGACTCACAATTGCAAGCCCTGGTTAACAATATGGTGAGCGAGACGATCGATGAGATTGCTAGTCGGTATCCACAAACATTTACCAAGCGCTTCCGGGAAATGGAAACCGAACGCTTGTGTC
This sequence comes from Fimbriimonadaceae bacterium, assembly GCA_040081075.1. Taxonomy (GTDB): domain Bacteria; phylum Armatimonadota; class Fimbriimonadia; order Fimbriimonadales; family Fimbriimonadaceae; genus JANJUB01. The sequence continues at coordinate 4,039 of JBEBHJ010000107.1, read as the reverse complement.
GGCACGTGCTGGAATGGTTGGAGTTGGAAAAGCAGCGTGTGCCGTTTCGTGTCGTTGAGAAAGAGGAAAAACATGAAGCGACTGCCGGGGGGGTGCGTGTTAAGTTAAAAATCGACCGCATCGATGAACTGGCCGATGGCCGCCAGGTTGTGATTGATTACAAAACCGGTGAGGTAAAGCCTGCCCAGTGGTTTGGGGATCGCCCCGACGAGCCACAACTACCGCTCTATAGCATGGCGGTGGGGGGTGATATTGCCGGCGTGCTATTCGCACAAGTGAAAGCGGGTGGTATGGCATTTAATGGGGTAACTGCAGACGAAGGACTAGCACCTGGCGTGAAATCATTTGAAACCTTGAGGCAGACGCGCGAAGCCAACTCTTGGTCGAATGTGTTACGCGATTGGCGGGCAACAATGGAAAAATTGGGTGCGGGTTTTCGTAATGGAGAAGCATCAGTAGATCCGAAGAAATACCCTGTCACCTGCACCTACTGTGAACTCAAACCATTATGTCGTATCAACGAGTTGAACGTGTTGAATGGTGAGTCTTCCGAAGCGGAGGGCCAGGCATGAGCGAACAAGGAAGAATAGCCGACCAAGAAGCACGTTCACGAGCGCTAGATCCATCAACGTCGTTCATTGTTCAGGCGCCGGCGGGTTCAGGGAAAACGGGGCTTCTGACCCAGCGGTTCCTCGTACTCCTGGCGGGTGTCGACGCGCCGGAAGAGATTGTAGCGATTACGTTTACGCGGAAAGCGGCAGGTGAAATGCGCCAACGGATATTGGAGGCATTGAAACGCGCCAAGAGTGATCAGCCGCCAGAGAAGGAGCATGAAAAACATACCTGGAAGCTCGCCCAGCGAGCACTGATGCGCGATAAAGAACAGGGATGGCAATTGCTTGATAATCCGGCGCGCCTGCGCATCCAGACGATCGACTCCCTTTGTACAGCATTGGCGCGGCAGATGCCGATCCTCTCCCAGTTTGGTTCGGTGCCAGCCATTGCCGAAGATGCCGACCCACTCTATCTCGCGGCGGCTAGGAATACTATTGCTGAGTTGGAATCTGGCGCTAATTGGTCGGATGCCATTGCACATTTGATTCAACATTTAGATAACCGGCTGGATAAATTACAGGGTTTAATTGCCACCATGCTCGCCCGACGTGATCAATGGTTGCGTCACCTCGCCGGCCGAGACCACCCATTGCTCGAACGGAAAAACCTGGAAGCGGCCATGGCCCGTCTGGTCACTGAGGCGTTGAGTGAACTGGCAAAACATGTGCCCGGTGCATGCGGACCGGAACTGATCGAGTTGGCCCAGTTTGCTGCGGAAAATCTGGAAGGCACGGATTCCCCGATTCTTGTTTGTTCCGACCTCCAAGGCTTACCAGGATCGCAAGTGATGGACCGTGGTCAGTGGGAAGGACTTGCGAAGATGTTGTTGACGGAGGAGGGTGCTTGGCGTAAAAGCTTTACCAAGAATCAGGGATTCCCAGCACCAAGTAGTGCCAAAGACAAGGAAGAAAAGATCCGATTAACTGAGATGAAGCAACGAATGACGGTTCTGCTGGAGTCATTGCAGGGCGAGGATGCATTTCGTGAACAATTAGCTTTGTTGCAGGAGTTGCCGCCGCATCAATACACCAATGGTGAATGGGAAACCTTACAGGCCTTGGTTGAATTGTTGCGCATAGCAGCAGCTCACCTGGAACTCGTGTTCAGTGAACAAGGTCAGGTGGACTTTCCCGCCCTGGCCCAGGCAGCCATTAGGGCATTGGGTGAATCCGAAGCGCCGACGGATCTTGCACTGGCACTGGATTACCGTATTCGCCACCTATTGATGGACGAGTTTCAGGACACTTCGTTCAATCAGTACGAATTGCTCACACGATTGACGGCCGGTTGGCAGCCGGGGGATGGCCACAGCCTGTTTGTGGTGGGCGATCCCATGCAGTCAATATATCGTTTCCGAGAAGCGGAAGTGGGATTATTTCTCGCGGCAAGAGAACACGGGATCGGTCAGGTGCCGCTCGAGTTTCTCCGTCTCGCGGTTAATTTCCGCTCGCAACAAGGGATCATCGATTGGATTAATCAAAACTTTCCGCACGTATTGCCTCCAGATGATAACGTCGTCAGTGGAGCCGTGTCCTATGCACCGTCAACATCCTTTCACCCGCAATTGCAAGCGGATGCCGTTACCGTCCATCGATCACTCGTCCATTTATCGCAAAAGCGCGATGACAACGCTGAGGCACGTGAGATCGTGACGATAGTGCAGCAGGCAAAGATAGAGCGTCCGGACGGCACGATTGCAATTCTTGTTCGTGGCCGCAATCATCTGGTTCAGATCGTAGAGCAGTTACAGAAGGCTAAGCTCCGCTTTCAGGCCGTTGAGATCGAGCGATTAGCACACCGGCCTGTTGTGCAGGATCTGCTCGCGCTGACTCGGGCATTAAGCCATATCGGTGATCGCATCGCGTGGCTGGCGGTGCTTCGTGCACCGTATTGTGGGTTGACGCTCGAAGATCTGCATACCCTGGCAGGAGATGATTATAATCGAACCATTATCGATCTGCTTCATCAAAAACAGCGCATGGAGCAACTGAGCGAAGATGGCCGCGCCCGTATAGTCCGAGTATTGCCTGTGCTGGATACGGCGCTCTCAGAGCAGGCGCGTTGTTCCCTGCGGAGCAGCATCGAAGGTTCATGGATCGCGCTTGGCGGTCCGGCCTGTGTAACTGACGAGACTGATCTGGAAGATGCAGAGGTCTATTTACAGTTGCTTGAAAAACTCGGCAATGCAGGTGATGTACCGGATATCCATGATCTTAACAAGCAGATTGAGAAGCTCTTCGCATTGCCAGACGTGGAAGCGGACGGTTTGCTTCAACTCATGACTATCCATAAATCCAAGGGACTGGAGTTTGATACTGTGATCATGCCTGGACTGGGGCGCAGCCCAAAACATGATGACGAGAAGTTGTTGCATTGGTTAGAGCGTGGTCGTGAGTCAGGCAATAGTGATCTTCTTCTTGCCCCGATTAGCGCGCACGGCGAGGATCAGAACCTGATGACTGCATACCTGCAGCGATTAGATAAGGCGAAGGAACGTTTTGAGGATAGTCGTTTGTTGTATGTTGCCGCGACGCGAGCAAAGCAACGCTTGTACCTTTTCGGGCACACTGGCATTCAGGAACAGGACGGTGGGCTTGAACTAAAAGATCCACCTAAAGACTCCCTATTGGCGCGCCTGTGGTGTGTGGTAAAAAATGACTTTAAGTCTCTTCTTGCTGAACAGGATATCGGAACATCGTTACTAGAAGATGTGGTTGAACCTGTAGTAAATACCCCCGTTCGACCCCGATTGGCAACGGACTGGTCACTGCTAGCCCCGCCGGATTCCATTCAGATTTCCGATATGACAGTGGAGGGTGTGGCGGGCGAGTTGATAGAGTTTGGTTGGGCAGGAGAGACTGCGCGACACGTTGGTACTGTAGTGCATCGACTGCTTCAACACATAGGGACAGTTGGTATTGACCTTGTTGAATCGGGCGACTTGCGCCGTTTCGAGCAGATTGGTCGTAAAATGCTGGCACGCTTGGGAGTGCCGGAGGGACGCATCAAGGTTGCGCTTGAAGAGATAAATGCGGCTCTGCAGGTTACATTAGAAGACGAGCGAGGCCGGTGGATTTTGAGTGGCCTGCACGAAAATGCAGACTGTGAGCTGGCTTTGAGTGGCAAACGAGACGGCGGTATAGACCACATGGTTATCGATCGGACATTCGTGGATGAGCATGGCACACGCTGGATCATCGATTTCAAGACAGGCGCCCATACCGGTGGCGGTGTCGATGAGTTTCTTGATCGTGAGCAGGAGCGCTATCGTCAACAGTTGGAACGTTACGCAGTTATCATGAGCAAAATGGAAGAAAGACCCATTCGTCTGGGTTTGTATTTCCCGCTGCTAGGAGGATGGCGAGAGTGGTCATTTTAGGGTGCTGTGATTTTTGTCCGTAGATATACGCTTAATATATGATAT
>JBEBHJ010000106.1:0-4549 GCA_040081075.1 Fimbriimonadaceae bacterium | reverse complement strand
CCATTTGACCCATGTCGCATCTGGAGCGATAATTTTTGCCTCCTTGAAGCTCATGTTCAAGTTCACTCCTCTGGAAAGCAATCCTTCACTCACATCAAGAAGCGAGTTCTCACGATAAACTCCAAGATGTTCCTTTACGCTCGTTCTAGCTAATGATCGAACATAGAAACCAGTGTTATTTATGTAGACATAGTGCATGAATGTCTACTATTATACATCCATATTTTTGCGTTCCACATATGAAAAGACAAGATTTTCTCGAAATCCTCGCAAGTGACGTCTTGGCCGCATCTCCCCTCCTGCTTGGTTCAATCTTATCACTCGGCAAGATGAAAGCCCAAATTGTTGAAGTTGAGGCCTACCGAACCCCAGACGATCCGGCTTGTCACGCTCATCGAGGCAACACCCCACGCTGCGCCAGGATGTTTGACCGCCCTGGCCTGGCCTATGTCTACTTCACTTATGGCAACCATTGGATGCTTAACATGGTCGCCCATGAATCAAATCATGCTGCCGCAATTCTTATTCGAGCCGCAAAGCCGATCAGCGAAATCGAAACTATGTCCGAACGACGATTTCTTGATCAAACCGATCAATCCGACAAAAATTTGCTCTCTGGCCCGGGGAAACTTACCCAAGCCTTTCAAATCACCGGAAGTTATGACGGAGTTGATTTGCTCGATCCATCATCTCCGCTACGCATTGAGCTTTCTCCGCCGATTAAACAATTCACCCGAAGTGGCCGAATTGGGCTAAGTCCTGGAATCGCTCGAGAATACCCGTGGAGGTTTTGCGATGAACAATACTTGGAATGGGCGTCAAACCCTAAACCAAAGATTCACCGCTAACCCTTGGTAGCGGAACTGTCACTTTCATCTTTGTGCCTTGGCCATTCGACTCGATAACTTCCATAACGCCTCCCATCAACTGGGTTACCCTCCTGGAAATACTCAAAGCGATTCCCAATCCGGTCTTATTCGAAGGCAAGTTGTTGTTTGTTTTCAAGTCGAAGACCGTGTCGTCACTCCCACTCATACCGCAGCCTGAATCTTCAACGAGCAGATCGAGCCAGGTCACTCCATTACCCCTGTCGCGAAGCGAGGCAGTTAACACCACCTCTCCCTCCTCTGTGAATTTGATTGCGTTTGAAATCAGGTTATCAACGATCTGAATCAATCGCCTCTTCGCCACGATGAATTTATGGTTGAGGGCGGGGTCAAGATTTGAAGAAAATGTCAACTGTTTGTTTGCAGCTTCAGCTCTGTGCTTCTCTAGGGCTCGATCTAGCTCCTCACCAACGAGCATTTCCTCAAGCTCAATTTTCAAAGTCCCTGTTTCAAGAGACGCGAGATCAAGAAGCTGGTTAACCTTCTGAGTAAGTTGCTGGGCAGAACTCTTCGCATGGACCAGATACTCCTTCAACTCTGGAGTTGTATTCTCGTCAATGGCTAGGGTTGTCATTCCAATTAGGCCGTTGAGCGGTGTTCGCAACTCATGCCCAGCGGATGTCAAGAACATAGATTTTGCCTCGAGCGCTTCCTTCAGTTCCTCAGTTCGCTGTTCAACACGGAGTTCAAGGAGATGATTGGACTCCTCTAGTTCACCCTTTGCAGCGCGAAGCTCATTTGCTTCACGAAGCTGTCTGAATCGCACCGTATACACCGCAACGCAGCTCAACAAGCCCACAAGAACAGCAAGGAGCCAACCCGATCTTTGGGTATCTCCAACGCTATCCGTTCGATTCAGGAACTTGATGCTCTTGTAGTCAATGCCGAGTACGGCAGACGCTTTCCCATTTTGATAAAGTGCAGCAAAACTCCGTACACTTCTTGAAGAGCCCTTTTCGAACGATGTGAAGTCGATCTGTGTTCCACCTTTTTCCAGAACGGCTTTTGCGGCGGGAACGTTGTTTAAAATGACTCCCGGCCGGATACCGGGGCTCTTACCTGCAGTTTGAGCCACTTTCATGCCTGCTTTCGCAGGAATCAATACGTACACAGCATCAATTTGAGGGTTCAAACGCTGAATACTTTGCAGGGCCTCTAATGAACTTCCCGTTTCTGGATTCGCATTAAACGCGACCTTAACCCGGGAGTCAAGTAGCCTCGCACTCGTTTGTACTGTAAGCCTCACCTGTTCCTGCTGAGCATCGAGCAAGGATTCTTCAGCCTGCTGATAGATTCGGTTTGCCGAGGCACCGATAACGAGACAAGTAAAGGCACCTACGCAAACGGCGAGCCACGTTGGGCCAGAAAGAACTGATAGTCCGCCTCGGTTCATCGCCATTGCCTTAAATTGTTGGCTTCGCGTAGCTCAATTTTCCCAGCGTCTTTACCAGTTAAAATGATATGTGCTTCCATCGAGACTCCGTCACCACTTGCTCGCACTCGACGCGCACTCACCTGGGGAGGGTGGTCATGCGGAAAGGGTTGCCGTTTTTGCAACAGCTATAGCAAATCAGCTTAGCTTTGAACCGGAAGAACAACTGTTAATGCGTTTTGCCGCCGCCCTGCACGATGTTGGCAAGCTGTGCGTTAAAGCAAGAATTCTTAAGAGTGTGAAAAAACCGACTGGCGAAGATGTCCTAGCGCTTCGTCTTCATGTCGGCTTGGCTCAAAGAGTTTTGGGTGAGGAACTCTCGCCACTTCAACTTGATTGGATAGCAGCCCACCACGAGCGATGGGACGGAAAGGGTTACCCCGCGCAGTTACGGGGCGAAGAAATCCCTTTAGGTTCACGAATCATCTCGGTAGCGGAAGCCTTCGATTCAATGACCGCGCCAAGCGCTTATCGAACGCCGTTGTCAGAAGAAAGTGCTCTGGAGGAGATCCGTCGGTGCGCCGGAATCCAGTTTGATCCGGCGGTAACTGCTGCATTTTTTGAGGTCCAACCTCTAATACAGCCAGTTTTCCGAAACTGAATGAACTCGCGTTGCGTATAACTCAGTGATCATGAAACTGCGTTCTCTCGCCCTCGTTGCTGTTAGCCTAGTTGCCCTTACCGGCTTCAAGCCCGATGACATTAAGCTCACTCGAACGTTTGCCGTAGGCAACAAAGATGTGTATGTACAAACTTACAAATCTAAGAACTCAATCGAAACCCCGGCTGGCAATCAGGATTTCGACGTAACCGGCTCCAGCACATTCTCGATTATTTACAAGAAGACGAACGAAAAGGGATGCGAGATTGACATGGTTACCAGCGACATGAAAATGGAATCCGCTATGGCGATGCCGGGAGTAGCTGACTCAATGCCCAAAGAAATCACCATGTCGGGCATGTTGGATGCCCGTAATCGGGTCTCGGAGGTAAAAGCCGGTAAAGGTCTAGACCCGATGGTCGCCATGATGATGCACAGCGCCAATATGGGCAGCACCGGATTCTTCACCGAGTTTCCAGAGAACGCCGTCAAAATCGGTGATACGTGGGAGTTTTCAATCGGAATGGCAAACGCAGGCGTACCAGCCGACACGAAACTTAAAGCCAAACTTGAAAGCGAAAAGGACAACTACTGGGTTGTGCGAGTAACCGGCACTATTCCTATGAAAATGGATATGAGCCAAGCCTCGCAACAAACTGGCGGCATGGAAATGGTTATGAACATGACCATGAACATGGATTACGGTGTTCAGGTTGAAAAAGGCACCGGCCGTGCTCTCAGCTTGACCGGGAAAATTGCGACCACCATGAAGATGGAGTTCCCTTCGCTGGGAATGTCCATGCCCGGAACCGGGACGACCGAAATCTCCGCAAAGCTTAAGCAGTAAGAGCAAACTCTGGGCTGGCTCGGATAACCTTAGGCATGCTTGTCGCAGCCTTAGTGTGTCTTATGAGCCAACCCATTTCTGTTGATCCCAAGCGCCTTCGCACGACCGTTGAAAAGCTGGCGTCGTATCACACGCGTCACACCCTGACAACCGGACTAACCGAAGCCGCCGAATGGGTTGCGTCCCAATACAACGCAATCCCCGGAGTTTCGGCCGAAGTCATGACCTACACGATCCCAAAAGGGCGCAGGGTACCGGAGGACAAGCAAGTGGTAGAAGTTGTGGCGACGCTGAAAGGCGAAACCGACCGCGTAGTTCTTGTTGGCGGACACCTCGATTCAATCAATATGAAGGAGGAAGGGTTTGAGGTTCGCGCCCCGGGGGCAAATGATGATGGTTCCGGCGTTGCGCTTGCACTCGAGTGTGCGCGGGTTCTGGCCGGCACCAAGCCGCGAAACACCATCAAATTCGTCGCCTTCTCGGGCGAAGAGCAGGGGCTCAATGGCTCCCGGGCGCTATCCAAAAAGGCTAAAGATGAGGGCTGGAAGCTTGAAGCGGTTCTAAGCAACGACATGGTCGGGAATTCATCGAACAATAATGGTCAGAAGGACGACCGAAATGTGCGAGTTTTTAGCGAGGAAACGACGCCCGAGAACCCCAACTGGCAAAGCCGCGAGCTGGCGCGGTTTATAGAGTTTGCAACGCGCGGAAAGGTGCCCAAGTTTGGAATCAAACTCGTCATGCGCCGAGACCGATTCGGGCGAGGCGGCGACCACACGCCT
>JBEBHJ010000105.1:0-4664 GCA_040081075.1 Fimbriimonadaceae bacterium | reverse complement strand
GAATTAGAATGTTATGGATTGTTCAGATCGGAGTAATTACTCATTCAATGATTAAGTCAATCTATTATTGAAATCTGGTACACGTATTCTTACTATTTAAGTGGTGCATCAATCCTCCTTCAGGTTTCTTGAAAATGATCTATTCCACTCCAAGTACATGGAGAAAGGCTTGTTTTTTCACTCCCAATCCGCATTCTTGAAGCCAAGCGTCTTTGCATTCTCCGTGACGGCACGCTTGGTATGATCTGAAGCGCCTGATGGGAAGTTGACTTGGATTTCTACGGTTATATTGACCTCCGCGTTGGGATCCGAAGCTAGAACAGCAATAATTTCTTCCGCTACCTGAACCATGCGCATTTTGGCAGTCGAAGCATTGATGTTCACATTGCCATGGAAGGCGTGGGGCTTTGGAGAGAGTCCGGGCGGGCTGGAAACGAGAGGAATCGTCTCATGCGGCGTTTCTCCGGGTGGGGTCGAGTCGGGAGGAGTCGTCCCATGCGGCACTGATCCGGGTGGAGTGGCAGGTTGATGCGCGGCCTCATACGCTCTGGCTGCCTCGGGTTCAATCAACAGTAGCGTGTCGTCCAGTTGCACGTTCGCATCGCCAAGTTTGAATCCATCGAACTTTCCCTCGTGATATCCGTAGGCCGTTCCGAAGAAATCTTGACTGTCTGAGCCTTTGACAATAGCTTGTTCCAGCACACTGCGGCTTTTCAATCGTGGCAAATAGAGGTAGCGCAGCGTGTCTTCCCAAAAGGCCATTGCGCTGAAGGATGGCTTGTCAGTCTTCCAGTAGAGTTTCTTCAACTCATCTCGCAGATGTATCGGCGACCAGGTCGTAATCACCAGTACGTTGTCGATGCACACTCGCTCTATCTCAGACCCCAGAGACGCGCCGCCGGTATTGAGCTGAAAAAACTCCACCGTTGGCTTCGCTGCCGTCGGGTTATCCTGCGCAGGGCAGAGTAACCACTTGTAGCACTCCCGTGCGACACGCGGCAGAACTTCCTCAGCCCCTCGAAGCTCATTCTTGGCCTGTTGCGCTTGAAGATTATCGATCACCAGACGCATCTCAGCCACATCTTCCACGATGGAATTCCAGGCCAAGGCGATGCGGATGCAATCGCGCAGTCGCGTCAGCGCACCATGATCTGGCGCGAGAAAGATCAGCCGGTTGCCGCGATACCTGGGCATGGTTCCGTGGTTTCTAACATGGTCGAGCACTCCCTCAAAAGCCAAACGCGATTCTTCTCGGGAATAAAATTGCTCAGGTGCCAGTACAATCAAGCGCAGAGCACTATCGTCTGGCACGTCACTGTGCGGGGTAAAAATATGTGTGCCATCAAAGAAAGCCGCGTTGCTGGTGAGCCGCTTAAGAATCTCGGCCATACGTCCGCGCACTGCGCCGTCTTCAAAACGCTTCTTGCACTCTTCCATCTCGCGTCGCAGATTGGCGCGGGTGTCAAACCAATAGCGCGTCGCCTCCTGCGACTTGTCGCCAGACGAGTTCAGGTAGTGCAATTGGTCCGCCAACCGGTTCAGTGCGTCGGAATAAAGTGAGGATGTTTGTCCCGGCTGGAGGCAGCCCAACAGCACACGCGCCCGGTCGAGGCCGCGTATGCCGGGACGGGTGGTCACCGACGATGGCGCACTACCCAGGAATACCGTTCGTGCCACACGTCGGGCGGCCTGCACCGAGCCAAAGCGCGTTTCTTTCGTTTCCAGCACTGTGGTCTCAGCCCGCTCACCATCAATGTCGCGATCAATCACCGGGTCCCAACCCGGCCCGAGATAGTAAACCAATTCATTGCGCGCACTCCCATCATAGAGGGGAAGACTGCCGGGCAGGATCATCAAATCCATGTTGTTGTCCTGCCATAACCTGAAAATGACCTTTGCCATGAGTTTCAATACGCCGCGCGTGCGCTGGAATCCCTCGATCGTCGTCCACTCCTCGTAGAGCTGAGTGAAAACCTCCGGGTGGATGGGATAGCTGTGAATCATCCGGTCAAAGTAACGGGATTCTTGCGTTTCCTGCGGCACCTTTGCACCCTCAGCTATGTAGGCGTCCGCAAAGGCACGGCACACTAAGTCGCGCGCATTGGGATTGCGAATCGACTCAAACAGGCGTCGCCGAACAATCTCGAATGCCTCCTCGGGCGCCACCGTTTTCCAAAGAGCCTGCACTCGGTTAAACACTGACTCCAGTGCTTGCAAAGCCGCTATACCGCGTGGCCCACCCGCTTGGCTGTTGGATTCCGGCAAGGACGCCAGTACCACTGCATTTGGCACCAGTTTTGCCGCTTCGGTCAGTGATTGAATGAAAGAAAGATTGCTGTCATAGGTGCCCCCGCTCAGTGGTTGGCTTTCCACGAACTGGCGTATGTACACAACCAGTTCGTCCAACAGCACCACGCAAGGGGCGTAATGGGTCAGCAGGGTGCAGAGTACGTCCTTTCCCGGCGAGGTTCCGTTGGTATCGGCTGCCTGCACCAAGGAAAAACCTTCTGCACCACCCAGTTGCCAGGCCATTTCCCCCCACAACGTACGAATAGTCTCATTGCCGTGCTTCCACGGTTGGCCAGGGGCGTGGGCGGCACCGTCCAGCACCGCAACTTTGGCCGTCGGTACATCCCTCACCCCCGCATGATCCAGCAGCGCCGGGATGCCTGAGAGATCGCCAAGCGCACATTGGCGACTCGCCAAGTGATACACCGCCAGCATTGTGTGCGTCTTTCCGCCGCCGAATGAAGTCTGTAACTGGATGACCGGCTCACCACCCCTGCCATTGAGCCGCTGCGCCACTTGGGTGAGTAGTTTTCCCATGCCCTCGGTGATGAAGGTGCGTTCGTAAAAGGACTTTGCGTCACCATATTCCGGGGTTGCTCTGCCCGTGCGCACGGCGGTCAGGTCAGCAGCAAACTCGGATTGCTGGAACGTGCCATTCAGCACATCTGGATGGGGTACAATAACTTCGCGCCAAGGTTTCATAAAAGTTCCAATTAGGTTTTGTTGACTAGTAGCGGCTGAAATTTCTCCAATAGGAGCAACTTGCGCGCTTCCACGAAGTCATCAAAGCGATCCATTCTTAATAGTGAACGGTCCCGTGGAATAATGTGACGTTCAAGGTAATCATCATCCTTGTCTGCAAACCACTGTTCTGGAGGTTGATCGGTCTTTTGGCCAGAACCGTTCTCGTCACGCGTAAGGAGCATGCAGTTGGCAAGCTGGTTGCGTTCTGCAGCCCGATACTTCTGGAGGGACATACGACCATTCTCAGGGTTAAGCATCTTGATACTCCTTAAACGAGAATCAGGAAAAATGTGATCTACTTGTGGCAGGCCGCCCTTGTAAACCGGTGTGTAATTAAAATTACGATACCACCAGTTCAGCAGCAGATGGATGTGTGCGGAGCCGTAACCCATGCCAAAGAAGCGATCCTGGGTAATATGGAGCGAGCGGTTTTGATCTAGAACAACCGCAAACTGCTGTTGGCAATCAAAACCCTGATCCTGACGAATCTGCTTCACTGCTGCATCAATCAAGCTATCCGGCGAGCCGCCGAATGAGCCGCATAGTGATGTGCGAATTAGATAGAGATCACGCTCCTTTGCCTGCTTCGATTTCTCAGGAAAATGGTAGTGAGCATAGATGAGTGGAATCAGCGCCAGATATGAAGGCAATGCTTTGTCGGTGCAGATGAAAGTGGAACCTTGGACAAAATCAGCCACCTCACTAATCGCTGCTGCAATTTTCTCCCACCGTTCTTCAATCGATTCGCGAACTCCCGAAACACGGAATTTCTCCACTTCATAACGCGCACCCTTTTCCAGCAGTGTCAGGCAAGTCTTAAGCACGAAGTCTTGTGTGTAGGCGAAACCAGTGCGATTGAGTTCAGTAATAAGTTCATCGAGCTTTTCACGGGCCTCCTCCCAACTGGCTTTAAGCAAGGAGTAGAGCAGTTCGGATTTGCCCAGCTTGGTGCCACCTGAATTAGCGCGGATGAATATCTCCACTACGTCATCCTCTCGATACAAGCGGGGGCGGTCGATGCTGTCGAGCAGCTGATAAAAGATCATCTCTCGGTCACGGAATGTATGGAAAGTGCGTTCTACATTCGACTCAAGCTGTTTCACTTCGCTAGATTGCAATGTACGGCCTGCTTTCCCCATCATTTCAATGAGCCTCTCACGAGCTTCACTCTGGGTCTCATCACTAAAAACAAGCTCTTTGAACTTGATGTGGCCAGTAGGCGCAGTTGTAGGAACGTGGAAGGCAAAGCGATACTTGATGTCATCAGGTGGCGCATCGAATCCACTGAACAGGTCGAAGTACAACTCGCGACCTTCGAGACTGCCCTTGAGTCCAATATAGAGACTTTGCAGCCGTTGTTGCCCATCTAGAACTAATAGCTTTGGTGTCTGATCGCCAGGAACGAAGTCGCCGTGATCGTGTGCGCGCCGGTAGTGATCAATAAATCGTCGGCGTGGTGTATCACTCATGGTTTTCCAAATCAGTAGAGTGCTTATTGGATATTCTCGCAAAATTGAATCAAATAGTCGGGTGATCTGATCTTCATTCCAAACAAAATTGCGCTGTATGTTGGGCAACCAGATGCCGCCCTCATGAGCGGGATTGTTGAGGTAACCAACGATTTTACGAAT
>JBEBHJ010000071.1:0-17331 GCA_040081075.1 Fimbriimonadaceae bacterium | reverse complement strand
AAAATAAGCCATGCATGATAGCTGGAACTATTCCCCCGAAACCATCCGCCGCTCGCGGCAAATCTACGACCTGCTGGTAAACCGAACCCCCTCCGCCGCCACCATCACCTACGGCGAAGTCGCCACTTGAAACCCATGTGTAACAACTCCTATAGAACTTGGCCCGCATTTTAGGTGTGGGAGCGCTTGCCGCAATGATCGGCCTTATTGGCCTTGAGGCGATGGAGCGGTCAAAGAAGTGCCGCCGATGGAAAAGGCTTGATCGCGCGCTGGATGATGCGCTCGAAGCCTCTATGGACTGCAGTGATGCCGTGGCCAAGTACTAAACAACACTATGAAAAACACTCTCTATCTTGTTATTGCACTTGTTCTCGCCGTGGGTTGTGGTCAGAAAGCGGCCGAGAACACGCAGAATGCCGCGGAAGGGGCATCGACCACCGCTAGCAACCTCGAAGCGGCCGCCATGCTAACCCCAAAAGTGAAACTGGCCATCTCCGCAGACAAGCAACTGAATGACCCGACAAACATGATCAACGTTAACTCATCCGAGGAGATGGTAACGCTTGAAGGTCACGTAACCTCGGCAATCCTAAAAGAGCAGGCGGGCTCAATCGCGAGCAAAGTGCTCACGGAGAATAACGCTAAGCAGAGCCTAGACAACAAGCTTGAAATCAAGCCCTGACCTCGACCTCAAACCGGAAGGAAACAACAACTAATGAGAAACAACGTATTTGCAACATTGCCCGATGCCGACTCAGCCACTAAAGCCGTAGGCGCCTTGCTTGATCATGGAGTAGAGCCCATTGATATGAGCATCCTTATCAAATCAATGCCCGTCCTCGAAGGTGAGGCCGAGGGTATTCGAGAACAGGCACAGAAAGGAATCAGTGTCACGACCGTTGGTGACGCCGCAACCGGCGCTATGAAGGGCGCAGGCATCGGACTTGGCCTTGGCGCCGTCGCCGCCGTCGCGTCAGTTGCCTTGCCGGGTGTAGGACTCGTCCTTGGCGGCGGTGCTTTGGCAACTGCGATGGCGGGTCTCGCCGGAGCAACCGCGGCCGGTGCGGTAGCCGGTGGCGTTACTGGGTTCCTTGTTGACCAAGGCGTCGAGCCTCATCATGTCCAATCCTTCACGTCAACTGTTGATTCGGGTGGCGCGCTTGTTGGAGTGACCTGTCCTAGCGGTGAGGTAGACGGCTTCCAGGTGCGCAACCTGCTGGAGAAATACGGCGGAACCGTGCATCCCCTCCAGTCCTTATCCGCAATGTCGAAAGACATGCCTCCGGCCCTCTGACTTTCAACTATGGGGCGCAACGCCCCAAAGGATTAACATGATCAACTTTCTCTTTTCATCAATACTACTTTCTCCGGTCACTCTCGAACCTGTTCAAACGAATAAGCAAAAGATGGCGGTTGCCTTTCCTTGGACATTTGAAAAGGGCAACCGAACGGCGAGAACTTTGGCCGTAACAACCGCAGAGGAAATCGCCCGCACGGCCGACTACGCGTCGGTTCCCAATGATGTTGCCGCCGCGGCGTGGACTCGTTTGAAGCTTCCGATGCCTCGCTACGGCACGATGCCTTCGATGGCAACCTTAAGCAAGTTTGCCCGCGAGCTTCACGCTTCGAAGGTCCTCTTCGGCTCTGTAGCATGGCATACCCGTAGCATTTGGGTGAACGCCGGTCCTAAGACTATTTCTACCGCGACGGTAACCGCTTGCGTTTATGATGCCGCCTCTAACAAGATTGTTTACCAAAAGAACCGCGTTAAGGGGCGAAGCGACGAAAAGTCCAATGGCTACAAAATCGCCGCTGCCATCTTAATAACTCCGCTGGTGACGGCCGTTAGTGGCGGACCCGCTACGCCGCAAGAGCAGCGCGCGGTTCAAATCGGAATGGGCAATGCATTTAACGACTGGGTAAATCCGGTAACTAGGGCAAAGTCGCGGAGTGGCAATTGAGCAACCACCCCTTACGTGATCATTCGGTCGCAGTCTATGCCACCCACGAACGGGCTGAAGCTGCGCTCAAGAGCTTAACGGATGCCGGGTTCTCGCTGAAGAACCTGAGCATTGTGGGACAAAACTATGAGACAGAGGAGCATCCGATCGGCTTCATAAACACGGGCGAGCGCATGCTCGCCTGGGGAAAGCTTGGGGCGTTCTGGGGCACCATCTGGGGCATCATGTTGGGCTCGGCAATGATGTTCGTTCCCGGCTTCGGCTACGTCATGTTTGCGGGCTGGATCGTGGCCGGACTAGAGGGAGCGGTGCTCGGCGCGGGTTTAGGCACTCTCGGAGCAGCGCTAGCCAGCATTGGCATCCCTCAGGACAGTGTTTTGGCCTATGAGGTCGCGGTCAAGGAAGGCAACTTCCTCGTCCTTGCTCACGGCAGCAACACCGATGTTCAACGAGCAAAGGATTTGCTCGACCTCACTCCCGCCGATAGCGTGGGTATGTACTCCACCCAAGAAAAGGTGGCGGTTTAACGAGAAACCCTTATGAATACAGAACCAGCCATTAAGTCCAAACTCGTCATTGAGTCAGGCGCTGTCAATCTAGCTCGAAATCGGGCCGAGAGAGCCGCACTGGAGCTGTCCCAAGTTGGATCGATCTATGCGGTTCTGCTTGCAACGGATTGGCAAGTGCTTAGCATTCCCTTTATCTTCGAGCACCTCGACGACTACGAAGAAATCGCGAAACGGGTCGGGTGCTCACTTGTGACGGTTAAACGCGATGACTCTGGGGGGCTGGAGCACCTGCTCTTCATGACTCGCCTTGCTGGTCTCGACGACGACCAGTATCTTGAATGCATGAATGACACGGCAGATAAGCTTGATTACACGCTCCCCAGGAGAACGAAAGATGATTCTTAACGGCTTAGACGATAAAACGACACTAAATCCCTACAATCCGACGGCGATCCAATTGCACTTAGTAACGGGTCGCAAGCAGATATTCTATCAAGAGGAAGCGGCTCTTGTGGCGAGTATTTGTGCGGACATTGATGGCCAGCACATCTTTACGCGGCACAGCCTCATTATCGAGGGAGCTGAAGACGTTCTCGCGTTCCCCGGGAACGCTCTCATCGGGATTACCGTGATGACCGACTTCCTTCCCGCCGCGTTCTTGGAGCGCGAGTTGATGCTCAAGACCGTAGTCACGCAGATCTCCACAGAAGCCTATCATGCTCATCGTCAGCAGGAAGTTCACAAAACCGAGGGGATACGAAGCTTGGTGTATTGCGAACTCGAGTTTGTGACGGGGGAGCGGCTCTTTTTGGAGTTCAATGAAATTGCCCAAGGGGGCAAGGGCGAACGAAATGTCCTTCAGCATCTCTTCGCTCGACCGAGTCTCTTTTGCCGGACCCAAGAAGGCGGATTCAGTGCGTGGAACACCGCTCACATTGTGTCCTGGTCCCACTACCCTAAGCTAGAAGCACCCCTAAGCGCCTGGTCGGCCGAATCGGTTCCCAAGCAGATGGAAGGCCAACTGGTTGAGGCAAAACTCCTGTAGGAAACAACAATATGAACAGCTATTACAATCAAAAACTTCGATTCGACAAAAATGCCAATCTCTCGCAACGCGAGATTCAAATCCTCAGCTTAATTGCGGCCGGCAACCAGAGCAGCGACGTTGCGGATATTCTATTTCTTTCAAAGCGAACCGTTGACTCGCATTTGGCCCGGACCTATAACAAGTTGCAAGTGTGCAACCGACTACAAGCGGTAGCGGCAGCGCGAGAGTTGGGTCTAGTTGCCTGAGCGAGCCTTATCAATCAGATTTACGATACTTACGCACCCCAAGATCTCTCCGGCCTCATCTCTGAGGGGAGCGACTCTCAAGTGCATGTTTTCAAATTCTCCAGTCAATCGCGTCTCATCTTCGATTCCCTTTAGGGCCGCTAAGTGGGCGGCGATGGCGGGGCTATTGGGGTCCGTTGTCTTAAAGATGTCGTAAACAGGAATCCCGGCCTCCCAAACGACGCCGAAATGGGTGGACGGGAACTCTCCGTTAGCGAGTGCCTGAATGTTCAGGTGAAGATCAGTCGCCCAAACCGTTGACTTGATTTGGTCCATGGCCAAGTGCAAAAGGGCGAGAGAAGCCCGCAGTTCCATAGCTCCCCGCTCCTTTGCAGCTAAAAGCTCAACCAGTGTCTCGTGCTCTACATTTGCAGCTCGAAGGGCAACTTCGGCTCTCTCCTTTATGATTCGGGCAACCGTATCGGTCCGGCCCGAGCCGCCTACCTTGAGCTTGATGCGCAACCAGTAGGTGTTGACGGTGCCAACGCTGAGGTTTAAACGGTGAGCAATCGCATCGTTGGTGAGACCATCAACGCAAAGTTGCACAATCTCTTCTTCTCGCGGGGATAGGGGTTTAGTTGAATTAGGCATTAGGGCGCTGCTCCTGAAATCAATCGTGTCCTGCCGAACACTCGGTAAAAACTAGCGCGCGTTGCAAGTGCTACGCCTCGATGCCAAAGGAAATGACAGCGGAAGGAGACCATAAGAGGTTACCCTAACGCCTAGCTGCGCCTTGGCTTGTACTTGCTTTGTTAACCGGAAGCGCACTTTGTTGTCTTGGTAGCACGTTCACAACGAAGAAAATGATTGGCAGAATCAAAAACACGTACAGTGAGACGATAAGCAAGATAACATGAACCCAGGTAAAGCGCTTTGCGGGCTTGTCAAAATCCACCTTAAGCTCGCCAGTCGGAAGATCGACCTCGGTTGGAGTAGCTGCATTGAGTTTCTTCATGCTCGTAAAGTGTTAAAGCTTTGTGCCTAACGAGGTGAAGTATGCCTGGATTAGGCACCCAATAGAAAGTCGCGAAATTCACTGTCGGTGGAGTGTAGGACAATACTCAGTTGCCCTGTTTCCCACTAATTACCAAACCGGCGCGACCCGAGCTATCAAGGGTTGATTCGAAAATTGCCCGTTTTTTCTCCCGCGGATACTCTGGCGGTTACCACGACATACTTGATCGAGCTGACCGCAGTGGTTGAGATCGTAAAGCTCGCCTCTGTTGCTCCTGCAGGAACGGTAACCGTGGAAGGCATCGTGGTGTAGGCCGAATCGTCAAAAACCGAGACCACTCTGCCTCCCGGTCCAGCGACTCCGTTGATGACAACGCGACACGTGGTTTGCTGACCCCCAGTAACAGGATTGGGCGTGCAGACCACGGCGGTGGGAATGAGGGGGCTGAGAGTGAGGGGTTGAGAGCGCGTGAATCCTGCTCGTGTGGCGTAGATTGTGGTGTTTACCGTGCTGGTGATGGCCGCGGTGGTGATCTGGAAGTTCTTGGAAAGCTGACCGCTTGACACCGTCACGCTTGCCGGAGTTGTGACAAGCGAGCTGTTATCATAGGTCGTGAAGACGGTGTTCGTCGGAAACGTTTCAAACAGGGTGATCGTTCCAAGTACCGAGTTTTGACCGGCTACGCTCGACTTGTTCAGAGTCAACATAAAATCGTTGGGGCTCACGCGCTTCCAAAGGAGGGCTTCCCTACGGTTGTTGGTGGTGTTGTATCCGCTCCCAATGATCCAAGTTGCACCCGTCGCATCAATCCAAACTCCATAGGCAGTTGATTCATTAAAATCGGCTGTCAGCAGCGCATGCAAATCAAACCAAGAGGCTGAAGTGCCCTTCCACATTCCGGCTCGAATAACACCAGAAATAGTTGCTCGGCCAGCTTGAACAAGCGAATGGACACCAAAGCATTCGGATTCGGTGGCACCAGTTGGATTAAGATCAGCAAATGAGGCGGCTGTGCCCGCCCACAAGGCGGCATGATGTTTGCCGCTAAAAAAAGCTCGACCCACTTGCTGCCCGTTGTGAATCTCCTCGACCTCCGACTCGGTCGAGCCAGTTGGGTGGAGATTGACAAAGGATGCGGCAGTGCCGCTCCAAATTCCAGCTTGGCGAACAAAAGTAAATATGGCTGATCCGCCTTGTTGGCCATTGTAAACGGCATTGATCCGCGCAGCTTGCGCGTCGGTCGGGGTAAGGTCGACCCAGGATGCGGCTGTTCCCGTCCATAGGCTCCCTCGAACTTTTCCGTTGACGAGTGCCTGACCGACTTGTTGATTGCCGCTTATGGCGTAAGCCCAAGACTCGCTGGCAGTTGCCGGATGGAGGTTAACGTGCGAACCCGCCGTCCCATTCCACATCGCGGCTTGATTAGTTGTCAAAACTCCCGTTGACCCGACTTGTTTCAAACCGGTTGTAGCCGCCCCAACTGATTGAGTGCTAGGTGGGGCAATACTAACGAAGGATGCCGCTGTTCCACCCCAAATACCGGCTTGCCAGCCTCCCGGAAAAAAGCAGTAGCCAACTTGCTGGCCATTCGCGATTCCTTCGCCATAAGAGGACTGCGCTCCAGCAGGATGAAGATTCACGACCGACCACTGAGACCGAGCCATCCCGACCATGAGGAGCGATAGGGATACTAAGATTGAACGACTCGTTGCGACATGCATGGCCGGATTGTATCACAGGCATCAAAAAGAAACAGTTGGCCCGCCAGTCAGCAGCGACCGGCGGGATATTCTGCACCTATGGGTGAACGTTGAGAGTTGCCGTCTTTGAGATTCCCCTGAGCTGAGCTCTAAGTGTTACGTTGATGCTGGCTTGCACGGAAGTTGTGGTTACCGTATAGCTCTGAGTCAACGCCCCATTTGGAACCACGACGCTTCCGGGCGATCCGACGAAGGCAGACGAGTCACCGGTTGTGATCGTTTGCGGTCCGGCGTTCCCCACCATGCTCATGGTGATTGTAGCTGTGGCGGAGTTTCCACCTACAACAGCAACCGGTGAAACGGCAAGTGTGCTGAGATCGGGGCGTGGATGGAGCGTGACGTTGCTCGTAGCGGTCGTGTTGGCCAATCTCGCCGAGATTTGGGCATTTTCGACGGTTGCAACCGCAAGCGTGTACAGGGTCACCGTGCGCGTTTGAGCTCCAGCGGCAATAGATGTCGAGATGGGGCTCGCGATCTGCGCCGAATTGTCGGAGAACGTGTAAACCGCCGTGATCGGATTCGGAGTTCCCATATTGATGGTTGCATTGAAGCGGTCGCCGCCATAGATGTTGCTGGATTCAGGCGTATAGCTGAACGCCGGAATGTGATGCAGCGTGAAGCTGCTTGAAGATGTACTTCCCCAACAAGTCGCGGTTACAGTTACGGTTTCGGTTGCGGCCGGATTGAAGGAGAACGCAGTGAACCCAACTTGCGTTGAACCAGTTGGAATGGTCACGCTCGTCGGAATAGAGACACTGGACGAGTTATCGCTGAGGGTGACGACCGAATTCGCGGGTGCGGCGCGGTTTGCTTTCACGGTAAGCGTGTTCTGCTGACCACCCCACAGTTCGGGCTTCGCCACCAGGATGGACGTAAGCATCGGGCGCAGCACTTTGAGAACAGCGATACCGCGGCTTGGACAGGTCATCCAGAGCTCGTATCCGCCCGGAATAATCTTGATGTCCGTATCCGTGACTCCCCAAGGGAGTCCTCCCCACGTCCAGGCACCATTTGGAGGGGCTTGGAACTTCCCTACGTTGGTGCCATCGTACCAATACAACCCGTAGTCGGTTGAAGGATACTCATTCCAATACATCAGCCACAGTTTCCCGTCGGGGGTCACTCTGAGTGGCTGGATGGTATCCGCTTGGAACGGCCAACTAGGGCTTGTTCGCCTTATGACCTTTGTTGCGCCCGTGGTTGGATTGTAACGGATCAAAGCCGTCCCGGCCGGATTGTTTACGGCACTTGTTGAGAACCATGCGGAACCGTTCGGTTCGACCGCGATTCCGGAGAACGTATTTGCTCCCGGCACGGGGAAGTCTGCCACGCTTTTCGAGAGGAGGTAGGTGCCATCTGTTCGCACGATCTCGCTTTCACTTCCTGCCCAGATCGTGCCCGGGCGCGAAGGATCACGATGAATACCAGACCCCCAGCCAGTCATTGGGATTGAAGTGTAGCTACCCGAATCAAAGAAGCCGAGTCCGCCGTAGTGAGGGATTGCCCAGAGCCGACCCAGGGAGTCCTCGGTGTATTGTCGGACTTGATCGGGACCACCAGGAATCTGGGCCCAAGCAAAGCCATCCCACTCATGAGTGAACCCATTCATCGGATTGCACACGACTTTGCCGTTCGAAGGTCTTACATAAACAGCCTCACTTTGATCGCTATTGAAGTTCCAAGGCTTTGTTAGTCCATAACCGTAGGCACTAACGAAGTTTGTCCACCTCGTTCCGTCAAAGCTAACCATTCCGCCGATGCCGCTTGCGGCGTTACCAGCGGCATAGACCGCACCTGTATTCGGATCCACGGACAAGTCGTTGTTAAAATAGTCAAACTGGCTCGTGTTGGTGATCCGAAGTCTTTGCCAAATGCCAGTGGTCACGTCTCGCTTCATCGCGCCACCTGTTCCAGTCCCACACAACCAGATGTTTCCAGCGCTATCGATATCCAAATCGTCAATGAATCCACTATGCGGAACTGCTCCGAGGTCAATCCAAACGGTTCCGTTGTAGCGGTAGAGGTTTCCGTATCCGTTTACCATGAGAGCCTGATTGTTGCCAAAAGCTCTAAGAGCCGCCACGCCAATGCTTGGATTTTGCGGGGGCAGCGGAGGCGATATCCAAGTTCCGTCCGGACGCAAACAATCCAACTTCTCCTCGCCTTGGTCTCCAATCCAGCGGGTAACCCACATGTTTCCCAACGCATCAACAGAGTCTTTCGAAATGAGATGCGCCGGATTGCCTGCTACGGGAGGATTATTTTGCCAAGTGGTCCAAGTCTGGGTTACAGTATCAAACTTTTCAAAGTCGCTATAGCCATCATTGGCACAAAAGACGTAGTAGCCACCTCCAGGTTTGGGCTGGATAGCGATCTTTCCTCCGCCATGACTTTGATCGTTCGTCCAAGAATTGGTGGCGGGAGTATATCGGCTCAGGCCACCACCGGCCCAAACCGTTGACGCGGCTGACACCCAAATCGTGCCATCCGGAGCAAGAGTCATGTCACGGGTGAGACCACCAGGTAGACCTGAATTCCACGGTCCGTACTTGACGATAGAACTTGGGCCTGTCGCAAGATTCATCTTCAAAACGCCGCGCCAGGTTCCCATCCACAGGTTCCCGTGTCCATCGCTGATCATGTCGCTCACGCGCACGAATCCAACATCATTGGCACTACCAATAACTGGGTAGTCAACGTTTGAGACGTTCAGCCAGCGATTTTGTGATTGAATGAACTTTGCGACGCCACCCTCCTCGGCAACTGGGTTGTATCCACCAATCCAGGGATCGCCATCGGTGTCAATGAAAATGGATTCATTGTAATCCCCCTGTATTCCTGTATTTCCGGGTCGGTAATAGCGCCAGGAGAATGTGTCCAAGCCCTGTCCGCTCGATAACGCGCATGCTCCCAAGATTAGGGTGCAACTAAGTGAAATGTAAGTTCTTTTCATTTTGTTTGCCTTGGTCTCCATGGTACGACATGGGGTGTCACGAAAACGTCACGAAATCCCAAGTAAGTGCACCAGAATGTCGTCGACCTTGGCGCTGAGTAGGTTTTCTCCAAACAACCGCGCTTCCGTAAACTCAGATGGGCCAAGTTTTGTCTTCAATCTCTGCCTTAACGCGGGGACATCAATCAAACCAAAAGGGGAAAGTGCCGAAGCTACCTGAGTCGCCGTTGCTTCGGCAAAGCCCAAAGAACGGGCCGCACGCTCATAACTCTCTTCCCCTTCAAGTACAACCGAAAGCACGAGGAAAGCCTCGGCACGTTCGGTTGAAAGTGAGAGATTCAAAAACAGTTGGCAACTCGCGACACAATCGTCTTTGGCTTCAGTGAAGTTCCCAAGCAAGCAATTGGTCAGAGCTAAGCGACCCAGAGATGTTGCTTCGGGAACCGCTGCTCCGGTCTCTCTGTTGAGCTTGAGGGCTTCACTGAGCAGGTTTTTCGCATTTTCAAACTCTCGGTCCACCAAGGCTAGAACCCCGAGAGTGTTGTTGGATTTTGCAATATTGTGACGATCGCCGATTTCGATGAAGGTTTCTAATGATTGACTAGTGAGTGTTTTCGCGTCAACATAGTCTCGTAGATGTAGCGCAATTATTGCAATTGCGAGTCGAAACAGGGCGATCATCCGCGCGTCACCAATTTCGATCGCGATCGCCACGCCTGCTTCATGCATCCGCCTCGCAGTGACCGGGTCATCCAGGTCTGCGTGCACGTTTGCCATGTTGTGCAAGAGAATCGCTCTTTCCCGGTTTTGACAAAGTTCCCTTGCCAACTCAAAGCTGTCACCGTAATGCTTTAGTGCGTCTTGGAACCTGCCCTGCAAATAGCAAATATTCCCTAGCCGGTTTAGACAATCTGAGAGACCCTTCTTATCTTCCGACTGAACAAGTTGAGAACGTGCGTCTTCGAGCAACGACATCGCTTCCTCGTAATGCCCAAGGATCGCCGCAAAGACGCCCGCTGAGGATACTGCTGCTCCACAATCTAGATGTTTCCTCCGCGCCGCCACGATCGCAGCATTGAGAATCTCCATGCCTTGTCGAAAGAAACTCCGCACTTCCCAGTAACGTGGTAGATGAGTGCAAATCTCAAGGGCCTTCGCGGGGTCAGATCCAATCGCAAGCTCTATGGCCTTGTTGATATTGGCCAGTTCATGGTCGAGCACCTCAAACGCATCAGTTTCATCCCGTTTAGAGAAATGACTCGAAGCTACCTCGACAAGTTGGCAGTAAAACGAAATGAATCTACTTTCAATTTCCGTACGTTCCGCTCCACCGAGCAACTCTTCGCCGAACCCCCGAATGACCTCAAGCATGCGATATCGCCCATCGTGGTCGTCCTGTTCGTGAGAAATCAAAGAAACATCTGCAAGGAAATCCAAGTCCTCTGGCCGGGCACCGCAAATGCTGTGGGCAGCCTTAGCACTCCAGGTTCCTGAGAATACTGAGAGTGATCGAAAGGCAAACTGAAACTCGGGTGAGAGCATTTGGTAGCTCCAATCAACCGCACTCCGCATCGTTTTGTGGCGGTCAGGGAGGAAAGTTGACCGAGATTTCAAAAAGTCTAGCTTGTGATCAAGTTCCTTGAGCATTGCCTCAGGAGGAAAACTCCGGATTCTGGCGGCTGCCAGTTCGATTGCCAGGGGCAAACCCTCAAGTCGGGCACATATGGTGGATACCTGAACAATGTTTTGGGCAGAGAATCGATAGTCGGGCATAACCATCTTCGCCCGATCAATAAAGAGCTGGACGCAGTCAGAATCCGGAGCCGGGTTTGGGCCCCCGCCATACTCAAGCGGCAAAACCGACACCACTTCTTCGCCCGGAATATCAAGCCTCTCCCTGGAAGTGGCAACAAATTGGACGGGTAAACCTCGGTGAACAACTTGGGAAAGCACATTCACGACGTTTGCAGTCATGTGTTCGGCATTGTCGAGGACCACCAATATTTTGCCAACATCCAAGCCCGAAAATAGCTCCATAACGGAACATTTGGCTTTGGAGTGTGGAACGCCAAGCGCTTTTGAGATGGAAATTTCCAGCTCGCTCTCCGTGTTTATTCCAGCCAAAGGAACAAAGAAAACGCCGCCCGGAAACTTGTCTGAGACCAATTGCAGCAGTTCAACTGCAAGGCGAGTCTTGCCGATCCCTCCCGGTCCTAGGAGGGTGATAAGTTCTGCCCCCCCAGACAGCTTTTCCTGAATAACAGAAAGGTCTCGTTCCCGTCCAAAGAAGCGAGTGACCGGAATTGGAACCGAACCGGCAATGAATCGCCTTGTGTTCAACGTGGGGAAACTTCGAGTCTGTTCTGACACAGAATCAAACTGAAAAATCCGATGGCTCTTCCCGGACCCTTTCAGAAAGAATCGCCCCAAATCCAGAACTTGCAAGCTCGGTGTGTCCTTCAGAAACGATGCAGCGCGTTCGGTGCATAACCATTGACCACTGGCGGCAACTTGTAACATTGACTCAAGCTGCCGCCGAGGGCGCTGCTCCGGCTCGAACTCACAAATATCAATTGCCACAGCGTAGGTTTCGGGAAGTCTCAACGCTGCTTCGGCCGCACTCGTGGCGGTGTCGAAAACGAACTCGCTTATGCCATCGGAAACAAAGTCATATTCCTTCAGCCGAGAATCAGCCAGGAACTCTAATGGACGTGCATTGGTAACAAGGAGTGCGACAGTGCCTAGGGTTCGAGCCGTTGGGCCGGAGTCACTTGCTTTCGAATGGGCCTCAAGTTCCTCAACGAACTCACCTTTTTCTCCAACGAGCGTATTCAGGTGTTGCACCCTAACGATAAGGTCATCCCTAAGCGGGTCCACGCGCAGGGCCTGTTTCGCGGCCTTTAGGGCATGTCTGAACGCACCTCTTCGCTCCTCAATTTCTGATAGCCTGGTCGCGGCTTCAATGAGCATATCCTCAAACTCGAGTTGCAAACTAATCACCCAGTCGTTGTAATGACCAAGTAGGAACGTTCCCTTGTACATTCTAACGGCTTCAGCCAGTTGGATTGCCGCAGCAGACTCCGTGGTCGCCTTAGCGGAAGAGTTAACTAAATTTCGAAATAGGGTCGCGTCACACTTAAAAGCCGACGGAATGAGTTGCACAGACTCCGGATCAGTTAGAAAGAGTCGGGTCTCTGTCAGTTCAAATTGGTTCCGAAGGGAGAGGAGCGCGGTTCTAAGACTATGACGACCTTTCAAAGGGTCACTATCCGGCCACACAACCTCTGTAAGCTCTTCCCGGGTTATTCGCCTATCCGGGTGCAAGGCCAAATACGCTAAAACGAGAGCCGCTGATCGGCTTCGAAAGCGAGAGATGGTTTGACCATCCGAAGTAACTGACAATCCTCCGAATGTTGTTATTTCAAACAATTCCATTCCAATATGAGTTTGCATGAGGCCGACCATCTAACACAGGAGGTCGAACCCACCCAATTCGATGCACTATTCAAACGGATAAGTTGGAAGAACTTTTGAAAGCGGCTTGTCGGAGCGGTAATCCAGTTCGTATTCCGCCTGCATGATTGTATGGATTTCGTGGGTTCCTTCGTAGATGATGGCTCCACGGCTGTTGCGGAAATAGCGCTCCACTGGGAATTCGTCGCAGAATCCGTAAGCTCCATGGATTTCGATGGCCTTGTTAGCAGCATCGAAGGCGGCTTCGCAGTTCACCCACTTCGCCATTGAGCACTCGCGGGTGTGTCGCTGACCCGTGTTCTTCATCCATCCAACTTTGTAGTAAAGCAACTGACCGATCTCTCGGCCCTTGACCATCGCCGCAATCATCTGCTGAACAAGTTGTTTGCGGCCAATCGCTTCCCCGCCGACGGTGCGCTCATTTGCGTACTTCACGCTTGCATCTAACGAGGCTGTGATAATTCCAACGGCGCCACTTGCGACGGTGTATCGTCCGTGATCGAGGGCCGACATTGCCACCTTAAATCCGTCTCCTTCCTCTCCCAGCATGTAATCTTTGTGAATCCGCATATCTTGGAAAAAAATTTCTCCGGTATTGCCCGCCCGAACGCCCAACTTTCCGTGGATTGCGCGGCTGCTAAAACCAGGTGTTGTCCGATCAACGATAAAAGCAGCATAAGGGGCCCTTGCTTCAGTTTCGGCCAGTCTCGTGATCACAAGAAACTGGTCTGCGTAATCGGCAAGGGATATCCATGCTTTTTGCCCATTGATGACGTAATAGTCGCCATCTTTCTTGGCGGTGGTTTTTAGGTTAGAGGCATCAGATCCGGCATTGGGCTCGGTTAGGCCGAATCCAGCGAATCGCTTTCCCGATGCAAGGTCGGGCAACCAGCGGTCCTTTTGGGCTTCGGTTCCCCATTGCATGATCGTCATGCTGTGCAGGCCAGTGTGAACACTCATGGCTACACGGGCACTGGTATCAGCACGCTCGAGTTCCTCGCAGACAATGCCCAGGCTAATGTAGTCAGCCCCCATTCCGCCGTACTTTGCGGGAATGCAAACTCCTAAGAAACCGGCTTCCCCCAACTTGATCAGCATCGACTTATCCGAGTTGGCATCGCGGTCACGCTTGCGAATTCCGGGGACGATTTCGGTTTGGCCGAACTTGTAGGCAGATTCGCGAATTAGGGCGTGCTCTTGCGTGAGGGAAAAATCCATTGAACTTCAATTGTACCGGTGAGCGATTCCGGTGCGCGGTATGGGGGTAGGCTCGGAATCTGAATGAAAGACCTTGATTCGATCCGCCAAGAAATCGACTCGCTCGACTCGTCGATGGTGGATCTACTGAATCGCCGAGCGAGTTTGGCGCAAGCGATTGGAACTCTAAAGGGCAGAGATGGAAAGCCATTCTTCTCGCCAGAACGCGAGCGCCAAGTTTTCGAACATCTGAAGTCCAAAAATCAAGGTCCGCTTTTGAATCAGCAGTTGCAAGCAATCTATCGCGAAGTCATCAGCGCGGCTCGGGCGCTAGAACAACAAATCAAAGTGGCCTATTGGGGACCGCCGGGCACTTTCACGAACATGGCGGCTTCACAGTGCTTCGGTTCAAGCAGTCAATTGGTCGCGACAGACTCCATTTATGACGTGTTCATGACCGTCGAGCGCGGAGAAGCCGATTACGGTGTGGTGCCGGTTGAGAACTCTCTGGGAGGAATCGTTCCCGAGACGCTGGATGCGTTCCCGTTGACGAATGTCAAGATCTGTTCAGAGATGATGCTTCAGATTCGGCATCATCTGGTTTCAAATTGCGAAGCCTTGAGCGAAGTGCAGACTGTCTTCGCCGGTCCTCAACCCGTCAGTCAGTGCCGGCGCTGGCTCCGGGATAATCTGCCCAAGGCGGAGCTCATCGAAGTTGTACCAACTTCTCGGGCCGCTGAACGAGCTTTGAACCATCCAAACTCAGCTGCCATTGCGAATGAACTGGGAGCTGAGATCCTCGGCATCCCGATTCTCGTGCCTCACATTCAGGATCATGCTAACAACCGCACGCGCTTTTTGGTTGTCGGATTCAACGAGCCCGTCAAGACGGGAAGGGACAAAACTTCGCTCATGTTCAATCTACGCAACCAGCCGGGTGAGCTTTATCACGCGTTAGGCGCCTTATACAAGCACCAGGTGAACCTCCAAATGATTGAATCTCGGCCCGCCCAGCGCTCGCAGTTCGAGTACTTGTTCTTCGTGGATTGCATCGGGCACAAACAAGATGAGAACGTGAGTGCGGCGATAGCGGAGTTGGGGAGTTTGGCGTTGGAAACGGTCAATCTGGGCAGCTATCCAAGTGCGGATTAGGGCTTACTGTCACCTA
Organism: Fimbriimonadaceae bacterium; assembly: GCA_040081075.1. Taxonomy (GTDB): domain Bacteria; phylum Armatimonadota; class Fimbriimonadia; order Fimbriimonadales; family Fimbriimonadaceae; genus JANJUB01. Next base: position 2,022 of record JBEBHJ010000071.1, on the reverse strand, counting down.
CCCACTTTCGCCGGATCGAACGGATCTACGTGAACCACAGCGTGGGCCGGATGCAGGGCTGTCTCCAACTTGTTTTCTAGCCGATCGGCGAGGTCATGGGCCTCAACCACCGTCAGCTCTCTGGGCACAACGATATGAAAGTCAATATGCCGCAGATTCCCCGAACGTCGAGTCCGCAATCGGTGATAGCTCATGACGCCCTCTTCCGCTTCGATGATCTTTGCGATGAGGATGTTCTCTTCTTCGGGGAGAACGGTGTCGATCAGCTCGTGGAAGGCAGCCTTACTAAGGCCCCAGGCTCCCCAGCCCATCCAGACGGCTAGACAGAGCCCCAAAATCGGATCCGCCATTTGCCATCCGGTGAAGTGATAGGTAATGAGACCAATCAACACGACTGCACTCGTAACCGCATCTATAAGCCAGTGAGCGGCGTTTGACCGCAGCGCAATCGAACCCGTATCAGAAGCGACTTTACCTGTGTGAAGGCCGACGAGCAAAGCGATCACGGCGGTACTCCCAATGACCGCTGCGCCTAAAATCGGCTGGTCAATGCGTGCAGGAACAAATAGCCGATGGATGGACTCGAATGCGACGTAGATCACGATCCCGAAGACCATCACGGCTTCGCCAAACCCGGCAAGACTTTCGATTTTGCCGTGACCGTAAGGGTGATCCTCGTCGGGAGGGGCGGCGGCGGCTCGAATCCCTAGAAAGGCGAACAAACTCGAAATCACATCAGTGGCGGAGTGAATCGCTTCCGAAAGCAACCCAACCGACCCGGTCACCACCGCAATGAGGAACTTGACCAGGGTCATGACGACGTTGCCGGCTAGCAACATGCCAGCTAGCCTTTGCTTCTTCCTCTCGATCAGATCAGATTGAGTTGACTGCATTGGGAGGGGTAGCACCCTGTATGAACTCTTCAACGATTCGGACAGTCTCGCTGGCGACCGCTTCTTGAGCCTGATTGGTGCTTGCGCCTATGTGATGGGTGACATATGCGCCACTCAAACCCGTTAGAGGAGAATCGGTCTCGCCTTCCGCAACAACTGGTTCGTTGTCAAAAACATCTAAGCCTGCTCGCAAACCGTTTTCGATGGCGGCGATGAGCGCGGCTTCTACAACCACTTCACTTCGGCTCGTGTTGATAAAGATGGCGTCGTTCGAAAGTTCAGCAAAGAACTCGTCACCAAGCAACCCTTTTGTATTGGCATTAAGCGAACAGTGGACGCTAACAATCGAAGATCGCCTCGCAAGTTCGCTAAGCGAAACCAACTCAATGCCGTAGCGAGCGGCGTCATCAGGCGATGTGTGATGACTATGGGCGATAACATTCATTCCAAAAGCCTTCGCCCTCGTGATCATTTCTCGGCCGATGTTTCCCAATCCGACCAAGCCAAGGGTTTCGCCGGCGATGCCGCGCGCCTTGCTGAACTCCTTCTTGTTCCACTTCCCTTCGCGAAACTGGCTAACGTTCTCGGGAATGCGTCGATCAATCGCCAGAATCAGCCCCATCGCAAGTTCGGCAACCGCAGCGGCGTTTTTGCCTGGACAATTGCAAACGTAAACGCCATGAGTCGATGCGGCGACGGTATCGATCGTGTTGTATCCAGCCCCGGCCCTAATTATCAGTCGAAGGGACGATCCCTCAATCATCGCTTCCGTCACTTTTGTTGAGCGAACAATAAGGATTGGTGCTTCCGATTCTTTCAGACGAGCCTCAAGCGCGTCTTCCTTCAAATCCGGTTCGCTTAGAACCTGACAACCGAGGGCCGCGAGACCCTCCAAACCGCTCTTTTCAAACTTATCTGCAACGAGAACCTTCACACCGAAAGTGTACCGATTCTAGCTTTGATTTTCGAATTGAACAATCCCAACCCAGTTGCCATCAAGATCGGAAAACTGTGCCGACCAGCCGACGTGTGGAACCGGGCCTTTCTCCGTAACCACCCCGCCGCCTTGGGCTTGAACCTTTGCTAAGGTTTCATCAATATCGTCAACTTGAATCCAAATCGAAGGTGA
>JBEBHJ010000070.1:0-17554 GCA_040081075.1 Fimbriimonadaceae bacterium | reverse complement strand
CGAGTTCGTTTGGTGGGCTCGTTGGATTGGATAACGGAGTTTTAGTCGCTGAGGGCATCACGTGGAAGATGTTCGACTTTGGAAGCAAAGCATCGCAAGATGTGATCGCCGGTGCGTTTACGATCGATGTGAATGCGGCGCGAACCAAGTTGGCTTACATTGGTGGGGGCCAAGTTGGAGTCACCAACCTCCAGCCGGGGCTGCAACTTGGCGCAGGACGCGTTAACACGTCTGCGGTTGAAGCCATGATTGACCCTCGCGATGAGTGGAAACAAATCTTGTGGGAAGCCTGGCGCTGGGAGCGAGACAAGTATTACGACAAGAACATGCTTGGGCTCGATTGGAACAAGATTGGCAAACAATACGCCTCCTATCTTCCTTACGTCTCGCACCGATCGGACCTTAGCTACGTACTCGGCTTGATGTTGGGTGAACTTGGCACCGGCCACTCTTATGTGCAAGGTGGCGATATGGGCGATCAGGGACGACAAGTTCCCGTGGGCATGCTGGGAGCCGATTACGAAGTTTCCAACGGCAAAATCCGTTTTAAGCGCATCTTCAAGGGACTTAACTTTGAAGAGCCTCGGCGCGGACCACTGGGAGAGCCCGGCTTGAATGTGAAGGATGGCGACTACCTACTCGAAATCGACGGGAAGTCCTTGGGTGCGAATGATCCCGGTTCACTCCTTTTGAACAAGGTTGGGCGTACGGTAAAGCTCACGATCAACGACAAGCCGTCCACAGACGGCGCGCGGACAATCGTGGTTAAGCCTATTTCGACCGAAGACCCGCTCCGCTACATCACTTGGGTTGAAGATAATCGGCGCAAGGTATCGGAGATGAGTGGCGGCAAGATCGGTTATCTGCATGTGCCAGATACCAGTATCCCCGGCGTCATCGAGTTCCTGAAGGGCTATTACAGCCAAAGCGACAAGGAAGCGATCGTAATTGATGAGCGCTACAACGGCGGCGGATTCATCCCGACGTTCTTTGTTGAGAAGCTGGCTCGAACCTACAACTCGGGCTTCAAGCAACGAGAAGGTGCTGATATTGCATTCCCGAATCAGGCTCTGGACATGCCAAAGTGCATGCTGATCAATGAGTTTGCCGGTTCAGGTGGCGACATGCTGCCTTGGCTGTTCAGGCGAGCCAAACTCGGGCCACTGATTGGCAACAGAACGTGGGGCGGCCTGGTTGGAATCACAGGCGGCGCGCCACTGGTTGACGGTGGACAGGTTACGGCTCCCGAGTTCGGCATTTATGATCGTGAAACTGGCGAATGGATTGCCGAAAACAAGGGAATCGACCCTGACATCCAGGTTGACTTGCGACCGGACTTGGTTGCAAAGGGGCAAGACCCACAACTGGAAAAGGCGGTCGAATATCTCAAGAATGAGATGAAGAAGGCTAAGAAGCCCGTCAAAGTCCCAAGCTATCCCAAGATCGGAGGCGGCGGCAAATAGCAGCAATTTGGGGGAATTGGTCAAGAATTTGAACCAATCCCCCCAAAAAAACGCTCTGAAGCGTTGCGCCAAGTAAATTTCCCTAGTAAACTAGGCGTGGCTCAACGGATTGAGTTAACTCGGTCCAACATAGGAGGTCTCTTAAATCGTGAAAAAATTAGCAATCCTCGCAGCTGCTGCCGGCGTAGTCGGTGCGGCAAGCGCTCAAGGTGTCATCGAAACGAATATGTCGCTCCGCGGTGGCATTCAGTTCCCTACCTCAGCTGACCTTGATGGTCAGATGTTCGGTTTGGGTTTTGACATCGGTCTTAACCAATCCATTTCATTTCTCCGCTCGGGAACAACATACCTGTCCGTAGACTGGATTTCGAAGAACTTCAAGTTCAATCGAAACTACATGATCCCCGTCTGCATCAACCAACGGTTTAAGCTCAACACAACGGCTGACACAGTGGGCGGAACAAACACTTATGCGTTTTTCGGCCTTGGTGCGGCGATCATTGATTTCGGTCAATCATCAACGGTTCTCGCGGCTCGAGCTGGTCTTGGTGCAGATTTCTCACCAAACATGTTCGGTGAACTTACGCTGGTGCTCACCACGCGGACAAAGAACACGAACGTCCAAGGTAACCACTTCGGCGCTTACCTCGGCTACAAGTTCTAAGTTAGTTCTCGAAAAAAATAGAGCCCGTTCAATGTGAACGGCTCTATTTTTTTGTTACCTGCCTGCCGCCCACTGAATTCCGCGATACAAGCTCTCAAGAAAGAGTTGCTCTCGATAGGTGCTAGGCGTATGACCCAATGCCGTATACCAGCCTCGTGCCTTGCCAACCTTGGTTCGCCACATAATGGGGTGATCACCCATATCTCCACCGGGGTAAGACTTTTCATCGAGGCTCGCCAGAACTTCAACTTGTGAACGCGGGTTCTTGCGGAAGTTGTACCACTCGTCAACGCGCTGCCACGGGCGAGGCAAAACTGCCGTTTCCCAGGTTTCTTTCTCGACATTTATGGTCGCTTGCGTTATCGCCGGGTGACCCTTGAAATATCCGCCGACGAGTTGACCGTAAAACGGCCAATCGTATTCGGTATCCGAGGCGGCGTGGATGCCAACAAATCCTCGGCCCATTTTCATGAACCGCTCAAATTCCTGTTGCTGAGCATCGTTGAGGACATCTCCAGTTGTACTGAGAAACATCACGACATCAAAGCGATTGAGGTCTTTTGAAAGGAAGATGTCGGCATCTTCGGTCGCCGTAACCTGGAAGCCCCTTTCCGATCCCATTTTCTTCAGCGCAGCGATTCCGGAGGGGATACTGTCGTGGCGGAACGCCGCAGTCTTCGAAAACACGAGCACGTTCAGCGGTTTTTGAACTTTTACCGGATGCATTGCGGGAATGCGATTCAACGTGTAGTAGCATTCGCTTGCCCAGAGATCCATACCTCCGATCGATTTCACGTCGAAGTTCAGGTAAATCACTTTGCCTTCCTTCAGTCCGGCAAAATCTAAATCGAACGTCAAGTCGTCCACCTTCTTGACCTTCTTCAATATGGGCTTTTCTGCGTGCTTCTTGGGTCCGCCGTATTCGGGAGTAGGCTCGTAGTCCCACATTTTTGCAATCACCTTTTCAGCTGCAAACGCTTGAACCGGACGTGTGAAAACCACTCGGAAACCAGACTTTGTCGCGCTCATCTTCGCAATCTCGAACGTATCAAATTGCTTCTGGTGGATCTTCTGGAGTCCAAACGCGGTCCAAGTTTTGGTAATGGGGTCCGTCCAACCCCACGTCTCGGTTGCACCTATGCCACCGACGTAAAGATCTCCATCTGGCCCCCACAACAATCGATTGATTCCGCATTCAAAGCCCTGAGAGTACTGAACCGCGCCGCCTTGCCACTGCCCATCCACTCGTTCCAGCCAAGCTCGGCGGAGGCCGCCAAATTTGACGTCACCCAGCAAAATTTGGTTGGCAAAGACTCCGGCCGGAATTACAACCGAAGCCGATGGTGAATTAGCAATCTCGCTTTGCGGCAGATGTAGCGCAGGCGCGGTTACCGCCGGCCGATCGTAAACTCCCTTCACGCCCCCATTAGGATATTGTTCGTTCTTAAGCTCGGTATTGTTTCGGTGACCGAAAAATGCCCCTGGCTCCACAACATTTAGCTTGTTTGAAGGTTGCCATGCACCTTGGTTTTCGCCGACCACGATCAACCCAAAAGGGCCAGCCGAAATCCCATTTGGCGTCCTGTGACCACCGGTGATGAACTCGATGTTTTGCATAGGGTTCTTTTCGTCGTAGGGAACGGAGAGGTCGATTTTGAACGTCGAACCACGATAAATCGGATTGGCACCATTGATCCCCACGGCAGCTCCATCGATGCTCGTGCTCAGCGCTCCGTATAGGAAGCCGTTTTGATGTACCAATCCGAATGTAAAGTGGTGGTAATTATCGCCCACCCAAGCCTTTGCAACGGTCTTTGTGCTCTCGTAAAATCCGTCTCCGTCCGCATCGATCAGTTCAGCCACTTGGGTTCGAAGGCTCACATAGACATGACCGTCTACCGTGCACATTCCCAGAGGCTCTTGAAGATTCTCGGCAACAAGTGTGACTTTCGGATTTGGGCTGCTCCCCAATACGTTGTCAACCCGATAAACCTTGCCATCCATCAACTCGGGTAGAAACTGACCGCCTTGGTTGGGGTGGAACGTTCCGACAAGCAGGCTTCCACTCGGCAAAAAGGCCATTGATCCAACTTGGGGTTTAAACTCATCGGGGCGAATCTTGATTAGACTCCAACCGGGATGCAATCCCGCCAGCGGCATGCCGTTTCCCGGCCGCTTTGCGCCGAGTGAGCCCATGATGCGCTTAGGCCCCGGTGAGGTTACCCGGGTAAGACCAGCAGGACATCTCAATACCTTGCGATCGGCGACGGTCCACTTGCCACCTGGTTCACTGTATTCAACCGTCAGTTCTTCTCCGCCTCCAGCCTCAAAAAACCGCACGCTGAAGCGATGCCAGCCGGATTTGAGTTGAACCGTTCCTTCACTGGTTATTGGCGGATGAATGCCGTCATTTTCGACGACAACCTTCCCATCAATCTCGACGTTGGAACCGTCGTCACTTCGACTCCGGAACCCATATTCGCCTGATTTTGAAGCAAAAAACTCTCCGCTGATTTCGGCATAGAAATTTTCAGTTGGCCCGAACTCCCCATCCTTGAGCTCAATCGCATCGATGCGGCGATCAATGTTTGGAGTTTGCCCAGCAACCAGTTGCGGTAACTCCTCGGGGGCCGTTTCCAGCTCATAAATGCGTAGCGAAACGCCCGGCTCGAATTGGGCGGTTTGCATAAGAAGGAGCGCGCTTATCACGCCGGTAAGCTTACACGTTCTTCGATTTGCGCGGCTTTCGCCCGCACCCCGAGCGGGGCTTTACTCTTTCCATCGGCAGAGGCAACTGTCACCATCGACGCACTTGCCGCAACTTCGTTTGCCCACCGCGCCGCGTCTTCGGCTTCAATTCCAGGGAGATAGGCAACGAGGTCGCCTTGATTTCTTCGACAAATTGCTCCACCAGCAGGCAAACTTGACCGGATTATGCGGCTCAAATCCTTCAACGCACGCTCGAACGCGGCAACACCAAAGACATCAATTATGCTTTCCTTTCGCAGGGGTTCGAGGTGCACGATTGAACCCGCTCCTGTGGCAATCTTTTGGAACTCGCCGGGGGTAGCGAGCCCTTCCTGGCGTGGCCCGGCGCTCGTCACTCTTGAGATGGCTTGACCAAGTTCCGATCCGAAGACGCGAAGGGTAATGAGGTCGGAGGTATCCAACCCTCCCGCTCGGTGCGTGGCAGCGAGCATAAATCCGAAGAGATCAGTTCCCACTCTTAGGGGCACAATGCAGAAGCCGCCGATACGGCGCTTAAGCGCTTCGGCGGGACGACAGCGTCCATCTTCCCGGGTTTCGAACACGGCCATCTCGGGTGCTCCCGCCCCCAACCATCCTTCAAATCCCGGTCCTGTTGCAAAACTTAACGTTTCAAAAACCGGCAACAAGTGCCCACGCGATGCGGCAATAACAGGCTCTTGCTCCTCAATCCAATAGATGCCGAAATGATCGGCGTCGACGATGTCACCTGCTTCGCGCATCAATCTGAGAGCCAAGTTTTCTGGGTCAGTCGCCCCGCTAGAAATCGTGGCGAGTTGGTAGAGCGTCTCCGTTTCGCTTAGCCGTCGCTGTATCCGGGCCTTCTCCACTTCTTCCACGATCAAGGCAGCCACGCTTGCGCTGATCTCTTCAAGGATGCCCTCAATCTCGTCGACACGGCCCGAATCCGCGGATCGGAAGAGAATCATCGCGACAGGCTTGCTTCGGCAAATCAGCATGTGACTACCGTAACCGCCAGACCCCGCCGGAATTCGCTTGATAATTTGCTTTTCGATACCATGCTTTACGCGACCAATGGAGAGTGATCGATCCATTGGAAATGCGTGGTCAGCAATGTCCGCGTGCATTTCCCCCGCGATCCCTTTTCGCACGAAGACATCATCAAACTCAGCGAGGGTGAAGACCGAAACTGCATCCGCATCGGTGATTTCCATGACTTTCGAAGCGAGGAGGTCAAAAAACTTCTCGCCGGTCGGAAAACTTGCCTCAAGTATCTTCACCGAGAGCCGATCCCGCCTCGACTTTTTCTCAAGATCTCCGTAGGCTGCTTTGAGCTTGCGAAACTGCTCCCGAATCGCCAGGAACTCATCTGACTCAGTGGGATCATCTGGATTTGAAGCTGCTACGGGTTGATCCAGCTCGGTCGGAACGACGATTCGAGGCTGAACAAGGGTGACCCTTCGGCCAAGCATTGAACCTATGAGCCCAAGAGCGCCGCACAAGACATAGAGCGAAACGGGCGTGGAGCCCGATTGAAACATTGCAAAGACGAAGAAGACTGTTCCCGCGAGCACCGGCCCAATTGCCGATTGGTAAGACTTTCTGGTCAACGTTACATAGGCGCAGGGTAGAAGAACGAGGTATCCGTAGCTCGCTAACAGCCCTGAAGCAGCCAGCAAGCAGGCCACAGCGGCGGAGTCAATAATGGCGAGCGCAGAGTTTAGCCCGGCACCCATCATCTTTTTGGAGTTAAGTAGATAGGCTAGGCTAGCTAGAGCGGAGTATCCCAGGCCAATTCTCCAGGCAAGGTCAAACGGAGGGGTTCCCAACCAACCCGACAGGAAGACCACAGCCGCAACCGCAACAAGCCTAAACGCAAACTCAATCATAACAATCTACTTTAGGTTTCGGAAGGAAATTGTTAAACTGGAGGGTAAGGTTTCGGGATTTCGGACGGTCCAAACAAAATGGCCCACCCACCAAGAAGCGGTGGGTGGGCGAGTTCAAAGGGCTTACTTTCCGGAAGGGGTTGGAACGGCTTTGTCGTCGCCACCGCCGCCGCCGGGCCCGCCGGGCATCTGTGGACGTGGGAGTTCGCCTTGGGCTACCACTTTCAGGTCGCTCTTGCTAAGCTTGAACACCCGGTTTCCCTGCAGGATAAAGAGGTTCGAACCGTCTTCGACCATGGCTGTTCCACCGCCGCCGCCACCCATCATCATTCCCCCTTGGCCGCCTTGGCCCGGTCGGAACGATCCAGGGCCGCCTTGTCCAGGTCCACCTTGACCGGGACCGCCTTGAGGAGGATTACCAAAGCCACCCTGCGCGGGAGGCGGATTACCTTGTTGATCGACAGGTGGTTTGGTTTGCTCTTGTGCGATAGAAGTTGTCATTGTAAGTGGAATTGCGATCGCCACAACTGATACTGCGGCCAGCAATGCCATTTTTGTCTTGTTGCTCATTTTTGTTTCCTCCGGGAGCTTGAGGTGCTCCTTCAGTGTTGGGACGGGTTCACGCTGTTGCTCTGTTCAGTCGGTTTGGAGAGCGTTCTGGTGATGGCGGATTTCAGCCGGTGTCACCGCAACAAGGTCAAATCGGAACGACCTTTCGGATTCGCCCATCTTCTGTAAATATTCGCGAGCCGCGGCTCGTAAGCGGGTGGCCTTCGTGGCGGTAATCGCCTCCTCTGGACTTGACCCGCGCCTCAATTTGACCTCAACAAACACCAGCAACTCGCCATCCAGAGCTACGATATCAAGCTCGCCGGACCTCGTGCTGAAGTTGCGTGTGACAATCGTGAATCCGGATTCAATCAGGAAGTTTGCAGCCCGTTCTTCGGCATCATCGCCTAGTTTTCGAAGTCCAGACATGGTTGTTGATCAGGGCGGCAAGGGGCGAAGCTCATTCGGTGAACCGGGCAAGGGCCGTGTTCTTTAAGGGCGGCAAGATGATCCGGCGTGGGATAGCCGAAGTTCTTTTCAAAATTGTACTGTGGAAATTCCAAGGCAAGATTTCGCATGTGGGCATCCCGTGCGGTCTTAGCCAGAATTGAAGCCGCCCCAATCACCGCGTGGATGGCATCTCCGTTAATGACGGCTTCGCAAGGGCACGGCAAGGACTTTGGCAGCCGATTACCATCGATCAAGGCGCGATTAGGTTTAGAGCCCAAGCGATCCAACGCGCGGCTCATCGCAGCCATAGTGGCCCATAGGATGTTCAGGCGGTCGATTTCTTCAACTTCAGCAAACTCAATAGCCCAAATTGCGTTGGCGCGGATGTTCGATGCCAGCTCTTCTCGTCGCTCGGGTGCAAGTATCTTGCTATCGTCAATGCCAGTCGCATCAAATCCCTTGGGAAAGATGACGGCCGCGGCAACAACCGGGCCGGCAAGTGGTCCACGTCCCGCTTCATCCACTCCGGCGACCAATTCGAAGGTGGTAACCATCTAGTTTGTGCGACCAGGATATACAGCGAGGGCGGCTTCCAGAATATCCATGGCCAATTCCATTCGCTCTTGATTCAGGACGTAGGCGATTCTGACCTCGTCGCGACCCTCACCCGGAGTTGAATAGAATCCGGTGGCGGGGGCGAACATGATCGTCCTTCCTTCATGATCAAATGACTCAAGAAGCCATTGACAGAATTTATCGCTATCATCAATCGGTAAGCGAACAGTCGCGTAGAACGCGCCCTCAATCTTTGGCACTTTGGCTCCCGGCATTTTTGTAATTCGGGCAACCAGCGTGTCCCGGCGGCGGCGAAACTCCTCACGAACTTCAGAATAGTAGCTGGGCGGACAATCAAGGGCCCCAATGACTCCAAGTTGTTCTAATGTTGGGGGTGATAGCCTTGCTTGAGACAAGCGGAGAGCTGCGTCTAATAGCTTTTCATTTCTGGTCACGAAGAACCCTATTCGTGCGCCACAGAGGGACCAGCGCTTGCTCACTGAATCCACCATGATCGCTTGTTCTTCCATGCCTTCTAGTTGCAAAACTGATGTTATGGGGCTGTCCGTGTAATTGAAGTCTCGATAAACCTCGTCGCCAATTAGAAATAGCCCGTGCTTGCGGCAAAGGGCACCCAGTTCTTGCATTTGTTCGGTGGAATAAACGGTCCCCGTCGGGTTGCCCGGATTACAAATGAGGATCGCCCGGGTTTTGGGTGTCAGTGCCTTTTCGAATTCAACGGTAGCAGGCAAACGGAAGTCTTCGTCAAGCTTGGTAGTAAGTGGTATAACGCGCACATCAGCGGCGGTTGCAAAGCTGATGTAATTCGCGTACATGGGCTCCGGAACAACGACTTCTTCTCCCGGATTAAGGCAAGAAAGCAAGGCGAACAAAAGAGCCTCGCTGCCTGCGGTGGTCACGATCACATTTTTGGCTTGAACGTCAATGCCGATGTTTCGATAATAGGAGGCGACCTTCTCCCGCAATGCCGGAATTCCGGGGGAAGGGCTGTACTCCAAGACGTTAAGGCCCGAGTTTTTGACCGCGCTCCAAAACTCATCGGGGCTGTTAACGTCCGGTTGGCCGATATTCAAGTGTAAAACTTCTATCCCTCGGGCCTTAGCACCATCCGCATAGGGGACAAGCTTTCGAATGGGGGAAGCCGGCATAGCTTCGGCTCGATGTGAAACGCCGTACATGTGAGGAATAGTTTATCAGTTACAGGCGCGACGCCACTTCTTGGCTCTCGAGCTTTCGGTTGTGTTCAGCGATCAGCACGCGCTCGACCCGTTTTTCCGGAACGAAATACATGAGTCCCGGCACGATAACCAAAATGATAGACAGAAGTGGAGATGCGTATGAGCATGCCATGGCCAGAAGGTAAATGATTATTGCAAGCAGGTTTTTGAGTTCAAGTTGCTTGTTTAAGAGGGCAAACTCGTGATTCCCGCGATGAGCCTTCATGATTGTGCGGCGTAGCCAAAAAAATGAGACCGCACCGGCAAACGAAATCGCCGAGTACAACAAAGTAGAAATGGGAGACAGGCGATGCGATCCTAGGTAGGCCGTCCCGAACGGAAACAACGAAATCCAGAATAAGAGATTGATGTTTGACCACAACATTTCAGCTGTGACCGACTTCACCATCTTGACCATATGATGGTGATTGACCCAATAAATAGCAACCATGAAAAAGCTAAGCAAGTAGCCAAGCAAGATGGGGGAGAGTGCACCAAGTGCGGCCAAACTAGCCTGTTCAGGCGGCCGAATCTCCAACACCATGATGGTGATGATAATCGCGAGCACTCCATCACTAAAGGCCTCAAGACGGGTTGGAGACATTGGGATAACTCTACCCAAACGTGGAATATCTCACTTAATGGATCGAAAACTTTGGCGGCTCATCATCATCGGCGGATCTACTCTGATTAGTTTGCTATGGTTTGCGTTCAGCTCCTCGGGCGATGATCTGGAAAAGGCCAGTGACAGCGCCATGGTGAAACAGGCTCGCGAGATGGAAACCGAAACCACCGATGCCGTTCGCGATGCTGATGCCCAATATCGTTAATTGTTATGGGGAACGCGACTGCGGTCACAATTGCAGACCTATCTTTGCTAAGTGATCACTTTAGCGGTTGAATCTGCCCTTGCTATAAACCGACACCGATTTGATTTCTCGTTTGCCTCTGCAAAGAAGATAGCCTTGCCCGAGAATCGAGGGTCGAGTTTGTCTACCGCTCTGTACGTTGATTCGGACCCCAAACGCTGCCTAACTCGTACACTTTCACCTGCCCATCCCATTGCCCTTCGCTTGAGAGCTCGGCACCCTTTGCCACTGGTCGCGGGAGCGCAAACAATGACATCGAGACAAGGCCATCTTGGGCGTAGATCTCCATGCTCGTACGATCAACAATGATCCGCAAGTTGAACTTCCCCCCGGATAAGTCCACCGACGCACTCTTGTCAAGCGCCGAGAGCGTGCCCTTCGCGGCGTCCAACTTAATGTCGGTCCCATTTACATTACAGATCAGCGAACCCGACTTGGGAACGCGCCACGATCCCTCAATGTCCATCAGACCGCTGGGCACCTCATAGTTAGTGCCGTGACGGCCAACTTGCCCTTTGCGTAAGGACCGGACTTCGCCGACAGGCATGATAGCGAGGCGTGGACCGGCGGCGGTCGCCTTTAACTTCAGCTCATTTGGCAACGCCATTTGCTGATTCCACACACATCCGGGAAACTCGGCGTTATTCATCCACGCTATCTGAACAACCCTGCCGCGCGGGATATTGCTGTAGGTTTGGGCCGCGTAGCCGGTGTTTCCAAAGTGTGAATCGATCACCGGGGTTTCGGGATGAAACTTGTCGCCGTCGAACGTTCCGATCATATATTTGCCCTGCGCTGTCCAAAAAACCCACTTCTTCTTGCCGCCTAGGGTCAGCTGAAAGAAATCTGGGCACTCGTTTCCATTGGGGATCTGCAATTCCGAAAGTCTCTCCCACTTTCGAAGGTTTTTTGAACCCAAGAACGCGAATTTGTCCGCAGTGAGATAGAGGACCATCACCCACTTTTTGTGCTCGTCATCCCAAGCTACCTTGGGATCACGATTCTGATCGGCAATATGACCGACAATCGGATTCGCTGGCAGCTTTGTAAACTTCGTTCCATCTTGCGACCACGCTAAACACTGGGTAAACGGTTGGCCCTTGCTAGCCTCGCTGGTACCACCCGCCGCCGTGTAGAAGCAGACCATCGCCGGGGTTGACTTGCTTCCCAAGCCAGACGTGTTTTCTCGATCGATAACAGCGGACCCGGAGAAGATTGTGCCCAAGGCATCCGGCTCAATGGCGTTGGGCAAATCCCGCCAATGTAACAGATCCTTGCTCACGGCGTGGCCCCAAGTCATATTGCCCCACTGAGTTCCAAATGGGTTGTGTTGGTAGAACAAGTGGTACTCACCGTTGCGATAAACCAGGCCATTGGGGTCGTTTAACCACCCCTTAGGCGCGGTGAAATGAAGCTGTGGTCGGAGCGGCTCTTGCATGAAAATGATCGGAGTTGGAAATATCATTGGCTGACCCACGGCCGATTTGCGATTAGTTTTTGGGCCACTTCTCTGCAACTTCCACCCCGCTCGTTTAGCTTGTTAATAATGTTTGCGTAAGATGCATCGTCGCGATTTTGACTGAGCTTAAACACCGCCTGCAAGCGATTAACTTCGACTTCAAACGCCTGGATTGCGGGCAACATTTTCGCAAGGTACTCGGGGCTGAGCTTATCGAACCAAGATTCGGCACTGCCCTCGTAGAAATCTTTGAGTTCTCTGAGAACTTTCAGTAATTCTTCTTCGGGCAACATCGTGAGGGTGCCGTAAGCGTGCGCCACCATGTAGTTCCAAGTGCCCCCGTTGTCGGTCTCTGGGTACCAGCTCGCCAGAACTGGGCAGTTCGGACCGTGAAAAATTGCCAAAATGTTCGGATTCGTCGTGAATGCGTGCCAATGATCGGTTTTTCGCATGACGTGACCTCGCAAGAAGATCTTGTCGCCGCGCTCCTCGACCAGAATGGGCACATGGGTCGCCACCGGCCAACCGTCCTCTCCTGCAGCGGTAACTGTAGCCAGAGGGTATTCGCGAACGAAGGCAAGGATTTTCCCTTGGTCTTCCTCTCTGAACTCTTTCATCGGGTACACGTAGGGATGGTACCTTGAGCCCACATCGAGGGCAATCGCGCTGATCAGCGGAAGTCCATCAAAATTTTGCCATCGGTTCCAAAGCGAACAGGCAAGATCCCCGGCTTCTCCTGCCAAGGTGCGCCCGAATCGCTTCCGAAGTAGGTTGACCAATATTCACCAATTTCATCTTTGAAAAACATCGAGTGGCCCCCATGCGGAATCGCCTCGTAGCGTGCAGAGTATGGGCCGTAGATTGACTTTGAGGTGGCGACCATGCATGAGTATCGACCATCAATCATGTCGGAACCGATTAAGTAGTAAACGCCATCGCGTTTGAGCAGACAAGCTCCTTCATAACCCACGTGATTAAGCGAACCCTTGCCGAATATTCTTTCGCAGAGCCCGGTGTGGTGGTTGGGATTTGTATCGCTCTCCTTGGTTTTCAGCAAACGCATCGCTCCGTCGAACCCAGACATGTCTGGCTTGAGTTTGGCGATTTTTCCCGAGTGCCAAACAAAGTAAACAGCCCCATCTGTATCCTCAAATAGTGAGGCATCAATTTCGTCACCAAGCCTTGCGCTTGGATGCATATCAACATAGGGTCCCTCGGGCTTTCCGGTTGTGCTGCGTAACAGCCCGCAGCCCGATGTTGCGCCATCCCCTCCGTAGCCCGGCATACTGTACGTTAGCCAAAACGTGCCCTTGAGATAGTGAATCTCAGGAGCCCAGAGTGACATCTTTTTTTCGAAGTAGGGCTTGTGCCACGGGCTGCTGCCGTATTTCCACACAAACCCCAGGGGCTTCCACTCCTTGAAATCTGCTGACGACCGTACTTGAATGCCTTCGTTGAAGCCGTAGAACGGCTCTACGGTGCCGGTTAGATACCAAACTCCGTCAGGCCCGCGACAAATGGAAGGATCTCGGAGCGGGAAGTCGGCCAACCGTCGCAAACCAGATATCCCCTGGGTATTGGAAACAACGGGGAGTCTTTGTGGCATCGAAGCCTGAACCATCTTTGCCTTGTTTAATCGGCGATAGAGATCAATTTCTGCCGTATCAAATGGCGTCCCATCATTCCGGTACAGATCATGAAACCAAACGGCAGGCTCAGGCGAGTTTGGCGCCGACCCCCAAGGGAAAATGGTGTTCGTCTTCCCGCTAACAAACCCCCACTGAAGGCACGAGACGTTGTGCTTTTGAAAGATGGGTAAGTGGGTCAAAATCCTACTATCGTTCGTGCGGGCCATCCACTCCGTGCAGATAATGGGCCGATCGAATTTTTGGTAGAACTTGATCTGGTTTTCGAGCTCTGATGCATTCCCATAGCAATGGAAGGTCACCACATCGCTCAACTGCAAACAGTCGGGATCTAGATCGTTACCGCCCGCACCCGCCGACCCGGCGGTTAAAGGCTGTTTTGGTCTAACCTCTCTCGCCCACGCGAAGACGCTCTGTAGCAAGTCCCCAGACTTCTTCCCGTACCCTGAGTTGCCGGGTTCGTTGAACAAATCCCACATCCAAACACTTTTTTCGTTTCGAAAGGTCTTCAAAATGTCTTGGACGTAGGTTTTGAGCCGTCGTGCGTTTGAGGGCAGAGTGCGGCGGTCGTCGGAGGGACTTCTCAACCACCCGCTATTGTGCACGCCCGGAACGGGCGCGGGCTGCTCTCCGGTTTTGCAGTGAGCATTCCAACAGTCATCAAAGAATACAAAGATGACCTGGATCTCGTATGCTTTTGCCAAAGCAAGCAATGTCTTCATTCGCGACTTGAAACCGCCAGGATCGGCCTCATAGGCTACGTCATGAAGGTAAACACGGACGGCTCGCATCCCCGTCTGGCCTAGGAGTCCAAATTCGCGTTCAATGGCGGCTGGCGAAAAAGTGGCCGCCTGCCACATCTCAAGCTGGTTAATCGCAGATGCGGGGATATAGTTGCAGCCGGTGATCCATTGCTGTCGGTTTCCCCATTCGCGGGCTTGTTTGACGGTCCACTGGCCCGGCAACTCTTGTCCAGAGGCCGTGATAAGGGCGACGCCGAGCAAAAAACCGATCATAGCTTTTTGATTCTACTCCGAGATCGACTGCTTAACCTTCCCTAGTAGCGGGCCTTGGCAACCAAAAATTGACTCGGATAAATGGTGCCCAGGAAAGGACTCGAACCTTCACTCCCTTGCGAGAACTAGTACCTGAAACTAGCGCGTCTACCAATTTCGCCACCTGGGCAGGCGGTGTTAGATTACCTCAGCAAACAGGAGATCGGGCCACTCAAGTCAACGTTTGCTCTTCGGGAAACCGAATGACATATGGGGTCCGTCTTTTCGTAAGGTCGGGTCGCGATGGCAAATTTAAAACGGGGTTTTTGGAAGCAATACCTCGGATATCTATCGGTAACGTGTTTGATTGCGCTTGGAACATCGCCTCCCTTTTTGGTGCGATTTGGCTGGGTTCCGAGCCTGTTGATGTTTGCGTTTTCTGGGTGGGCATTTGGCTCTGCATTTTGTCTGCTTGGCCTCATTACAAAGCACATCAGGTTACGTTCATTCTTGCTGCAAATGCTGGAGATTGTTGCCGTGCGCACGGGCTCCCGGCGTAGAGGCTAGCGCCTTGAAAGAAATCTCGCCAGGTTGGTGAGTTGGTCGGAGCCTATGAGGTCCACTCCCGCGGCTCTGAGCTCCGACCAAACCACAGGTTGTTCGGGCGTGGCCCAAAATCGCAGTTGGTATCTCAGGGCGTGAGCTTTGCTAGCCATGCCAACGAGCTTCAAACGCTCATCCTCGGGCATGGGTCCATTTCCTTTCCACTTGAAATGATTTGACCAGTTGTCGCTGACCCAAGCAATACTCTTGTTTCGTGCTTGGTCGAGGTCGCCCGGGCGCCCGTCGATGTTCAGGAGACGATAAGACTCGCTTTCGATTATAGTGCGATCACCCGCCCCCGATACGACGACCTTAACTGAACGCGGAATAACGGTCGAGATCCATTGGCGATAGGGCTCGAGCTCCCTTATCAAAGCCCGGGTCGCTTCGGGGCCATCCGCCTTCACGTCAACCATCAGCGTGAACTCTTGACCGTCGTACACGAACCCGTTGCGGAGGATCATGGCGTTTATGGGTTCGAGGTAGAGCTTTCGTAACGTTCGGGCTGACCTGAGATCTTTGCGATCGTGGGCTACCCAGAGTTCACCCTTGACCAAGTACACATCTGCCTCCACACTCATAAATCCCGCATCCAGCGCATCAAACAGCGGGCGACGATGCTCATAATCGTTATGGGCATGGGAGCCGATCAAGCCCTGCACCAGAGCGGCAACAACTAAAATTATGGGTGCACCACCTGAATCAACTTCCTTAAGAAGTCGGCGCCAGATGGGTTGCGGGTGACTCCAACTGGGCAATTCCCCAACCCGCCGAATGGTCTGAGCGTGGTGACGATTAGGTTTTCGCTTCGGATGAGCATTGGGTGTTCTTTGTAAGTTCGGACGTCAATGCGGTTCAACAGAACTTCCCATTCAGCATGTGGCCAGGTCTCCCGAATCGCACTCATATCGAGGGCGCGGTCGGTGGAAATCGGAAGAAGGCGCTCCCAGGCTTCGCGATAACCCATCTGATCCCAAAACGAGTTTTGGAGAAATTCATAGGCGCACTCACGCCAAAACGGCATCGGTATCGTGCCCTTGTCGAGCAAGAACACGATTCCAGACTCAATGGATTTTAAGTCGGTAGTGACTTGCACGGTTCCTTCATTCCCCTTCAAATCAGCGAGGAGTCCGCGTTCATCGCCGACCATTAACGCCAAGTTGGAGTCAAATCGAGGCACCACCCAGAAGGGCCACGTGTTTGTTACGCCAGCAAAACTTACGCGCAGAAGATAGCCGCCGGGCTCATCAGTATCCCATGAAATCTCTCCGACTTCGGTGCTTTCCAGGGGGCTTATCTTGATGGGTAAGCCCGCGCCTTGGGCAACCTTTCCCTTCGGCCGTCGATCGCCTTGCCAGCTAAAGTGCAAAATGTCCCAGTCAAGATTGCCCTCCAATTCGATTTCGCTGTGGATGCCGATCTTCCAAAACGCGCGACCCTCGAACCAGTTGAAGGGATCTATCCATCCCGGACGATTGCCGCCATGAATCCACGGTGGCCGCCGCGTGGGAATGATGAACAGGCTTGATTCCCTATTCCAACTCGCCAAGTCTTCTGGCTTAAACCTCGCTTGCTCCCAATCGTCTACGATGCCGGCCGTTGAAATCGGTGTGTCGCGCCATCCGGTGATAACGTAACCGGCAATGTTGTCGCGTGCGCGCACGGCCTCTTGAACGTATTTGCGCATGAAAACAGACTTTCGGCGAGAAGACTCCATGAGGGCGGCGTGACGGTTTTCGTCGGGGACCCTGGCAAAGCGGTTCTCGGGGAGCACGGCGGGAAGATCATGTTGCCATCTCACCCCTTGCGCGTTGAGGATCGGATCCTGAGATAACCAATAGGGGCTTTCAGTGGCTAAGCGGGCGAGATCGCGGTGAACGTCTGTGTCGTTGAACTCGCCGAGAAGGATGGGCATGTTTTTTCGTGGCCCGTTTTGGAGCGAATCTAAGACTTCGGGATAAAAATGAGTGTCGCAATAGGGGTGAAAGTCGTAGAAATCGCCGTATTCTCGAAGGTCGCCGCCATACATTTCGGCCGAACCGGAGTTGTCTTTCACGAGACCACCCGTGCGCTCCTTAACTAAATCGTAAAGTAGCTTGCGATAGGCCGCGGTTGTGGTGCCATGGAGTTCACAACCGCACGTCCACAGAGCGATGTTAGGGTGATGCTGATATTGGTCAATGATTCGCTCAAACTCATGGGCGATCTTCTCTTGGGCGTCAAGATCGTCCGTCGGGTCCCATAAGGGGAGCTCAATCCAGGACATCATGCCCCTTTCTTCCATGATTTCCAAATAGCGATGGGGCGGCACCCAAAGGCAAAATTTAATTAAGTTAAAGCCTAGATTCTTGGCGATATCAACTTCTTTGTGGATCGTGCTCTCAGGGGGATTCAGATGGCCAAGTTCGGGATACCATCCCCACGTGAGAACTCCGCGCAGGTAAGCG
>JBEBHJ010000017.1:0-56715 GCA_040081075.1 Fimbriimonadaceae bacterium | reverse complement strand
GCCTTGGCCCTGAGGCCGATCGTTGTTCCACGGGCGGTCGCCGCCTTGCGGCCGGGAATCCCGGCCGAAGGGTCGGTCACCTTGCGGTCGTGAGTCCCGATTGAAAGGACGGTTGCCTTGGTAGCCGCCGCCTTGTGGGCGAGAATCTCGGTTATAAGGTCGGTCGCCTTGGGGTCGCGAATCTCGGTTGAACGGGCGATCTCCTTGCGGGCGATCGTTGTTCCAAGGGCGATTTTCGCTCGAAGGTCGGTCGTGATTCCATGGTCGCTCCGGCTGAGGCGCACGTGGTGCTCTCTCTTCGGTCGTGGCTTCTGGATTCTCGGTCACCGATGCCAATCGATCACGCTCTCGTGTGCGCTCTTTGCGCTCAACGCGAGGGGCGCGGTTTGGTCGCTCGGAACGGTTCTTCGGTCGAAACGAGTCAGGATTGTAATCTGGCTTAAAGCTTGCCGGAATCGAAGTGCTGGTGTCACAGATACGCAACTGCATTCCCATCAACTTCTCAATGTCTTTTACGTCACGCGCTTGTTGGGGCATCGCGAGCATAATCGCTCGCCCCTCGGCTCCGGCTCGACCAGTACGACCAATTCGGTGGATGTAGTCATCGGCACACTCCGGCACATCAAAGTTGATGACCAGCGAGATGTCTTTAACATCGATACCGCGAGCGGCGATGTCAGTGGCGACTAAAACACGGAAATGGCCTTGCTTAAATCCAGCCAACGCTTCTCGGCGCTGAGCGAGCGTTCGGTCGGCGTGAAGTTCGGCCGCAGTGTGACCGTCGTCCCGAACTGCTTTGGCGAGCTTTCGTGCCCCGTGTCGAGTTCGAGCAAATACGAGAACAGTGCCGTTGTTATCGTAGAGCAGTTCTGTCAACTTGGTTTTCTTTTCTTCGTGAGTTAAGAAGACGAGCTCCTGGTCAATGAGTTCGGGGATCGAGAAGGCCTTGTCAACTTCGATGCGAACAGGGTCGACTTGATAGCGGGCGGCGAGTTGCTCAACGTCCTTAGGGAAAGTTGCGCTGAAGAGCATGGTCTGGCGATTCTCGGGCAACTCGTCAAGGATCCGCATGATCGCGGGGGCAAAGCCCATGTCAAACATGCGATCAGCTTCATCAAGCACGACGATCGAAACATTGTTCAATCGAACCGTGCGCTGATACATATGATCTTGCAAGCGACCAGGCGTGGCGACAATCACCTTAGGATTGTTGCGAAGCTCGTGTTTTTGGCGAAGCATGGAAGCGCCACCAACCACGAGCGCGCATTGCACGTTCAGCTTTGAATAGGTCTCAGCAATCTGCTGGGCGAGCTCGCGGGTTGGAGCGAGGACAAGTCCAACTTCGCCTGATTTAAGGTTCTCCACCATGGGGAGGCCAAATGCGAGGGTCTTTCCGGTTCCGGTTTGAGCGATGCCGATAAGGTCTTTGCCTTCAAGGGCAACGGGGATTGCTTCAGCTTGGATGGGCGTAGGGATAGTGATGCCTTGATTCTCAAGAATCCGGCAGAAGTGGGCGGCAACACGAAGGTCACCAAAGCCCGAGGCTAGTGTAGTTTCAGACATGATTTTGGGTGCGCCTCTAAAGCGCCTTTTGTGAACTGCCAAGGATCAGACAGGTTCAAGCCGAGGCAAATTCAATCGGGAACCTGGGGCGCAAGCTGCGTCCTCAAATAATGGGATCCTTGCGCATCGCCGCACCTTCTTGGTTTAGCGTAGGCAGAGTGTACCTAGGTGGGCGGGGGAAATTGCAAGTTTTAGTGCTCAAACTCTCTTTTGCACAAGAGCCTTGAATCCCAGCCAGAAGCAGATTAGCAGCAGTGCGCCATACAAGATTGGTCGGAGGGGGTCCATGCTGGCTGTATCCGCTGGACTTGAAATCGCCGCGCTTTCTGCGGACTGAGTTTGCTTATCAAGACTCCCGGCATCCGGCACTAAGCTAGAGGAGGAGCCCTTTGCGCGCCCCCTTTCCAAAACCACCCCAGTTATAGCATTGATTTCTAAGTGGATTGCGCCACCTTTGGCATAGTAACCGAGTTCCAATCGGTACGGATCAGCGGTGGAAGGCTTGCGTAGGAATGCAAGAGTGACAGGCGCCTGGGCAAGTGCGTCCAAGCATGCTTGGCGTTGGTCATCCGTAGTTGGGAGCGCCGTAACGAATGCGATGGCATTAGTGCGAGCTTGAGCCTCGGAAATGGTAGGAGTGGCGCTCGGAAAGTTGAAGGCATGCGGAACGTCAATCTCTGCGACCTCGCCGGTAAACCGATTCAAGGTCACAGTAACATCGCCGCTGGGAGATATCTCGAGGCCATTGTGGACGGTTTCAAACTGAACGATAGCCTGACCGTCAAACAAGCCGCCATTCCCAGTGATTCCTTCCGTAAGCCCGAGGTCGCAAGCGCCGCGAACGTAATCGGTACGCCACAGGTTGAGATTAGTCAACACAGTTTGCGCTCGCTGGTACGCTTGCTCGCTGTTAGCCAGCTGGACTGTGCTGTCGCCCGCTTTCGCGGTTGCGCTAGCGCTTTCTCGCCGAATGTCGTTCACGACATGCTTGAAAGAACCGTCATCATAAACAGCGATGATCATGCGGCCCTTCGTGAACTCCACCATTCGAAGGGTTTCTCCATTCCATATCTCCTTTGACCATCCAGTGTCATCGTCCGATACGCTCACCCCGGCTAAGGCGTAAATTGGTGCAAAAAATGATGGCGGCTGCTCCATATTCATGACACCCTGGCCGCTTGAAAGTGAGCTGATCGCTAGACTCAATGCCAGGAATTCACTTTACCTTACGCGCCCTTGGGATGATAAGTTGTTATCAAAGGAAATTCGGATATGCTTCAGCCTTGATATCGGCTCTCCTGCTTCTTATGAATTCAAGCTCACCCACCGAACTGCGGGATTTCCTGCGAAAGCCTAATCCTGCGGCTCATTGGGAAGAGAAGTCCCGAAAAGGTGATCTGGTGGAAATCAACCTCGTGAGTCAAAGATGGCAAGGGGCCGACTGGAAGCACGATCTCGTCATCGCGAATCCTCCGGTTCGAAAGGGCACGAGCGCGATCCTTTACATCACAGGAGACCGAGTGGATCGGGCCGACTTGCCGTTCATGCGATCAGTAGCAAAGCAAGCCAAGATGCCTGTCGTCGGTATCTTCGGCATTCCCAACCAGCCGCTTTACGACATGGAAGAAGATGCGCTGATTGCGTACACCTTTGGCAAATATCTGGAAACGGGCGACGCCAGTTGGCCCCTCCTCTTCCCGATGACGAAGGCAAGCATTACGGCGATGGATGCCGCCCAACAATGGAGCAAGGGGGGGATCAAGGACTTTGTGGTCTTTGGGGCAAGCAAGCGAGGCTGGACCACCTGGCTCGCGGGAGTTTCCGGCGACAAACGCATCAAAGGCATCGCACCGGCGGTGTTCGATAACCTTAATTTCGGTGCCCAACTTAAGCACCAACTCGCCAGTTGGGGCAAGTATTCAGAGATGATTTCGGATTACACCGAGGCGGGTTTGACCGAAGTTTTGGAGTCTGAAAACGGCAAAGCTCTCGCCCGAGTGACCGACCCCTACTCTTATCTCGGCGACCTTAAAGTGCCGGTTCTTATCATGAACGGCTCGAATGATCGCTATTGGACGGTGGATGCACACCGCCAATACTTGGATGCCATCAAAACTCCCAAATGGCTTTCCATCGTGCCGAACGATGGCCACAGCATCAGCGATCCGCAGGTGGCCTCCACCCTTGCTTTCTTCGCGCGCGCTTGCGTGGGAACTATATCTGGCGGTCTACCGACAATCAAGGGCTGGAATCCCGCTCCCCGTTCACCTGAAACATGTGGCGACCGGCGAGCTGTTGATGCAACCGTTTGGACCGCCCTTTCAAAGTCTCTGGATTTTCGCGATTCAATTTGGAAATCCGGGCCGAGGCGATCGCGGGAACCAAGTGTATGTGAAGCGACGTTTAGCTCAATAACACTCGAGACTGATGGTGTGCGAGGCGTTTTCTCCTCGCCCGTCACAGTCATTCGGCGATCCGGTAACGAGTAGACTCCCCATCGGCATGCTTCCACTTCGAAACAATCAGCGCGCTCATCGCATGCCTTTGCTGACTTACACCATCATCGCGCTCAACATTTTCATTTATCTCTGGGATCGGAATTGGCATCCCTTTGCGCCCTCCATCATCTTTGGCAGCTTGCAAATGCGGCCGGTTGACATTGCTCACGTCTTTTCGGGCGGAGACCGGATGGCGCTGGTTACGTTGATCACGTCCATGTTTCTGCACGGGAGCATCGCGCATTTGATAGGCAACCTGTTGTATTTGCTCACCTTCGGAGAGGCCATTGAATACGCCCTTGGATCTTGGCGGATGCTGATCTACTATCTGTTTTGGGGGCTAATCGCGGCGGGCACGCAGGTTTTTGTGAACCCCAATGCCACGAATCCGGTTCTAGGGGCTTCGGGGGCAATTGGCGGAGTTCTGGGCGCATACTTCTTGCTCTATCCCGCCAGTCGGATTGAGCTGTTTCTCTACGTGACAACCTTGGTGATCGACGCGTGGATTTTGCTTGGGCTGTGGTTCCTCTATCAGATCCTTGTTCCAGTGGAGGGAGTGGCGAACTGGGCTCACGCCGGCGGCTTCGTAGCAGGGATGGCAACCGTCCTCATAATGGGCGGGCGAAACAAGGTTCTTGAAGGCAAAGACGATGATTTTGGAGAAGAAGATGACGACGATCAATAGGGTGCCGATTTGGGTCTTTGCCTCGATTCTGCTCACCGCGCTGGTGAGCAGCTACTCGCTGAACAAGCGCTATCAAGCGGAATCGCTCAACAAGAAGGTTGGGCTTGTGGCCGATTGGGATACCGTGCAAACCTTGGCCGCAGGTGCGGGAGTTTCGACCGAGGATGCGATCGTCAAGCTAAAGGGTTCGGGCTTAACGGGAATCGTTGTCGGCGAAACAACTTTGGGGGAGTTTCTTGGTAACCGAAGCAGATTAGAAAACCTCAACGAAGACATGGCTATGTCGGCCGGCAAGAACAACCTGTCGACTCGACAATACGATCGGATTTCAAATGCGATTCACCTGCGCTATCCCGCCTACGGAGACGGCCCACTGCCGCCCGCAGAGTTGCTCATGGGCGTATCCATAGGTCCCGACCCGGTTGCCAGCGAACAAACCCGGAACGCCAAACTAGCCATTGTCGCGCGCATAAATAATCCACAAGGCGTTAGCGAAGCCTACGTTCGAGGCATGATCGCCCTAGCCAGCAACGATGGGGCAAAGTATTTCCTGCCGGTCGGCGACCAAGTGCTCGGACGTCGCGACGCGCTCTCAGCCCTCGATGAATCACTCACGAAAGCTGGAATGAGTTACTGTGCGCCGGAGTTCGCCAAGATTGGCGGTGATCAAAACATGATCGAGATGAATCCTGGCAACGTGATCCGGCTTCATTCCGCCCAAACCCAAGAGCTAGACAAACTCAGTCAAAGCGCCGCGGTAGAGCGATATGTGAAGGCGCTTTCGGAGCGCAATCAGCGGATGCTTTTGGTTCGCCCCATCTCGTTTGCTTCTGCCAATCCAGTTGACAGCTTTGCTTCGTTTATTGCGGAAATCAAGAAGGGAGCCCATGCCGAAGGCTACAGCCTTGGCGATCCGCACCCATTTGTCGATTCTGGGGTGCCACGTTTGGTTTTCTTGCTGATTGCCCTTTGCATGTCCCCCGCTCTATTTTGGCTGGGGTGCCAGTTTATCACCGGTCGAAATGGTCAAATCATCGGTGCGGCTGCCTTGGCTCTGCTGATCGCGGCTTGCCTCAAGGATCAAGGGCGCCAGATCGCCTCGCTCGTAGCGGCGACCCTCTTTCCTCTGATCGCGTTTCAAATTCTCGACCGAATCCGAGAGAATCTCAAAAGTATTGTTCTCCTGTTTGTTATCGTCTCGGCGATTTCGTTGACCGGAGGCTTGGCCGTGGCCGGGCTGCTCAACGGGTTGCCGTTCTTCGTCCGAGCTGATGTTTTCAGCGGCGTGAAGTTAGCTCACTTTTTGCCCATCGGTCTCATCGGGGCATTCTTCTTTTGGAAACTCACCCCTGCAAAGGAAATCATGAAGAATCCGATCTTGTGGAGCCAGGCGCTACTTTCGATCTTCATGTTGGTCGGTTTCGCTTTTATGGCGAGCCGGACCGGCAATGACAGCCCAACGGGCGTGAGTGGTCCCGAGTTGGCCTTCCGCTCGTTGCTTGAACAGTTCCTCATCGTCCGCCCTCGCACAAAAGAACTCTTGCTGGGGCACCCCGCCATGATTCTGGCGATCGGCATGCTCATTCGTAGTCAGACCGTTGAAAAACTGAGAGGTTGGGCGGTCCTTGCCCTCATGTTGGGTGCAATTGGGCAAACAAGTGTCGTAAACACAATGTGCCATCTTCACACTCCTTTAACCGTGAGTTTAACCAGAATCGGGGTTGGGTTGGTACTCGGCGGTATAATCGGGCTCATGGTATGGGGAGCGGTTAATCGCTTCAGCGCTCTTCGAGAAAAGTAATGCCGCATCTATTATTAGCTGGCCATTTTGGCTGTGGGAACCTGGGGGACGACGCCATCATGTTGGGCTTCGTCGGGGCGTTGTCGGGCGACTACGAACTCACCCTCATGAGTGGATCTCCTGAGCTCACGTTCCGAAACTATAACATCCGCTCAATCCCACGCCGCGATTTCAATGTTTTTAAGTATGAGGTCGAGCGATCGGACGCACTCGTTTTTTGCGGTGGAAGCATTTTTCAGGATGTAACAAGTGCCCAAAGCGTCGGTTATTACGCGAGCCTCGTGAAGATTGCAAAAAAGGCGGGCAAGAAGGTTTTCCTCGTTGGTCAAGGTGTTGGCCCCCTCAAGGGTGGTTGTGCAAAGGGTTGGGCCAAGAATGCGTTCAATATGGCCGATGCCATCGTTTGCCGCGATCCTGCATCTCCCGGCTTGCTCAAGAGTATCGGAGTAAACAGGCCCGTGCAAATCGGCGCAGACTGCGCTTTCTTGCTCACTCCGCCCCAAAATGCCGACGAAACCACGTTTGGCGTGGGAAACATGAAGACCGTGGGTATCGCCCCGCGACCATTTGGGAAGAACCCGAAAGACGCGATCCAGATGTTTGGCGAATTAGCCCGGCTGTTATCGCAACAGCAGTTGGTGCCTGTAATGGTTGAATTGGACTCAAAATTCGATGGTCCTCTGATCATGGAGATAGGCAAAGCGCTTGGGGGCAAAGTTCCGGAAATTCGAAAACTCGATACCCCTTCGCAGCTTCAGGCGAGATTGGCCCGGCTCGACAGCATCATTTCAATGCGATTACATGGCGGCATCCTTGCGGCCACGGTTGGGGTTCCGGCGATGATGCTTTCCTACGATCCAAAAGTTGCCGCCTTTGCCAAAATGATGGGGTTTGATTCGCCGCTTACCACCGAGGGGCTCACTGCCCAGCGTATTCTGGACAACTTCCTCCAATTCCGAAAAGATCGCGATCGTTATGACAAGATCTTAGCCCAGCGAATGGATGAGTTCAAGAAAGGCGCGATGTTGAACGTGGAAGTCGTTATGGATTCATTCCGCTCCAAGAGTTGACTTTCGTCGAGCGTTTCTAATACTATCGTGTGATTATGATTCGGAATAAGGATCACAATAAGCTCAGCACCATCATCATGATTGGATTGGGCGGCATCGTCATTGGCATTGGCCTCATTGTAATGGGTCTGATGACCTTTCTTGCCACCGGACCTGCCGGTGCTGCGATGGTGGGCCTTGGAATCCTGCTGTCGACCGTAGGTGCGTTTATGACCCTGGGTGCGCTGGTTTATGGGTTGCGCCAAGAGCGAGGAGATGATAGGTCGGCCGATATTGTTGTTGTTCGGGACGCCTTGATCATCGGTCGATATGCGACAAACTCGATCGGTGAGATGCTCTTCGATGAGGCGTATCTGGACTTCGATGACCCAAAGACCAAGCTTTATCTGAAGCTAGAAATTCCCGGTCGCCCGTCGCTGGAAGTTAGGACAACGCGGCCAGTGTGGTCAACGTGCGGAGAAGGCATGCGGGGAATCGCGCAAATTCAAGGAAGTTGGATGGGTCAGTTCGAGCCCAACATTGCCGCACCGAGGGCGACGGGCAATCCATATCGAACCGATTAAAGGCCGATTCGCGCAGCCGCCTCGTAAATGTCGTCGTAAGCCCGCATGCCTGAAGGCATGTTCTCAAATATCTGCTCACCATACGCTTTGGTTCGCAGCCGTGGGTCTAGTAGCGCGATGATCCCGCGGTCTTCGCTTGTCCGAATCAGGCGCCCAGCTCCCTGTCGCATAAGCATCTTGGCGTTTTGTAGGGAAAACCCGGTGAAAGGGTCTTGCCCTTGCGAATTCATCCAAGCGTTACGGGCCACCGAAGGTGGATCAACTGGCACCTCAAATGGAATACGAACGATCGCTACGCACGATAATGTCTCACCTGGAGCATCAAAACCTGTCCAAAACGAGCGCAAAGCAAACATGGACGAGTTGATCTCCTTTTTGAACTTTTCGCCGGTGGTCGCCGCTCCGCTAAACCGTTGAACGTAAAGTGGAAACTCATCGTTCTCTGGCATTAGCCCGTGCACGGCCTCCATCTCTTTGCGACTATGGAAAAGCACGAGGGTCCGCCCGCTACATGCTTGGATGATGGTTTGTATCTCAGCGGCGAGCTTGTCGTAGTAGATTTGCTGCAAACTCGGGTCGCGTGCCTGAGCCGGGTCAATCAACTTTCCGCTTGCGGGGACGTAGAGTGACGCCTGCGTAGACCAGTCAAAGGGGCTCGGTAAGACTTCCTCAAAATCGGCCTTTGCGCCGGTTGTTCGTTGAAAGAAATCAAAGTTCCGATCGACTGCCAGGGTCGCAGACAGGCATGCCCATGGAGTTCGGTCCCACAAAACAGGTTTCAGTGCGGCGGCAACATCCACCACGTCGTAACGCAAAATCGCCTCTCGACCCGCAAACCCGCCAGCGGTATAGGTGACACCAACTTCAGATTCGGTTTCTCGCGTGAACAGGCCTTTGCAGCCCGCCCCAAATTCGCTTAGAAACATCATGTAGTTCCGAACGGTGTCCCGGGCATCCTCTGAGTTCACGCCTTGAGTTTGCCAGCGATCAAGGCTGCGTTCCACTTCCTTCGCAAAGGTGTTGGTTAGATCGGCGATCTCCGACGACAAGTTGTGCGCTCCCGTGGTTGATTGAGGCTTGCGCGCCTTGATTTGCGGGGATTGCTCGAGTTCTTCGGGTGTAGCGCGGAAAATCTCTCCCGAGCCCACTACAATCGAGGGGAGCCGCTCGGCCATGTGGTAGGTGCGTTCGGCAAAAGTGTCACACAGTTGGTTCCAGCCAATCGGGTCGCCTGCATCCATACTTAGGGGCGAAAGGGTTGATTGTAACTTCTGGGAGACGCCAATCACCTGACCAAGCTTCGCCTGACTGAGCTCGAATTCCAGCGCATTTTGCGCAGCGGAGTGCAGATCGTGGGCCTCGTCGAAAATGATGAAGTCAAGCTTGCCCAGCATCGTCAACTCGTCGTTTGAAGCTTGTCGCAAGAGCGCGTCTTGCAGGATAAGGCTGTGATTAGTAATGACGATGTTCGCCTTTTCGGCTCCGCGCCGGGCCCGATAGTAGTAGCAGTCGTGATAGTAAGGGCAAAGCCGCGCGGGGCAAACCGGCGGTGCGCTCACCGCTTGCCACAGGTCCATCATTTCTCGACCTTTCTTTGGCACCCAAGTTCGAAACTCCGATTCGATCCCTAGATTCGCGTTACGTCGAAAGTCTCGGCACGTTCCAGAGTGATGCTCAGCCATGCTGGCTTGGCAGGCATACCGTTGCCGCCCGATCAAGAACTCCGTCTTGATATCAAGCGTGGTTCCCTCCACTTGAAAGAGTGATAGGGCGAGGGGCAGGTCCTTGCGCCAGTATTGCTCAGCCAGCACATTTGTGTACGTTCCGATTGCAATTCGCGAGCCATTGGCGATGCTATGCGCAATAGCGGGAACGAGCGTAGCGAGCGACTTTCCGAGTCCAGTCGGAGCCTCAAAACACCCCGTGCGTGAAGATCCAATGCAGTCAGAAAGGAGGAGAGCAAGCTGCGTTTGGTCCGGTCGCTCAACGTAACCCGGTCGTTGGGAGAGTCGCTCCATGGCGAGCTCGATGAGGTCGTTGGCCACGCTCATAGCAGAGAGTTGACCGAAAGAGTGGTCTTAAAGTGCAGCTTTGCCACCTTGGCAAGTCCCTCTTGTCCAGACTTGGCAAAGACTCGTTTTCCTGCCTCAATGACCTGCGAGGAAGCTCCTTTTGGTAGTTCCATTCCAATCTCTTCGCCCAACCGCCTTAGGCGATACAAAAACTCGGCGCGAGCCAAAATTGAAGCAGCGGCTACCGCGATATCCGATTCCGCTCGCACTCGGGACTCCAGTTTGATTTGTTTGCCCCGTTCAAATAGTTGTCGTTTCAAGCCAGCTGGATCGGCGAATTGATCGGAGATCACCAGATCGCACGGTCGCTTTTCTAAAACGTTCTCAATCGCTCGCGCGTGTCCCCAAGCCAACAACTTGTTCAAGTTTTGGAACTTCGCATATAGCTCGTTATATTTCGCCGGGCCAATGGCGATGACTTCGTAAGGGCAAACCGCTTTGATTTTGGCCGCGAGTTTGAGAGCGACAGGATCGGTTAGTTTTTTCGAATCCTTGACTCCGTCGAGTTCTGCCAGGTGCTCTGGTCCAACGAAGCAGGCGGCAATAACAAGTGGGCCAAAATAGTCCCCTTTTCCGCTCTCGTCAACCCCGATGTGCCCGTTATCCATCACTGCATCCTCGCCAAATCTCCGCTGGGCATCACAACAGTCGGTTGGATTGGCTCAGTCGCAAAGTCATACTTTACGAGTAAATCTCGAAATTTGATCAGCCCTCTCCACTCATTCTCGCCAAGTTGGTATCTCATGGTTTGTTCCAGATAACGCGCGGTTTGAATCTCGGTCCAACCTGAACCCTCCGCAATCTGGGGAATTCGCCAAGAACGTCGTTCCAACCACGTGTTGTGAGCCTGATTAAGGGTTGCGACGAGTTCATGTTCTAATCTTTCGAGCCCAATCCAAAGGGCCCACACAAAAGGTAAGCCCGTCAAGCGAGTCCAAGCTTCCCCTAGATCTAGGATGTGCAAACCCTCGCCACCCGCCATCATTCCGCGATCACCAATAAGAATTCCAGCATCAAAATCTTGCAGCATCGCAGTGAGGTCGGGTTCGGCTACAGAAGTGTCTGGCCTAACTCCATACAGTTCGGCCAGAACAACTTGAGCCAAGCTGTTGCTCGTTAAGGAACTGCTGTCAAGGGCGAGTGTTTTGATTTGTTCAAAGGGAACGCGGCTAAAGAGTCGAACGCTATCAGCGGGGCCGAAACTGCCGATACATACACCCCATGCAACGCGGCGATTCGGTGTCGTTAATGCATCAAAACTGGACGCCAAGACAGCATCAAGTTCACCAGAATCCAGTCGGGAAGGCAGTTTCGATGGCATCGCAAAAATGACCTCAACTCCACCTTCGGCTAGCCCTTCCACTAAAGGATTGGCGTTAACAAAAGGAACTGATCCAACCTTCAATACTTCTTCTCCAGCAACTTCGCTCGGCCTTTGAGTCGAAGGCGGAACAAATCAAAGAATGCTTTTGGGGCATCGCGCCAAATCACGACTTTAGATCCCTCCTGATGAGACCAGCGAATAGGAACTTCAGCAATCTTGTAGTTCAAGATTTGGGCAATCATCAGGGCTTCAAAATCGAATGAAAAACCGTTCAAAGCGCAACGAGAAAACACGTCTTTGGCGACGCCGTGCTTAAACAATTTAAACCCGCATTGCGTATCCTTGATCCCTTTCACGGCCAAAAGCTGAATCAGTTTATTCGCCGTGCGTCCGAAGGCTTCTCGGTAGAAGGGCTGTCGCACTTCCAAGTTGGACTCCTTTAGTGGCCGAGAGCCGATCGCGATATCGAAAGATTCCATCTTCGGATACAGCTTTTCGACTTCCTCAATAGGAGCGGCGAGATCGGCGTCGGAAAACAAAATGAATTCACCCTCGGCCGCTAAGATCCCCTGGCGAACAGCTGAGCCTTTGCCTTCGTTTGGCGCCAGGTCCATCAAGGAAAAGTTCTCATGGGTTTTCGCGAAGTTCCTCACCAACTCACAGGTCTGATCTTTGCTTCCATCAGAAACGACTGTCACGCTCCAGGAATAAGATTGGGCTGAAAAATATTCGTTAACCCGTTCAAGTGTGCGGGTAATCCTAACTTCCTCGTTATAGGCCGGAATAATCACGGCAAGATAGGGACGGTCCAAGCGTTTCCGAGTCTACCTAGCGGGAGTACACTTGACCCATGAGAGTTCTGATTGCAGACGACGATCCAATTATTTTGCTCGACTTGAAGCAGATGCTCAAGAACATGGGTTATGACGTGGTTGGCGAGGCTGGAGATGGGCTTTCGGCTCTCGAAAAAGCCAGGGAGTTAACGCCCGATGTGTGCATTTTCGATGTGAAGATGCCAAACATGGATGGGATTGAGGCCGTCAAAGTTCTCACCGAAGAAGATATCGCGCCCGCTATTTTGCTTACTGCTTACGGCGATAAAGACTTGGTAGATCGAGCAACGGCGGCCGGAGTGTTTGGCTATTTGGTTAAGCCCTTTAAGCCCGGCGACTTACCTCCCGCCATTGAAGTCGCCCGCAGCCGATTCGAGCAGAACCGCCAACTCACGCAGGAAATATCTAATCTTCAGGAGCGGCTTGAGACGAGAAAATTGGTGGACCAAGCCAAGGGCGTCTTGATGGAGCAGCACAGCATTAACGAATCTGAGGCGTATCGACGAATCCAAATTCAGTCTATGAACTTGCGCAAGACCATGCGCGAGGTGGCGGAAGCCATTATCGTCGCCCAAAACGTTTAACTTAGGTGGCTTTTTGCACGCTAAAGGCGACGTGACGCACCAAGTCCTCGGCCTCGGTAAGCGCTTGCTTGTTTCCGGTTGGCCACTCAGCGTGAATTTCGAGTTGATCTTCCTTGGTAAAGAGGTTGTAAACCCGCACGCGAGTTGGAATCGCTTTGTGTCCGTTCGCCTTCTGCGCCCCAGCCTCGCCAAACCATCCCCGCCAGGGCCGGCAAATCACCAGGTTCGGCCCATCACTTAGGCTCTTTTTCAAGAGCCTCTCAAGCATTTGATCATCTTGCTTAGCTAGCGCACCGTCTCGTGGCATGAAGTGGAATTCAACTGCACCCCCGTTTGGTGTCTCAAATCGAATTGGTGTTTTTGGGGTTGCCCAATCGGGAACCTGCAACGTGCAAGCGTATCGAGTTGATTCCGCGTCATTCTCCAACCGCTCAACCGTTCGCTCAACTACGCCAATAAAGTCGGGTTTTGCGATTGTGTCCGCGGGCCAACCCGAGTAGCTGGCGACCGGTTTTGGCGGCGGAGTCTCCTGTTTCTTGGAGCAGCCAAAGGCTCCAATTAAGCAGAGAACAACGGAAAGTGCACGCATCAAAGCCTATTTTAGCCAGAATTGTGACTAGGAAAAGCGCCACGCTTGCGGAAGAGGGGCCTAATCTGCTACAATCCTAGCCGTTGCCCAATTTTGTGGGCATTTTTTAAGGATCAGAGGACGCCATGGCGAAAAAGAAAGGCGATATTAGAGAAATCATTCGGGTTGTGTGTACCGAAGATGGTAAAAATTATTACACGACAACCAAGAATAAGCGCAACACAACCGAGCGGCTCGAACTCTTGAAATACAATCCAAACCTGCGCAAGCACACCTTGCATCGGGAGAAGAAGTAATGCCAAACCCAAAACGAAGATTTAGCCACCAGCGCACTGCGCTGCGCCGTACAAACTATAAGGCCGTGATGCCCGAAATCGAAGCCAACAAGCAAGTGGGTGGCGAACCTTATACCTTGCGACACAACGCAACCCCTGACGGTTATTACAAAGGCCGACGCTTACCTGGCTTTAAAGACTGAGCGAAGTGTTGTTTCATAAAAAGGAGCCGATAGGCTCCTTTTTTTGTTTGCGGGGTCTTGCGATAGACCGCAATCAAGGTGTAAGTGTGCCCTTGAATCTCTTAACGCCTAATCCGGAAACCACAACTTCGGGGTCGCAAACTCCAATACGTTGCCCGCGGGATCCAGAAAGTAGATTGATCGAGCTCCGTTTGCCCAGCTAATCTCCTTAATGACCTCAACTCTCGCCTTCCATTCCTCGAGCTCTGCTTCTGTCGCCCCAAAGGCGGCGTGGCAAACACCGGCGGCCCCGTGGGCAGGAACCTCGCGATCGGGCACAACTGTTTGGCTCGCTTTGAACACTATGAAGACACTATCTTGTAGTTTGAGGAAGAGCGAACGGGTTTGGTCGTAGGAAATGACTTCCAGCCCGAGCGTCTTCTCATAGAAGTCTTTCGCCGCGGCCAAGTTTTCGGCGTATACGATTGTTTCGAGGATTCGCATGGGGTCCCAAACTACGTTTAAGCCGGAATGGCAAAATTGAATCTCGGAAACGCCACTGGTGCGTTCGTTGGGATTGAACCAACTCGCCATTTAAGGCTTACCCGATAACCGAGCAGACCGCGGCCCTTCCTAGACGCCTGCGTGGCGCCCTAGATTTAGTGTGGCAGGTGCTTCTTCGGTCAGGCAACCCTTTAGGTCGAAAAGACTACTCCTCTTCTCGGAGGTGCTCGGCGACAGTCTCGGCCAGGGTTCTGGTCATCGTTGGAACCGAGGCGATTTCTTCAACGGTCGCTCTTCTGATTCCTTCTACGGAACCAAAAGTTCGTAGAAGTAAGCGTTTACGACGGGGCCCAACCCCTGGGACTTCTTCCAAAGTGGATCCTCCAAACCGCTTGTCGCGAAGTTTGCGGTGGTAAGCGAGAGCGAATCTGTGGGCTTCATCGCGTAGCCGCCTTAACAAAATCAGCCCGGGGGATTGGAGGGGCAACTCGATAGCCCGATGAGCTCCCTCAACCCCCCTCTCCCTGGGAGGAGCTAGTGGGGATTCGGGGGGCGAGTCTTGAATGTAGAGAATCTCCATCTTCTTCGCCAAGCCCACCATCGGCACAGTCATGCCGAGCGCATCTCGGGCGGCCAGCGCGGCTGAGAGTTGTCCTTTGCCGCCATCGATCATGATGAGGTCGGGAAGCTTTTGAAATTTGGAATCGCCATCGATGTAAGCCTTCAAACGCCGTGTAATGACCTCGTGCATCATCGCAAAGTCGTTGGGGTCTTCCGGGTGGTAGCGAATTTTGAAGCGACGATACTCGCCTTTAGCTGGCTCGCCGTTTTCCGTGACGACCATCGAGCCCACCGGAGATTTGCCTTGGATATTCGAAATGTCGTATCCCTCAATGCGCATCGGCAGGTTGGTCAAGTCGAGCGCCTCCTGGAGCTCAATCAAAGCCTTCTCGGCCCACTCCTCACGCTTCGACAGCTCTTGCGAGAACGTTGTAAGGGCTTCTTCCGCGTTGGTCGCTGCCATTTCTAGGAGCCGAAGCTTCTCTCCGCCCTGCGGTACCGCTACCGTGACCGCGGAACCCTTCTTTTGGCGGAGCCACTGCTCAACAATTTGGCGTTCAACTATCTCAACCGGAAGCAACACCTCGCGCGGAACGTCGGGCGCATTGGCGTAATACTGCTTAACGAATTCGCCCACGGCCTCACCGGGTTGGGCTTCCTTGGCTCCATCCAGCATGAACTGTTGGGTTCCAATCAGCTTGCCGTTGCGAATGTAGAGCATCTGGATCGCGGCTCCCCGCTCATCTTTCACCACGGCAATCACGTCCTGATCAAGCGAGTCCGTGGTCATCACTTTTTGGCGCTGAAGAACGATGTCGATCGAGTTAATCTGATCGCGAATCTTGGCGGCCTTTTCGAATTCTAAAGCCTCGGCCGCCACTTCCATTTGCGCCTTCAGGCTTACCAGAACATCGTCACCCTTTCCCGACAAAAAGCGCTCTACATCCTTGAGAACGTCGGCATATTCTGACTTCTTGGCGAGCCCAGCACACGGTGCCAGGCACTGCCCAAGGTGATAGTAGAGGCAAGGGCGCTGCTCGGCCCGCCCGCTGAAGCTCTTTCCGCACGGGATGAGCGGGAATACGCGATGCAACAACTGCAGCGTCTCCCGGACCGAATAAGCGCTTGCATAGGGTCCAAAATGCTTCGAACCATCCTTCCGCGCTCTTCGCGTGAACATCACGCGTGGAAACGCCTCTTTCGTGATCGTGATGTAAGGATAACTCTTGTCGTCCCGCAAGCGGACGTTGTAGGGCGGGCGGTGCTTCTTGATGAGGTTGCATTCAAGGACAAGCGCCTCAATCTCGCTATCCACGACGATCCACTCGATATCGTGTACCTTGCGCACCATGCGCGCGATTCGGTTACTGTGTCGAGTTGAAGCCTGAAAATAGCTCCTTACCCGGTTCTTCAGAACCAACGCCTTGCCTACATAAAGCACCTCCCCCTTTTCGCCGTGATAGATGTAGCACCCCGGCTTAGCGGGTAGCTTTTTGAGCTTTTCAAGAACAAGGTCGGGAAATGGCACAGGCACTTAGATTATGGTTCGGGGGGAGTTCGAGCGGTTCGGATTTGTTTCGGACTGGTCTGGTTGCCGGAACCACCAAACAGCAAAACCGGTAAGCCTTCCGATTCGTTCCAAACCGCTAAGCCAGTACAATCAATGCATGCGAAGGCGAAAGGATGTTGAGGACCTGTTTTGGCCGGCTGCTTCTAACCTGCAAAAGCTGAGTGTTGAGATGGTTCAAACTCGGATGACCATTACCGCCCGGCGGTTTTGGCAGCCTCAAGTTGATCTCATTGAGGATCCGAACTTCTTGATATTGAAGGTTGACCTCGCCGGCACTCGAATCGAAGACGTGCATCTTGGGTATCTTGCTGATTCCCACGCGATAACGATTCGAGGCAACCGCCCCGAGCGAGATCCGGAAGGAAGCCAGCGTATAGGAATTTACCAGCTGGAAATCTACTATGGTGACTTCGAGCGCGTGGTTTCATTGCCTCGCATTGCCGTAGACGTAGAACGAATTGAAGCCGCGCTGTTTGAAGGAATCCTAACGGTTCTGATCCCAAAAGTTTGAGAGAAATATTGTGCCAAGAGCAAAGAAAAAAGACCCCATCGAGTTAGAACCGGAAGCCATTGCGAGCCTGGACCTCATTGCCGAGGAGCTGATGCCCGACGAGGAACCCAAGCCCGAAATCCCGGAGATTATCAACATATTGCCGCTCAGGGATTCGGTCGTCTATCCCATGCTCATCGCCCCCCTAAGTGTGGCCAGAGACGCGGGCGTTCAACTGATTGATGAGAGCATCGTGGGCCAAAACCGAGTGGTTGGCGTTGTTGCGCAGAAGTCGCCACAAGACGAATCACCAGAGTTTGACGATGTTTACGAATACGGCGCGGCAGTCATCATTCGAACTCTCGTTAAGATGCCCGACGCTACGCGCCTGATTGTTCAAGGCATCGCGCGCTACAAAATCGTTGAGCGCATTCAAGAACAGCCTTACTTGAAAGCCCGCATCGAGATCTTACAAGATATCATGCCCGAGCCCGGCCAGGAAGAGGAGGTCGAGGCTCTAAAGCGATCTGTAGCTGCCCTCTTTGACCAGGCTATCCGCCTTTCTCCACAACTTCCGGACGAGTTACGGTCGTTGACGCAAGCTGTCCAGGAAATCAACGTAATGGCCGACCTGGTCGCGGCTCATATGACCCTCAGCGTTGAAGATAAACAAAAGGTCTTGGAGTGTTGCAACGTCACCGAGCGGCTACGCATTTTGCTGGATTTGCTTAGCAAGGAAGTTCGGGTGCTAGAACTTACTTCCAAGGTTCAAAGCGAAGTCAACACTGAGCTCAGCCGATCTCAACGCGAATACTACTTGCGGGAGCAACTCCGGGCCATTCAGCGCGAGTTGGGTGAGAGCGACGATCGTGGCGAAGAGCTTGATGAGCTCTTTGACAAGATCCATTCCGTGAACATGAGCGATGAAGCCCTGCGTGAGGTGACCCGAGAGTTTGATCGACTTCGTCGAATGAATCCTGGATCGCCCGAATACACGGTCACGCGCACTTATGTAGACTGGATTGTCGCATTGCCATGGGATAAGGCGACTGACGATATTCTCGAACTTGCAGAAGTAAAACGAGTCCTTGATGCTGATCACTACGGACTCGAGAAAGTCAAAGAGAGAATTATCGAGTTTCTCGCGGTGAGAAAAGTGAAAAAGACTGGC
Source organism: Fimbriimonadaceae bacterium (assembly GCA_040081075.1). Classification (GTDB taxonomy): domain Bacteria; phylum Armatimonadota; class Fimbriimonadia; order Fimbriimonadales; family Fimbriimonadaceae; genus JANJUB01. The sequence continues at coordinate 38,380 of JBEBHJ010000017.1, read as the reverse complement.
CGAATCCGCCAGCCGATTCTGTGTTTTACCGGCCCGCCCGGCGTGGGCAAAACGTCTTTGGGGCGCTCCATTGCAAACTCCCTGGGCCGCAAGTTCGTTCGGATTTCGCTCGGCGGAATGCGCGATGAGGCAGAAATTCGCGGGCACCGCCGAACTTACATAGGGGCGTTGCCTGGTCAGATCATCCAGGGCTTGAGACGAGGCGAAACCAATAACCCGGTCTTTGTTTTGGACGAAATAGACAAACTCGGACAAGATTTCCGGGGTGATCCCTCGTCGGCTCTACTTGAGGTCTTGGATCCCGAGCAAAATGGGACCTTTCGCGATCACTACATTGATGCGCCATTTGACCTTGGCAAAGTCTTTTTCATCACGACGGCGAACCGCATTGACACGATTCCCGCGCCATTGCGCGACCGAATGGAAGTAATTGAACTTGGCGGTTACACGGAAGAGGAGAAAGTCGAGATATCTAAGCGCCACCTCGTTCCCAAGCAAATCGAAGAGCACGGTTTGAGGCGCGGTCAGATTGAGTTCAAAGATGCGGCGATTCATAAACTAATTCGGTTCTACACGCGAGAAGCGGGCGTTCGAAACCTCGAAAGAGAGATTGCCAGCGTTACACGGAAGGCAACACGGCTCTTCGCCGAGGGTCGCACGTCTAAGGTGACCGTCAACGAGAAGTTCATTGAAACGTGCCTCGGAGCCCCTCGATTCCAACATGACGAAGTTGCCGACCGCGAAATGAAACCGGGATTAGCAGTGGGATTGGCTTGGACTCCAGTCGGCGGCGAGGTTCTGTTTGTCGAAACCGCGTTAATGCAATCGAAAGCGAAGGGCTTGATCGTGACGGGTCAACTTGGCGATGTGATGAAAGAAAGCGTCACGGCAGCACTGAGCTTTATTCGGGCCAATGCAGCGAAGCTTGGGATTGACCCTGAGTTTTACGATACGGCTGAAATCCACGTCCATCTACCGGCCGGGGCGGTTTCAAAGGACGGGCCAAGCGCGGGCATCACCATGCTAACCGCGCTTGTTTCTCTGCTCACGGGCAAGACCGTGAAATCGAGGCTCGCCATGTCCGGCGAAATCACGCTTACCGGGCAAGTATTGCCGGTAGGGGGAATCAAAGAGAAGGTGTTGGCGGCTCACCGGGCCGGGGTTACAACCCTCATTCTTCCCGAAGATTGTCGTAAAGACTATATGGAAGAGGTGCCTGAAGAAATACGGAAGGATCTCGAAATCCACTTTGTGACCCAAGCAGCCCAAGTGCTGAAGCTTGCTTTAGAATAAATGAAATCAGCTGAGATTGTAAGCGTCGGCGAAGAGCTCCTAGCGGGGATGATTGCCGATACTAACGCTCAGTTTTTGGGTGGAATTCTGCCGGAGTTGGGCATCCTTCATCGGCGCCGGCAGACGGTCGGAGATGATTTACCCGCAATTGTTTCCGCTCTCAACCTTGCGCTTTCCCGTAGCGACGTGGTCTTCACCATTGGCGGATTGGGTCCGACTGAAGACGATCTGACGAGGCTGGCAATCGCCGAGGTTATGGGTGTTGGGCTTGAAACTGATGCAGCTGCCATCGAGCGTTTGCAAGCCCTGTTTCGGTCCCGAAAAATTGCGTGGACGGAGCGGCAAGCTCGCCAAGCCCAAAAGCCGACGGGAGCTTTCTTTGTAGAGAATCCGAATGGAACCGCCCCCGGTCTAATCTGCCCAGTTCGTGGGAAGTTCATTATTGCGTTGCCGGGGCCAAGAGGCGAGTTCCAGCCGATGATCAACGGCCCGGTGCGAGAGTTCCTTTCGGAAAATATCGTAGGCGGAGCGATTGCGAGCAAAGTGCTTCGAACTTGCGGAATAGGAGAAGGGCTCCTTGAACGAGAACTAGGCGATTTGATTGATTCGAAGAACCCGACGATTGCCCCTTATGCCGGCCTCGGCGAAGTCAAGCTACGAATCGTCGCCACGGCTGAATCACAACAATCAGCCGATGCGCTTCTGTTGCAGTTCGAAACTCTGGTGCGTGATAAAGTTGGGGGGCACATCTATGGCGAGGGCTCGTGTGAGTTGGAATCAGCTGTGCTCGCGTTGCTGCAAAGCCGGGACCAAACACTCGGCGTGTGCGAAAGCATGACGGGTGGCGGTCTCGCTCAACGCCTTACGGCAACGCCAGGCGCCAGCGCGGCTTTTGTCGGTGGGTTAGTCGCTTATCAGCTAAGCACAAAAACTACGCTGGCCGGAATAACCGACACGAGCGCTCCCGTTTCCGCTGAAATGGCGATCAAGCTGGCTGAGGCCGCGCGGGAGAAGCTCGGTTCAACCTATGGCGTGGGAATTACCGGAAACGCCGGTCCGACGAGCGACGTTGGAGATAAGCCCGTCGGCCTAGTTTATGTGGCGATGTCCGGTCCGGATGGCACGACCGTCGAGGAGCATCAGTTTCGCGGGATACGAGAAGACATTCGCCGAAGGGCTACTCAGGTTGCCCTGCTGATGCTTTGGCGATCGGTCAAATAATCGGATCTAGCACCGTGATCAAGCGATCAATTTCTTCCAACGTGTTGTAGTGCGACATGCTCACGCGAGTTACGCCAAGGTCAAGGTTGATGCCCGCAGCAACACACAATCTATATGCGTACATATGACCATAGCGAATGCCAATGTTCGCTTTTCTAGTCTCTTCACAAATCTGATCGGGTCGGCTCTTCTCGCTTAAAAAGGAAATTGTACAAACGCGATTCGGCCCCGACGATTCTGGACCTACGACCTTGATGCCCGGTTTCGATCCCAAGAAACTAAGGAGCCGTTCTTGAAGCGGTAGCTCGAAGGCGGTCATCGTCTTCCATGCCTCCTCCATTTCGTTGCGGCCGACTTGAGCTGATCCTGAAACGAAGCCCATGTAGTCTCGGAGCGCAAGTAATCCAGCGCACCCTTCATGGCATGTGCCTCCAAGTTCAAATTTATACGTGCTCGCCGGGACAAAAAAGTGGTTTGGACCCTCGAGTTCCGCCCACCGCTCAGCGCGCCCGAAGAGCGCCGCCATGTGTGGGCCGAAGACTTTGTAAGTTGAGTAAACGTACCAATCCGCACCCAGCTCCCTGACGTCAATCGCCCGATGAGGGGCAAACGCGACCCCATCAACCACCGAAATGGCCCCACCCGAGCGAATCAATGCACAAATGGCTTGGGCATCCACGATCTCGCCGAGCAAGTTTGAAACATGCGGGAAGGCAACGATCTTGGTGCGTTCTGTTAGCATCGCCTCCAGATCTTCAAGCGAGCACTGATACGTGAGCGGATCTATCTTCCAGGTCTTAAGAATGAACCCAAATCGGGCTAACTTCTCCCATGGACCAGCGTTGGCTTCGTGGGCGGTTTCGCAGATGATGATCTCGTCGCCAGGTTTGAGATTTCGACTATAACACTCGGCAAGCATGGTGACGAGCTGCGTGCACGAGGGTCCCAGCGCGACCTCGCCGATGCCGACGCCGTTCATAAATAGATTGATAAATTCATGCGCATTATCAACGGTCTGCGTCGCTCTCTCAGCAACCTGATACGGTGCGCCAAGTTGCACGTAAGAGTTTCGCATGTAGTCGCTGATAGCGTTAATAACGCATGACGGCACTTGAGACCCGCCCGCATTTTCAAGAAAAATGGTATCGCCAGCGAGGGCGGGAAACTGGTCTCGCACTTCGGCCAGCGTAGGCATTAGAATTTGACCCCAAATGTGATGAGAACCTGGTTCTGGCCTTGGTTGTTACCTTGGAAACCAGCATTTGAAAGATGAAAGAATCGTGCTCCCAGATAATAGGTTGCGTCTGTACCGCGGAAAGCAACGCCGATTCCGAGCGTTGGGGTCGAGCTCAACCGGCCGGACAAGTCAACGGTGCGTTGATCGGCATATTGTAAACCCACTCCGATATCGAAATAGAAACTTGTGCGCTTTTCGGGTGTTAACTCGTATCGGACAAAATTCAAAATCCCATAAGCGTCAGTTCCGTTTGGGGGCTGTTCGCTGGCTCCCGGGCTTACGCTCCTATGATAGTAGCCTTCAACGTAAACCTTCGGCACAAGTTTCCCCCACCGAAACGATTTGGGCGCGTCTAGCACCACCCCGAATCCGATACCATGTGCCCGCCGTGGGTCTTCGCTACCAAGAAATTCTGGAATTGCTCGCCCGACAAATCCCTCCAAATAATGGGCCTGCCGGACCAAGTGAGGAGCGGGCTTGAAGTCAAAATTTAGCAAAAGATGCGGCAAAAAGAACACAGAGACTAGCAAAGATGGTACCTTGAGGGTTCCCCAATGAGTTCAAAACTTCCAGTTGTGGTCATTGTTGGTCGCCCAAATGTGGGTAAATCCACGATGTTTAACCGCCTAATCAGGCGGCGCGTAGCTGTAGTTGAAGATACGCCCGGAATCACGCGCGACCGCCTCTATGCCGAAACCGAATGGCGCGGTTGCAAGTTCACAATGGTCGATACGGGTGGAATTCTGTTCTCCGACGATGACCCGCTTATCGAGCAAATCAAAGTTCAGGCTGAAGTGGCGATTGCGGAGGCTGATGTCGTGCTCTTTATGGCTGATGCCACGGCCGGCGTAACTCCCGATGATCGTGATCTTGCCCACCAACTTCGGGGCTTGCTTAAACCGATTTTTATTATTGTCAATAAGGCCGATAATCCTCAGCGGGATTCGTTTGCCTCTGAGTTCTATGAGCTAGGCCTTGGCGACGTTTGGCCCGTTTCGGGCCTGCATGGTCGCGGGGTAGCCGAGGTTCTCGATGAAGTTGTCGCGCTTCTGCCAAAACATGAGGAACTGGAGGATCATCGCGAGGAAATTAGGCTCGCGATCGTGGGTCGACCCAATGTTGGCAAATCCAGTTTGTTGAATGCGTTTACCGGCGAACAACGATCCATCGTCAGTAACATTCCTGGAACCACCCGCGACGCCATTGATACATTGATCGAGTACAAGTCGGAGCGTTTCCGCTTGATTGATACGGCAGGAATCCGGCGTAGAGGCAAGATTCAAGGCACTGTCGAATACTACATGGTGAATCGCGCCACGCGAGCCCTGGAAAGAGCGGGATGTGCGCTTGTCGTGGTTAACGGCGAAGAAGGACTGACTGACGGCGATAAGCGCATTGCAAAGCTTGCCCACGATGCCGGAAAAGCGTGCGTGTTTTGCGTAAACAAGTGGGACCTCGTTGAGCCCGGCGATTCGTTAGTCAATACGAAGTCACCAGCTAAGAAAGAGCTCATTGAGGTGATCCGAAACGAGATTCCAGAGCTTGATTACGCCCCCATCGTATTCTCCAGCGCACTAGAAGGGTTGGGCTTGGAGCCATGCCTAAGAACGGTGCTGACATCCATGGAGAATTACGCGTTCCGCATTTCGACCGGATCGCTAAACCGGCTCATTGCGGATGCAATGTTCCGCCGGCCATACACCAGCAAAGGACGCGCCTTCAAAGTGTATTACTCCACCCAAGTGTCAACTCAACCGCCCACGTTTGTGCTCTTTTGCAACAATCCGGACTTGATGCACTTCTCCTACGAGCGATATTTGATGAATCAGATCAGAAGGGCACACCCGTTGCCGGGAACACCCATCCGAATCTTCGCACGCTCGAGCCACGAACGCAAAGGCGAAAAGTAAGCGCAAAGTCCTGGCTTTAGCGGTAACATCGGGTTTCTTGATGGACCGCTTTTCTAAGGCGATTGATGATTGGCTCAAGTTTATACAGGCGTCATATTTGCCCGAGTGGCTCACGCTTGGTCGCTGTCTTTGGATGGTAGCTCAGACGTGCTTGGGTTTCTATCTATTTTTTGCGGCTTGTGACCCTCGTATCCAGTCGGAGCTTCGACAGGAGCTCTTGGGTATCGGTTTGTTACTCCTCGTTGCCTCGGTTGGCATCGTTGCCAATTACTGGCTAGCCTATCTCGCCGAAGCGGCCATGCTCTTGGTGATTCTGCTCATCGTTTCGTTGGCCATCAGAGAAAGCTTGCCGCCGTTCGACCTTAGGGATTGGGGTCAATCCAGCGGATGGTATTTGGCGCTAGCTTTTTACTGGCTGTCCTTTGCGAATTCAATCATTAAGCTCTCGATACAGGGCTTTGGCATCCTTGACCAACGGATCAGATTTCGTCGAGCTGAGGCCCGGTTGCGAAGAGAGACCGCGTGAAGCCTGTATCACTTAGCCAAGCAAAGTAAGTGATCTGCTATCGTCGTTGCGTGAGGGTTACCCCATCGCCGATGGGTACCAGGCACACTTCAACACGCTCATCTTGTTGAATAAACGAGTTCAGCTCCCGAATCGCAATCGTGCTCTCATCTTGGAACGAGGGATCAGTAACTTTCCCGCCCCAGAGAACATTGTCCACCGCAATCAGGCCGCCTTTGCGTACTAACTTGAGGCACGCTTCATAGTAGTGGGCATAGTTAGGTTTGTCTGCGTCAATAAACGCGAAATCATATTCTCTTCCTTCGTTAATCAGATCTTGCAGTGTGTCCATCGCGGGAGCGATTCGCAGTTCAATCTTCTCTGAAACTCCGGCTCGTTCCCAAAATTTACGCCCAATCGCTGTGAATTCCTCGCTGATATCACACGCCGTGATCTTTCCGGTCACGGGCATCGCTAGCGCTACGGCAAGAGAAGAGTATCCGGTGAATACGCCGATTTCGAGATATCGGGTTGCTGAGATTGCTCTGGTCATAAATGCCAGAAACTGCGCTTCGTCTGGAGAGATCTGATAGCCTGAATCTTCCCTTAGCGCCGTCAGTTCACGAAGCTCTCGCATGATCTCGGGTTCGCGCACCCAATGATTTAGGATGTAGTCGCCCAGGTGATCAGGATAGAGAAACGAGTTGCCCATATGCGGACAGAATACCGGTCCTGGGCCATTCGGATCTTTGACATGTGCCACCTCGTATCTAAACGCATGGTGAAGGTTAAAAACCTCGAAAAGTCCTACGGGGCTCGGAAGGCGGCATCGGGAGGGGCGGCCACACCGGCCTTGCCACCGATTCTCGGACCAGTTTTTACGCCAATACTAGCATTGTAGTTGTTATCATATGAGTTGTGCAAAATCTCTCGACAAATTCAAGGCTGATCTAGTCCGTGCCTTTCGACTTGGCCCCAATTGGACATGTCTGACGGGTTCGGAAATAGATGACTTAGAGCGATTGAGTTTGGAACTCTCGGGGCTGATGATCACTCGGCCGATCATTACGCTGAAGGTTCTTGGGTTGCTCATGTTGATCGTTGTTAACGATCAACATGAGCTCTCCTTTCGCCACGAGATAGCTGAATCTGTTATCACATTCCTGTACGAGTTTGAGGGAACGTCAGTTGGGTATGACCATCCGGATTTGGAATCCGAACGATTGGAGCCGCTTTCGAAGCGCGAATACCTCAATTTTCAAATGATCATAGTGATACGTGAGTTTCTTGAAATGTGCAAAAAACTCGGAGTTACTAGTGCAACGCTGAATGACGTCGCCGAAATCTGGAGCGAGGGATATGAAAACCCATGGAAGTCACCCACGACGGAAAATTCTCGGTGAGCTGCGCGCACCTCGTGCTATACGACGCCCCGGCCGCATAGCGCAGATGCTGAGAGCCGCGCCAGTGACCATGAACACGCTCCTTCTTGGTCGTGGTCTGGGATCATGGATCATCGCGCTACTCATCATGCTGGGCGTGTTTCTCTTTGGATTCGTCGCGATGGGGGTCAGGCTTCAGGGCAGCTTGCTCGGATTTGGATTGATTGCGATTTTGACAGCTTTGGTAACCGCCACTTTCGGATTGTTCGTCGCTTCGCTTGGAAAGACGGAAGCGCAAAGTCGCGGATTTTCTGTGCTCGCGGTCCTGATGATGTCAATGTTGGGGGGAGCGTGGTTTCCCGCGTGGATGATGCCCAAATGGGTGCAGACTATCTCTCTCTTCATCCCTGTTCGATGGTCAGTTGATGGGCTCGATGCGATGCTCTGGCGTGGTCAAGGTTTTGGCGCGGCGCTCGTGCCTTCGCTGGGCTTGATTGGGTTTGCCGTTGTATTTGCCTCCATTGCCGCGGCGAGATTTCGGAAGATATGAACCGCACCATCGGGTACTGTTAAACAACGATGTCACGACCATCTAAGAAAGACATAAAAGCCGCACTGGAGAAGCTTCGAGAGCCCAAGACTGGACCCGAAGGGAAAGGACCGGTTGGAGGCTCCGACATTGCCAAACCAACAGGAAAGGCACCAAACAAGAACAATAGAATCAGAAAGCAAGGCGTTTAGCTTATTTGCAAAAACGAACTAATGGCTCGGGGGAAATCGTTCACCTCGGTGCCCCGTAGAACCTGGGTGGCGGTCATCCCAACGGCTCTTGCGGCGTCTACTTCCTCGATAATATCGCTTAAAAACAGAATCTCGGCTGGATTCCTTCCTATGCTATTCGCGATCTTGCCATAACTTTCTGGAACTCTCTTGGGCCCGGTCGTCGTGTCGAAATACGACGTGATGAGTGGCGTTAAATCTCCTTCAGGCAAATGCCCGAAGAGGAGCCTTTGGGCAAGGACGCTTCCCGAAGAAAAAATGTGAAGCGTCGCACCGGCTTTAATCCAGTTGCGCATAGCCAACTCGACTTCAGGGTAGATTTCGGCATGCAGTTCGCCTGAAGCATAGCCTGATTCCCAAATCTGCCCTTGAATCATCTTGAGCCCGGTTGACTTTCGATCTTGGTCCATCAAAGACTGCAAATATTCAACGAGATCACGAGAACCCGACCAATCTGGTTCCTGCTCGAGTTCAACTAGAATTTCCGAGGAAATGCCACTTTGGACGTATTGGCTGAGATATTTGCGAGCATACGGAAACAACGTTCGCGTGACAAAGTCAATAGGCGTGGTGGTGCCTTCGATATCGAGCAGATAGGCGGCAAAGACCACGATTACAGATTTGCCAACTGGGGCGGAATGAAATCCAGTCCGAAACAAACCGGCATATATCCCGCATCCACTCCGCTTTCCGTGTAATACGGCGTCCAGCCCCCAGGATCTTGGAAAAGGCGGATCGCGCGGATCCGCTTATCTTTTCGCAAATCGAACCAGTGCCATGTCCCGGCCGGAACTCGGGCCAAGTCGCCTTTCTCAACATAGAGCCCAACTACATCACCATCTTTGGGCCGAATGTGAAAGACGCCGTTACCCTCCACGATAAACCGAATCTCGTCTTCATCGTGCCAATGCTCTCGGCTGAACTTGGCGAGCATGGTATCGAGGTTTGGCGTATCGGGATAGAGGTCAATCACGTCGGCCGCCTGGTAACCGCCTTGAGATTTGAGCTCTTCGATCTCTTTGGCAAACGCCTCAAGAACCACTTCGCTAGGGCTACCGTCCGAGACTTCATGCTCCGGCTTCCAAATCTCGTAGCCAATGCCAATTTTGGCGAGATAATCTTTGATCTCAGAGTAGTCGGTGATGGTCTGATTCTTGTCAGGAATTGTGAGAAAGGCCATATTCTTAATCCATACGCCGGGCGCGCTGGTTGAGTTCAAAAAGGAACTCCAAAACCTCTAAATGTCGCCGTGCTTCGAACATATTATGGCCCCAAGTATAAAGTCCGTGACCACGCAACAGCACGGCATGAGTGTCTTTCAACCTCGGCCGGAGCGTCTGTGAGAAGGCCACCATGTCTTGCGAGTTGTCGAGAACTGGGATGTTTTCGACGTGTTGATGGGTTAAAACGCCAGCCAGCCCCTTAAGCATCTCGAAGCCGCTCATCGTGTAGACATCGCCGTGCAAGGAAGCCAAAGTGTTCCAAATAGAGTGCGTGTGGGCGATGGCCGTGGCACCCGTTTCTTCGACGATTGTCACATGAATGAGGGTTTCCGCTGAGGGGTTGCCTTTCCCCTTAATCTTCTGCCCGCTGGCATCCACGATGATGAGGTCATCGGCTCCGATTGAACCCTTATCGAGCCCGCTTGGAGTGATCAGGAGTGCGAAAGGGTCAGTCGAGAGCAAGCGACTGAAATTTCCTCCCGTACCAGGGGCCCAACCCTTGGCGTGTGCCCAACTCACCAGCGCCGCAAGCTCAATTCTCGCTTCAATCTCCACTCAGTTGAGTCTACCAGGCATAATATTTCCTTCTGATGGACATTCGGCCCTTGCTTTCCCGCCAAACTAGCGCATTCCAGTCCCCAGCCCTGCGCCAGGTGACTTTGGAAGTAATGAAGGTGAATGGCGTAAATCTGGGTCAGGGCGTGTGCAACCTGCCCGCGCCACCTTTCATTATCGAACAGGCTCATCGCGCCGCTGTTGATGGCATCAATCGATACACGAATCCACGCGGATTAATCTCGTTAAGGGAAGCTTTGGCTAAAAAACTTGCATATTTCAATAATGTTGGGGCCGACCCGAACACAAACATTATGGTTACGTGTGGCGCAACCGGGGCATTTGAAGGTGTGTGTGGAGTGCTCCTTGATCCGGGCGATGAGGCGATCGTTTTCGAGCCTTCCTATCCCTATCACATGCAAGCCCTGAAGCGCTATCAGGCGAATGTGAAAGTAATCCCGTTAACAGCCCCAAATTGGGAGATTGACTTTGATGAAGTCAAGGGCGCGCTTTCATCGAAAACAAAATTTATCCTCATCAACACCCCCGGCAACCCGACCGGCAGGATTTTTTCGCGCGAGGAGTTGGACCGGTTCGCCGAGATTCTAGAGCCCACTGACTGCATGCTCGTTACCGACGAAATTTATGAATACATGACTTTCAACGGCGTAAAGCACCTTTCGCCTGCTTCAATTCCGAGCCTCAAAGATCGCACAATAACCATGGGCGGATACTCTAAAACGTTCTCGATCACGGGGTGGAGAATGGGCTACGCCGTTGTGCCCGAAGCCATGAGCGAGGCGATGGCTTCGTTTCTGGATGCAGTTTACGTATGCCCACCCGCGCCGCTACAACAGGCGGTTGCCGATGGCATCAACGAATTTGATGACTCGTTCTACGCTGAGCTCATGTCAAAGTACGAGAAAAAGCGAGATTATTTTGTGGCCGAGTTGACTAAGCTTGGACTTGATCCCCTTTGTCCAGCCGGGGCATATTATATGATCTGCTCGTATGAGCGAGCATTTCCGGGGATTTCGAGCGGGGAGTTTGTCGCTCGCATGATTCGTGAAACCGGAGTAGGCGCCGTGCCTTCCAGCGATTTCGTTCAGGATCATACAAGCGCGCAATGGGTACGCTTCTGCCTCGCCAACGAGGACGACGTCCTAGAGGACGCGATTCTGAGGTTACAAAGCCTATGAGAGAACTCTTGATAAGCAATGCGGAACTTGGGTTCAAAGATGTTATGACTTCCCTTGAAGGTGTCACGGAGAATCAAGCTTGGGCCGTCTTGCCCCAACAGGGTTCAGATTACTTGCATACCGATGGCTCCATCCACAGCATCGTTTTGCATATGGCCCTGGGGAAATTCATGTACGCGAGTATCGCGTGGAAAAATACCGAAATCCGATGGAGCCACTGCGCAGCTGAAATTGATTCATTCGAACCTTCGTGGGAAAAGGCGCTGGATTATCACCAGCGAGCGCACGACTACTGGATGGCAGCTTGGGCGAATAGCGACCTCGATGCTGAAGTTGCAACCAACTTCAACAAACCGTGGCCTGCCTGGAAGCTGATTCAGATGGTGAATCACCATGATTCTTACCACGCTGGACAAATCGCGGTCTTGAGGTATGCCTCGCCAGAATCTGAGTTGATGCCGCCCAGCGTAGGTGAGGATATTCGGAAGTATTGCGCTGATTCAGTCGCTTGGTGACGCTACTTGCCAACGGTGACGAGGGCTTCGCCGAGTAGATCGAACTTCGGCGAAACCCCTAATCCCGGCGCTGCCGATGCCGCCATCGTCCCATTCACCCGTTGTGGCCCTCCATCCGCAAACGAGACCGGCGTGTAGCTGTTGAAATCCGTCGTCGAGAACAGCAACTCGCTCGGTGTGCTGTGGGCCAGATGCGCAATCGCCGCCGTCACAATATCACCGCCCCAACTGTCTTCAATCGTCATGGCTATTCCAAGAGAAACACATAAATCGCGCACTTGGCGCGCCTTCGTGAGTCCACCTAGCTTGCTGATCTTGATGTTAACCGCGTCCATGGCCCGGTCGCCGTGGGCTCGCAAGAGCGCTTCGAGTGAATCGATATTCTCATCCAGAATGAACGGCAACGGGCAATGTTGCCGTATAGAAAGACACTCTTCGTAGCTACGGCACGGTTGTTCGATGTAAACATCGAGGTCGCTCACTGCTTTCACAACCCGCATCGCATCGTGCATCAGCCAGCCCGTGTTCGCATCGGCTACTAAGCGATCTCCCTTTTGTAATGCTCCAGAAACCGCCCGAATCCGATCAATGTCCTCAAACGGATCGCCGCCGACTTTGAGCTGAAACTTGCGATATCCCTCCGAGCGATATTGCCCAACCATCGAAGCCATCTTCTCGGGGGATTCTTGGGAGATTGCGCGATACAGCGCCACGTTTTCCCCGAACCGACCCCCAAGCAGCGTGCAAACGGGCACTGCGCTCACCTTCCCCAAGATGTCCCAACAAGCCATATCAATCCCCGATTTCACGTAGGGATGACCGAGCAAAGCCGAATCCATGCGGCGATTCAGAACGCCGAGCTCGGTCGGGTCGTAGCCGATTAAATGGGGTCCGAGTTCTTCAAGGCCAGCTCGAACCCCTTTCGCATAGGCCGGAAGATAGAACGGCCCCAGCGGGCAAACCTCGCCGTAGCCGGTTATCCCGTGGTTCGTGTGTACGGCGATGACGGTGCTATCAAAAACGGAAACCGACTTCCCGCCCGACCATTTGTAGCTTCCTTCCTTAAGGGGCAAGTCAATTCGGTAAGCGCAAATACGTTCAATCTTTAAGTTGCTGGACACGCCAAGAGGTTACCGGAACCAGAAATCGGGCGTTCGCGGTAATTTGCAGTGGGGTTCCCTTTGAAACATGTTTAGGATACAGTTTTTTGCATTGGCATTAGCCATCGGATCGGCTTCGGCCCAGGTTGCGCTCAATACACGCGACAACCTTGAGCTCAAAGGGTTCAAGACGGTCGAAACCGCGATTCGCGGGAAAGAAACGCCGCTAACGGGCCGCGTTTTGGGCCGGACCGGCTATCTCGGCGTGTTTTGTACACCGCATAAGGACGGTGTTGTGGTTGCCGAGATAGAGGAGGACGGCCCCGGCGAGAAAGCGGGCTTGAAAGTGGGCGATGTTATTCGCAGCGCCAACAGCCTCAAACCGAAGTCCCAAACCGAGCTGAGAGATTTTGTCCAAGGTCTCGGATCGGGTGCAACCGTGAAGCTCGCGATCACCCGAGGAACGGCCAAAAGCGAGATCACCGCGACCCTCGCCGCCACCAGCCGCCCGATGATTCTCAATGAGGAGCGCGCAGTTTTGGGGCTCTCTCTCTCGGAAGCAACCGCCGATGGAGCTCCGATCCGAAGGATCACCGAAGGTTCTCCCGCTGATAAAGCGGGCTTGAAAAGTGGGGATCTCGTCATCAAAGTTGATGGATCGCCCTTGGCCGATTCGGCTCGCTTGGATTCTATTCTGAACGAGAAACAGGCCGGTGAAACGGTCGTCATCACCTATATTCGGGAAGGCAAAGAAGGCGAAGCCAAGCCCGTCCTCGATCCCCCCGCTCCCAACCCCAATTCGCAAACTTTCTCCGCGCGCAACATGTGGAAGAAACCCACGTTCCGCCTCGCGATTGTTGGCATCGAATATGCCGACGTGAAGCATAACGATAAGATTACGAACAAGGATTGGGAGGACTCGCTCTTCAGCACCGGCACCTACAGCAACAAAGAAAGCGTGACCGGTCAGAAAGTTTATGGCTCCATGAACGACTACTACAACGAGCTTTCGGTGGGCGCGCTTAAGGTCGAAGGAAAGGTTTTTGATTGGGTGGCCGTGAGCAAGAATCGGATGGATTATTCGGAAGGAAGCGGCACCAGCGCCCGATCGCGCGGCATGCTTTTCGGCGAGGCCATGCAGAAGATCATCGACCGCGATGGCGAAAAAGCGCTGGACGGCTATGATGGCGTTTTCTTTGTCTATGCCGGAGCTCGAGTTCAAACCGTGCGCGGCGGCATCTATTGGCCCCACCGCGCAAGTTACAGCTTCAAAGGCAAGAGCTGGCCCTATTTCATCGTTCAAGAAGGTGGCCCTCGCATGACCGATATCAGCGTGATGTGCCACGAGTTTGGCCACATGCTCGGCCTGCCCGATCTCTACGCCCGCCCCGAGAACCCCGGTTCGGAAGGATTGGGAATCTGGTGCGCCATGAGCAACCAAGCCGGCAACGGTCGGCCGCAACACTTCGGCGCATGGTGCAAGATGCAACTCGGATGGCTGAATCCAACCGTGATTGATCCCACCGTCCCCCAAAAGTTGATTCTCGCCCCCGTGAACGGTTCAAAAACGGAATGCTACAAGATCCTCATGCGCGCCGATGGCAGCGAGTATCTGCTCGTCGAAAACCGCCGCAAGCAGGGTTTTGATGAGAGCTTGCCCGCCGAAGGGCTACTCATCTGGCACGTCGTCGGCAATCGCCCGATTCTGGAAGAGTCCCACGGAGTGGAAGGGCCGAACGGCCCCCGATCTTACCAAAGCATGGTGCCCTATCCCAGCCCGTCAAACAACGCATTCACGCCCTTCACCACCCCCTCCAGCCGATCCCAACTCGGCGGCGGGCTCCCCGTGAGTATCACGAATATCCGGCAACTGCCAGATGGTCGGGTGACGTTCTATATCGGTTACGATTTCGAATAACGCCGGAACCTCCTAGGCCCGTAGCGACGGTTGCATCGTACCGGCGCAAAGACGGGCTCCCATCCTCACGTGAAAGTGAAGCAAAACCACGTGAGAAAGGAGCAAACACAGGTGAAGTTGAGCCAAAAACAGGTGAATCTGACGCAATTTCACGTGAAGATGAAGCAAAAACAGGTGAAAGTGAAGCAACTACAAGGGAGGATGGAGCAAAAACAAGTGAGAAAGGCTGTTCCTCACATCGCAAACATCTTCTTGTGTTCAGCTTTACGCCAAAAACTTACTGTTATTGAGACGATTCACCCGGTTTCGGTCCACGCAATGGACGTTTACAGGAGGTGCCACATTGCGAATGTGGCACGAACAAAGAGGACCTTTTCAATGTGGCTCGAGGACGCGGAGCCGCCTTGAATGCTTAGCGCTTAACTTGCACTTTTCTGGGCTTGGCTTGAGTTCCCCGCTCTTTCGCGCCATACGCCGCCGCAGCCCGTGGTGCTGTCTTAATCACGCACGAGTAAACTCATAGTGAGAGTGATCGGCGGTGACAGAATAGGCAGGAGGCATGCCGGACATGTTCGTTTTCACCAGCTGCAACTCGCAGAGGACTTCCCATGAAGAGCCCCAGAGAATATTACAAGGAGCAGCATCCTTCCGAGTTCAGTGACTCCCAGTTGGAAGAGGTCACAGACTTCGACCGAGAGGTGATTAATCATGCCCTGACTTCGATAACAACCAATAACCAGGAGCAGTCGTTTGAGCGGTTCTGCTTTCGAGTCTGCGAGGAGAGAGTTTGCGCGAATCTCATTCCAAATACAGGGCCAGCCGGTGGCGGCGATGGTAAGGTCGATGCTGATACATTCCCGGTCGCCGATTCGCATGCCTACTTCGATGGAGTGGGAAGGCAAACGACGAATGAGCGATGGGCATTTGCTATCAGCGCCAAGCAGGCGTGGAAGCAGAAAGTACAAAGCGACGTCAAATCTATTCTTTCAACAGGCAGACCGTATGGTCGCATCATCTTTGTAACGAACCAAGCTGTACCGAGCAAGGATCGACAAAAGGCTCAAGATGAGCTTACGACTATGCATGGCTTGCCAATTTCTATCCTTGATCGCACCTGGCTTATAGATTCCATCATGTACCATAACTGCGCGCGCTTTGCCATCGAGGAGCTAGGGTTCAATTCAGCGAAGAAGTTCAATGTTCTTCCTGGTCCAAGAGATCAAAAGAAGAGACAACGACTGACTGAGCTTGTGTCCCAACTCGAGAGTGAATCAGAGAGTAATCCTACTTTTTTGTCAGTTGAGAACGCTTTGCTTGCGGCAAAGCTAGCGCGATCTCTCGAACAGCCCAGACCGGCCGTCGAATCGCTATTCGAAAAGGCAGGGCAATATGCAGCCACTCTGGGCACTGATGCCCAAAGAATCGAGGTGGAGTATCAACTTGCTTGGACCCAGTTTTGGTGGTATGAGGACTTCGCCACATTTCTCTTAAGTTATCAGGCATTCATTGAAAGTCTTGGCAGCAACCCAAGTTTCGAAACGCTTTCAAAATGGCGTAACTTGTGGCAAGTTGTTCAAGTTGCGCTACGTGAGACCAAAGGAAATTCGAAACTTGGGAGAACAAAGGAGCTTCTAGCTGCTGTCGAAGCATGCATCGCTCATTCCGTTGCAGGTTCGTCTTCCGAACTGAACGCACGGTTCCTCAAGCTCCAATTATTGGTATACGTTTCCTTGCATAAGAAGCGGATGCCAAGCACTATCTTAGCAACTATGGCGGGGGACCTCCAGGAGGCAGCGCGGCATTTGGGCTTTGATTTTGAGGGTTTTATTCAGTGGATCGAAGCAATCGCGGAAGTCATCCCGACCGACCCAAGTTTCGAATCTCTTTATGATCGTGCGGCGGAGTTGCGGGCAACCCGAGAGGGGGAGGTAAGCGCCGCGAAAATGCAGCTTGACCGAGCGGAGACACTAGTCGATTCCGGGAACTCAAGGGAAGCTGTTGTTCGGCTATGCCGAGCGCATGCCCACTTGCTTAAGCATGAGACCCGAAGTGAATGCATCCACTGCCTTTTTCTGTTGGGCAATATGTATTTGCGGTTGGGATTGACATGGGCCGCCCGGGCAGCGTTTATCGCGGCATCCGCGATTGGCCTACAGTACTTGGCGACTAGCGACGAGCTACACCCAGGTCTTAGAATTAGCTTGGCTCACTTAAGAATTTGCTCCGTTGCCCTGGGTTTGGTTGGCGAATCTCTTGCGTGGCATGAGTTGACTCGGGTATTCCAGTCTGTAACCTACCAGCGGACTGGAGTTGATCGAATCATTCGCGATGAAGAAGCTAAGTTCGAGATATTGCTTGGCCGACTCCTTCTGCGGATACCCACTAAGTCGAGGGCGGGACTAGAGCCACTTCCCGCGGTACTTGACAACCTCGACCTTCCGGTTGCAGCTGACTTAGCAAGGGTCAAGCTCGGAGCTGAGTTGTCTATTCTAGAATATATGCCAAAGCCGCCCAAAGGCTCCCTTTTGGATGGTATCTATCACATTGAGGCGGATGACCTAAGGCTTTCCGATATACCTGCGGATATTCCATGGGAACCTACTAGCCTGGCAACGACTCTGTTTGGTTGCAGATTTCAGTTCGAATTTGAGAATTCGGATGCCTCGCGCCATTTAGCTGAGGTCTTGTTGGCTCTCATTGAGCCTATTTTTGCGACAGCTACTGTCGGGGATGTCTTTGCCTTTCAAGAAAGGGTCGTGGTCCGACTTCATAGTAGCGGCAGTTCAGATGCTAACATTGAGCTCTTACGGCTGGAGACAGATGCACACGTCGATTTTTCCATTACTCATGGCGACAGTGTAGCTAAAGTGCTTTGGAGTGAACCGGGGACGATTTCGCAGAAGTTGGTTGAAAGCGCTCTAGTTATTGGATTTGGTTCTTTCATGTCGGACGCGGTGATTAAGGCGCTTGAGGAAAAGTCAGATGCGAGCTTATTCGAGCGATCCTATAGCGTAAGCCGTTCAATCTCTGACATGAAGTATGTAGTTGGCGATTTAGAAGATTTAGAGCTCTTGAACAGACTGCGGAAGAGCAAGGGAGTCTTTCCAATATCGGCAGAAAAGTGGGAGCCATCGAATGCGGAGCCTGTGACACCTAAAAGAAGAGGAAGAAAGGGCGATGCGCCACGCAGTGACGAAGATTTTCGGAAATCCATGGCCACCTTGAGTCACTCAGAGATTATCGTTGTTTCTCCGATAAGAAGTGGTGTGTGGGATGCGGCCGGGTGGTTTGGTGTCCTTTTCGCATGGTCCCCTTACGAGCCGGGACCACCGGTATTGGCCTTCGGATTTGACAACGCCGAGGCAGGTAGAGCGATCATGGAGGGTTGGCGGCAGACATACGGAGACCAGCTGCAGGAGAACATACGAATTTCCATGATTCGGGGTATCTCCAGGCAGAATCCCTTTCACTATCGCGTTCTCATTAGTGGACAACTTCCGACCAGTTCGGCCCAGGACACTCGATTTATTCAGTCCGTTGTGCGAGTGCACACAATGCTGGCAGACTCCCCGCAGAATCTCCAAGGTTTCCTAGACATGTTCGAGTTTCACGGAAGTTATGTTCTGAGCGTTGCCGGTCGAAATGTGGACACCTCTGAGGGCTGGAGTGCAGTTCTTGCAAACGGGATCCTTATGAGGGAGGTGGTCGTCCGTCAAGCTTGGGAGATTGGAAGGCATGATCCAGACATGGCAGGCGTCCTTCCCGATGATGACGTTATCATACCGGACAACGTCGAGAACCCTCCAGTGATCGAACTTCTGGCGTGGAAGCGAGCCCGGAAGGGCGAGGAATCCAGTTAGTACAGCCACATCAAACTCAGTGATCTTCGCGCCCTACGCCGCGCCTTGGCCCTTGTGGCGCTTAGTTGAAACGAATCGAAACTAGTAGCTGCAAGAGTATCATTCAGAGCAACGCAATTCGAGCCGCCGCCCAAAGCACTTAGTTACCCCTTCACGAATCTTCCAATAAGTGTAGCGGAGAAGAGTTCTGAGCTAGCCCGGTTTTGATACTTGTCCTAGTTTGCTGGCGCCGGAGACCGTTAATTTACCGCTCGCACGACTCGCCACGGCGCTGTTAGAACTTGCTCGCCCCCTAGTATCTGCACACGTTCGAGAACGAACGCATTGTTATCGGGGGTGCGCATAGCAAGGACCTCGAGTGCACTGAGGAAGATGACGCCAAAGCCATTGACTTCATAGTATCCTTCGATCGGTTCGATCATGAAGCTGGAGGGGATCCTCGTAAAAGCGGTGAACGGGATAGTTTGTTGTTCCATCTGATCTAAAGGGTACCCATGTTGTAAGGGCCAGCAAATACAATGAGCTAGCTGTACGCAAGCTCCTCAACCTCGGTTGTCCATGCCGTCGCTGTAGCGATCTTCGCGTTCTCCTTCTGTCTCCAGCGGCAAGTCGTGCATGGGATGTGGGCCCCTCTAAAGATCACGGAAGTACGCGCCGATAGAATTACTAGCTTGCGCGCGTGCCCTGGTTATGGTGTTTAAGGCAGCTACGCGTCCTCGCGCCACATTGAAAGTGCCCAGGTCCCTCGTGACTCGTTCGCAATGAGGCTCGTCAACCTCGCTCCAATTGGCTCGCTCGTAGCAATTCAACATCCCTAAAGATCACCGAACCACTCGCCGATAGAATTACTAGCTTGCGCGCGTGCCCTGGTTATGGTGTTGCGTTCGCACAAAGGAGCGAAAACAATGAACAAACACATTACTTCGTCCCTCTTACGGGACACCGTCAACCGCCTAACCGGCGAGGGGGCCACCGCTAATGGCTAAGAACAGCTTTCACGGGACGCCTATTCCAAACCTGGTGACGCTTGCCAGCCAGCTCATTACGACCATCGGAGTTTCTCCGAGCACGTTCGGAGCAACGGCCGCCCAGGTAACCAGCATAACCGCGGCGCGCGATGCTCTTAGCACCGCTGCCGCAGCCAAAGCGAACGCCTATCTCGCCGCGAAAGCCGCGACTCAGGGCCAAGATACGGCGAAGGATGCGCTGATTGATCAGATTACGGTTTTGGCGAAGCAGGTCTATGCCAAGGGCGGGCTTACTCCTCAGCAGATCCAATCCACGGGCTTGGCGGTTCACGACACTTCACCTACGAAGATCACTCCGTTGGTGCCAACGAATCTCGTGGCTCAGGCGTTTGCGAATGGCGACGTCAACCTAAGCTGGGATCGCAATGGCAATCCTTATGGCGTTACGTTCTTCATCGAAGCTTCGGTGGATGGCAATACTTGGACGCAGGTCTTCTCGACGAAGCGCAAGTCGGTAAAGCTTGCTAACTTCGCTCCTGGAGTTCCGACCAACTTCCGGCTTTATGCTTGGAGCAACAACGAAAGCTCGAGCTACAGCACGACGGCTTGGATTTACAACTCCGAGTCATCGCCTTCGGCTTCGCTTCGTTTAGCGGCCTAAAAAGCTGCCGTTCCCCTCTCCGCCGCTTCGGCAGGAGGGGGGGAGTTAATTGAACTTCTGCTCTCTCGCTTCCTTCAGCGTTTTCCGAATTACGGCTTTGCGCATCGAGTCGTTCATGACTGACTCATCGATGTTGTCAAAGATCGCTTTGCCGTTGGTGATATAGAACTGGGTTCCGAATCTTTGCGGGTAGCTACCCCGAAGCATCATGCGGTCGTAGGCGGCTCCGGCGATCCAGGAGGCGGATTTGTTTCCCAATAGGAAGGCGCAAACTCCGAGTTCGTGGGCGGTGGCGTAATCAGCGAACCGGTCGCTATGTTGAAAGATGAAGGCAGTTCGTTCGAAATCTGCTCCGGTGAAAAGATTGCCTTTGGCGAGGATTTGGCGGGCGCGGGAAAGGCGGGCGCGGTCTTCGCGCTCAAATCGCTCAAAATCCTTCATCGTGAACTTCGAAAAATCGCTTTGCCGAGCTTTTTGATCGGCATCGAAGAGCTTCTTAACTTCCAAGTTGTCGGATTGCTTGCGAGGCACGTGGCCCGACCAAATGTCTCTCACAGTCTGCGCAGTCAGCTTTTCATCCGAGCTCCCGAAGAAGGGGGCTGTAGGCGGATTCTTGAATCGATACGGTCGATCCAAGGCCCCCATCAGGAGATTCCAGTTAACGGCCAAGTCTTTTCGGGCGGTGGGGTCTCCCATGCATAGGGCGGCAAGGGACAGCTCATACTTCACCCGCATGCCCTGAAGCCGATTCTGACTGGGCCAATACGAACGGGAGAGAAACGAATAATCGGCGGCCGACTTAACAGCGTCACTCTCGATGCACTTGACGATCAGTTCATTGGCTTCTTGGAATGCACCAGGATTTGTTTTTGCGGTTGCGAGCTTGGCTCGAATCTCCGCGATCTCTGCACTCTGGTGGCTGGTCGTCAAATATGAAAGAGCAAGGGCAACCACGGCTAGCCTCCTACTTCGCAAACGGCGGAAATGCTTACTTCGCCTAATGATGCGGCTTCAGGGAACATCGACCAAAAGACTTCGCCACTGAACGGATCAACTTCGCCGTCTGTCTCCACGATGCGGCCAGGCAGTTTTACGCTCATGAACATGCTCACGGGTGGCGATGAATCGCCGGGTCCGGATTTTTCGGCATCACTCTTGGTTTTGTTCACGGTTTGATCCGTAGCCGCTTCGATAATCTTCTTAACCAGCTTTGTTTTCGCGGCGGCATCCAGGCGCTCGCCGTAAACCTCCGTGAGGGTTTGTTCGAAGCTCTTTGCCATACGGTTTACCATTCTTCGAACCCCATAATCTGGGTTTGCCACCAGCTGCATGAGCATTGGATCGCCTGGGCCCATGAGGATGCGGGTCAGCTTGGCCATTAGTTGGACGCGAACTTTGTTCAGATCATCTGCCGTGGAAAACTCGGGCAGCATCTTTTTGAGGTCCTCATCCGTTAGCTCGCTTCCGCCTTTCGGTTTGCTCTTGCCCACCCACTTGAAAGTCTCGCGATATTTGAACCGGTTTGGTGCGATCTGCTTGACCGTGACCTCGTTTACCAGTGTCAAACCATCCTTGTCTTTGAGGGCAATATCCTTCGTTATCACCTCATCAAGCTTGGCGTCACGGGTGAAGGTGAATGTGTATTCATCGTCTTTTTTGGTGTTCGTTGCTTTCCATCCCGCACCAGTGGGGGGCATGGCAACATCGCTGACCGCGGGAGTCTTCTCATCCATCGCGTTCTTGCTCATGATGAACTTGACGGTTCGTTTCCATGAGCCATCGGCGTTAACTTCGGTGAGGGAGTTGGTGCGAACGCAACCAACGGTAACCAGGAACAGGAGGGGCGAAAGTCGCAGTAAGAGCTTCACGTATCCAGTATAACTAGGATTATCTGCAACGTTGCCGAAAATAGCACGTAGGGAATAGCAAATGTCAGAGAGAAAACACTTTGAAGGAATATCCGCCGCCAGCTTTGTGGCCGATACCGACCGGATCGCGCTGGAAAGCTTGAAGAAAATTCCCTTGCTTCCCACCATCATTCAAAAGTTTTACGAGGTAGGCATTGATCGCTGGCTTTATTGCTACAACATGAGCATGTCGGTTCGTTGCGGTCCGAACCAGTATAAGACGCTTTACAACATTTTGCGGGAGTCTTGCGAAGTGATGGATATGCCCGAGCCGGAGCTCTACATCACGAGCAATCCGTTTCCTAATGCTCATGCGGGCGGAGTGGAACGGCCCTATATTACGTTGCGGTCGTCGATTGTTGACACGTTAACCGACGAGCAGCTGTATCACCTGATTGGTCACGAACTAGGACACATCAAAGCTGACCACATCCTTTACATGTCGGTCGCGCGAGTTCTGATGCCGCTACTCGAAATGGTGGGTCGCCGCACGTTTGGACTTGGTGACGTTGCCTCGATTGCGCTCGTGCTAGCCTTGTACGAATGGTATCGGCAAGCCGAGATTACGGCAGATCGAGCGGGGCTGCTTGTGTCCCAATCGCTGGATATTTCGATTGATGCGAACGTGGCTCTGACGGCAGGTCCGAACCGGTTAAGCCACGAAATGAGCCGTGATGCGTTTATGGATCAAGCGCGGGCTTATCAAGATGCCGGCACATTGGAATCGGCGGGAAAAATTCTGATCTTCCTTCTGATGAGTTCAACTTACACGCACCCGATGCCCGTTCACCGAACTCAGGAACTTGAGCGTTGGGTTCAAAGCGGCGCGTTCGACAAGATCATGAACGGCGATTACATTCGGGAAGAAAGTAAGAAGGCGAGCTAAGAATCGCTCAGAGTTTGGAGGGAGCATCCTTGCTCCGACCTCCGTTTCCACCCATCCGGGGTGACTCCGTCAATTAGGATACCGCGACTAAACTTAAGCTCGCAGGGGATCGGTTTCGTGCGGCCCGGGTACATCCGCCGCGACCGGGACAGGCATGGTCGAGTTTCGGAATTTGCCACCCAGCAGACCGATCAGGCTTGCAATGGTGGTTCCGACACCCATGGCGGTAAAGACGAAGACCAGCCCCATTTGCTTTACCAGCGCTCCGGCAGAAGCCATTCCGACCGGCATTACCGCGGTTGTGGTCATACTCTGAACACTGTTAACGCGGCCCCGAAACTCGTCGGGCACTGTGGCTTGAAGGTAGCTACGAATGGGAATATCAGCGAACGGGACGGCCAGTCCGCAAACCAAGTTGAATGCACTATAGAGAACAAACTGGCGACTGAAGGCCATACAAACAATTCCAACCCCCACGATCGTGCAAGCAAGGATGAAGGAAAGGCCGGGCCGCCGAACGGGATAGCGTGCAACCAAGGCGCTTCCACCCACCATTCCCGCAAAGAATGCGAACTCAGCCCATGCGAGGGTTGAGGGAGATCCGCCGAACCACTGGTCATTGGCGGCGACATAGGCTACAAAGAACGGAGCAATACAAAGCCCAAAGAGCATCCCAACCGTCATCAGCGTGATTAAGTCAGCCCGCTTTCGAATAAACGACAGGCCCTCGCGGAATTCAATCCATGCATGCTTTTGTTCGGTGGTCTTTTCTGGCAAGATCGGGGGAAGTTTCTGCACGAAGTAAGCCGATGCTAGGAAGGTTGCGGCGTTGATGATAGCAATGAGTAAGAGAAAGGTTTTTAGACCGAAATTGTGATAGAGAGGAGACATGACAACCGCCGAGAAGGCCGTCCCCATCATAAACATAAGGTTTTGGGTGCCGATCGATAGCGCAAAGGCCGGTTGAAGTTGATCCGCCGGAACCAGCCTTGGAATGGCCGCATTTTTCGCCGGAAAGAAAAAGGTTCGGATTACGGCGATGCAAAATGCCAGAACAATCATGATCACTCCCGGAAAGGGGAATGCAAACCAGGTGATTGCGGCAAGCAACAAGAGTAGAGCTGCCGACAGCACGTCGCTCCACAACAGGATTTTTCGCCGACAGATGCGGTCCGCCAGCACCCCTGAATAGGGTCCCAACAAAAAGAATGGAAGCATTTCCGCCGCGCCGACGAAGCCAACCATGCTATCGTCACCCGTCATTTTCTTCGCGGCGAACATGAAACTGACGTAGTAAAGCGCATCGCCAAGCTGTGAAATGGCTTGGCCAAGAAAGAGATTGCGATAATCGCGGTGCGTATTGAGGAGAGGTGACTTGAATAGCATCTAAAGAAAATTCCGAAGGGCGCGACCATTTAGGCCGAGTGTCGAGGGGCCGGAATTAGATGCGCTTCATAACGGGAAAACTATACCGCTTTCCCGCCAGTCACTAGGTCTTCCGGGCTACCAGTGGACTTCCTGATCATCGGCCATGGCCTGAATGAAGTTAAGCTGTCCGTCATGATAAGTCATGTGGACCAACATGAAATTGGCCAGTTCAAAAATGCTCATTTTGCCCAGCGGCAAGTCTCGCACTTCGGTAAAGTCTGCACAAGCCTCCAAAGCCGACTTAAGGTTCGCGACGGATTCGGCCAATCCGGCCGTGCAGGCCTCCTTCGACTTGAAGTCATCCGGTGCAACCGTCCATCCATCAGAGGGAGCCCCTGGGTCCTCGCCCCGCACTCTCATCGCGACCCGATTGTTCACATTCGCAACTTCGTACGTGAAATCGTAAGCTGAACGAGCGCCGCCATGATGCTGATCAAGCTGCTCATGGGTCAGGCTTTCGATGTCTTTTCGATACCGATCGTGCGCTTTATCAATGTTTGAAATGGCAAGTTCTTTGAGGTCCATGCGTGGATTATGTAAGATCGGGGCCCAAATTCGCAAAAGCGTGAACTTTTGTAGGTCAAAATAGCGTTAGTGTTATCAAGGCGCCTCATATGAAGTTGTGCATCGCCCCTTCGAAGCTTTTTGCGGTTGCCACGTGCTTGGTTAGCGTGGCTCTATCGCGAGCTGCAGACATTGGTTTTGGTGTTGATCCGCTGTTTGTTGGGATTACTACACCGAGGGTGGTCGCCCCGTATGTGCTCATCGCGGAGAACATTGGTCCCGATGCGCGCGGGGTGTTCCTGGTTGAAAGTCAAGGGGTCACGATGCGGATTCCGGTAGATCTGCCGCGGGGGTCAAAAAAGCGAGTTTCGGTTAATCTGCGCATGGGGTATCCGCCACCGACGGCTAAACTTGTTACAAATCGGGGCACCTTTGAAGCCAGGATCCCAGAAAACGTTGGGATTGAGCCGGGTGTTGTGCTCGTTTCAGACAACGCTACCGGACTCGGATTGAGAAATCCGCCAGACAAGCGTAACGCCGGTCAAGCCGCAACCTTACAGGAGTTGTTCGTAAAGCCGCAAGATATGCCGGATCGAACGGCCTCTTACTATGGTGTTACGGGAGTTATCTTGGGCGACGGCGCCGAGCGAATGAAGGATGATGCCTTCGAAGCACTCATGAATTTCATGCTGCTGGGTGGTACCGTGATCATTCCGGGCGGCGCCTCTGCTCCGATTCTGACGGACCCAAAATGGCAGCCTTTCTTGCCCGTCTCAGGTGCGAGCCCGACCACACTCAGTCCCAACGCGGGAGAGTCAATTCTTGGCCTTAGCTTGAGCGGCTCGTTCACGATGCGAAGAGGACTTGTGCATCCCGCCGCGAGGGTGCTAACCGAATATCGGGGTATTCCTGCCGTTGTTACCCGAGGCTTTGGTGCAGGTCGCCTATTGTTCCTCGCTTTCAATCCATTTGAGCGGCCAATTGATTCTTGGACCGGCAAGGGGAAGTTGTTGAGATCGCTCAACTTGGTGAGCGGCTACGCTTCGATGAGTTCATTTCTGCAAAGCGGGGGATTCATGGAGGACTATAACTCGTATGGAACTGGCTATGGAGGCGGCCCCACTCCCTCGCCCATGTCCACGGCGGCGATGGATCCACAAGTGAACGATCCTTTCGAGGCCAAGCCGCCCGATACCTTTAGCGTCGTTGGGATCCTGTTGATTTATGTGATTCTCGTTGTGCCCGTCAACCTGCTTATTCTAAGGAAGATGGGAAAAGGCGAATGGGCGTGGATTACTACCCCCTTGGTAAGTCTGGGATTTGCGGCCGTGTTCTTTCGTTTTGCCGCTGGCTTGTATAGCGCCAACATGAGCCTGATGATCGTGGGCACTTTGGTTGGCGACGAGCAAAGCAAGTCAACCTATTTCTTGGGCAACACGCAAATGTTCTTTCCGCGCGGCGGTAACTATGATCTCAAGCTAGATGGGGTTGAAATAGCGCAGAACGGGATGCCGAACTATTATCGGCCTCAAGGTAATCAAACGCTTGATTTGGTTGATACGGGCGAGGTGAGAATGCCCGATTTGCAAGTCCCTAACTTGGCGTTTCGGGAGTTCTCTTTTAGCCAGAAGCTCGATTCGGGTAAATGGTTGCGGCTCTCGAAAACCGGGGATCGAGTTAGATTGGTTAATCTTTCACCTTACGATCTGGTGGGAGTAGAGTTGCGATCCAAACGGGCTCTTGGCATGGTCGGAACCTTAAAGGCGGGTGCCAGTTGGGAGGGCGTACCCGTCGCACTGAAGCCGGGTGGGGAGTCTGTCTCCCTGGATTCTGGTCGGAATCGCGTGAAGGTTTCAGGTTATGTTCTGGGCTTGCGACCAGGCCCCAAGATCGGCGAGCTTGCCGGAAACCGTTCCAGTGTTCGTCTCGTGTATTTTCTTGACGGAGGGAACCTGTGAATTTTCGAGACCTGATTCTGGAAAACCCATTACTCATTGAGTTCAAGCGTAACTTGCGTCGGTTTTTCCTCGTGGGAAGAGGTCGCAAGGCTAACACGGGCATTTTTATCATGGCTGGCCTGCTTTATCTGTTCATATTTATGATCGTTTTTGCGGCGAGGCGCGATTTAACCGTAAGCGCAATCTCCGTGTGCCAGCTTGCCCTACTGAGCTTCATCGTTCCCGCAATGATGCACGGCAGTATTGCTGGAGAGAGGGAGCGGCGAAGTTGGGATATGTTGCTGGTTGCCCCCATCTCGAACCGGCAGATCATCTTTGGGAAATTTATCAGTGGCGGGGCCATGATTGCCCTTACGACGGTCTTGTTCTGGCCGATGATTGTAGCCATTTACCCTTATGACAATGGCGCTCCGATCGCTAGCCTGGTTGGACAGCAAATGACCGTGGCAACCTACGGTTTCTTTGTGGCCGGCCTCTCGATGTACATTTCCAGTCGTTGTCACCGGGCGTTTGCGGCAAACCTAATCATTTTTGGCACCGTGTTTGTTCTGCTTGTCGTGTTGCCAATGTTCCTCGCGATGGCGTTTACACGCGGACCCGACCAAAGCGTGGTGTGGTACTTCCATCCCTTCTGGACTGTTCTAACCATGAACCCGACGTCCTCGGGCTACGATACGACCCGCGCCATGAATTCTGGTTACGGTGTGATCCAGTCAATCGCTTACATGGTAACGGCGTTCGTTCTCTTGGCCTTCGCTGAGTCAAGTTTCCGTTCCATTGACCAACGCGTGGGGTCCCAATAACATGCTTGAAGTTAACAATCTTTTCAAAATCTACGGCAACCTCACGGCGGTAAACGGTGTTTCGTTCAAGCTACACCCAGGCGATGTGTTTGGGTTTATTGGCTCGAATGGTGCCGGAAAGACGACCACGATTCGCATGCTCGCCACCTTACTTGAGCCGACCCGGGGGACAGCCTCGATCAACGGGTGTGATGTCCTAAGTGACCCGATGGGCGTTCGGCGTCAGATCGGTTACATGCCCGACTTTTTCGGTCTATATGATGATGTTAAGGTGTGGGAGTATCTCGACTTTTTCGCCAACATCTACGAGATCCCGCCGCGAGAACGCAAGACCGTAATCGACAACGTACTTGAACTCACAGATCTGACTGTGAAGCGAGATTCCTTTGTCCAATCGTTGTCGAGGGGAATGCAGCAACGTCTATGTCTGGCGAGATGCCTTGTTCACGATCCGGCACTCTTGCTTTTAGATGAACCTGCAAGCGGACTTGACCCACGGGCTCGCGCTGAACTTAAGGAGCTGATCACCGAGCTGGGCCGAATGGGAAAGATCGTGATCGTTTCCTCGCACATCTTGCCCGAGTTGGCTGACTTTTGCAATACGGTCGGAATCATTGAACGTGGAAATATGCTTGCCTTTGGGCCGGTTGCCGATATTGTCAAACACATCCAACCTACGCGCGTCCTCTCGATCGGGGTGCTCTCCGATTCGATAGAAGTGCGTAGCTTCCTAAAGGACCAGGCGTTCGTTCTGAACGTTGACGCTCAAGAGGACACCTTGCTCGTCGAGTTCGAGGGAAATCACGATCAGCAGGCAGATTTGCTTTCGGCCGTTATCAAGGCTGGGCACCGGGTAGTGACCTTTGAAGAGCAGCAGGCCAACCTCGAGGATGTCTTCATGCGACTGACAACCGGAGCCGTTCAATGAGAAATTTTGTTCGTTCGGCCCGCATGGCTTACTTCGGCAACGCAACGGTCACGCGCGACTACCGAACCCAGTTGCGTGGTAATCGTTCGCTCTGGCTTTGGCTGGGTTACCTGGGTTTCATGGTGATCTTCGGTGGTCTGGCCTATAGCAGCCAAGTTGACACGGGTTACAACAACACGGTTTCCACTTTACAGCAAAATTTGTCCCAATTCTATGGTGTTTTGATGGGCATGATTTCCGGAGTTGTCTGTTTGGTGGCTCCGGGTCTGACGGCGGCGGCGGTCACAACGGAACGGCAGCGCCGATCCCTTGATTTGCTGTTCTCGGCCCCAGTTTCACCCCGATACTTCCTCGTCGGCAAGATGATCTCAGGTTTTCGGTATCTGTTAATGTTGTTGATTCTTTCGCTGCCGATTATTTCGGTTTGCGTCGTAATGGGCGGAGCAACTTGGAGTGACGTGATTGGGGCGGTCATCATTATCTTAAACTCCGGAATTGTCATGATGGCCATCGGGCTGCTTTGCTCTGCCATTTGCCCAAATTCTATTTCGGCAATTCTAGCCTCCTATGTCGCGATCTTTGGCTATTACATTGTCACAGGTCCCGTCGCGGCCTCAAGTTTGGGGGTGACATCGATGTCAGGGGCGACAGGCCCGAGCAATTGGATGGTCACCTTGATCCCGTTTACGGCCACGTACTCGGCTCCCACCTATTCGCTCTTTTGGGGTCACCAAGTTCCAAACTGGATACTGCTAACGATCTACTCGCTCGTTTTTGCAAAATTTGCGCTAGTCGCGGCTGGAAGCGCGTTGAGCCCCTCCGGCTCGGCCGAAACTAAGAGCTTGCGCATCCATGGGCTCCTAGGTATTGCGGCATTGTCGCTTCTGCTTGGGTCATCAATCGCAGGACTTGCAAGCACGTTCACGTCGGTCAATCGTATGGTGATCGGTGGTTCAGCTGTCCCCGCCTCGCCTAGCAATTACGGCTCCTATGTAGCTGGCCTTTTCCTTTGCACTTTTTTGCTTTGGCCACAAATTTGTGCCTACGGCAATGATGGCAGTAGGCGTTTTTTTGATGACGGACACTTTAACATCAAGGCTGCGATAACTGGTACGCCTGGGGGAGCGCTGCCCTACATGCTAATGCTAATTTTAAGCGCATTCCTGGGCATGAGTTTGGTTGTGCCGTTCAATCAAATGGTTGATCCCCAAGCGCTGCAAACAATCTTTTGGGCGGCAGGATTCGGCACGCTGTGGTGGGGGCTGAGCCGATTCATCTCCGCCCGAACGAGCACGGTAAAGGCCGCTCGCATTGGCTTCGTGGCGGTAATGTTGCTCGTTGTTGGTCTACCGCTGCCGGTTTTAGCGATGATTGCGGAGAACTACCGCTACCAAAATGTTGATGTAGAAAAGGTCTGGCGAGTTCACTTGCTCGCGCCACTCTTTCAATCCACGTCAGAATTAAGGCTCGGATTGGGTTTGGGCGAACTGGTAGTAGGGATTTTGTTTGCCTGGTTAGGCGTAAGACACGTTAAGAAGAGAATGTCGGGAGTCAAGTTCGATGTCTGAGTTAGAAGGAAAACTGTCAAAGTTTAGTCGGCGAGTCCGCTGGATGTCAGCTTGGAAGGGCCTGGCAATCGGTGGCACCCTCGCCGCCGTCATTAGCCTCATTGTTGCGGCGTTGGACTATTTCCGAGTACTCCTCGCCGAGCCCGTTTGGCTCTGTGCTGTCGTTGCGGCAGGCGCACTTGTTGGCGGAGCCATTGGCTTCTTTCGAAAGGTGAGCGCTCAAGCGCTAGCTGATAGCATTGATCGTCGGGCCAAACTTGCCAACCGGCTCGGAACGGCCGCTGAAAACAAAACGGCAGAGATGCGAGATCTGCAACGCGAGGATGCAATCGCACACCTTGCTACTCTCAAACCTTCCGATGTCTACCCGATGAAAGTCAATCGCTGGCATTTGGGCTGGATGGTTGCTAGCGTGTTAGCCGCAGGCATGTTTCTGTTGGGTAACAGCCCTATTTTGAGATCAAAAGAAGATCAAGCCGAGCGAGAGGCCCTCAAGAAGATTGCAGAGCAAGTAGAACGTGTTGCTAAACCGCTCCTCGAGCGTAAAGACGAGGTTGACCCCGAAACCCGAAAACTTGCCGAACAATACAAGCGTTTGAGCGACGAATTGAAGAGAGCAAAGCTTCCAAAAGAGGAAGCCATGCAAAAGGCTAATGAGCTCAACAAGCAGGCGGAGCAATTGTCGAAGCAAAACTTTCAGCAGAGCGAGCAAAACATTGCCAAGGCCGAAGATTCCATGAAGGCGATGGCTCAGCAAAAGGCAATGGAAGAGCTCGGTATGTCGGATGCGGACATCTCCAAGCAGGACCTGGAAAAGTTTGACAAGATGAGCGAAGAGGACCTGAAGTCGGAGAGCCAAAGCCTCAAAGACATGATGAAGGAGTTAGAGAAGCAGCTCGAATCCGGCAAAAACGAAAAAGGCGAGGCGCTTTCCAAAGAAGAAATGGAGGCCATGAAGAGCCAAATGAGCGACCTTCAAAAGCAGATGAAGGGATTGGAACTGAGCCAAAAGATCAAAGACTTCATGAAAAAGTTGCAGACGATGCCTGAGTTCAAGGAAATCATGAAATTGCTGCAGCAGGTCAAGGCGAAGAACGCAGAGGGCCAAAGCGGTAAGAATCCTCAACTCACCGAGCAAGAACTGCAGGAACTTCGTAAGCAACTCGAAGCCAAGATGAAGGAGTTTGAAAAGGCAATTGAAGGCATGTCTGATGCGGAGATGAAGAAGATGCTTGAGGACATGAAGAAGGCCATCGAAGAAGCAATCAAGAAGGGGTGCTTTGGCTGACAGGGAGGCGGTTTGCTTCCCGGTCTGGGAGGCTTGATTCCAAGATGGGGACCCGGTGATCCGGGTCAGGATAACAACTATCGAGACATCGGCATGGTGCCTCAAAACGATAAACCAGAAGACATAAAGGCAACTCAAGACTTGAAAGTGATTAAGGGACAGAGGCAGGATCAAGGCGACGAACGGTACATCGAGATTCGTGGCCCGTCGGGGCTTGGACAAAAGTCCAAGACGCCTTACTTCAAAGTGCTACCCCAGTACAAGAAAAAGGCCGAGGACGCCCTAGATAAGGATAAGATCCCGCGAGAGCATCAGAAGAGAGTCAAGGAATATTTCGATTCGCTGGCTGGTGGAAAATGAGGCCCGCCCTTCAGGCTCTGATTAGTCTCGCATTGATTCCACTCGTAGCGGGTTGTCCGTCCGCGCCTGCTTCAGCAAACGCGCGTACAGCGCCAGAGCCAATCGACAGCGCCCCAATCCAACAATGGGGCTACAAGGTGGTCAAGGAGTACCCGCATGATCCCCTCGCGTTCAGCCAGGGGCTCATTTGTTACGACGGCGGTTTTATTGAAAGCGCGGGCCAATATGGTCAATCAAACATTCGTCGAGTGAACCTTAGCGACGGGGCGGTCACAAAGCGTGTTAATCTTGATAACAAGTTTTTTGCCGAGGGCGCAACGTTGCTAAATGGGGTGGTCTACCAGATCACTTGGCAAGAATCCACCTGTTTCACCTATGATCCTAAAACCCTTAAGCGCATCGGAAAGATTGCTTACAGCGGAGAAGGATGGGGATTGACTAACGATGGGAAATCCTTAATCCTGAGCGACGGTTCAAACAAGATCAAATTTATGGACCCGAAGACCATGAAGGTTCAAAGGATGATCAGTGTCTTTACTAACAATGATCCCAAATATCCGCAATATGACCTCAATGAACTTGAAATGGTTGAAGGGGAGATCTTTGCCAATATCTGGCACACCGACGTGATTTATCGAATCAGTCCCAAAGATGGAAAGGTCTTGGGGGTGATTGACATGTCAGGAATGCCGGTCGATACCCAGGGCCATTCTGAGCATGTGCTTAACGGAATCGCATACGAGCCGAAGTCAAAGCGGCTTTTCGTGACGGGCAAGTGCTGGCCCAAGTTATTCGAGATTACGCTGGAAAAGAAGAGCTAAGAATGTCAAACGAACAAAACACCCTTTGGTTTAGAGAAACCTACGACAAGATTCGGACAGAGATCGCCAAAGCAGTCGTTGGGCAAGAAGCCGTCGTTGAAGGCGTGCTGATGGGGCTTGCTGCCAATGGGCACGTCTTGCTCGAAGGTATGCCCGGACTCGGAAAAACCCTCCTTGTTAGGTCGTTGAGTCAGGTTTTGAGTATGTCCTTTAGTCGGATTCAATTCACGCCCGATCTGATGCCTGCCGACGTTACCGGAACCAGCATGTTTCGCGAAGGCGCGTTTGAGTTTCGCCGAGGTCCGATTTTTGCCCATATTCTTCTTGCCGACGAAATCAACCGAGCCACTCCGAAAACTCAAAGCGCCATGCTTGAGGCGATGCAAGAGCGGGCCGTAACGATTGGCGGAACGCGTCACTCGCTTGAGGAGCCCTTCCTCGTGATGGCGACCCAAAACCCAATAGAACAGGAAGGAACCTATCCGCTTCCCGAAGCACAACTTGATCGCTTCTTGTTTAAGCTGCTTGTGCCTTATCCCACCCGAGCCGAGCTCTCGGAAATTGTTACAATGACGACAGGCAAAGACCCGGAATCGCTTGCGCACGTGGCCGATGCTGAGACTGTTTTGAAGCTTCGACAAGTCGTACGAGATGTCCCGATTTCCGATAATGTCCTGCAATACGCCCTTTCGCTAGTGCTGGCTCTCCATCCCGACTCCGATGAGGGGTCAAGCGTCGCCCGCCGCTACGTGCGCTATGGTCCATCTCCCCGAGGTGCTCAAGCGTTGGTTACCGCCGGAAAAATTAAGGCGCTGCTGGCGGGACGGTTTAATGTTTCCAAAGAAGATATTCGCGCAGTGGCTGCGATATGCCTTCGCCACCGCTTTGGCCTGAACTTCGAAGCTGAGGCGGACGGCATGACCACCGATAAGGTAGTCAACGATATTTGCGAATTTGTCGAAAAGGGCGATCGAGACCCAATCTCAGTCTAAACAGGGGCTTTTGATTCGTGTCACTCGTTCTCTCTCCCGAAGAATTTCGCGTCCTCGACGGGTTGCGGTTTGCTCCCCGCAAGAGCTTTTCGGGGCGTGTTCGTGGAGAGCGATTGACGAAGAAGAAGGGCATTAGCATTGAGTTCGCCGATTACCGAGAGTATAGCGAGGGCGACGACTTGCGTCACCTGGATTGGAATGTTCTCGCCCGCCTGCAAACTCCAATGATGAAGACCTATCAGGACGAGGAAGATCTGGCGGTTTACGTTGTGGTGGATCTCTCGCCCTCAATGGATTTTGGCGAGCCATCGAAACTTACGGTTGGGCGCCAACTTGCTTGTATGTTTGGCTACATCGGGCTCTGTAACCAAGATGCCATCTACCCGGCCACGCTTCCGATGGTCGCAAACCCGATTAAGGGGATCTCTGGAGTTGGTGCCGGTTTAAGGGGACGTAGTAGCTATCCTGCCTTGGCTCGGTGGACAACGACTCTTCAGCCTGCCCGTGGCAACTCGTTGGCGATGAGCTTGCGCGAATTTGCGACCGCTCGTCTACGCCAGGGTCTCGTGATTTTGATTACGGACTCGCTCGACCCTGATGCGCCGTCTCTCGTCCGCTCGTTAGGGGGACGTGGCCACGAGCTATGCATGGTCCAAGTTCTCACGCCCGAGGAAATTGACCCAGATGTTGAAGGCGATTTGCGGTTGCTCGATGCCGAGACTGACGCGGTCGTAGAAATTACGGCGAATAGTCTTGCACTGGAGGGTTATAAGAAAAACCTCAATGCACACCTGGCCGCTATTAATGAAGCATGCCGCCGCATAGGCGGAAGATACACCCTCGTTCGAACCGATGAGTCGCTTGTGAATCTCTTCAAAGAGCGGTTGCGCCGCGAAGGATGGTTCGCGACGTGAGTTTTGCCAATATTGGCAGTCTTCTTTGGGTGTTGCCCCTTGCCGGCGTGATCATCGCACTCTATCTGCTGAAAATGCGGCGGAAGGACTTGCGGGTTCCGGCAACGTTTCTTTGGCCTCCTCTTGTTTATGAGATTCGAGCGAACTCGCTGTTTCAGAAGTTGAAGTTTAGTTGGCTCCTGTTCCTGCAGTTGTTGGCAGTGATTTTGGTGGTTTTTGGGCTTGCTGAGCCCCAAATGCGCCAGCAAGGTTTAGGCGGAGCCGTCACGGTTGTGGTTCTGGATAGCAGTGCCAGCATGTCCGCGACTGATGTTTCGCCAAGTCGATTTGATAAGGCCACCGGAATCCTGAACAACATTATTGAACAAGTCAAATCCGGGGATAAATTGGCCCTTGTAGAGGCTGGTCCGACCCCCAAAGTCATTTTTCCGCTGAGTTCGGACATTGGCAAAATGCGGAGTGCCCTTAGAAGCGTTGAACCTACTGATTCTGAGGGCGACGTTGGTGAAGCGCTTCGGTTAGCGGCAACAATCACGGCAAAGAAAGAGGGAGCTCGCATCATCTTGCTCTCCGATGGCGTGTTTCCTGAGATTGAGAACTTCAATGCGGAAAGCGCTCCCGTGGTGTTTGAGAAAATCGGTTCTTCAGCCAAAAACGTGGCGGTTTCGGCCCTTGGAATTGCTGACTCAAACCGCGGTCCCCAGCTCTTTTGTGGCGTCAAGAATTACGGGCTTGATGCCGCGAAAGGGACCTTAACGCTTTATGCCGATGGCAAATCGTTCGACTCTGTGAACTACGAAGTTCGACCCAATCAAACCTACGGGCACTCTCGCCCTGTGCCGGTTGGAGCGAAGGTCATCGAGGCGCGCCTTGAATCGAGCGATATCCTTAAAGCAGACGATTACGGCGTGGCCTTGGCCACCCCGGGAGCAACGCTTAAGGTGCTATTGGTATCGCGAGGCAACATCTTTCTGGAACGGGCCCTCGCCCTCGATCCGCGGGTTATTCTGGACAAGGCAAGCACGATCCCCGACCAAGGCCAGTGGGACGTTGTGGTGTTTGATGGGGTTGCCGAGCAAGCTGTAAACGCCAAGGCGGTTCTGAATTTTGGATCAAGCGGACGAACCTCAATCGTAAGCAAGCAAGGCTCGTTATCAAAGCCATCCATCGGAACCATAGAACCAGGGTCCCTTTTGAGCTCTGTGGGATTGGATGGGGCTTATGTTGATGAAGCTGAGTCGATCATGCCGCACGCCGAGGGCAAGGTGCAAGCTACGTTTTCCAATGGCAAGCCAGCCGTGGTGACCTCAGATTCCGGCGGGAAAAGGAGCGTTTATGTAGCGTTCGAGCCACTCAAATCAGATTTTCCCCTACAAGTTGGATTTCCGATCTTTGTTGCAAACGCGCTTGAGTACCTGGTGCCAAAAGCAGAGCAGAGTCAGGAACTAGTTGTCACGGCGGGACGAACCATCTCGTTTGGCGCTACGGATGACAGCTTGAGCCTCACGGGCCCGACGGGAAATCACACGATCCGACCGACGGCGGGGAGACACGTGATCCGCGAAGCGACGAAGGTCGGGGAGTATAAGTTGGGCGGCCGTCGAATGTTTGCGGCACTTCGTAGCGAAGTTGAGTCGAACGTGGGCCCGCGGGATCAAGTTCTGTTGGGCGGGAAGAAGATTGACGCTTCCGGAACTGTTATGAGGCTAGCGGGGTATTGGCGATTTATTGTCTTGTTGGCGTTGTTTGTACTTGGCTGCGAGTGGTGGCTATTCATGAGGAGATCTTAAGTGGTTTTCACCCACCCGCTGTACTTGCTCCTCTTCCTTCCCGCCTTGGCCGGGCTAATCTACAGCTTTAAGCACGTTGCGGGCATGATGAAAAATCGTAAGCGGGTTGCGTTCGCCATTCGCTTTCTGCTTTTTGGTTCACTCATTTTCGCGCTGGCTGGCCCGGAGAGCCATCGCCGAAACGAAGGCCTCTGCACGATCTTTCTTCTTGACCGCTCAGATAGCATCACGGAAGCGAGTCGGCGGTTGCAGGTTGAGTTTGTCGACAAAGCTCTGAAGGGGCTAGGCCCCCGCGATGTCGCCGCTGTGGTTGCATTTGGCAAAGACCCGGTCATGGAGACGCTCGTGGAAAAGCTGGACGGGATTGACCGCATTCAAAGCACAGTCACAAGTTCAGCCAGCGATCTCGCCGCCGCAATTCGCCTCGCTGGTGCCTCTTTCCCAGATGGAAAAGCAAAGAGGGTCGTCCTCCTCTCGGATGGCAACGAAACCGCTGGCGATGCAATGGAGGCCGCGACCGTGGCCGCGTCTGATGGTATTCCGATTGACCACGTGGTGTTAGGAAGTGCCGCCTCCGAACGAGAAGTTACGGTAACAAACGTAGAAATGCCGAGTGAGGTGCGGGTAGACCAGGCCTTTGGGCTCAAGGTGACTGTCGACGCTTCTGAGCCTGGCTCTGCGACCCTACTCCTTGACCGAAATGGCGTGACGATAAAACGAATGACCGTTCAGCTGAGCGCAGGAAAGAACACGTACGCTCTCAGCGAGACTTTGACCGAAGCCGGGTTTCATAGGTATCGCGTCACCGTGCAGACAGATCGCGATCATGACGTTCGAAACAATGTCGGCATGGGTTTTGTTGCCGTTCGGGGTCGCCCCCGCGCGCTCATCGTACAAGCAGATACGAAGAATCGCGAGTTGGCCGATTCGCTGAAGAGTCAGGGGATTGACGTGGTGCTTACCGATGCGGCTGGCCTTCCATCTCGTGCAGAAGACGTGCAGATTTACGACACGATCTTGTTCAATGATCTGAACGCGTCCTTGGTAAATCCGCGCCAACAGAAGCTTATTCAAGCGGCAGTTCGCGATACGGGAGTTGGCTTCGCAATGGTGGGGGGCGAAGATTCATTTTTGCCCGGTGGATGGTATGGAACCCCGGTCGCCGAAGTGCTACCGGTCGACCTGAACATCCGGCAGAGAAAGAGCTTCCCGAGCACGACCATCCTTATCATCAGCGATACCAGCGGCAGCATGGGGATGATTGAAGACGGTCAACCGAAGGTTCGATTAGCGGCAAAGGCCGCCGAGCAGACGGTTCGTATGATGTCCAGCGTTGACAAGGTGGGTGTTGTGGCCAGTACCGATGGTATTGAGTTCGTCGCTCCTGTTCAAACCCTTACAAACAAGGACGCCGTTATTTCTCAAATCCAGCGACTCGGGGTTGGTGGGGGCGGGATCTATTGTTTGCCGAGCATGGAGTTTGCTCAAGACGTCTTAATGAAAGATAACTCCAAGGTCCGGCACCTGATCCTCCTTGCCGATGGGAGCGATTGCGATCAACAGGAAGGTTGCGTTGCTATCGCAGCGTTTTTACAATCGAACAAGATAACAACTACTTGCGTTTCGATTGGCGAAGGCCCCCACTCGCCGTTCCTTAAGACTCTCGCCGCGGCCGGTGGCGGGCGATACTACCTGGCCACGAAGGCCAGCCAACTCCCGGCTATCTTCACTCAAGACGCCGCAGTTATGTCCCGCTCAGCAATTGAAGAAGGAACATTTGTTCCCAAAACGATGATGGGGGAGGAGGTGCTGCGTGGAATCGAACAGGGAAGCATTCCGCCGCTGTTTGGATATTGTCTGTCCGATACAAGACCGCTCTCCCGGGTAGGAATGCGAACCCATAAGG
>JBEBHJ010000069.1:0-17765 GCA_040081075.1 Fimbriimonadaceae bacterium | reverse complement strand
ATATATAATAAACCATGGCCTTTAGAACAGACCTCGATGCAATGGTTTTGGCGGCGCTCCAAGTAGGGCCTCTTCATGGATATGGAATCGTACGGGCGATTCGGGAACGCTCGGAGGGGGTGTTCAAGCTGGGAGAGGGCCAACTGTATCCTATTCTGCATCGCTTGGAAGAGGATGGCCAGGTGGTTGGTGATTGGGAGATGCAAGAGGGCAAGCCGCCTCGCAAGGTCTACGCGATTTCAGAGAAAGGCTCGGCTTCTTTGGTAAACCGCCGTAAGGAGTGGACTGCATTTTCAAAAGCCGTTGGAAACGTAATGCATGAGGCAAGCGTCCCTCGGTCGCCAAAGGAGGCCAAAGGCAATGCCTGATTACATTGGATGGTATCTGGTTGAGTTGGAACGACGATTGAGGCGCAAGCGAAGTGCTCGGGCGACGACTGACCTACTGACTGAAACCAGCGCTCACCTGGAAGAGCATGCCAATGAGTTGATGCACAAGGGGATGGACAGGGTCGACGCCGAGCGCGCAGCCGTCTCCGACTTCGGCGATCCCCGCTTCGTTGCCAACGCGGTTCTTGGAAAGACTCTCCTTAGCAAGCACTGGTTTTGGGCCGTCTTCGCACTGGTTGTTGCCTCTGGTTGCTCTCTTGCAGGTTCCAGCATTTTAATGATATACGCCCCCACAGCGGACCGAAGTGTCTTGCTCATTGCGGTCTCTATTCCATGGGTGGGGCTGGCCGCTGTTGCCTGGCAAGGTTTTCGAACCGGACGAATGATCTCAATTCCGTCGGCACTGGTTGTCCTTTTTGCGTCGGCGGGGGTGGCAATGTGGACGACCAACCAAATTGAGCTTTTCGAAATTGGAGGAGAACAACGATTCGTTAATGCTCATCGGCGGGCCGAGGAGATTTCAGTTCGCGACTCCTGGCTTGCACAAGCACGATCGGAGTTCGATAGGCTCCAAAACTGGCGGGCAAATCGGAACTCGCCCATGGCCGACTCAATGCTTCGGGAAATGTCGTTGTCGAACGGCGCTTATTACTCACCAATCGAATGGCCAATCCAAGTACACAGACAACTTGTCAAACCGTTCACGTCAGGCTCTTACCCTATGTGGATTTACCTAGACAGGCCGGGAAAGTCCCTGCATTTGCAAGGCTCTAATTTCTCGCATGCCAAGCGGAACTGGATTCAAAATGGGGACGCCTATGCGCGCTTACTCAAAAATGAGATTGCCGATGTGGCTACCGAGCGTCTGGCGCTAAAGAACGTTGCCGGATCGGCGTGGATTGAGCGATGGAACTTTGTTGGCAAGGCACCGTTGATTGTTGGGGCGGGGTTCGCCGCCATGGTTTTGATTGTCAATGGACTGTTTCTGATATTGGGAAATGCGTTCAAGCGGCTTCGACGAAATCGGTGGCGAAAGCAACTTGGCTAAGAAGCTTTGCCACAATATGAACCGAACTTTCAGAACTCACTGAAACTTATGATATAATAGATTCGTGAAGATTGCGATTACGGGTGGAACCGGGTTTGTTGGGCGTCATCTGGCAAAGCGGCTGGTCCAACTCGGGCACGAAGTTGTGCTCATCTCTCGCGGAGTCGACAAGCGCGAGCCCACCGATATGCAGGTCTGCGCTATTGGCCTTAATAACATTGTTGAACTCACAGAGGCGTTGCAAGGCTGCGATGCCGTGGCTCACCTCGCCGGTATCAACCGCGAAATTGGGTCGCAGACCTACGCAAATGTCCACGTTCAGGGGACGGCAAATGTCCTACAAGCCGCACAAGTGGCGGGCGCCAAGAAAGTGATTTTGTTGAGTTTCCTCCGCGCGAGACCTGAGTGCGGTTCGCTCTACCATGAATCAAAGTGGGAAGCCGAGGAACTGGTGCGCAACTTCGGACTGGACTACACCATCTTCAAAGCGGGCGTTATCTACGGCAAAGGTGACCACATGTTGGACCACATTTCTCACGCTCTCCACACCTTTCCCGCTTTCCTTCTCGTCGGTTTCAAAAAGCTTACGATGCGACCCTTGGCAATCGATGACCTCACAGCGGTGATGGTAAAGTCGCTCACCGAGGGAAAGCTATCTAGAGCGTGCGTGCCCATTACCGGCCCTGAAGAGCTAACTTTACGCGAAGTTGCCTGTCGCATTTCGGCGGTTATCGGCCGCCGCCCCATAATCTTTCCCGTCCCGGTGTGGGTTCATTATGCGATGGCCTGGGTATTCGAGAGGACGATGGCAATTCCTCTGGCGGCAAAGGCTCAGGTTCGGATTCTCTCGGAGAGCATGTCGGAGCCATTAAAAGCTTGTGACGAGCTTCCACATGATTTGCTCCCGCAAACTCGGTTCACGGAAGTTCAAATCAAATTAGGATTGCCCGAGCCTGGGCGATTTGGGTTAAAGGATTGTTTAAGGCGCTCGGTGCGGCTCAATCCCTAAAAGTAGTAATGCCGCTCGGCCCCATCGTAAACCTTTGTGCGCAAGCAACAGGTTTTCAAAACGCCTCCCGCTTCCGCATGGGCAAGGATCATTCCGGCCCAGTTTCTCAATGAGTTCCTTTTCGCCGTTTACGATTTGGATTCCGCGTTTGACACTTGTCTCACTCGGGAACCCGCGGCGGCGCTTCGACATTGGCTCAAAAGCAAAAGCTTTCGAGCTCGTCGAGGTTGTCGTGATTGAATTGATCGTTATTCATGATAAGCC
Source organism: Fimbriimonadaceae bacterium (assembly GCA_040081075.1). Classification (GTDB taxonomy): domain Bacteria; phylum Armatimonadota; class Fimbriimonadia; order Fimbriimonadales; family Fimbriimonadaceae; genus JANJUB01. The sequence continues at coordinate 15,055 of JBEBHJ010000069.1, read as the reverse complement.
TCCGGGCGTTCTAAACGCGAGGCAAGTGTACCGTTTGGTGCACAATTATCTACGATGCCGGACCCAACGACCCACCGAGAAGCGATTGGTCAGTTCGCAGCATCTGTTCCCAAAGTCCCCGAGACCATTGAGGAATCGGCTCGAAATGCCCTTCGATATGTTCTGGCTGAGCCAAGTGCCTCTGCGAATAACGTTCACACCGATCCAAGCTGCTGCCCAAACTGCGGGGCGCACTTTTCTTCCACCCGCAGCCCCTATTGCTCGCCTTACTGCCGCGAAGTCTCGGCTTTCGTTCGCCAGTTCCGAAACAGTCTTGCCGAGGGCTCCATACTTCGTGAAGATCGGCAAGTTGCCCTTGGACAAAAACTATGGCACCTCGCGGGTGGTGGCTATCCGCTTCGAATCAGCCTCATTTCCGAGAAAGATAAGCTCAAGATTATCGCCACGAAAGGGGGACTTTGCGAACTATGCGAAGCTCCCGCAATCGCGCTCGATAACGTTGGCAGCGGGTGAAACCGTCCGATTAACTTGCGCGCAGTTTGCGCGCAATGCACAACAACCACTCCCTTCAACGACCCAGATTTCGTTTCAACCGAGGCGTTCAAGATGCTTGTAAACGAACTCGCGACCCGCATCTGGGCAGAAGAACCGCTCCGCCAGTGTGATGATCCCGTGAACTGGGATTGGCGCGCTTACGTGGCTCAACGCTAGCACTTGGTGCTGATTCCCATCAAGTGCGAAGACACGCCGATGATCTCGGGTTCGCTTTCGACCAGCACCAGGAAGTGCATCAATCGGTTGAACTCGCCCTCGTCCATCTCGCCCATGTTTGGAATCACCGATCCAAATCCTTCTACAGCGAGTACTTGGGGATCAGCATAACCAGCCTCTGCCATTTCTTCAGCTAGTTCACTCGCTTTGTGAAACTTGGCTGTTGTGAAGTAGTCAGGATGATCGGTGGGATTGCGATGCTGACCATCTATGAGGTCCTGCCGCACGATTTCTTCAAACAGTGGGTCTGCGATCAATCCATGCAAAAATCCATCGATGAGTGATGCAAACCGGGAGATGACGGCGGCGAACACACGACCACCTGGGCGCAAGACTCGATACACCTCGCGCAGCGCCGCCAAACGATCTTCGCGTTCCGTGAGGTGATAGAGGGGCCCCATGAGAAGTACGGCGTCGAAACTGGCCTCTTCATACCCAAGCGAACGTGCATCTCCCACCGAGATACTTTTCAGCATTGCCGAATCGGGATGCGCCATTGCCTGCTCAATGTGTAATGGCATTGCATCAACTAACTCGACCTCATATCCTTGGCGGGCAAGATGAAATGCGTATGGACCTGTTCCTCCACCCAAATCTAATAGGCGAGCCGGTGCACTCGGACCGAAACGGCTGAAAATGGACAGTGAACGCAGAAACTCGAGACGACCCGTTGGCGATTGCAACCGGCCGTTTTCAAACCCGGCCAAATAGTGCCCTTCCGCTTCAGGAAGCATATTCATGGCGCAACTCTACCTTAGATTGAGGCTAGCTTCAAGACCGTATTCCAGTTTCGCGCCGTGCCAGAGCTTGTAAGTTCTTTCCAACCGGGCGTCTTCCCAATTTTCGAATCCCCGATTCCGGCGGGATAATAGACGTAAAGTTCGCGGCCACCATCAACCAGTCGTTCTGGCCCGGTCATAGCCGATTGAACCCGCTCGACCAACGCCGACGGTGGTACTTGTGGCAGAAAGATAACAACCAAATGGCTGGGGTCACTCTTCGCCTCGTTCGTGAACGGATTGGCCGAAACAACACTCGCCAGCTCCTCCCCAACCCGGCTGATCACGGCCACATCGAGATTCAGAATTTGTTGAAGTGCATGCTCCAGATCCTTGGCTGGATTGTTTGAATCTAACTCAACGACCAAGTTGCCGCTTTGGAGGTATGTACGTGGATTTTGCCAACCTAACCCCGCGGCAATGTCGCGCAGTTCTGCCATTTTGATAAGGTTATTCCCCCCGACGTTGATGCCTCTTAAGAACAACACACACTTCGGCATCCTAGCTTTCGTCAAACTTCGTTAGGTCATTTGTCAACGGATTCCACGCCACTCCATAGGGAACGACTCGACTCACATACTTGGACCACTCTTTCTGCTCGAGCCGCGAAGTCGTAACGCCAGCAAGGTTCTTCGAGAGCCGAACCTCTCTCTTTATAAGCTTATAGCTAATCCGATAAATGAATCCGCGACTTCTAGGGCCCACGAGTTCGTTTGCCGAAGACTTGATCTGCCACGGAAAACTGACGATATCCATGTCGGATTGCATGGAGATAAACCTGGGATCCGTTAGAAGGCTAAAGGAGCCTTCCTTCGCTTTCGGCCCGATGTCCTGTGCCCAATACTTTGTCCCGATATCGTTGCAGCTGATGGTGCCGGTGCGCAACTCGCCACTAGAATCTGACATAGAGTTGTCGACCAATCCAGAAAGCGAAGCCTCTTCATAGAGTTCAATACTTGCAGATTCGCCGGTGCGAAACGGAGCCACAGATGCCGGAAGCGGCAAGGAGGTCTTCTGTGAAAAGTAAGCACCAGTATTCGACCCCACCACGGCCACTTGAAGAGCTAGAGAGAGCATAACCGCATCGTACCCTAGGCAATGCGCGCGGTATGCTATTTGAATCGATTCCCAAGATTTACCAACCAAAAATAAGCGCGACCCCGTCCCGTTTGACCCAAATAACCCGCTCCACGGGGTAACGCTGGAGGGCATCCTCAATTTTCTGGTCGAGGAGATTGGCTGGGCTGAAATGGGCCGCCAAATTCCTATTCGGTGTTTCCAATTCGACCCCTCCATCAAGTCCAGCCTCGCGTTTCTACGCAAAACTCCTTGGGCAAGGGCGAAGGTTGAGAAATGGTATGCCTGGGAGGTAACGCTCTTGCACAAAGCCGAGCGCTACCTCGAAGCTCAGCGAGCCCCTAACCTTTGAGTCGCCATTCACTAAGTGTGCGACTGCTGCCGGGTCCAGCTGAAAATTCCTCCGGCCGAGCAGCCCCCGGCGAGGCCATACAAATGCGCAAGTCCTCGCCGAACCACTCCAAAATCCCAAGCGACACCTTGCCCTTGGCCCGTACCGCTAAGCCGAAGTAATCAACCGCAATCGGGTTCGTTCCTTCGTGCACGCGCGCTAGGGCATGCACCATTGTCTGGCCACCAAAAATCACCTTGGTCTCCGCGCCGACGCAAGTTCTCGATCCCATGCCCATCATGCTTTGGTCAAGGTCGTTTCCGTTCATGCGAATCAGCAGCGGAGCCCATTCGCCTTGCATCCGCTCCAAGGTCGGCGTCATTTCGGTTTCAAACGAACCTGATTCTGCCTCCTCACAAACCGGCGAGGCAACGCCGCCGAGCACGTCTGCCGGCCGGCCCGGATCAACTCGCTTCAAGTTCTCTAAGGCATGACCACTCCCTCCGGTGGTTACAAACTCGCTCGGACGGCTTGCCCCCGTCAATCCCAGGCAAATCTTAAGATGATCACCATTGAGTTCAAAAATCCCCAAGGATTGGTTCCCCGCTTCGGGACCCTCAACGAAGTTAATCGTGATCTGGCGGGGGCGAGCGTCAACGTCGATCGTAAAGATTCCCTCGTAGGTTGCCTCGGGCGATTCCATTCGGAAGCGGTCGCCATCAATCAGCAAACGCGAGTTCCCCATCGCCGCCGCCGGCATCGCCATCCCGTCTACTTCGAGGTCTACAAACTCCCAAGTCCCTTCCATGCTGCGCAAGGTTTCCACGTGGTGAGCCAGGCTGGGCCAGCTTTGAAATCCGGTCTTGCGCGCAATGGCCGATTGGGCATCCGCCAGGCGATAGCCCTGCTTCAAAACATCCTCGCGAGATAAGCCCGAAGCGGCCGGTAGGTGCTGCTGAAAGGTTAAGGTCGCGGCTTGATCGCCCGACTTTAAGTCGTCGAGAAGAGATTTGGCTTGAGCCCGCAAATGTTCAAGATTGGGGCGGTTTGGTAACTGATTTTCCATTGATTCCTCCATGCATTTGCCTGGGGTTCGCAAACAGGCGGCACAAAGGACGTGCGAGTCGAAACAATCAAACGAAGCTGGGTTAAACCCTTCCCGCGAACCCGGCGGCTCTCTTCAAGCCAAACGTATTATACGGCATTCGTTTGGGCGAAGCAAAGTGCTCCATAATTCCGCTTCCCCCGTGCCCCGGCGGGGGAAGCCCCTCGCCAACTCCGGTTGAGCGAGGTGATGGGGGAAATTTCATTCTTGAAGGCCAGAGACAAGAAAATTGCCCCCTCCTCAGCGCACGCCGGAGCGGCGCAGTCCTCCCCCGTTCGGAAACGGGGGAGGCTGGGAGTGTTGCTTCCCTCCCGTGTTGCCCCACCTCAGCGCAAAGTCGGGGCACGGGGGAGGTGGTAACCTTCAAACATGCGCGGTCCCAGCCGCATCCGAAACCATGATCCGGCGCGAAAGCTTCGCGCCCGTCAACTCCGGGCCGACCCGACTTGGTCGGAAGCGGCGCTGTGGGAACAACTCAGAAGGCAGAAGCTTGGATTCAAAATCCGGCGCCAAGTTCCGATTGGTCCCTGGATCGTGGATTTCTACTGCGTCGAGTGCCGTTTGGCAATCGAGCTTGACGGATCTTCTCATGAATTCACGGCCAAGTCGGATGCCTATCGCGACGACGATCTTGCTAGGCGCGGTGTTCAGGTCATTAGGGTAGCCACAGGACAGATAGAGGACGGTACCGCGATCGGACTCATCGCTCGACGCTTGGTAGAAATCTCAAATCGAAGACCTCCAGAAGTCGAACCATATTTAGCTTGAAACTCGCAGTAGAGCGAAGATGTACCCGCTTCCCCCGTGCCCTGGCGGGGGAAGCCCCTCGCCAACTCCGGTTGAGCGAGGTGATGGGGGAAATAGAATGATTACGGATACCTAGAGTCTGTAACTTTGCCCCCTCCTCAGCGCACGCCGGAGTGGCGCAGTCCTCCCCCGTTCGGAAACGGGGGAGGCTGGGAACAAAGCTTCCCCCGTGCCCCGGCGGGGGAAGCCCCTCGCCAACTCTGGTTGAGCGAGGTGATGGGGGAAATTTCATTCTTGAAGGCCAGAGATAAGAAAATCACCCCCACCTCAGCGCTCACTATCGTGGCGCAGTCCTCCCCCGTTCGGAAGCGGGGGAGGCTGGGAACAGGGACGGGGAAGTTGGCCGCGAACGGGATACACTCTCACCCATGCTCCCCGCCCTTGCGCTTACTGCCTTCCTCACCCAACAACCCGATCCCGCGCTAATCATGCAGAAGCTCTCCCAGAGGCTGAGCGAAGCGAAAGGGTTAACCTACGAGGTGAAAACCACCACCATAAAGGCGGGCAAGGAAAAGCCTTTTATGCGCGTGAAAGCGAGGGCGATGCGGCCAAACTTGGTCTCGGGAGAATCTGAGATACAGTGCTGGTACTCCGACGGCAATACGTCTGTCGAGTTCGCCCCGATGGAGAAAGAGTACATCAACCGCGAAGTGGATAAAACCGGATTTTGGCTTCCCATGGGCAACGGCTTGCTTAGCTTTTGCGCGCCTAGCATCTATAAGCCAAACTACACACGGGCCAAGAATGTCACCTTTAACAACAAGGCCGTGATCTGCCTGGAGATGGATGAACCCGAGGTGCCGGGGCTCGTTGCCAAACTCTATATCGACCCGAAAACCTGGCTGCCCACCGGATGGGAGCAAGTCACCGCCGATTCCATTCTGCGCGCCATTTATATCAGCATCGATACCGAGAAAACCTACGCTCCCGAATCGTTTAGGTGGACTCCGCCCAAGGATGCCATCGATTCAGCCAAGGTCAAGCGCGTCTCCAAACTGCTCGCCGTTGGCAAAGCCGCCCCGATGCTTGCGTTCAAAGATGTGAACGGTAAAACGATCGATATGAAGCGTATGCTGAAAGGCAAGAAAGGGCTCCTTTTGAACTTCTGGTACTACGGTTGCGGCTGGTGCCAGCGCGAGTTCCCCCACCTGCAATCGCTCTATGCATCCGCCCAAAAGAACGGCCTCGGCGTGCTCACTATCAACGCAGGCGAAGACACCATCGCCCAAATCAAAGCCTTGACCAAAGCCGCCAAACTAACCCTCCCCATCGCCACCAACGGCCAAACCGCCGTGAAGCAATACGGAGTAGAAGCCTTCCCCACCAACTACCTGCTCAACGCCAACGGCAAGATCGTCTACCGAAACGCCGGCTACGGAGAAGAATCCTTCGCCGCGCTGATCGAAGCGATTAAGGGGCTGGGGATTCAGGTGAAGTAGCTCCCTTAAGCCATAGGGATACGAGCAGTGTCCTCCGCACGTGCCCCGGCACAGGCACATTGGAGTCTTTTTTACGGAACTATTCGGTCGCCCGAGCGGTATCACTAATTGTACGGTCATTGGACCCGTACTTATCAAACATGAAAAACCTGCAAAACAAAATAATTGCGGGAGCATTGGTGGCTCTCGCCATCGTCACTTTTATTGCCGCCCCCCGCATTGCACATGCCACATCGACGATAATGAAAATCGTCCGGATTAACAATATGGGCGGCGGATACTATGAGGTCGTGTACCAAAAGCTCGTCAACGGCACCCCTGCAACCATCAGCGCCGCCGACAGAGCGTCCTGCTATTGTGTGAATCACATGCAAGACCTTGACGGCGTTTACCGCGCTCGTCGGAATACCGACGAATCCGTGTACGTGAAGGCATGGAACGGTGCGGGGCAAATCACCCAAATCGCGCGCCGCTATTACAAAGACCCCGCACGTCCGTTCACCCGTTTCCGCGGGCAGATCGTGGACAGCCGAAACGGAATGCAGATGTGGACGGACGGCGTTCCTGCCCCCTAGCCATTTGCAGCGGGTCAGGCAATGCCTGACCCGCTGCCTGCCTTGGTCCGGGCCTAGCCCCAAAGGAGTGCGCCAAGCGCGGCAGTAAAGGGGGTAGTGATGACGATTACCAGCGCGTTGGCACTGGCAGTTTTGAGAATGAACTTGATGGTTTTCATCATCAATGATTCTCAAAACCTCACAAACACCCCCAAGAACTAGGTCATCAAATTGCCCAAAGTGATGACCAGTATAGGCAAGGATAGAAATCGATTTCAAGAATCAAATCATGGAACCAACCCTTTATCTCGAATTCCTTCGTAGCAAGCCATCTTGCGTGATCTCAACCTACACGGGAGAGGTCACTGAGTTTAAAGCCGATTCCGATGCCAGCCTTGGTCTCCATGCAATTTATGCTGTCTCATACCTAGCTACTGGAGTTGCAATATCAACAGATCAGTTGATGCAACTCATCGCGCCTGCCCAAGATCAGACCTCAAGAAAAAGCAACGCTCCGCGGCTGACCGCACCAACACGTGAAAGGCTAAAGCTATTGGGATGGGGCCCGAGCACCGGCCGAATTGAGTATTTCATCCCAAAGGACGTTGCCGCGAGTTCCGATATCGATGCACGATTTAAAGTTGTGCTTCAACACATCGAAAGCCTTCTAGATACAGTCCATCCTAGCAAGACATTTGACGACTTCAGCAGTGCGTGCGCGGCTCTCATAGGATCGTGCAAGGACCTTTTCCTTTGCCCTTCCGAGAGTGCGGATCGGGTGGTAAAGGCGGCGGTCGCCGCACGTCTCCAAAGCGAACCGACACTTGGAACCCTTACCCAGATTATACAGAAGTTTGCTAGCCGCCAGGATGGCGACCTCATTCGTTACTCCCTTCATACTCCTCGTGAAGCGCTGATTATGCTCTTAATCAGCGCTCTCCATAGGAAGCAAACTAAAAGTGGGTCATACTCACTTTCTATGCGTGCCGAAGGGGCGGTCATCCAGTTCCAAGAAATTTTGCTGGGCTGGATTAATCAGGGAGAACTTATCCAAGTTGATGACGACCTTATGGAAGTGGTAAATGCTGAAGTCCAGAGGATGTTAGATGTGCCGGACGCGCGACATGTAGGACGGGCTCTGAGCATCGTGAAGTATTTGATCACGCTGGCGGAAGGGGACCGCGCAGCGACTTGCCTTGCACTGGTTCCAAGCGAACTGGCGGAAAGAGTTGGTTTGGCACGGGAATTCTACGATATCAGGGGGCGCCTAACGATGTTTCAATCGCGCGACCGCCGGGATGGGGTTTCCCTAGAAAACCGATTGAAAGGTTTATACGCGGCGATTGCAGATTTTGAGAGTTCAGCCAAGTTCTGCGATGGATACTCTCGGGCTCTTAAGTGGGTTCAGTGCGCCAACAGTTACCGGCATATCTGGGAACAAATCACAGATTACGGCACCAACTCAAAAGGCGAAATCGACGATAAGGCCAACGCGCTCGAGAAAGAGCAAAAGCTCCTCAAGAAAGCAGCCCCTGAGCTAATCCAAGCACATGCCTTGGCGCGATGGAGTTACCATAGAGCAGCCGCTATGGCAGCTTGCAGGGGCACATACGAACTAACATCTGAAAACGAATCCTTGGAGCAACTCTATGCCCTCGGGGTAAGTTGCGGATTCTCCAAGGACTTGAGCACCGCTCACGCGGAATTCACAAAAGCATACTGCTACGAGCAGCACTCAAATCGACGCGGGAACCCTCACGAACTTCGCAGGGCTATGCAGTCGTTTAGGAAAAGCTGTGAGCACTTCGAAAAGGCCTTCGGTCCAGCGCATTGGTGGACGCTCAATGCTTGCGATGCTTGGCAAAAAACCGCCGATAGCCTTGGCGACCAAGAGCAAGTCCAACTCTCTCTAAGCGCCTTCTTGCGCCTGCAAAATGCTGCAAAGTCGTAGCATGTGGACCTTTCGCGGATGGGCGGGCTTGTATGCTAAGACGAGTGGGAAATTTTGTGGAAGGATGGGGTGCTTCGCGGATGGTGAGGTTGCTTTTGGCGATGGGCGGGGGATGTTGGGCGAAGATTTGCTCTTGGCGACTGATGGCGCGGTTGCTTTTGGCGTTGGGTGGGCGATGTTGGGCGAAGATTGGCTCTCGGCGGCTGATGGCGCGGTTGCTTTTGGCGATGGGGCGGGGCGATTGGGCGAAGAGTGCCTGTCTTGGGCCATTTCGGGCCGCGAGTGCGGGACAGATTACGAGGTCAACTCCGCCGTGGCCACGAAATCGCCGAAGACAGTCTTCAGTGTCGCACGGGCAGGGCCGTGGTATGGCACGACGTGCGCGGATCTAACTAAATTCAAACACGCGAAGATCATTCCCGCTCTCTACGGTTGTTATAGCGGGTCGTCGGGCAGGGGATACTTGCGCACTATCCCTACGTGCGGGGGCGGCTCAACCTCAAAAAAGGAAGCGCGCTCAAGAGAAATTCTCTCAATGCGGCAGAGATAGAGCGTCAGCGCAAACAGGGCTCCAGCCGAGACGATACAATGCTCTAGGTCCGCCTTGTGGAACGCCTCGTGCCTTCTGTGCTTTACCTCTTGGTGATCTTTCCACCAACCGGGATTTTCACCGCGACCCCATTCCTTCCAGGGTTCGAACAATAGGTGAAAGCGTGGAACGCTAACGATGATCTGATGGAAGTTCGGGTATTTCGCCAAAATTATCTTTCGATAATCGGTAATGCTTTGCGGTTTCTTACTGGGATCGATCTCGTTGCAAAGCACCTTCGCAACCACATCTACTTCGGAGCAGGCACTCAATATCAGCCGCACAAACTCAAGCGAGAACGTGCGGTAATTGGCCACGTGCGGTTCGACAAAGCGGGTTGTACGCTCAACGTCCTGCTCCAAGGCGAGAAAATAGCGCCAGTGATCGTTCGTCGTCATGGGTTGCTTTCCCCAGCCGTTGCAATGGCCTTGAGTTTTTCAACCCATTCAGCGGCCGAAGTTGCGAACTGATGCTTTGCATTCTCCTCGTCTCGCTTTATCCAATCAACCACATCTTCAAGGAGCTTCTTTTTCTTGTTTCTGCGCTCCTTCTTATCCGCTTCCTCAAGCGTATCCTTGGCGCGCTCTTGGAATTCTGCCGGATAGTACAGCTCAAACGCCTCCTTTTCAACGAATGAGAAAGCGTTTGCCGACCAGTCCCCAAATTTCGCTTGAAGCTTTACAACGACCGCCTTTCCAGGCTCATCGCCATCAACGACCACCCACGCTCTTCCCTTGTACACGTTTTCCAGGTGCAAAAAAGTAAACAGTCTTCGGAATTCGTTGAACTGCGGCTCCACATCGTCGACGCCATTTGCAGCGATTGTACGGATACGACCGATCAAACTAGGAACGAACCAGGGAATCAGGTAGTCACGAATAATCCGCTCAGCGCTAGACTCTTCCAAGATCAGCCACTTCTCATGGAATCCGAAATCAAAGAGCTGATAGCCGAGGTCTTCAAGCAGTTGGCGCCGGTCTTGAAGAGACTCTACGCGCGTCACGGTAGAGGTTGGAAGCCGATCCTTAATCTCCATGTCGCATCTAAAGATGTGGGTTGAGGGCTCTGCACCAAGTTGGCGGAGCACGATATTGGAGTGGGTTGTAATTGCAAACTGATTTGTTTCAGACTTTCGCTGGACTAAATCTAAGAGTGCTTTCAAAGCTTTGGGATGAAGATCGGTTTCGATGTCCTCGATGAGGAAGAGGTTGTGGTCAGCCAGGCAAAGGCAAACGATGAAGTTTAGTAATTGATCAGTTCCCGCTCCCATCCCTGAACTGACCAGGTAGGATTTGTCGCGTGTGTATAGTCCAGCACTCTTCCCATGCTGCGACGCATAGCTCCCGAACCGCGCTCCCAAAATCCGCTCGCACTCTGATACGTATTCTGCATGGTTGGGGTGTTCAGTTTGAGTGAGCAAATCTACATAGGCATTCAAGCGTCCATGGTCCTTGCGGACTTCATTTGACACTCCAGAATGAATTGTTTGGTCCGGAGCAGTTTGGCGGCGGAGGTCGCTGAACGGAAAAACAAAATTTTTTGGATATTCATTGGGAATGGTCGGGATTCCAAGTGTCGCGCTTGGCGCTGGCCCCGAGAAACCGCTGAAACCGCCGGCTCCTAGGTCAACCCTTGTCAGAACGTCCCCGTTCATATCTTGAAGCAGCTGTTCAGGTTGTATTTGAAGACGATTCTGCTCCGTAAGGTCTGCAATAGTTATGAATGCAGTTCCCTTTTCGTTTGCGCCTTTTCTCCAGTCGCTTGCACCAAGCCAATCGGGGAGTTGCATGAAACCCAGCGCACGCAGTAAGGTCGACTTGCCGGAATTGTTGTGGCCAAAAAACAAGTTAATGCTCTTTGAAAGTTCGATCTCGCCCGAGTCCTCGAAAGACCGGATATCAACGCAACGTAACTTCCTAATCCACACAGTTGGGAAAGTAAACCCAATATTGGTCATCGCTAACCCTGAGATGCAGTTTGCCCTAAAGATATTTCGTACCCTCCCGATAAATTTGCTAGTCTCTTTTTTAAAAATGGGAGGAAAAAGAAAATGGAAAATAAATTCACATCGAAGTCAAATTCACAGCTACGTTCGATAGCAACGGTCATGACCGGGGCTATGAACGTATCACCGACATCATACGGCACCACAGCCGCCGCCGTATCGGCTTGCTCTACGGCTAACACTACTTTTGGTAGTGACATTACGGCAGTAGCCAATGCCAAGGCGGCTTGGCAGGCGGCGGTGGATACGCAGAACGCGAACCGCAAGGCGCTTATTGCCTCGATGAACGTATTGGCGAAGGCGGCTTATGCCAAGCCCGTCACTGACGCTCAACTGGCGGCCGCTGGTTTGGCCATTCGCGATTCCAAGCCCACGCCGATTATCCCGCAGCAGCCTACCGGTCTGGCCACCACGCCAAACGCCGATGGTTCGGTCTTCTTAAAGTGGACCAAGAACAACCCTTACGGCGTTACCTACTTCATCGAAGCTTCGGTGGAGGGCGGTGTTTGGGGTCAGGTTTATGCCACCAAGCGCGGCAGCATCACGATCAGCGGGTTCGCGCCGGGCGTTGAGACGGCTTTTCGGGTGAAGGCGGAGAATCGGGGCATCATGTCGCTCCCTTCCAACGAATCCATCATCTATCCGGCATCGGCACCAGAGGGCGCGCTCCGCATCGCGGCGTAAGGAAAACCCTCACCCCCCTACCCCCTCTCCCTCGGAAGGGCGAGGGGGTTTTTGTTTGTCACAACCTGCATGGGATGAGGCGGTTTGGCAACTTGGGTAAAGTCGATTTGGTTGAAGCGTACACGATGGCACGGTAAGAGGTTGGGGAACGAGGGCTGATGCTTTCTTTTCGGTATCCGTCTATCAAATATCGCCACGCGGTTGTTGTCTTCATCGCTCTCAATACCGTTCCTTACACTTTGCTTCCTTGGTTGGGGCCCCTTGTTAAAGTGGTGGCGGGATTTGGTTTGGCTGCGGTTCTGCAATCGGAGAATACAGATCGCCCTCCCCATCTCGGGCACCTTGCGGTTGCTCTTTTGATGGGCGTTATCGGCTCGACGGTTTTCAATTTCTGCTTTTGTGGGTTCATCTTCCAGTTGTTTCCGCATGGTCCAAGGGCTGAAAGCGCATTTCTCGAGTCCTTTGAGAAGTGGGTTTACTTTCCTTTCATGAAGCAATTGCTGTGGTGCGTCGGTGGCGCGATCTTGGCCCGCTTTCTCCAACCCCACATCGCCAAGCGGCGCAAGACTAACGAAACTCCCTAAGACCTCACCCCTCCGCTTCTCGGAGTCTCCGCTTAGGCTCCGGCCTACCCCTCTCCCTCGGAAGGGCGAGGGGGTTCTTTGTCAACCCACTAGCAATCGCTCAAGGTCGATTCTTAGCATGAAGGGGGGGACGGTGGTGGTTCTTATGGGGGCCAGGGCTCGGAAGATGGCGCGCACCGTTCCGGTTGGCGAGATGTAGGGGGCGCTGCTACCCGGAAAGTTCACGGTGGCATCGGTGAATCCGCTGGCCGAGATTTGGAAGGGCAGGAAGACATCGTACTTGTTCGTCGTCCAGTTATACAACCACACCATGCCGCTGGTGGCCGAGCTGGTGGAGACGCGTAGCTTGAGCCCTCGGAGCGTGACGCCCGTAGGTACCAAGTAATCGGTTTGCACGGCGGCAGATTGGCCGAGGCGATTGATGAAGGCGGAATAGACGTTGTAGGTGGAGATGTCGGGGCTCCAAATGCTGGAGAGTGTGCCGGCCCGGTAGCTGCCCTGATACACCGATATACCGGTTGCATCGCCGGCAAAGCCCGTCATGGCCGGGATTCGGAGATGCCAAATGTCTTCCTCGCCGTTGTGGGTGGCGGCATAAGCAATATCGGCCCCGCCGTTATCGGAAACCATACCGATATAGTCGCCCATTTTGTCTTGGTTGGGGTAACCAATGCTGGGATTAAAGACGGGGCTGACTTGCACGTTAGGCGTCCACGTAAGCCCGCCATCGAATGAGGAGCAGAAGTAAAGTGCGGACAGTGGCGTGCCCGGATTAGCGCGCGAATCGTTCCAGCAGGCATCGAGCCGACCGTTAGGCGCAACCGAAAGCGTGCCAAACCAATGATGCGCGCCGCGGTTTGCCGGATCGGAATTAAGTCTTCGGGGTGCGCTCCACGTTAGACCGCCATTGGTGCTTCGCACGAAGTTGACGTCGCAGGGATTGGCGTTGTCTACTCCCACCGAGCACAGCATGTAGATATTGCCTTTGTTGGCGCCGGTCGAGCGATCGGTTGCGATCCAGCATTGACCAAGCAAACCGGCCGGATTAACGAATGACCCAAACACGATTGAGCCGCCCATTTCCACGCTCGTTACTCGATCAAATGTGGGGGTGACAGCAGCATTCTTCGCGTTGGAAGATCGCAGAAAGGTGAACGGATTGCTCATTCCGCAAACGTAGAGATCACCGTTTGAAGCGAAATCCAGGGTTCCCCAAACTGGCGAAGTAGGAATGTTGATAGGGTCCATCCAAGTGGCCGAACCGTTGGTCGAGCGGCTGAACTGACGCCCACCATAGTTGTTGCCGGCCGTGCTCCAGGCTTGATACAGGAATCCTTTGCCGGTGCTGTTGGAGCGATCAATGGTCATCCATTGCTTGTCGCCTCCGGTGGCGGGACCCAGGTTCAGCCAACTGGCGCCGCCGTTGGTAGAGCCCCAAACGTCGTCAAAGAACGTTTCCATCAAGCTGTTGTAATAGAACTTCCCCGCTGCGTCAACTCCAAGAACGGGATCGCTGCGGAACGTTCCGGGCGTGAAAACAGTGTTCGAGCGCCACGTGTTTCCGCCATCGGTGGTGTAGCCGTTGCCCGCCTGTCGGAAGTTTGAAGCGACGTTATCAAACTGTCTCCAACCAACGGCGATGCGGTTGCGGTTGTTCGGGTCGACGGCGAGCGAAGGCTCGTTCGCGGCATCGCCGATGATGTTTTGCCCTTGAGCGTTCACGTTAACTTGGCGGCTGATGAAGCTGCCAAAGATCACATTAGAAGGACGGGCAAAGGCGCGCCAAATGGGCGGAGGCAGGTAGGAATCCGTTCGCCGCTCCAGCTTGGGAACAACCCCCTCGTAATCATCCGGCAGATTCCCCGTTGTCGAAGAGCGATACCAAATCCCCAACCGCCCGCGATCAGTCGGTCCGGTTTGGGGAATGGCATTTCCGGAGATGAGAAAGGTGAAGGACAGGAGAAGAAGAGGTGAGAGGTAACGCATAGTGAATCCAACCCGACGCGAACCGGGATTATACCAACGCAGCGCGTACCAGTAAACTCGTTAAGAGTGGCCAGAATCCCGCGGTTAGATACAGAAGAAGGGCATCGACTCTATCGGATTTACGTGATCGAGCGCATCAAGCAGATCGCGGGTTACTCTCTGATGGGGGGCGGGCTGGCGGGGCTGTTCGCGGTTCGTGCGCTTGGAACCTCACCCAAACTAACGCTTGCTTGTCTTGTTGCAATTTGTCTTGGTGGAATCATTCACTACTCCCGAACTGCGACGAAACAAGCAGCCAAGATCCGAATAGAGCCAAAGAAGCGCTTCCCTCCCCCACCGATAGAAAGCAACGTCGCCGGCGCCCGCCCTTCTGAAGTTTCGAAGGGCGAGTAC
>JBEBHJ010000104.1:0-4840 GCA_040081075.1 Fimbriimonadaceae bacterium | reverse complement strand
GGGTTTGCCTATGGCCGCCATGCAATTCGCCAGTTTTTGCGGACCGGGAGCGGCTCGGAAAAATTCTTAGAGGAGATCGAAAAGAGGATTGGGTCGTGCGATCCAAACGAAGTTTTGGGTCGAGTTTACGCATCCAGTTCACCTGCAGCGTTGGTGGCTGGCTTTTCATCATTTTTCTTTAAGGATCTGGGTTACGGCGCCGAATACGCCAAGATCGCGCTAAAGACTGAAACGGATGCGCTTGCCCGAACCGTAGTATCTCACCTGGACCGCTATCATTCTTCTCTTTCTCAACCGATCATTTCGTTGGCGGGAAGCATTTGGAAGCGAAAAGCGGCGAGAAATGCGTTCGAACGGACAATCGACGTCCGCGCCCGGTGCGTGGTTCTCGAAAAACCACCGGTTTTGGGGGCCGCACTGCTCGCCCGAGACATTTTCATGAGAGAAAAACGATGAGTATGAACACGGAAGCCCGAAATCCCAAGTCCAAAAATCTAGACCAGTTGTCGGCCGTGGAGATCGTTCGCCTCATGACCGATGATGAACAAGTTGTTTTAAGGGCCATCGCACAAGCCGAGTCGCAACTTGCGGAAGCAGCTCTCATGGCTGCCCAAACATTCATAAACGGAGGGCGCGTGATTTACGTTGGTGCCGGGACCAGCGGCAGAATCGCTACGATGGACGCCGCTGAAATGCCTCCCACTTTCGGGCTAGAGCCCGAGCGGTTTGTTGCCCTTGTAAGCGGCGGCGCCGCCACCTCAACTCGAGCCCAAGAGGACGCCGAAGACGATCCCCATGCGGCTATAAGCGATCTGAACGGCTTGAAAGTCTCGAATCAAGATATTGTGATTGGACTCGCGGCTTCGGGCAAAACGCCCTATGTGCTGGCCGCGATTCGCCATGCTCGCCAAAAGGGTGTTTGGACTTGCGGCATAGTAAATAACCCCAATACGCCCATCGAAGCCGAGGCAAATTTGGGCATCGTTCTCCGAACTGGACCAGAAATCCTCACTGGCTCAACTCGCCTCAAGGCCGGGACGGCCCAAAAGCTTGCGTTAAATCGCATTTCTACGACGGCCATGGTCTTGGCCGGAAAGGTCATTGAGAACTTGATGGTGGATGTGAAAGCCAAGAACGGCAAACTTAAGGAGCGTTGCGTGAGGATCGTGCGTGATCTCTCCAGCGCCACCGAAGACGAGGCACGAGAACTCCTGGAAGCCAACGATTGGAACATTCGCACGGTGCTAACGATTCTGAAACAGCCCGCAACTGCTTAGCCCATAAATTCGGTCATCGTCGCATGACCCTCTTGGCTTACGTCGGCCCGCTTGATCACCTTCATTACGGTCAGCCAAAGAATCTTAATATCGATCCAAAGGTTGTGATGGTCCACGTACCATACGTCTAGCCGAAATCGCTCTTCCCAGGCAAGATTGTTGCGGCCATTCACCTGCGCCCATCCCGTAATGCCGGGTCGGACCTCGTGCCGACGGCTTTGCTCGGGAGTGTAACGCTCGAGGTAGGCCATAAGAAGCGGCCTGGGCCCCACTAGGCTCATATCTCCTTTGAGAACGTTAATGAGCTCTGGCAATTCGTCCAAGCTCGTGCTTCGCAGTAGCTTTCCAAACTTAGTCAAGCGTTGGTCATCGGGCAAAAGCTCGCCATTCGCATCCTTAGCGTTCGTCATGGTCCGAAACTTGATCATCTTGAACGGCTTACCGTTCAAACCAGGCCGTGTTTGGCGAAAAACAACCGGCGAACCATGCTTAAGGCGAACCAAGATGCCCAATAAAACAAGCAGAGGCGCGAACAGAATCAACGTGACTGAAGCAACCACGATATCAAAGATTCGCTTAAGCACAACCTATTTTAGCGGATAGGGCGCGCGGGGTGGGCGCCGATCTTGCGGGATTTTGATTTCGAGGGTGCCGTTCAGGTAGTTCGATGTCATGCAATCGGCTGCGTAGAACTCCTCAAACGTGCCTTCGGCCACGATTTTTCCGCCATGCTCGCCCGCGCCGGGCCCGAGTTCGATGAGCCAATCCGCCGCTCGCATGGTCTCCTCGTCGTGCTCCACAACGAGTACCGTGTTCCCTAGATCCCGAAGCCGCTTGAGCGTTTCAATCAGCTTGGCGTTATCTCGTTGGTGCAATCCAATGCTAGGTTCATCGAGGACATAGAGGCATCCCATCAGCCCTGAGCCAATTTGAGTCGCCAAACGGATGCGTTGAGCCTCGCCACCGGCGAGAGTTCGCGCGTTTCGATCGAGTGTCAGATAACCCAAACCAACGTCGGCCAAGAACCTCAACCGCTCAAGGATTTCCTTCGCGGCACGCTCGGCAATCGTCATCTGACGCTTGTTGAAAAGGCTCGGTAGCTCGGTGAAATAGGCCAGGTTGTTATCCACCGATTGACCGGCGATATCGGCGATGGATTTGCCTTTGGGCAAAAGCACACTCAGGGTTTCCGGCTTCAATCGTTTTCCCAAGCAAGTTGGGCAAGGCTTTGTAGCCATGTATTGCTCCAAATCCTTCTTAACCCATTCACTCTCGGTTTGCTCATATTTCTTTCGCAAAACCGTCATCACGCCGTCCCACTTTGTGGTGATCTTTCGTTCGGCTCGGGCGTAGCGCATGATCACTTCAACCGGCTTTTCGAGCCCGTTCCAAATCGCATCCATCACTTCGGGCGGAGCTTGGTTGACGGGCAATTTGGCATCAAATCCAAGCGCATTGCCCACGCCATCCAACACATCTGGCCACCACTCCTTAGATTCGCCTGACTTATAGACAAACGGCAAGATCGCGCCATCGCGGAGCGGTTTTTGAAGATTTGGAATAACCAGTTCAGGGTCAAATTCGGTTTTCGTGCCTAGACCGGTGCAATCGGGACACGCGCCAAAGGGAGAGTTGAACGAAAACATCCTTGGCTCGGGCTCGGGCATCGAGAATCCACATTGAGCGCAAGAATAGGATTCGGAAAACATCATTTCCCCGGAACCGGACTCAGACTCCCACCACATCGTCACGCTGCCCTTACCCATCTTCAGGGCGGCTTCCACTGAATCCGAAAGGCGGCGATCAATGCCTTCCTTCATCACCAGTCGATCCACCACCACCTCAATCGTGTGCTGCTTGTAGCGATCCATCGGGATGTCGTCAGTCACCTCATACATTTGCCCGTCTACACGCACGCGAACGTAGCCCGACTTCGCAATATCTTGGATAACCGACTTGTATTCGCCTTTGCGTCCCTGAATCACGGGGGCGAGGATTTGGAGCTTGGTGGCTTCCGGGAGTTTGATCGCCGCATCTACGATTTGATCGGTGGATTGTCGTTCGATCGGCCCATGCCCGTTTGGGCAGTGCGGGGTTCCAACTCGGGCATAAAGAATTCGAAGATAGTCGTAAATCTCTGTTACAGTTCCGACCGTTGAGCGGGGGTTCTTTGATGCGCTCTTTTGATCAATCGAAACCGCCGGTGAGAGGCCGTCAATGTGATCAACATCGGGCTTATCCATCTGCCCCAAGAACTGCCGAGCGTAAGCGCTGAGCGATTCCACATACCGGCGTTGCCCTTCGGCGTAGATCGTATCAAACGCAAGGCTGGACTTACCCGATCCGCTAAGGCCGGTAATCACGACCAGCTTATCGCGCGGGATCTCAACCGTCACGTTCTTGAGGTTATTCTCCCTCGCCCCCACCACCACAATCTTATCCTGCGCCATCTTTTATGTAGACGAAAGGATACCTGCTTATCAGAGGAGCCTGATGGAGTCTTCAACGCTCATTCCGGAGTCCCCGTTCCGGCGGCAGTTCTCGATGGCGAGGGACGCCAAAGCGTGAGAACTGACGCTAGGCCCAACTAAGATCAGGACGATGTCGTAATGGAGATTATGCCCCCTGTAACCGCCCGGACCCGGAAAGACAAATCCATTTGTCTAACTGTTTCGTCGCTAACTCGTGCTCGACGTCATGATCGTTTCTTCTCCCCAGGTTGCGGCAGCATTGGTCAATCCTCTGCGCTCTCGGATCTTGGCTGAGTTCGCCCAGCCCATGTCTGGAGCCTCCATCGCTCGCAAGCTAAACCTCAAGCGCCAAGTAGTGAACTACCATGTGAGGGAGTTGGCAACCCTGGGGCTTATTGAGTTTGTTGAGGAACGCCAGGCCGGGGGAATGCACGAGAAAGTGTACGAATCTAAAGCGCGGTCATTCATCATTTCACCGCGGGCTGTTGGGCCGGTTTCGGTCCAGGGAGAATCGGAGGGTGGGACTGCGAAGCTTGCTACCGTGGCTGGCGACTGTATTTCCGAGCTAAGTGATCGGCCCGAGGCGAGCCCGGTGTTTGTCCAAGACTTCGTGATCGCTTTCCGAGACCGCGATGATCGCATCGCCTGCATGCAAGAATTGACAAATTTTTTTGCCAAGATGAAATCGCGCTACGATCATGGCGGCATCGGCGGGGAATGGCGGTTGATCGGAGCGGCATACGAAAAGCCCCGCAAAAACACCTAAAGAAATTTTGGACACTGCCGACAATCCTATTGGAGCTAACTTCAGTGGAAGCTCCAAACTTAAAGTAGGTTGTCAGCTATGTCAGTTCAAAACATCGAGTGCCGAATCGCTCAAGCGCAAATGGGACGCTATCTAGGTGGCCTTGGCCTTTCCGAGGAAGCCGTTTCCCAGCTAGAGTCACACATTCGAGCTTGCCCAGAATGCTCGGGTGCTTTGCGGTTACGCCGCATAGAGCTTGAAGCTGTCGTCGCCCTCCCGAAAGAGGAATTCCCCGCCCTCCCCGAATCTGAACCAACACCGGTAGCCAAACCACGATTGGTGGACGC
>JBEBHJ010000068.1:0-18020 GCA_040081075.1 Fimbriimonadaceae bacterium | reverse complement strand
AGCTGTCTCGTTTCAATATGAATTAGAGAGTTTCACTTCTGGTGCCCCCAAAATCGACCTGACCCCTCGATGGCCCGAAGCGTATATTGACTTTGAGTTTCTGGCTGCGTACGGCTTTCTCTATCTATTTGTCGGGGCGGGGATTGGCTTGGTTTGCGGTGGCTTCTTTAGCCAGCACCCGCGCCGATGGTTTGTTTGGGTGGTGTCCTGGGCATTGACTTTGGCTGCCGTTTGGTTCGCTCCTCTAATTAATCTAAATGCCAATCCATTTGAGCTGTCAACTTATGCCGCTTGGTCTGGAACGCTGGCCTTTTGCCTGTTCCATTTGATTTGGTATGGGCTTGGGGAGTATTAGAGATTAGTCGAGGAGGGCGAGAAGAGCGACCAAGATGGCGGTGCCTAGCTTGGCTTGACACATTCTCGCAGAGGCGCAAAGAACGCGGACCGGGAGTTTCTTAGCGATCAACAAGGCACACGGCCCGGCCCGGCAACAAGTCATGTCGGGGCGAACTTCAAGAGCGCATTATAAGGCGGTGCCCGGTTAATCCTTACGGTTGACTAGCTTCTCGCCTGGAGCTTCCCCGAGCTTTCGGTAGGCGGCATGAGTATCCAGCGCCGCATAATTCGATCCGCCCGAGTGCCTGCCACTCCGAGCCGCTAAGTTCGCGATTACGTCAATCCCAAGCGCGTCGGTTTCGAAAAACATGATTGTTCTAGCGATTTCTTCGTAATCGTCAATCCTCGTACCCATTAACTCGCTGTTCATCGCATAGCCACCATGCTTGTGTTGCGCTAAGATGTCAGGGCAAGACCAAATACCGTCATCAGGAATACTCCAGTTGGGTTGGGTATTAGCTATGGGTTTCAGGGGGACTACCCACGAACTTGGAGGCAACACCCCATCGGTCTCGCCCGTGTAGATTGCCATGGCCGTGCCTAGTTGCTTCACGTTACTCATGCAGCGATTTGCGTCGGGCGAGTAGCGCGTTTCTGGTATTCGCGAAAACAGGGGTATGAGGAACAATCCGAGCAAAACGCAAGCGGTGGCTGCTACGGCGATGCGCTGGGTAGTCATGGGCTTGTCTTCGGGTTGTTTAGCTTCTCCCCCGGGGTTTCCCCGAGTTTTTTGAAGCGAGCGTGACCGTCTAAACATCCAATTTGGCTGCCGCCATTATGGCGTCCCGACCTCGCCGCTAAGTTGGTGATCACGTCAATCCCGAGTGCGTCGGTCTCAAAAATCGTGACGATAGTCTCAGGATGTTCAAAATCAGATAGCCGCTTACCCATCACGGCGCTGTTCATCGCATAGCCCCCGTGCTTATTCTGGTTCAAGACGTCCGGACACGACCACACACCATCGTCTGACTTACTCCAATCGGGGCCGCTTTTGATGATCGGCATTAGCGGTTGCACCCAGCTATTCTTGGGCAAGGTGTCGTTATTCGATTCGGCATACATTAGCATCGCTTTGCTGAACTGCTTCACATTGCTTAGACAGAGGGTCTTGGGCCTATAGGGTTGTTTGCTCTGCCAATAGCCATACCCAACGATCCCCAAAAATAGGCTTACAACAGTGGTCAGAACTGATCGGGTTATCCATGCAGGCAAAGGTTTCATATGGGCCCCGGTGCACCGGGAGTTAAGAACTCCTGGAACTCCATTACGTTATTATACGGCTACTGTTAAGTCGGATATCCCTTTCCGTGAGCTTCGCGCACCTCGTGCCACATTCCGGCCCTGCCAATGTGGCTCCTCTCTCAATCTCGGCAGGTCTACACGTCAGGAGTTGATGCTTAATCTCGGCGGTAGAAGGAACTACAAATACATGGACCGCCTCATGGTTTTGGAGCCACATGGACAGGGTCGGCATGTGGCCGACAGATCGGGAAGACTCGATGTGGCGCGAAGGGACGAGAAAGCCTGGGATTAATCGGTCAATCGCGTCCCTTCAGGACGCTGCGAAATCTCACGCTCCCTCGACCGTTGGTCGGGGCTTCTATCTTGCCGTCCCGTTGGGCATTGGAGGGCGTGGCTCCGGACGATCCGAAGGGCAAGGGGCCGGCCTCATATCAGCTTAGGGCAAACGCCTAGGTGAGGTTTAGCCGGTCCGCTACTTTGCCGGGCGGCGTTCTAGTTGTTCAGCGATGCGCTCAAGCGAGGGCTTGAACATCTCTAACCTTTCAAAGGGCTTGAGCACCGAAAGGAGCAACGAAACTAAGAGAGTCGCTCCTAAAACGCCTCCCAGACCGGTAACCATTCCTTGTCTCAATGCATGCTTCCAATCCTTTTGTAGCCGCAATAATTCGGCCGTCAGGTCATTGCCTCTCTTTAGCTCATTCACCCAGGCTCGCTGAATGATTTCGACACTCTCGTCTTCCATCCTCTATATGACGGCATTTCGCGCGGTTCGAAGCCAAATCGGAAATTGGCGTGATAAGCCACGAACGGGTCGAACCCGCCAACCAAAATTCCAAGAGTCGGGTCCAACCCCTTTTGTTTCTCGTGCTAGCCCTGGCCGTTCGCGCCTTTGGCGCAAAAAGCTCCTTTCTTCTGGCTCAGGGAGGTGGGGATGCCGTGAGTTTCCGGACCCTCACGCCCTTCCCCCTATTCCCCCGGAGGGGAGAGGCGGTGGTCACTGGGCTTTGGACATTGTCTCGAATTGTTCGATGGCCTCGAGAACATAACGGGCCCGGTACCACTCGTCCTCCAACTCATCGGACTTATACTTTTCGGATGTTCGCACTATGTTCAACTCGGCTTTGAGCGCGGGAGTAATTTCAATCCGGCGGTAGGTGCCCGTGATTCCCCTTTTTGCGCTCGTATCCTTGTTGGCGGCAGCCAGTTGATCCGTGCCCTTGAAGGCTATGGTGTGCGCAGTTGTAAGGTTCCCCGAATAGCAGTTTCCGCACATCGAAACCGAGTCTACAAACAATGTGTTATTGTCAAAGTGCCAGTGCCTGCGGGTCATTCCCGCCATGCCTGCGACCCTTCCATCGGCCAGCAGATAGAATGCTTGCCCGCGAAAATCATGTTTCACGAGCTCGTCTCTCACCCAAAGGCCGACAAACTTTGACGGCTGCGAGCCGTGCGACCACTGCGGGTGCCCTCGCACCGTGTCCCAGACTACGAACATCATTCCCATACCGAAGGGGAAGGGGGCTAGGGCAAAGCTGAGCAACGGCACCCCGAGGATGAGGTACCAATTTTTTCTGCCGAGCCAGGATTTGACTTCCATGCTGCCTTCCTATCTCATTATACGAGGCAAGAGACGACTTGTAGCTCAAATTGATAAGGGCTCAGTGCTTATCGTTTGCCCTGATCCAGATTCACCATGGTGCCCATGAGGGTTTTTTCGGCGGAGCCGGTGTCTCCGCTTTGGATCGCTCTCAGCGCGAGTGTTACTTCTTGGGCATCTTGGGTGCGGCCCTGTTGCAGCAGCAATGCCTGGGTTTTCTGTAAGTCGGCGATGGCCATTTGGGCGGTGATTTGGCTGTTCTTTAGGCCCATGATGGTCTTTTCGACGGCTCTTGAGGCCAGCGCTAAGTCGGCCGCACCGCGAACCTTGGGGTTCTGGGGGGCGGAGTATCGGGTTGAATCGGCAGAGAACTCCATCACGAAATCGAGGTTGATCGTTTCGGTCCTTCCTGATCCACCGTCATCGTAGGTGAGAACTCCGGACGCAACACGGTAGTGGCCGAGGGGGTGATTTGAGAACTCAAAATCGAATACCTGTTCCATCGTGGCCCCTCGCTCGAGGTCGGCAAGCTGGATGGTTACGGTTCGCTCGGTGCCTTGCTGACCATGGTTCGAGCGGAGGGTGACCCAGCGGGCGATGTCAAGCTCTAGTTTAAGGTTACGGGCGACGACGGTCATGAGGCGTTCGAGTTCGGTGCGGAAAACCTCGGGGATCATTTCTGGTCGGGGGATGAAATAGTAGTTACCACCCGACTTCTTTGCCATACCCGCGAGAAGTTCTTCGTTATAGTCGGGGCCAAAACCGAGGAACGTGATGGTTACTCCCCGCGCTTTGACTTCGGAAGAAAAGTTGACGAGGGAAGTGTAATCTTTAATGCCGGCGGTAGGGTCGCCGTCGGATAAAACGATAATTCGGGTGGCGCGACCTGGGTCGTTTGTTTGCATCACCTGTTGAAGGGCGAGAGAAATGCCGCCGTGAAGGTTCGTGGTGTTTCCGGGCTGAATTTGGGAGATTCCTTGCTTGATCTGCTCCTTGTTCATCACCTGTTGAGGGGGCATAAGTAGGTCAACCACTTCTTCGAAGGTCACGATGCTAAGAACGTCGTTCGACGAGAGCAAATCAACGACGTGATTGCAAGCGTGCTTTGCATACTCCAGGGGCATTCCTTCCATTGAGCCGCTTCGGTCAATGGCGAGGCATAGGTTGAGAGGAGTGCGCCCGCCCGCGAATCCGGCCATTCCACCGGCCGTTAGTTCAAGCAAAAATTGCTCGCGGGCGGGACCGTTGGCCATGGTGACATCTCGGCTGGAAGAGATGGCGGCCGTTAGGGTGGGGCCGACGGGCATGGCCGACATTGCGGCGGTACGATTGGGATCACCGATCGGTGACATCGCCTGGGTGCGCATCGGGTCAAACCCCGGTGCCCCGGTGAGCATCGTCTTATTAGGGTCCATTCGCTGCGTTTGATCCATGCCTCATTCTACTCCGAAGGGGTTAAGAACGCGGCTATGATTAGGCGGCTTGCTCTTGATCGGCTCGGGAAGGGTGCCACCATTTTTGCAGTTCTTGTAGGAGGATGTTTGGCTTGATCGGCTTCGTGAGGAATCCGTCCATGCCGATTCCGTAGCATTTAGCTCGATCCCGATCGAGGGCGTGAGCGGTGAGAGCGATGATCGGTGTCTTTTTGCCTTGGGCGGTTTGGTTCCGTCGTATCGCGATGGCCGCTTCATATCCATCGAGCACGGGCATCTGGAGATCCATGAGGATGACATCGAATGGCTCCGCGTCACTCTGTTCGATCGCAAGCAGTCCGTTGGCAACAACTTTGACAGAGCATCCGAAGCTTTCGAGAATGCGCTGGGCAACTTTTTGGTTGACCTGATTGTCTTCGGCGACGAGCACTCTCATGCCGAGGAGAGGGCCTTTCAAATCACGAATGTGTGACTCGCGGTTCGCATTCTCCACATCCATAATCGATAGGGCTTCGGAAAGTGCGGCTCTTAGTTCATGCCGACGACAGGGCTTTGATAAATTTCGGTGGATGCTTAGTCGCTGGAGCGATTCAGCGGGAATCATATCTCCAACGGATGAGAGCATGATAATAGCGGGATGGCCGCACGACGGGTCTTTGCGCATCGAGAGGGCCAGGTCCATTCCGGAGCAGTCCGGCATTTGATAGTCTAATATGACGATATCAAAATGCGCTTTCTGAAGCCAGCCGAGAGCTTCTTCGGCTCCTCTCGCCTCAGTCGCCTTAGCTCCGAGCACCTCGACCGTTTTCGAGAGCATGAGCCGGTTAGTTTCATTATCGTCAACGATAAGGACAGATCGCCCGGCAAGATTGGCATGGCTCTCCGCGGCAGCAAAATCGGCTTGCTCTAGGCATATTTCGACGGTAAAAGTGCTTCCCTTGCCCATTTCACTTCGTACCGACGCGTGGCCGCCCATGAGCTCGGTGAGTCGTCGCACAATGGCTAAACCAAGACCGGTTCCTCCATATTGGCGGGTGGTGGAGCCATCGGCCTGAGTAAAGCATTCCCAAATAGATCCGTGCATCTCCTGGGGTATGCCGATGCCTGTGTCGCGAACAGCAATTGAGACCCGTTCACCTTCAGAGTTCAGAGGTTCCCAAATCTTGATTTCTATCTCTCCCGCTCGCGTGAATTTGACGGCATTCCCGACAAGGTTCGAGATGATTTGACGGAGGCGGCCCGCGTCTCCGATGCGGTGCGTGTTCAGTGACTCGTCTACGTTGACAAGGAGTTCGACGCCTTTTTGTTGGGCAAGGCGGGCGAACAATACTCCGACGTCTTCGGCAACTTGAGCGATATCAAACTCGATTTGTTCGAGGATCATCTTGCCGCTTTCAATTTTTGAAAAGTCGAGAACTTCGTTGATGATGCTGAGGAGCGACTCTGCGCTCTGGAGTACGGTTTCGGCATAGTCTCGTTGAGTTGGCCCAAGTTCGGTGTCAAGTAGAAGTTCCGTCATTCCGATGACGCCGTTCATCGGCGTTCGGATTTCATGACTCATGTTTGCCAAAAATTCGGACTTCATTTGCGATGATTCGAGCGCGGATTCTCGGGCTAAGACGAGTTCTTCGACGCTGTGTTCCAGCGCAGCTTCGGCTTGTTTGCGGTCGGAGATGTCGAAAATTGTTCCGTCGAGAACGTATCCGGCGTCGGCGTCCCACCCGATGCTGGCTCGCTCTTGAACCCAGAGCATATTGCCGTTTTGGTGATAGATGCGGTACTCGGCGGTGAATCCCGACTTATCTCTGTACGCCTCTTGCGCCGCGACCAAGACGGTGCTGTAGTCTCGCGGGTCAATAAGGTCGGAGAATCGAATTCGTTTGGATGCGAAATCACCGGGGGAGTAGCCAAGAACTTCGGAGACGTTTTCGCTGAGAAAGTCAAGGTCCCAGTTCTGGTCACACTTTGCTCGGTAGACAATGCCGGGTATGTTCGCTACGAGAGACTGCAACTTTGATTCTTGGGCAGTGATGATGTCGCGCAGGTGCGTTGTGTCTTCTACAACGAACGTGAAGTGATTGGGTTTGTCGGGGATTTTTGATACGGTTGCATAACGCAACACTTGGTGAGATCCGACATCCCGTAGGTAGCTAAATCGAATAGGGGTTTGCTTTTCTTCGCACTCTTGGAGCCTTTGCTGCCACTTTAAAGCAGATTCCGCGGATAGGCCGGATTCTTGGGCTGAGCGTCCAAGAAGGTTTTCGGGCATAGTCCCATGAATGGCGGCACCGGCATCGCTGATGGCGCGATAAACGATTTGGTCACCGACCAATTCGATGACACCCAGCGACATGGGCGCATGCTTAAAGAAGTTTTCTAGACCTATCGCGTTCAAAATTTGGCACTCTCCCAAATACCTGTTATTAGTATCGGGTAAGCCCTTTAAAATCTTGAGTTAAGAAACGTTGGCGAGAGCACTCTTTAGATAGTTGATCGAATCAATATTCTCGGGGTCTACGCGGTTTAGGGCGGCAAGGTAAATGCTCACGAAATCGCCGAAGAGGACAAGCGAAAGCATCTGCGAAAGAAGGCTATCTCCCTTCGACTCGACATCGAAGAAGGTGGCATCCTTACCGATAAGTTCGGCCGTCACTTGCGCCCGAGCTAAAATTTTGGCGGTAGGTTTGCCGCACTGCATATTAACCACCACCCAAGCAACGTTTTGTGATTTGCTTGCGACCCAGCCCAGAATCTCGTTGTGGTTGAGTTCAGGAAAAACATTGGCGAAGGCCATATTTTTGGCGTTCTCATTGATCTGCCCTTTCCACCTGTTAGCAACGGCAGCAGCCGGGCCACCTAACCCGTAAAGATTTGCAACTTTGCCCACGAGGGCTTCGGCGAGTTGTTTGGTTGGATTATTCTCAAGTGCGACCTCGGCCGACCACTCCTGAACACAGGAATCCAGAGTAGAAAAAGCTGCCTCAAAGGCCTGGGCATTGATCGCACCGCTTTGGGCAAGTAGGGCGACGAGGGGGATGAGCATGAATCCGAGCGCTGTTCTTGGAGGTTGTCCGCCCGGGATAATGATGGCCGGATAGCCGTGCTCTTGGGCCAGCGTTGCGAGTTGACCACCCGAGGTTAAAACGATGATTTGGGCGCCTTTGGCGCGGGCATCATGGTAAGCCGATAGGGTTTCCTCGGTGTTTCCAGAGTAGCTGGAACAAACAACTAGTGTTTCTGGGCTGACAAACCCGGGCAGGAAGTAGTCGCGATTAACCAAGAACGGGATGGTTCCTTCGGCCTCGCAGAGGCAGCGGGCAAAATCGCCCCCTGCCGCCGAACCACCCAGCCCACTCAGGATGATTTGGGCAGGTTTCTTGAAATGCACCGGTCGTGCTTGAAAAATTTCGAGTGCACGGCGACATTGGTTTGGGAAGTCGCACGTAAGGGCGTACATGCCCTTGGGGTCAAGTTCAGTGATGAAGGCCTGATCGTCGAGTGGATGTTTACTCATCCGCAAATGGATCGTATTCATCTACGGCAGGAGCAGCACCACCGGAGACGGCAGTGTGGGTAGGCGCCCCGCCTCCGCCCGCATCGTCTCGGGCTCGATCTAACCCTTGGACGCTTTCGGCGACGACTTCAATGATCTCTCGGTTCTGCCCGTTTGGATCGGTCCAGCGGCGTTGATCAAGTCGTCCATCGACCGCAACGAGCCGGCCTTTGGTGAGATAGTTGGAAACGTAATCGGCGGTTGAACCCCAGGCTTTCACTCGGAAGAAATCGGCATCAGGGCTACCGTCTTGGGGTTTGATTCGCTTGGTAACGGCAAGGCTAAATTCGACGACATTTTTGCCGGTCGAGGTGGTTCGGAGTTCGGGATCGCGGGTTAGGCGTCCAACGAGAACAACGCGGTTGATCATTTTCTATCCTCCAATCAATCTTCTTTTGAGAAGATGCGATGACGAATGATATCATCGCTGATGCCCATGAGGCGGTCAACCTCACGTGGAACTTCTGGTTTGCATTCAAATTCGAACATGATGTAGTTGCCTTCTTTGCAACCATCAATTTCATAGGTGAGTTTTCGCTTTTCCCACTTCTCGGCGGTTTGAACGGTTCCACCCAGTCCTTCGATAACGCCTTTGAAGCGTTCGGCAAGTTTGGCAACATCGGCGTCACCCAACTCTGGGCGCGCAATTACCATTGATTCATATTTTCTCATGCTTAAAAAAGGTCCCTCTCTCTGGTCTAGCGGCCCCAAGCGGGGCAGAGAGGCAAGCAGTATACCCGCCAGATTCAACCTAGAGGTAATCGCGTTAGTTTAGTCGCCTGAAATCGTGAGGATCAGTCTGTGTCAAATTAGATTCATGATCTTGCAAGTTGGAGGGCAATCGCGAGAGTTTGAAGTCGTTTCGCCCGCTTCGCCTTCCACAGAGTTGCCGCCTCTAGTGTTCGTGTTTCATGGGCATGGTTCGAGCATTGAAGGGGCAAAGAAGACGTTTCCGGTGAGTAAGTATTGGCCGGAGGCGATGGTTGTTTATCCGCAAGGGCTACTCACTCCAAGCCGGACCGACCCGGAAGGGAAGCGAACGGGATGGCAGAAGGCTCCCGGTGATCAGGAGGATCGGGATTTGAATTTTGTTGACGCCCTACTTCTCTCATTGGATGGTCAATATGATCCGGCGCGAGTCTATGCGACCGGGCACTCTAATGGCGGGAGTTTTTGTTACCTGTTGTGGGCGGTTAAGAGTTCGGTGTTCACTGGGTTTGCTCCTTCGGGATCTTCGGGAACAAGATTGAAGCAGCTACCCGATCGTTTGCGCCGGCCAATTATTCATATTGGTGGGCGCAAAGACTTTGTGGTTCCGTTTGTAAGTCAGGAAAAGGCGATTCAGGCGGTGCTAGCGTTCAATGGATGTGTCGGCGGAGGGGAGGCCTGGGATGAATTCTGCACATTCTATCCGGGGGAAAACCCTGTGGCGACTTACATCACCAACCGTGGTCACGATTTTCCCGTCATGAGTTTGGTGATGATGCGGCGGTTATTCAGCGACCTTTAGAACGCTAAGGAATGCTTCTTGAGGAAGTTCCACGCTACCGATTTGCTTCATGCGCTTCTTACCTTCCTTTTGCTTCTCGAGAAGCTTGCGCTTCCTTGAGACGTCACCTCCGTAGCACTTCGCGATAACGTTTTTGCGGAACGGCTTAATGGTGTCGGCGGCGATGACTTTCGCGCCGATGGCGGCTTGGACCCGCACCTCATATTGCTGCCGTGGAACGACCTTTCGAAGTTGCTCGACCATCGCTTTGCCACGATTGTAAGCAAACGAGCGATGCACAATGAAACACAGAGCGTCAACCGGATCGCCATTTAGCATGATATCCAGCTTCACGAGATCGGCGGGCTGATAATCGGCGAACTCGTAATCAAGGCTGGCGTAGCCTCGGGTTGAGGATTTGAGCTTATCAAAGAAATCAAGCAGGATTTCGCCGAGCGGCAGCAGGTAATGAAGGATAACGCGTTTTGTCGTTGGATATTCTGTGCGTTGGTAGGTTCCGCGTCGCTCTTGGCAGAGCGTCATCACCGCTCCAACATATTCCACCGGAACCATGATAGTGGCGTTAACGGCGGGCTCGGTAATGGAGGCAATTTCGTGGGGAGGCGGAAACTCGCTGGGGTTCGCGATGTGCAGGGCTTCGTTGTTGGTCTTGACGACGTGGTAATCCACGCTTGGAGCCGTGAGGATGAGTTCAAGGCCAAACTCGCGTTCCAGTCTTTCGCGGGCGATATCCATGTGTAGCAGCCCGAGGAATCCACAGCGGAATCCGAAGCCCAAGGCTGCTGACGTTTCCGGTTGGTATTGAAGGGCGGCGTCGTTTAAGCGTAGCCTTTCGATTCCGTCACGGAGGTCCTCATATTGGTCCCCATCGGTGGGATAGAGCCCACAAAAAACCATAGAAAGAGCATCGCGATAGCCGGGAAGGGACTCCGTTGTCGGGTTGAGAGCACTTGTTACCGTGTCACCAACTCGGGCGTGCCCGATGTTCTTGATGGCAGCGGTTAGGAAGCCTACTTCGCCGCATTGCAATCCCGTATTGACGGTGAGGGCGGGGCCGAAGTGGCCGGTGGAGTCCAAATCAAATGTTGCGCCGGTCGCCATCATCATGATCTTGTCGCCTTTCTTGAGACTGCCATCTTGAACTCTGATATAGGCGATAGCACCTTGGTAGGCATCAAAGTGAGAATCGTAAATCAGAGCCCGAAGAGGCTTATCAGGGTCGCCCGATGGCGGGGGAATACGCTCGACAATGGCTTCCAAAATTTCATCAATTCCGATGCCAGCTTTGGCTGAACAGGGGATGGCGTCGGTGGCATCTATCGCCACGGCGGATTCTATTTCTTCGCGGGCACGCTCGACATCGGCGTGAGGGAGATCGATTTTGTTGATGACGGGAACAATCTCAAGGTTTTGGTTCATCGCCATATTGGCGTTGGCGATGGTTTGGGCTTCCACTCCTTGGCTGGCATCAACGACTAATAAGGCTCCCTCGCAAGCGGCGAGCGCTCGGGAAACTTCGTAAGTGAAGTCCACGTGACCAGGCGTGTCAATCAGGTTAAGTTGATATTCTTGCCCGTTTTTGGCCGTGTATAGCAAGCGCACGGCGGCCATTTTGATGGTGATTCCGCGCTCGCGTTCTAGGTCCATGGAGTCCAACATTTGCTCTTGGGCCGTACCACGAATCGCTCCACATCGCTCGATCAAACGATCAGCGAGGGTGGATTTGCCGTGGTCGATATGCGCAATGATGCAAAAGTTGCGAATGTGGGATTGGTCCATAGGAGCCGCACCAATTGTGGCACGAATAGAGCTAACAATTGGCAACGGGCACTCCGTGAGGGAAGTGCCCGCTTGGTTTGTTCGAGTGTTATCGAGTTCGGCGACGTCGGATCAATGCCGCTACGCCTATGCCGAGGGCAGCAAGGCTGGCTGGTTCTGGAACCGCTTGACCAGAAACATTCACCATATCATAGCGAAGGGTACCGGTCGTTGCATACGTCGCTGTGCTTGTGGTTGCAACGTAGCCGCCGCCTGTCGGAGCGAAGACTGAAACGATGCGAACGCCGAAATCGGCGTTGTTCGCTGCCCCCGTAACGCTTGAAAGATTGGCTGTAATGCCGTTGTACCATGTGTCTCCACCGAGGTTGGCGTCATGGGTCATAAATGCTGTCCACGAAGTTCCACCGTCGAGTGTGTAGTCAAGTTGAGTGTATCGGGATGAGGTGTTGCTGTGTCGGCAGTCCCACGAAACTACGATGTTGTTAAATCCGACGGTCGAGCTCAGGAATTGAACTCCGCGCGTTCCGCTCGCGGTGTTTTGAGCTGCGTATCCGGTTGTTTGCCAGCCGCTATCGTCGCCAACATTTGGGTCAGTTGAGCCACCATTGGCATCGCCCGACGAGAAGCTACCGGTTACGCCCAGAAGCGAAGCGGTTCCAAGACCGATGGCGGGAGTGGTTGTACCCGTGCTGGTGTTCGCGTCAGACGGATTTGAGTTGAAATCCCATTGAGTGATGGTTACGGCGAAGGCCGATTGGCAAACGACTGCCAAGGCAAATATTAGTGCAAGTTTCTTGTTCATTTCGAATTCCTCCAGGGAGTGCCCTCTTGTATCTGGGCACTCATAGCGTGAAGGGGCTCTATAAAGAGAGCGTTAATGAACTGCTGGGTTCGTCGTAGCTTAACAGAAAGTTAAGACTAGAGGTCACGAAACCACTCGTGAATCTGCGTATTGGCCGTGAGTTCAGGGTGGAAAGAGGTTCCGAGGAGATTTCCGGATCGAACACCGACCACGGCCCCGTTGTAACTTGCGATGGGCTGTACGGCGGGGCCAAACTCGGAAACGATAGGAGCGCGAATGAAAACCCCCGTAACTGGGCTTGAGAGAAAGTCCACACTGATCTCGTCTTCGAAGGAGTGAACCTGGGCTCCGAAGGCGTTACGGCGAACGGTGATATCGAGCAAACCGAGCGAGTACTGTTCGTGGCCTTCGATTCGCTTGGCCATCATGATCATGCCCATGCAGGTTCCCCATATTGGCATGCCGTCGCTGGCTCGCGCGATGATTTCGTCTCCAAGTCCAAAACGTTGAAGAAGTAAGCCGACGGTAGTGCTTTCGCCGCCGGGGATGATTAGGCGATCAACTCGATTAAGATCCTCTATCGTTCGAACTGGGAGCGCCTCTTCGCCGACTCGAGTACACGATTCGATGTGTTTCTCGAAATCACCTTGAATGGCGAGGACTCCGATCACGATGCCTAGTGTCCTTTCCGGGAAGATCGAATCTTTAGGGCGACCGGAATGATGCTGGCCAGGATGATTGCCAGCATGGCGAGTTCGAAATTATCTTGAACCCATGGAATCCTCCCAAAAAAGAATCCGGCAAGCACGCAACCGGCTACCCAGATCGTGGCGCCGAGAAAACTCCACCAGAGGAAGGTGCGAATGGGCATCTGGCCCATCCCGGCAACGAAAGGAGCAAAGGTTCGCACAATGGGTACCCATCGAGCCAAAACAAGGGTCATGCCTCCGTGCTTTTCAAAGAACGCTTGGGTCTTTTCTATGTGTTCCTTCTTGAAAAATCGGGATTTTTCATTGCTTGCAATCCGCCCGCCAAAGCGCTTGCCTAATTGATAGTTGAGGTTATCGCCGATGAACGCGGCCGTGATAAGTAAGGGGATTAAGATGAAAACCGAAAGGGCCTTTCGTTCAGGGTTGGCAAACATGCCCAAGGCAAAGAGCAAGGAATCTCCAGGCAGGAAGGGCATGATCACAAGCCCCGTCTCACAGAAGATGATCAGGAAAAAGATCAGATATGCCTGAGTCCCGAACTCTTGAATGATCGAGAAAACTTTCTCGTCAAGGTGAAGGATGAAGTCCAAGAACCCTTGCATTTGACGGGAGAGCGTACCTTAACGAACCATTTAAGCTAGGGCTCTATGACCCATTCAACAGACAATTTTGGACTCGATCGAAGAGTGGAGGCGACGGTGCAGTATTTTTCATCGCTGAGTTCCACGGCACGGGCTACGGCTACCGGATCGAGGTCCTCGCCGGTGAGGAAATGCTTTACTGTTATGGATAGGAAGGGTCGGGGCCATTCTCCAGGAGGATTTCGTTCGCCGGTCACTTCGAGGCGGTAACCCGTCACAACCTGCCGTTTTTTGCCCAGAATCGAGATGACATCCATCGCGGAGCAGGCTGCAAGCGACCCCAAAAGGGCTTCGACGGGGGAAACTCCGAGGCCGTTTCCGCCGGAGTCGGCGTAAGCGTCCATGACAAATGATTTCCCTTCTTCGTTGCAAGATTCGAAGGCCATTCCGCCTTTCCAGTCCACTTTCACCATATGGAGAAGCTACCACCAATCCGATAATTCTTGCGTGGCCTGGTTTAAGCGTAAGACAAGCAATCCGTTCGAAAAACTCTCGGCGGAGCAACTCGCGGAGTTGATTGATGTTTATAAGTCGCTGAGCGAATGCGCCATGTTTGGAAAAATCCCGCTCCTGATTAGCCCA
Source organism: Fimbriimonadaceae bacterium (assembly GCA_040081075.1). Lineage (GTDB taxonomy): Bacteria > Armatimonadota > Fimbriimonadia > Fimbriimonadales > Fimbriimonadaceae > JANJUB01. Next base: position 3,775 of record JBEBHJ010000068.1, on the reverse strand, counting down.
GGGTCCGCGGAGAGCATTCGGTTCTTGCAGGACATTGCAAAACTCTCAGACAAACTTGACCGACATTGCGAGAATGCAGAAACAGTTGAGGTGGTGAGTAAGACGCTGCAAGCGGAAGTTGATAGGTTTGGGGCATGGCAGCAGACGCAAGCTCAATACATGATTGATGAGTTCACAGATTCCCTTATGCAGATATCTCATTGTTGCTCGGGATCTTTGGATCAGCAAGATCATATGGTGCAGTCGCTGCAAGGTATTGAAAAGCGATTGGATCAAGTTCGGGAGTCGAATGATCTCACCAAAATTCGCGAAGCTCTTCGAGGCGAAGTTGACCGAACTCGGCGGGTGCTGGCTGAGCAAATCAAGAGCCGCCAAGCTCTTCGAGAGCACTTCTCCAGCAAGGTTAAGGAGATGGAAGACCGCATTGCGAAAGCGGAGAAGTCGGCTCAAACTGACCACTTGACGAACTTGGGGAATCGGGCCGCTTTCGAGTTTTTCGGGGAAGCGATTTTGCAGCGGGTTCGCTATGGCGATGGGCCGTATTGTGTGACCATGTTTGATCTCGACAATTTCAAGAAGATCAATGACACTCATGGGCATGCAGCAGGTGATGCTGTTCTGAACCACTTTGCGGGTTTTCTGAAGAAGGCGTTTCCGCGACCAGCGTTTGTTGGTCGTTTTGGAGGCGATGAGTTTGTGGTTGTTTGTGCGGGGGGGATTGATGCCGTTCGCCTCCGTATTGCCAATGTATTGCAGGAACTAAACCGACGCCCGATGGAAATTACATTAGAGGGCAAGCCAACTCAATTGAAAGTGGGCGCGAGTGGTGGTTCGACTGAGCTGAGCCCGGACGAGTTATTGAGCGAATGTTTGGCCCGCGCTGATTTGGCCCTTTACGATGCAAAGCGGCGCGGTAAGGGTCAAGCCGCGGCGGCTTAAGCGAAACCGACAAACTTATCGGCTTCGGCTTGGATTCTATTAATTGCTTCTTCAAGCTCGATCCTCTTTGCTTCCAGCATGTCTTCGTCCGCATCGGGAGGGACGACTATGGGATCTCCAAATTTGAAGACCGCCCGGGAGAACAGCCAGGGAACCATGTAACGATCCCATGATTTGGCGTAGCTGCAGGGTCTGGCGCTCAGTCCGACCGGAACTAGCCAGGCGCCTGACTTCTTGCTCATGAGGAGAACTCCGCCCTGGACGACCTCTGATGGGCCACGGGGGCCGTCCGGCGTGATCGCCATTTCCCCGTTGGCTTTCAGGACCCTAATGGCCTCTACAAGGGCTCTCTCGCCGCCTCGTCCGCTCGATCCGCGAATCACCTGGAAGCCGAATCGCTTGAAAATTCTAGTCTGCATCTCTCCGTCGCGGGAGTGGCTGACAATGACCCAGGCCTTTCGATTGCGCAAGAAATTCGCCGCGATAAATGAGCGCCCATGCCAACCGCAGAATATCTGAGCGTGACCGGAGTTTTCATAAGGTTCAAATCCAATCGCGGTTAGGCGAAGGGTTCGCCCGATTGCCCTAGCCAAGTGGTACACGATCGAACTAAGGATGTAGGGGCGAACCCGCCTCCACCACTGCTTCAAATGAGCCCTCGAGTGCGGGCAAGGTCGGTAGCCGGATGCAGCGGAAAGTTTTCCTTTAACTCTTCAAGATACGGCTCAGCTTCATTGGGTGAGAGGGCGCTGATAGCGAGTAGCGCCTCGGGCCGCTGACTATCTTTACGATCCCCGCCGATAACAGAAAGCAAAAGAGACTTCGCGAGGCCTGGATTGGTTTGGCGATACTTTTCAGCGAGCAACGTTCTTTGCAGAGAAGGCAAACGCCCGACTTGACCGATCCCAATTAATCGGCCCAGGATCGGTGGGCGATCAACCTCTGGCAACTTGCTTAGCATTTGTAGTAGGACGGCACCTTCTTGGTCTTTATCGCCTAGGGTGGCTAAGGCGTCGACCTTTTTAAAGAGGGCTTGCACGTCGTCTGGGTGCTCGGCTAAATGGAGATCGGTTGCGACGAGTTTTGCGGCGGGGCTTCGCTGGTCCATCTGGTCAACGACGGCATGGCCGAGCTGGCGCTCTCCATCTTTTGGCGCTTTGAAGAGAAGGCTTAGCGCGATACCCCCGACGAATCCACCCAGATGCGCCCAAAAAGCGGTGCCGACTGTGCCGGGGAGGGTGAAGAAGACGCCAAGAATTTGGAGAGCGAACCAGACGGCGGTTAGGGTGAGGACGGAGGCTCCGACTTTCGGGGCAAGCGCGACTTGCATTCGAAAATAGCGCACGCCATAGTAAGCGATACAGGCGGCTACGCAACCACTTGCGCCGATGAGTGGAGGGGCCGATCCCGCTTTAATCGAAAACAGCCAGTGCGCGGCAACGCCTATGAGCCCGCCGCCGAAATAGACGAAGGCAAACCTCCACCAACCGGTTGCGGCTTCAACGGCCGCGCCGACCGCGGCCAGGAAGAGCATATTCCCAAGGAGGTGCAGGACATTCTGATGAAGAAAGAGTGAGGTTAACGCAGTGAGGATGGTGGGTCGATCTGCGCGAAAACCAAAATCGAAGAGAATTTGTGGCTGTATGAGGAGGTAATAAGCGGTGCCAATGCAAAGCAACAAGCAACTAATGGTGACCCAAGGCTTTGCTTGGGGCTGGGGGTTGCCGTTTGCCATTTGATGAAGTTACCTCACGGTGAGAAGGGCTTGAGGCCGCAAAAACCGCTGGCTTATGAAGAAAATTGTGGCCCCAATTGGTTCAATACGATCAAATTGTGGAAAAAGACTCTCGGAATTGGCAGGGGGGCTTGACTTATTAAAATGAACCTTGCATAATATTCCTCGCGACCGATCACTCGGTTGCAGTACATTGAAAGCTCAATACAGAGACGAACGGTAAAGTGTTCAAGGGATAGTAAAAAATCTATCTCGTCAAAAATAGTATGATAACTGGCAGAGCCTAGCCAGCATACCGAGCGTAAGCTCGCAACAAATAATCTCAGAAGGAGATACTTTTTCTTCGGAGAGTTTGATCATGGCTCAGGATGAACGCTGGCGGCGTGCCTAAAACATGCAAGTCGAACGGTTCCTTCGGGAACAGTGGCGAACGGCGGAGTAATACATGAACAACGTGCCCTAAAGACCGGGATAGTCAGTGGAAACGCTGGGTAATACCGGATGTGGTCATCACGAGGCATCTCGAGATGATTAAATGGTTTTTCGCTTTTGGAGCGGTTCATGGCCTATCAGGTAGTTGGTGAGGTAACGGCTCACCAAGCCTACGACGGGTAGCGGGTCTGAGAGGACGATCCGCTCGAGTGGGACTGAGACACGGCCCACACACCTACGGGTGGCAGCAGTTGGGAATCTTGCACAATGGGGGAAACCCTGATGCAGCGACGCCGCGTGGAGGATGACGGATTTAGGTCTGTAAACTCCTTTTTCAGGGAAAGACTTAGGACGGTACCCTGAGAATAAGCACCGGCTAACTACGTGCCAGCAGCCGCGGTAAGACGTAGGGTGCAAGCGTTATCCGGATTTACTGGGCGTAAAGCGCGCGTAGGCGGCTTGTTAAGTGTGAAGTGAAATCTCCAGGGCTCAACCCGGAAACTGCTTCGCATACTGGCAAGCTTGAGGAAGGCAGAGGTTAGTAGAATTCCTGGTGTAGCGGTGAAATGCGTAGATATCAGGAGGAATACCAACGGCGAAGGCAGCTAACTGGGCCTTATCTGACGCTGAGGCGCGAAAGCGTGGGTAGCAAACAGGATTAGATACCCT
>JBEBHJ010000103.1:0-4912 GCA_040081075.1 Fimbriimonadaceae bacterium | reverse complement strand
GTGGTGACCCCGGGGCATTTGAGATCCTGTACCGCAAGTATTACGAGCGGATTCATATCTTGGCCAAAGGTATTTTGCTGGATAGTGACGACGCTGCCGATACAGTTCAAGAGATTTTTACCCTGGTCTACCGGAATCTTCCGAAGTTTGATCGCCGCTCTCGGTTTAGCACATGGCTATTCCGCGTTGCCGTTAACCGAAGCATTCAACAAGTGCGGTCTCTCAAGTTTAAGCGCCGATGGACGGAACTTGATGAGCGAATCCCGGCACCTGAAGTTAACGAGTCGTTGATCGAGCCGCGCGTGGCCCTCGCGATGGAAAAGTTGCCGCCCGATGATCGCGCAATCCTCACCCTTTTCTACTGGGAAGAGCTCAGCCTTAACGAAATTGCTGAAAGCATGGGAATCCAGATGAATGCGGCAAAAACTCGGCTGTACCGGGCGCGTGAACGATTTCGACACTACTATGAGGTGGAAGCATGAAGCGAATTCCCGCGGATATTGAGCAGCTCATCTGGCTCATCGCCGAAAGTGGCGACTCTGCCGCTGCCCAAGAGTTTGAGCATCGGTTTCCAGAGTACAAGTTTGAACTGAATCGAAGGATGTCAACGGTAAAATCGTTGAAAGGCTCGAAACCATCTAGTTCGGCTGCCATTCCAACTTTTCAACCTTCAATTCGCCGCTCGGGTTCTTCGCCTTGGAAAAGGGTTGGGGTTGGCGTAGCTTCGAGCCTCGCGGTCCTTGTGTTAGCTCTGGGGTCATACTCTTTGACTAAATCCTTACAAGCGAAACCCGTTGTCAAACCGCCTACAATCACCCACAGCGTCACAAGGCCATTTCAGCCAGAGCAGAAGTTGCCAACGAACAACATGACGCCAACAGTCCCTCCAACACCAGAAGGAACGACTTCGAGGCAACCCACGTTCAACGAAACGGGCACCAAGGTTCTTGAACCCTATCAAAAGCCGAACTCCGTCAGCATCGAAGGCGCGCCTCTTCACGATGTTATTCAGCTGATAGCCTCAACCTGCGGTTTCAAGGTCACGTTGTTGCCCAAGCTAGAGAACCCCGATGTTTCAGTGAAGTACGAGAGGATTTCGGGCGAGGAAATGTTGATTCAACTTGGAAAGCAGTATGGGTTTACGCCGATGTACCAAGGCAACAATGAGTTCTACATCGTTCCGGCTCTCTCGTTTACGGATCCTGGTCGGTAAACTTCCTTAATGGTTGAGATTAGGCCGGTTTCTGAAACGGATTTCCGGGCGGTCGTTGATGTGGTTCGATCGGTCTTCATCGAATACGGATTTGGCTGGGAAGAGGGCGATTACTACGCTGATCTTTACGATCCGATCTCGCACTACCCTGCGCCAGGCGGATTTTGGGTTGCGGTTTGTGATGGCACTGTCGTCGGGACAGTCGGGCTCGAGGTTTTCAGTCCCGTCCCTTCATTGCCACCGTCGCTGAACGGCGTGGCAACGATGCCGCACGTGACTGGTTTCCCTACTCACGCAACACTATTCGAGGGCAAAATGCGGGTTGCTGGCGCGGATTGTTCATTGGAGCGGCTCTATCTGAACAAAGAGTGCCGTGGACGAGGTGTTGGTCACGCACTGTTTCAGACAGCTTTAGAAGCCGCCAGGACGCAAGGCTGCAAAAGAATGGAAATATGGAGTGACAAGTTGCTGGTGTCTGCTCACGCTCTGTATGGTCGATCTGGCGCAACTCTCGTCGCAGACCGGCGCTGCGATGATCCCGACGAGAGCCCAGAATGGGGCCTTTGCTTGCAGTTATAGACACAATTTTGGGTCCGGGCGAAAGGGAGTGATTCCGGTACAATTCGTGCCATGTCTTCCCCCAAGCCGATGGACGCCATCATGTCGCTTTGTAAGCGGCGCGGATTCATTTTTCAAGCTTCTGAAATCTACGGTGGAATCAACGGTTTTTGGGATTACGGCCCCTATGGCACCTTGCTGAAAAACAATTTGCGCTCGGCATGGTGGGAGGACATGGTTATGCTCCCTTGCGCCGGGCAGAAAGGGCCAGGAAATCAGCGTGTGACAACGTTGCCGGTGGATACGCGGATTGTTCAGCACCCGAAGGTTTGGGAGGCAAGTGGACACATTGGCGGCTTCAACGATCCGATGGTGGACTGTAGAGAAACGAAAATGCGTTACCGATATGATCACGTGTCGGTCTTCGTGCCAAAGAATGGTGAGCAAGGTGATAAGCCCAGCTTCGCGTATGTTTCAGACACAGACTCCGAGCCGCTTCAACGGAAGAAGGCAGAGAAGACCTTCGGCGAGGTCACTTCCGTCAGTATCACAGAAATTCCAGTAGCAAACTGGGATCGAATCATCGGTCCCCACGCCGATAAGCCCGGAACCCTCACTGAGCCGAAGCAGTTTAACTTGATGTTTCGCACGTACATTGGCGCAACGGCTGGGGAAGACGACATCGCCTATCTTCGCCCCGAAACCGCCCAAGGCATCTTTACAAACTTTAAAAACGTGGTGGACTCCAACCGAGTCAAGATCCCCTTCGGAATCGCCAATACCGGCGTCAGCTTCCGGAACGAGGTCACCCCTCGCAACTTCACCTTTCGGTCTCGCGAGTTCGAACAGATGGAGATGGAGTTTTTCTGTCACGAAAGCGAAGCGCTGGACTGGTATGCCTTCTGGCGGGAATACCGGATGAAGTGGTGGGAAGAGATCGGACTCGCCGGCGAGAACCTGCAACTACGCGATCACGATGAAGACGAGTTGAGCCATTACAGCAAGGGCACTTGCGATATTGAATACCGCTTCCCGTTCACTTTCCCTGAGTTTGGCGAACTTGAAGGCGTGGCTTATCGAGGGAATTTTGATTTGACTCAGCATCAGGAGCATTCGCGTCAAAAACTGACGTATTTCGACCAGGAGAGAGGGGAACTCGCCCCCAACGGGCAACCCAAGGGCGAACACTATTTGCCCCACGTCATCGAGCCGGCCGCGGGACTGGATCGTGGGGTGCTCGCCGTTCTGTGCGAGGCCTATACGGTTGATCCGGACCGACCGAGCCCTGAGCTCATGAAGTTCCATCCCCGCCTCGCGCCCATAAAAGCTGCCGTGTTTCCACTTGTCAATAAAGAAGGCATGCCGGAAGTCGCCGAGAAGTTGGCAGATGATCTGGCCGCAAAGTTTGGGAAACAAGGCTTCATAGAATTCGATGCGAAGCAGAGTATAGGGAAGCGATATGCGCGAATGGACGAAGCCGGGACCCCGTATTGCTTCACTGTTGATGGAGATACTCTGAAGGACCAAACCGTGACGGTGAGACACCGCGACACCGGTGCCCAAGAGCGCATCGCAATCGGACAAGTTTCAAGTTGGTTGGCTGAACGTTTGGTATAATCTAACACCCCGAGGGCGGTTAGCTCAGTTGGTAGAGCACTACAATGACACTGTAGGGGTCACAGGTTCAAGTCCTGTACCGCCCACCATTTTATCCAGGCAGGCACCAACGGTATACTACTGGTTCTTCTCATGGCAAAGGCTTTTTCTCTTTCCGTAGTAGCTCCTGATCGTTCGGTTGTGGAGACTCAGGTTTCTTCAGTTGTTGCACCAGGAATCATGGGATACTTTGGGCTGCTGAGTGATCACGTTCCCATGGTCTCCGCTTTAGCCCCTGGGATCGTTGAGTACATCGAAAATAATGATCGAACCATGCTTGCTATTGGCGGCGGCTTTTGTGAAGTAAGCGGTGGGAAGGTAACGATTCTGGCAGATTCTGCTCACTTTGCCAACGAAATTGTAGTCGCAGAGGAAGAGGCGAGACTCTCCGAAGCGCTCCGAGCGATGCGCGGTGAAGATTCTGAAATGACCACCGACGAAGCTCGTAAAGTGGTTGAGCACGCTATGGCAAAAATACGAGCGGCTAAGCGATAACGTTTAAGGTAGCATATCCCGATGCCTATTGCCGGTGCACTCGCTGCCATATTGCTAAGTCAAACAACCACAACAGTCGAACTTGATCCTACTCTGAAGGAACTGGTTGATCTAACAAATGCCTATCGCATTGAGCAGAAGTTGGGACCCCTCAAACTCAATGCGAAATTGGTCACGATTGCACAAAGCCACACTGTAGATCAGGCTAATCGAGCCGAGTTAACACACAAGGGTACGGACGGTTGGATGGTTCAGAAGCGTGCTGATGCCATCAAGTACAACTGGAGGAGAATTGGCGAGGTGGTCGCTTCCGGACCTACAAGTGCCGCAGATGTTTTGAAGGCATGGGTCGCCAGCGAGCAACATAAGAAGTTGTTGGTCGGCAAGTTCGCGGATTTGGGGGTTGGACTCGCTAAGTCAGCAGACGGCACCAGATACTGGACCATGGTTTTCGGTCAGTCGAAATGACAAAAAGGCCCCTAGGCGCAACCTAGGGGCCTTTTTGCCAGATCGAATTAGCCGCCGATTTTTCCGTCGCCGTCGAGATCTTTCTTGGTTACGTTCTCAGCAAGATTCTTAGCTGCTTCGCCAGCTTTGCCTAGAAATCCGCCAATGGAGCCCATGGCTTCCTTTGCCTCTTCCTTAACCTTATCGGCTATATCGCCCGCTTTGTCTTGAACATTGTCAATTACGGCCGCGACGCCCTCTTTGGTCTCCGCTACTTCTTCAGTGGCTGCGTCTTTTACTTCTTCAACTTGATCTGTGGTTTCGTTATTCATGGTCGTACCTCAGCAATATTGTAGCGCAAAAATATTAAGCATCGGTTGGGGCTCCGGACACCCATAAACAGTCATAATCATCATCGCCACTGGAATCCAAAATGCGATTCCAGTGCTCTTCCAGCTCAGCGTCATCTCGGACAATTCGGTCGTAGCTTTCCGAATAGAAGGGAGGAAAGCGCTCGCCACTTTTCTTAATGATCAAGCGGCC
>JBEBHJ010000016.1:0-58833 GCA_040081075.1 Fimbriimonadaceae bacterium | reverse complement strand
CGACGGGGGAAGCCCCTCGCCAACTCCGGTTGAGCGAGGTGATGGGGGAAATTCTTGATCGTCCAGCACTAAGAGGAATTGCCCCCACCTCAGCGCACGCCAGAGCGGCGCAGATCCTCCCCCGCCGGGGCACGGTGGAGGAGGGAACGACCGTGGCTAGGGCGTCTCGCCCAAGGTTTTCACGGCGCGTCCCGCCCGTGTCCGGAAAAACCCCCTCGCCCGTCCGGGGGAGAGGGGGCAAGATGCCACGCCAACTCACGGCGAAGTTAGGAGGACGCATAGCTGGACCAAACAACGGTATCGTAGATACGCTACGGAGGCAACATGGATTTTGAACTACTAGACAACGCGTCGTTACTTGAAGCAAAAGGCACTTGGACTTGCCGAGACGGCATTAGAGACGTTTACCTGTTGCGAATCACTCACGAGTTTTTTAATAGGTACGAGATTCAGATGCAGATATCGGTCGACGGCGATAGCGAGGGATCTATCGTGCCAAATAATGGTACTAACACAATGGTGACACGTGGCGGGTCAGTGATAACTGTTCCCATTCTCACTAATTCACAATACTATGACATCGCGATTTCGCTTTCGAGCAATTCAAAGGCCGCGAAGGGTTGGTATCAAATTGTGCACTTTGCGCCAAAATGAAGAACCGTCGGGAGGCCGTTCTGCAGAAACAAATACGAGCCAACAACTTTGCGAATCTGTTGGGAGAACGTAGTTGCATTAGAGGGTAATCGCCCTGGCAGATGACGTGTGGCGCTATCGTGGGCCGGTTTTCGATTGCGGTCATCGTAGCTCGTTCCTTGAGGCGAGTTTACGCCCGATGATTCCAATCTGCACCAGACAAGCAGAGCTTGCCCCGTCCAAACGGGGGCCGGTGGATGGCACGAGGTGCGCGGAGCTCACTTAAAGATTCTTCTCGCGCTTCGCGAGCCAAGAACACCCGAGCATTACCCCCGATGCAACGAGAAGACCGACGCCGAAGACCCCGTCTTTACCATTTCCCGAAGCCAAGCACCAAAACCCTGTGGCTGCAAAATAGGCCGCAATCACGAGGAATACAACCGGAAGCCACTTCCTCGGCGCCAGCATTCCGAAAGAAATTAGCAGCAACAAGGCCCCCGGCCCGCTCAACGAATCCAGGATCGAGAAGTTCCCTTCGGCGATGCCCCACATGGCCTCCACTAACCAAAGAATGAGAAAGACTATCCCCACATCTTGCCGAAGCTCAAATCGCCGAAGGTGCTGTAACATATCGCCTCTCAAGTATTCTACGCCAACTCGCGAGCGAACAAAAGGAAACGTCTAAGCTCGGCGATAGGCCGCGAGGAGAGCGGCGATCCCGAGGATGGGAAGCAGAACGTATCCCGAAGCTTGCGTGTCCTTAGCTGCAAGGATCGCGAGCCCCAGGAACGCAATCAGCACTCCATAACGCACCCGCTTCATCTTGCGCGTATGCAGCCGAGCTTCCTCCGTCATTCGGTCTAGGGCCGAAATCGCGGATACGAGATTAGCGCTGTCGGATTGCATGACATATTGTAAGCCAGAAAATCGCACGATGTAGCTTTCGTTTCGCACGTTCCCTCTCCTCCGATCAACGCTTTTGTCGCGCGTACTCTAGGTTGACGCGTAACCTGATTCCAAAAGCACCACACGGCCAAGGGGCGTCGTATGGCGCGAAATGCGCGAAGCTCATTCAAAAGCAATGCGCCACAGAGCCAGGGGGTGGTCTAGTGGCGCGAGCGAGAGAGGGTGGTTTTCTTGCGTGTGGCGCGAGGACGCGAAGCTGCCTTGAAATGACTCCAATCCTTTGTACACTGAGAAGCGACACTTATTCGAATAGCATGAATTGTGTACCAACGAGCCGCTCGGGCCAGGCGTCTTCGTTGGGAAAAGCCCCTTCGGATGACCAGATGCCCTGCACTGCGGGGAACGCCGTTGTGCCGTAATCGTCAGCCGCGATGCCCAAGTAATGCTCTTTCCACCCATCGGCAATGGAGTGCAACTCGACCTCCTCTCCCTCAAGCCAATCGGCCACCCGTTCGCACGGCTTTGGTCGCCAACCCTCGCGGACGGCCTCGCCGTAGGAATTGCACACCGTGTGAAGGCTTTCTTGACTCAGCCCGACAATAAAGAACTCGGGCGCGTCAAAGGTATGCCAAATTCCAATGGTATAGGCAAAGTAAGGCTCGCCCATAACCACCATCACCATCCAACCGTGCTCTTTAATGAGCTTCCTTCGAGCCCGATCAACCGGCTCGTTCCGAATCGGCCGCCACCAAACCAAACGCCCCACGCTGTTATTCTATCTTGATTCTGTTTCAGGGAAGTTACTTCATGGGCAAGTCTGCGGCCAACATTAACCCAGTCTGCTTTCCTCGGCACGAATACAAGCAAAACGCCACAGAGCCCGTGGCGGTCTAGTGGCGGGAGCGAGAGAGGGTGGTTATTCTTGCTAGTGTGGCGCGAGGACGCGAAGCTGCCTCAACTCAAGGATTCGGGCCGTTGCGAGGGAGTTAGCTCACAGTCCCGATTGCGTTTCACTGGGAACCGGAAGGGTAACCTTCAGACGATTCTCATGAGACAAGTTGACAAAATGCGTGAACTCTATCGGAAGTTCAACGGCGATCCGGAGCGGTGTATTGCGGAGTATGCCGCGGCGGAACTTTGCGGCGAAGTCCGTCGGAAGAGCAATACTTGGGGAATGGATGCGGAGACGTATGCCGCCCGCCTGTTCCAAGACGGCGTTCGCAAAGGTTGGATGGATAGGTAGCGTCATTTGAACTCTTTGCCGAGTTGGTAGTGCTGCTTTAGGTTCGTCCAAACTGCATCCCATCTTTCAAAGTCGAAGCAAGCCTGCTGGATCGGACGACAAATCGCACGATAATCTTCGTCGGAGAGCTCGCCTCGTCCCTCTGGAAAGAAACTCTCGCCCGGCAGATCCGTTCCCTTTATCACGATCAGCGAAGTTAGCTGAGGCATCCGATGCTGATCACAAATCATGTCGCGGACATAAGCTAGTACGCCACCCATGTGAAACTGAGGGTGATTAATCTTGGCGGCAAGCTCGTCGTAGTTAATGAGCGTTCCTTTCTTCGCCGCTTCAATGAGGATCGGCATGCAATGAAACGCCTTGATTGCGGTAGGAGGAATAGCCATGCAAACGGTTATACCAAAGGCTGATGATCTTTGTCGGCTATGATGGAACGTGGTTTGGATTGTTTTACCGTTCTTGATCGCGACAGGCGAGTGCTCTCAATGCGTAGGCGAATCGGCTTGCCGGGCTTGCACGACTTGTGATCACTGCGCGCACTGCAACTCGGGCGGAAGGTGCGGAGTCTGCTCGACCGGCAAGGTTCGTCGCGGAACTACCCGATCAGGCACTAAATCAAAAGCAAGGTTTGTCTCGTCGACAACGACAACGCGCAAGGCAATCCCAAACGTTGACCTGACATCAACCGCTAATCGCGATAAGATTGAAGCTTGGATCAAGCAGGCGAGAGCACATGTCCTGACTGGAACGGAGCTCTCGCAAATCGGTAGCTTAGCTCGATACGTTAGAAACGGAATCTACGCATGGCACGGCCTCAAGTTCAAAAGCGAGGATCTCATTGCGTTGTATCCAAGGTATTCGTGGTACCAAGCCGTGACGTCCGATGCCAGTAGCGTTCAGAAGAAATTCTCTAAGATCGAGGTCGCCAACGTAAGCAAACTTGCGTCCCGAGGCTGACAGGAAAACGCTAGGGTCGTGAATGGGGAGTCAAGCTAGCTGTGGGAGCAACATTGCGAATGTTGCACGAGGGGCACGCAGTTCCCTAAAGTATTCTTGCGCTTGCAATGTATCACTTGCCAATGATTTTGTCTTCCATCCACTTAAGGAAAACCTTGATCGCCACATCTTCAAACTTATCGGAGTGCTTTCCTAAGAATCGCTTTATTCGGTTATACGCTGACACCTTTTCGGGTGAGGCAACTTCAGGATCCGCTATCGCCGCTGAGTCCGCAACTAGGGCCATTTGCTCCATACCTTCAGAGTTGTCGGAAATGAAGCGAACAAGGTCGCCCTGAACGTTCGCTACATCACCGGTTACAATCGCCATAGCCCGATCTCCAACCTGGGTGATCAAATTAATAGTGCCCGAGTAAACCACCTGCGTTAGGGGACTAATCTGCTGACCTACTGTAGACGATTCGGCCTCCAAACCAAACAACGATTCCGTCGCTTTATACTTGATATCTAGTTCTCCCTTCTCCTTCGTATAGGCAAGATCCAACTTCAGTCGTCTGCCTTCCTTTGAAACAAGGTCAACAAGATCCCCAGCAATTGTAGGATCGACTCCAGCTGTTACTAACGCCGTCTTGGCATCCTTGGGCTCGGCTGTACACAATGAGAGGAAGTTTCCGAATTCCCTGAAAATGACCTCTATGCTAGCCAACGTTGAGCCAGAGGCTAAGCCTCCACTGAAAGTAAAATGAGCTCCTGTGGCAGTGTCTTGACGGGAAACTGTTATGCCAGACAAGCCGATCTGTGAGCAGTATTCCCTGACGAGCTCGATAAGTCGCTCCAACTCACGCCGGGAGGCTAATGAACGAGGAATGAATATCCGGATTACGTCTCCAAAGTCCTCTGGGTCTTGAATGAATGACGCAATAACAGAAACAGCGTCGTAGCGCATTTGATACGGGCGTATATTTAGATCCATTGATCGGATGTACTGAACCAGCTCAATAAGGGCCTCCCGAATCTTCGGCCCGGTACCTTGAACCCCATACTCTTTTGCTTTCAACTCAAGTTCCGTGGCTTTACGTTTGCTTTCTTTATCATCGGATCCGTAAACGGTGAAGCTCCGCTTCTTGTCGAGAAAGTAGAGGTCGCCTCCAAGTAGCCCTGAGTGCATCATGAGCAGATGCTTTTCTGCCTTCATTGCGGCAAGAAGGTCAAACAAACTTGATTTGTACTCGGGGGCACACGAGCGAAGCAAACTGTATTCGGTGAGTCTGCAGACAATGATCGGGTTCTTTCCAGCTTCCTGCCTGATCTGGTCCACGATTTTCTGCCAATTGGCTGGCGAGCTATGAAGTTCCCTTCGAGTCACGTGCCTTCCGACCCGTTTAGCAGTTGCAGTATAGGCGACATTCCAATCAATAGATAAGAGCAGAAGGAGGGGTTTAGTGCCCCTTTCTTCGGGATCATAGGCTCCGGGTTCTGGGTCCTCGACTTCCCATTCGTGACCAGGGAACAATTCATCAGTCATGCCGTCCTCGTCGCTAGTCAAATCCATCTAATATTCTCCTTCGTCATTGCGGAGGTCGCTGAGAACAAGTTGATACGAGCACAGGTAAATCCTCAACTCTCCAATCCCTCCCCAAATCCATGAATCGGGCCGGAGCCGAGGCGGTGGCGGCGTTGGAAGTCCTCGGCGTAGCCTGTGTAGAACTCGGTGAAGTCGCATTTGGCGCAGATGACGGCGGTGTAGACGGCGGAGTCGACGTTAAACAGGGCCGACATGGCTCCGGCCGAGCCGTAGAGCTCACCGAGTTTGAACATCGCGCACGCGCATTTCGGGCATTTGTAGGTCATCTGGTTCTCCTTCGCTCCTTAACCCCCACCATCGCACGCCGGAGCGGCGAAGCTCCCCCTTGGAGGGGGAGAAGGTTTGAAGTCTTGTACCCGGTTGTGCGATGCTTCCTCACCTTCAAGGGGAGGACTGCGCCGCTCCCGCGTGCGCTGAGGTGGGGTTCAATAATCCGAACTCCCGAACCTCCGAGTTCCCGAAGGGTTCCGATCTTAACCCCCACCATCGCGCGCCGGAACGGCGAAGCTCCCCCTTGGAGGGGGAGAAGGCTTGGCCCGCTAACCAATCGAGCCTCTTTGCACCCTTCGCATCGCTCTTTCCCACTGCTCAAAGACGGTGTCGGTGAAATACTCGATCCAGGGGGTTTGGTCTTCTTCGGGTTGGTGCCAGTGGCGCTGCGATTCGAAAAGGGCATCGTAGTAGGCGCGGCGGGTGTCGAGGACGACTTGGTCGAGGGGATAGATCGCGGTGAAATGGTAGCCCGCTCTTTCGAGCAGGAGGCTGGCGAGAAGGCGAGCGGTGCGGCCGTTCCCATCGGTGAAAGGATGAATCGCAAGGAAATCGCAGTGGAACTCGGCGGCGGCGAGGAACGCCTCATCCTTGGGGCGAGGGCGGTTGCTCCTCTCACAGAGGGCGGCGAGGAACTCTTCGGTGAGTTCGGGTGGGATGGTTTCGATGAGCTTTTGGTCCCCGTTTCGCCGGAACTGGATGTGAACCGGTTTGCGCTTCAGCTCTTCCGCGATTTCGGGTTTGGCGGTTTGGAACATGCGCCGATGAAGCTCTTGGATGAAGTTTGTGGTGAGCGGATCAGGCTGGCTCATCGCCCAAAAATAGGTCTCCACCTGGTCGCGAAAGGTCTCCATCCGCTCCTTCAGGTCGGGATTTACTTGCTCGCCAGGCTCGGTGAGGGCGGCAACGAAGGGCTCCAAATTCTCGGCCCCAAAGCTCTCGCCTTCGATCTCGGAACTCGCAAAAACGGTGAGGGCGACGGAGTTAAGAGCCTCACCTTCCCACTTAAGGGGTGTACGCTCGATGCGCGCGCTCCCCAGGGTTTGGATTTGGGCTTTGGTTTTGTCCGAGAGGATGTACCGAGGATCTGGGCGCAGGGGGCTCGCGCTGCTTGCGGGGATGCTTACGCGTTCATCCATGGCTTTCCGTGCCCAATATCGCAATGATGTCCACCCGTATCTGAGGCAAAACGGAGTAGGCGATTCGCCAAACCTGGCCAAGGTCTACGCCTTCGTATTGATGGATCAGGATGTCTCGTAACCCGGCGAGCTTCTTCCAGGGGACGGAAGGGTGAGCGTCTCGCATTTCATCGGGGACACGCTTAGCGGCTTCACCAATGATCTCCAAGTTACGTATTACGGCATCCTGGATAATGGTCTGCTTTTGAAACTCCACCTCGCCGCCCTTTATGTATTCGGCGATGCGCTCAAGCGATTCGGAGATGTGGGCAATATAGAGGGCATTGTCCTTCACAACGGCCGAGCCTCACTGAGGATTCGCGCCCGTAAGAGTCGATGCAAAGCTGGTTCGGTGATGACGTCTACCTTGCGCCCAAGCGCTTCCTGCAAATCTTGGATCAAGCCCACGGTATCCAGCAAGTTCCGATCATCGGCCATATCTACTAAGAGGTCGAGATCGCTGTCTGGCCGGGCTTCGCCGCGCGCAAATGATCCGAAGACGCGGATATTGGAGGCACCATGACGTGAAGCGATGGTTTGAATCACTTGCTTAAACGGATTCAATGCTTCGATTCCGGTCATGATGCCTCAATTATGACTAGCTGCAGCCACTGGTTTCACCGCAACTGTCGCACTTCAAACAAACTCCGTTGCGAACCAAAGTGAAGCAGCCGCAGGCTTTGCAGGGGTCACCTTCGTAGCCTTTGAGGCGGGCGACGCGGACGTTTTCAGCGACGAGGGTTTGCCCTTCGCTTCCTGACCCCCTCTCCCCCAGAGGGGCGAGGGGAGAAATTGCCCCCTCCCTTACCGGCCCGCGGGCAAGGGGAGATGGCATCACCTTATCCGTTCCCTTCGCCGAAGCCTGCCAGCCCGGAGAGGCGACATCTTCATCGAACAAGCGATTCTGGACTTGCTCGACGGGAGCGGTTGAGCCATAGCCCGTGCTCTCGTGAGGTTCGACGGCGAAGCCGGGCATGTGGCCGTCAACCTGACCCTCATCTTCCTCGAAATCGAACTCGGGGAGTTGGGAGGGTTTGCCGATGGTGTCGGCCGCGAGGTCTTCGGGCTTGACCTGCACGAGGTCGTAACGTCCGAGGTAGCTCATGGCGAGCTCGCGGAAGATGTAGTCAATCACCGAGGTCGACATCTTGATGTTGTCGTGGCCCTGCACGCTGCCGTTGGGCTCGAACCGCGTGAAGGTGAAGGCTTCGACAAACTCTTCGAGGGGCACGCCGTATTGCAAGCCCAGCGAGATCGCGATGGCGAAGCAGTTCATGAGCGAGCGGAAGGCGGCGCCTTCGCGGTGCATATCAATGAAGATTTCGCCGATGCTGCCATCCTCAAACTCACCGGTCCGCAGGTAGACCTTGTGGCCGCCGACGCGCGCCTTCTGGGTGTAACCCTTGCGGCGGGCGGGCATAGTGCGCCGCTTGCTGATGTAGCGGTAGACGAGTTGGCGAGCGGCGGTTTCGATGGCATCTTGTTGGGAGAGCGCAGCCTGGCTTTGTAGTGGCTCTGCTTGGCTTTGCGTGGCCTCGTCTTCGAAACTCGCTTCGATGATCGCCGCGGCGGCATCGTCTGAACTTGAGTTCAGTGGTTGGCTGAGCTTGCTGCCATCTCGATAGAGCGCGTTCGCCTTGAGACCGAGACTCCAGGAGAGCCAGTAGGCTTTCTCGATATCGGCGACATCGGCCTCGGCGGGAAGGTTGATGGTCTTGCTAATCGCCCCCGAGAGGAACGGCTGGGCGGCGGCCATCATGCGGATGTGGCCTTCGTAGCTGATGAAGCGCTTGCCTTTCCGGCCGCACTTATTGGCGCAATCGAACACGGCAAGGTGCTCGGGGCGGAGGTATGGCGCGCCCTCGATGGTCATGGTTCCACAGACATACTCGTTGGCCTGCTCGATTTGGTCCTTCGAGTAGCCGAGTTCTTCGAGCATATTGAAGCTCCAATCGTTGAGCTGGTTATCGCTAAAGCCGAGCACATTGCGGCAGAACTCTTCGCCGAGGCTGAACTTGTTGAAGACGAACTTGAGCTCAAAAGCATTCTCAAGCCCCGCTTCCACGGCATCAATCTGCTCCTGAGTAAAGCCCTTGGCTTCGAGCGTTTCGGGATTAATGAAGGGGCACCCAGCTAGGGTTTTTCGCCCGACGGCGTAGCTCTCGATCGCTTCGATCTCTTCGGTGTCGTAACCCAATCGGGTGAGGGCGATGGGCAGGCTTTGGTTGATGATCTTGAAATAGCCGCCGCCAGCAAGCTTCTTGAACTTGACCAGCGCGAAATCTGGCTCAATACCAGTAGTATCGCAGTCCATGATAAGTCCGATCGTGCCGGTGGGGGCGAGAACAGTGGTTTGGGCGTTTCGGAAGCCATGCTTCTCGCCCAGTTCCTCGGCCAAATCCCAGGCTTCTCTTGCGGCTTTTAGCAAGTGCGTGGGGCACTCATCCGGGTCGATACCAACTGGTTTGATGCTCAGTCCCTCGTAATCGCTCTCGTTATAAGCGGCTCCACGGTGATTGCGGATGACCCGCATCATGTGGTGCTTGTTCTTCTCATACTTGGGAAACGGCTTTTGCTCCTTCGCGATTTCGGCGCTGGTGGCATAACTCAATCCGCCCATGATTGCCGTAAGTGCACCCGAAATAGCTTGACCTTGAGGGCTGTCATAAGGGATTCCCATCTGCATGAGAAGCGCGCCAAGATTGGCGTAACCCAGGCCAAGTGTGCGGAAATCGTAGCTAAGCTGGGCGATATCTTTACTGGGGAACTGGGCCATGAGGACAGAGATTTCGAGGACCACTGTCCAAAGCCTTATCGCGTGTTGATAGCCCACCACGTCAAACTCGCCCGTCTCCGAATCGTAGAACCGAACCAAGTTGATACTGGCCAAGTTGCAAGCCGTATCATCGAGGAACATGTACTCAGAGCACGGGTTACTTGCATTGATCCGCCCATCTTCGGGGCAGGTGTGCCACTCGTTGATGGTGGTGTCGTACTGCAAACCGGGATCGGCGCTCGCCCAGGCGGCAAAGCAGATTTCTTCCCAAAGGTCTTTGGCGGGAATGGTTTTGTGAACGCCGCCATCGGTGCGTCGAATGAGGTCCCAATCGCCGTTTTTCTCGACGGCCTTGAAGAACGCGTTCGGCACTCGCACCGAGTTGTTCGAGTTCTGCCCGGAAACCGTGATGTAAGCCTCGCTTTCGTAGCCGGTGTCATACACATCGAACTCAATGGAAGTGTAACCCTGCCCTGCGAGCTGGATGACGCGCTGGATGTAGTTCAGGGGCACGTTGACGGTTTTGGCTTCGGCGATGGCGGTCCTGAGCTTGGCGTTGGTTCGGGGGTTCGTATCTCCTTCGCACGCTCGCATGACGGCGTTGAGGTTCTTTTCGCAAATAAGCGAACCGGTCACGAGTGACGCAACTTTCTGCTCCTCAACCACCTTCCAGTTGACAAACTGCTGAATATCGGGGTGATCGAGGTCGAGGCAGACCATCTTGGCCGCTCTTCTTGTCGTTCCGCCGGATTTGATTGCCCCCGCGGAACGATCGCCGACCTTAAGGAAACTCATCAAGCCGCTCGACTTCCCTCCCCCGCTCAATCGCTCGCTATCGCCACGGATCTTGGAGAAGTTGGTGCCAACGCCGGAGCCATATTTGAAGATGCGGGCCTCGCGGGTCCACAGGTCCATGATGCCGCCCTCGTTCACGAGGTCATCAGCCACGGAGAGGATAAAGCATGCATGAGGTTGAGGGCGCTCGTAAGCATTCAGCGATCGTTTGAGTTCGTTCGAGATGGGATCTACATAGTAGTGACCCTGGGCGTTGCCCTCGATTCCGTAGGCGTAGTGAAGCCCGGTATTGAACCATTGGGGGCTGTTCGGAGCCGCCATTTGCATCGCGAGCATGTAGGAAAGCTCGTCATAGAATGCGCTCGAATCCTCGGGAGAATCGAAGTAGCCATGGGCAGAACCCCAGTGCGTCCAGCAACCGGCGAGGCGGTGAAAAACTTCGCGCGAATCGGTCTCATGATCGGCTTCGGGCTTGGTGAACTCACTTAGATTGCGAGCCGAAGGATTGCCAAGCTGAAGCCCAGCTTTGCGGAAATATTTTTGGGCAAGAATATCGGTGGCAACCTGCGACCAATGCGCGGGAACCATAACGTTTTCCATCTTGAACACGCTGGAGCCATCGGGATTTTTGATTTGGCTGGTGCGCGGCTCGAAGGGGATGCCGTCGTAGGGGTTAGTTTTGCCGATAGTAAAGTGACGATTGATTTTCATAGGTCTCTCATTCCTTGAGGTGGGTTAGCGGTGCGCGATCGTGTCGCGCTCTGAAACGATTCGCATGAAATCGCCCAGGTTTTCAAACTTCTGATACACACTCGCAAAACGGACATAAGCCACGGTATCAATCTTCGCCAAGGCCGCCATTACGCGCTCACCTACGATTGACGAAGGCACCTCTTCTTCATACTCCTGAAAGAGGTCTCGTTCGATATCCTGCGCCGCGTTTCTGAGAACTTCCAGCGCGACGGGCCGTTTCCCGCATGCGATCACCATGCTGTTCAGCGCCTTATCGCGGCTGAACTCTTGGCGGCTTTTATCCCTTTTAACAATGAAGAGGCGGGGCCGCTCGGGGGTTTCAAACGTCGTGAACCTGCGCTCACAAGCAAGGCATTCGCGGCGCCTTCGAATGGCCTCGCCATCACGAGCAACTCGTGACTCAAGAACCTTCTGATCTGGATAGCCGCAATATGGACAATGCATTCGTTGACGCTCCCCCCAAGGAGGCTCCAACCACTAGATGTGGTGTAAAGCAATGGTACATGACGCAAGGTGTGTTAAAAAGGCGTCAAGAATAAATTGAATTTTCTTGGGGGAAAGTGCGGCTTGAACGGGGGATAAGTGGAAAAGATTGTCGCTCACAATCGGTCAGCGAGCCACGTAAGGATGTTCCCAACCCTGGCCCACTTTGTGTCCAATGGAAAGTCGGCTTGACACCGCTTCAACGTTCTTGGCCACAACATCCGCCAGCTTTCCCTTTATGGCATGAATCTGTTTCAAGCGAGACCGGGGTCGCGTGGATTCATTCCATTCTAAGTAGTGAAGCAAGCTCAGTCTAAGGAGTTCCTCCTCTATCGTCCAACGGCCCTTTCTAGCTGGCCCATCCAGGGCCGAAACAAACTTCTTGCGATCCGTATCTGTAAGAATGAGAAATGGCCTTTGATTTCTGTCCAAGTAGATACTTCGGCACACACGCTTGAGCGCCTCTGGCATGCCGATCTTGCCCTTTCCCGATGTTTGCTTGAGAACGAAATCCAAAGCGTCTTCCCCTCGCAAATGCTCGCGAGAGCTGTACGCAAACTTGGTACCAACCACCCCGTCTGGCAACCCCTGAAACAAGTAACAGCTCGATGCTAAGTCCGACGCCATGGGTCGGAGCCGATTTGACGTGTGGAAGGTGGTAGCGGGCTTCTGCCCCGTCAACCCACCAGCCGCGATGACAGCGGCGAAAAGGACAATGATGAGTCTCAGCGAGTTCCTCATAAAACTTGAGACGGTTTCGTTCGACTCCCAAGTTCTCTCATTATCCACAAGTGCCCGGCATTCGCAACCGCATGAGCCCGCCGAATCCTGGCTCCTCGGAAACGCGGGTACGAACCAACCCGCGCCTACGGGTTGATTCGAAATGTCCCCGTCTTCTCCCCCGCCGAGACTCGGGCGGTTACGGTTACGTATTTGATTGAGGTCACCGGCAGGGTTGTAATCGGGAACGTGACATCCGTTGCCCCCGCCGGAACGGTAACGGTGCTCGGCGTCGTGGAAAAGGGCGAGTTATCGAAGATTGCAATATCACGCCCGCCTGGCCCGGCAACGCCGTTGATCACGACTCGGCATGAAGTGTCATTCCCACCCGTCACCTGATTTGGAGTAAAAGCGATTGCGGTCGGGATGAGGGGCATGAGGGTTAGCGTTTGGGATCGTGTGATGCCCGCTCGCTGCGCATAGATCGTTGTCACCACTGTGCTTGTTATCGCGGTTACCGAGATTTGGAAGTTACGCGATAACTGTCCCGCCAAGACCGTAACGTTGGGAGCCGTTGTGACTAAGGAGCTGTCGTCCGTTAGGGTGAAGACCGTGTTCGTCGGTCGAACTTGCGCCCTCATGATCGTCCCAAGAACTGAGTTCTGGCCCGCGACACTGCTTTTGTTTAACGCGAGCGCGAAGTTGCTATCAGGAACGGGGCCAGTCCAAAGCAGGGCGACCTGGCGTCCCGATTCGATTCCAGTACCCGCGACATAGATATTGACCCCATCGGAGTAGATTGAGCGAGCAACGGACACGCTAAATGTGCTCGGCAGGACCGCGTGCAAGTCCACCCAGGAAGAAGCCGTCCCGCTCCACAGGCTCGCATGTGCCTGGCCATTCACTTCTACATTTCCCACCTGCAGGCCGCCGCTCACCCCCCAGGCAACCGAGTTCCCTCCGCCCGTCGGGTGCAGGTTTACCCAGGAGGCAGCCGAGCCGCTCCACAAGCTGGCACGATTTCTGATGCCCACTTTTGCATAGCCCACCTGCTGACCGCCACTCACCGCGTAGGCACCCGACTCAACCGCTCCTGTGGGGTGCAGGTTCACCCACGAGGCCGCTGTGCCGGTCCAGAGGCACGCGAAGTGGAGGACATCGTCGGTAAAAACAAAACCCGCTTGTTGGCCGTCGCCAATCCCATAGGCAAACGATTGACCACCCATGCCAACGGGGTGAAGGTCAACCCACGAAGCGGCCGTGCCGCTCCAAAGGCTAGCGTGCCAACCACTGCCGGCCACGGTGGCATAACCTACCTGCTGGCCACCGTTCACGGCAAGGGCCGTCGCCTGTACGAGACTACCTGGGGGATCAAGTCTTATCGCCGAACCAGCCGTGCCGGTCCAAAGGTATGCGTGCCTGGTGTTATCCAAAGCGAATCCAACTTGCTGTCCGCCGTCCACCCCGTACGCTTCCGAGATGCCCCCAATGCCGGGGGGATGGAGGTCCACATATGATGCGGCAGTACTACTCCAGACGGCGGCTCTTCGCGCTCCAATCGTGTTGGTCCAGCCCGCTTGCTGGCCACCGCTAATACCTGAAGCTTCCGAAGTACTCGCCCCTGCAGGATGCAAGTTTACTACCGTCCATTGCGCGTTCGCGCCGATTGCAAGACATAGCACCAAGGCGCTTGCGATGACACGTTTGCTTGGTTTCATTTCTCTTTCTACTCCCAATCCCGAGCCGTCAATCGTTCGGGTTCGTTATGCTTACCGCGTTGCTTCCGCGTTCGTTTCCGGTATTCAGCTTGACATAAACCTTGAATCCCATCGTCGAACCCGGGAACGGTCCTGAGCCGCAAATCTCCTCTCTTATCATATCACAGCAACGCGACCGAAGGGCCCAAAAGTTTAAGCAGATGCCCTACGTGTTGCGCTAACGCAACGGTTACTCACTCGGAGTCGTCTCGAACCTATGATAAACCTGATGATTTGATGCGGTGATGCGTATAATAGAACTATGAGAACGACCATTGATCTAACTCCTGATGCCCATCGGCTTGCGAAAGCCGTTGCTCAGAAGTGCGATATGACCTTGGGGCAGATATTGAGCAAGGTTGTGCTCGAGCGGTTTGGCCCGGAAAGGATCGTCGAGCCGCAGTTCACCGACCTCGGAATCCTCGCAATTCGGGTGGGGCGGCCTGTCACTGCAGAAGAAATCAAGGCCCTTGACGATGAATGGTAAATGCGCGCTGCTCGACTCCAACGTCTTGATCGCCTTGGCCACACCCGCTCATCAACATTATGTGTCAGCGCAAGGCTATGTCAAAGGACTTTCAAAGTGGGCATACTGCCCCATCACCCAAGGCGCGTTGCTTCGCTTCTATTACCGTGAAGCCGTGCGTCCCTCGGTAAAGTAGGCGAGTCGCATTTTGGCTTCAATCGCCGCGCTTAGCGATGCCGAGTTCATCCCCGATTCCCTCTCCTTTAACAGTGTCTCGATGGAGGGCATAACGGGCCATAACCAGGTCACAGACGCATACCTCGTTTACCTCGCTCGGGCTCACGGGCTAACGCTTGCCACGTTCGACAAGTCTCTCAAAGCCAGGTACCCGGAAGTACATTTGATTCTGTAGCCCTCCCGAAACAAACAAAGGCAACGCGGGTACGAACCAACCCGCAGCTAGGGGTTGATCCGAAACGTCCCCGTCTTCTCCCCCGCCGAGACTCGGGCGGTTACGGTTACGTATTTGATTGAGGTGACCGGGAGAGTTGTGATGGGGAAGGTCACACCTGTCGCGCCAGCTGGGACCGTTACCGTGGCCGGTGTGGTGGCGTAGATGGAGTTGTCGGTGGTCGAAACGACGAGGCCGGCGGGACCAGCAACACCGTTAATCACAAATCGGCACGACACAGCCTGCCCACCGGTGACCGGATTTGGTGTGAAGCTCATAGCGGTGGGGATAAGAGGGGTTAGCGTCAGGATACGCGATCGCGTTACTGCACCGCGCTTGGCGTAAATCGTTGTCGTCACTGTGCCAGTTATCGCGGTAACCGAGATCAAAAAGCTGCGAGACAACGCTCCCGCGCGCACCGTAACGGAGGGAGGGGTGGTGACGAGGGAACTGTTGTCATAGGTTGTATAGACCGTATCGGTGGGATTCGCCCCAGGCATTGTGATGGTGCCCAGAACTGAATTTTGACCCGCAGTACTGGACTTGTTTAGGGACAAGTCAAAGTCGTCTGTTCCAAGCCAAGTCCACATGAGCGCCTCGGTTTGACCCGTGGTTGAGTTGGAGCCTGAGCCTACTACATGAGTGCCAGATGCGTCGCGCCAAATTGCCAGAGCCTCTGACGACGAATAGTTTGAGGGTAAAACTGCGTGCAAGTTCACCCAAGAACTGGCAGTACCGGTCCACAAACTCGCACAAACAACTCCGCCAACTGTCGACTTGCCCACTTGCCAGCCGCCGCTAACTCCAAGTGCCTTCGAACTTGAGGCTCCGTTGGGAGCGAGGTCTACCCAAGAGGCAGCGGTGCCAGTCCAGAGGCTGGCATGATCGCCGCCGCCCACGAGTACGGAGCCCACTTGTTGGCCATCGCCCACGGCCACCGCCTCTGAGTGGATCGCCCCAGCCGGGTGCAAATCCACCCAAGAATTGGCCGTGCCGGTCCACAAGCTGGCGCGAAAGACACCACCGACGTCGGCCCACCCCACTTGCTGGCCGCCGCTCACGCCCCGTACGGTCGAGTTGTTGGAACCCGCCGGAGTCAGGTCAACCCACGAATCGGCCGTACCGCTCCAAAGACTGGCGCGACGGCTGCCTCCAACATAAGCCTCACCCACCTGCTGACTGCCGCTCGCGCCGTAGGCAAAAGATAAAGTCATCGCCCCGGTGTTCAGGCTTACTATCGAGCCAGCGGTTCCGGTCCAAAAACACGCATGATAGTCAACGTTGCCCACCTGTTTGCCACCATTTACACCATAAGCCCACGAACGAGATGACCCGGCGGGCCCAAGATCCACCCATGAGGTTGCTGTTCCGTTCCATAGGCTTGCCCTGGTAACACCCCCTATATTCGACTCACCCACCTGCTGGCTACCATGCACTCCGTAGGCACGAGAATAGGTTGCACCGGCTGGATGCAAGTTGAACACCACCCATTGCGCATCCACGCTAAGTGCGAAACAAATTCCCAAAACACTTGCGATGACGCGCTTGATTGGTTTCATTGCTCTTTCTACGTCCATGCATCGAGCGTATCGCGCAATTCGAATTCGCGGGTACGAACCAACCCTACAACAAGCTTTGATTCCCTCAGAGAAGCCGCAGGTTGCATCGTACCTGCGCCCCTGTTTGACCATCCGAAGATCAATTGATCCTGTGTCGAACCAGGCGCGGCGGGCCAGCTCAATTCACGCTATAGTCCCAGCCTAGGCAAGATCAACCATAGGCCACCCAACGTGATGAAGAATCCGACGACGTCGAGCATGATTCCAGCTTTCATCATTTGCTTGGATGGCACCAGGCCTGAGCTGTAGACGATTGCGTTTGGGGCCGTGCTCACTGGGAGCATAAAGCCTAGGCTTGCCCCTAGAGCCACACCTAAAGCGGGGGCGATGGGCGAGACTCCAGCACCTTGTGCAAGGCCGATTGCCATAGGCACCAAGGTGGTTGCGGCCGCCGTGTTTGAGGCCAATTCACTCAGGATAATCGCCGCCGCCGTGACAAGAGCCGTGATGGCCCAAAGGGAATGGGCGCCAGAAGCTCGCGCGGCAAGCTCGCCTAAGTCCTTCGCCAAGCCGGAGCTAAACATCGCCTGACCAAGCGCAATGCCCCCGCCAAACAGCAAGATTGTGCCCCAATCTATCTGAGTCGCGGTCTTCCACGTCATCCGCTGTTCGACCTCCTTGCAGGGCAAGATGAACAGCATCGCAGATGCAACGAGCGCGGCCACTGATGCCGGGACGTGATCCTTAAGCCATACTGCTGTCTCCGCTTTTTGCCCCAGAATTACGGCGACAATATCGGGCAGAACCCATAGGAGAAACGCCACCGAGAACGCAAAAAGCGCGTTGCGCTCGGACGCCTTTAGCTGGCCCATTTCCTTTAGGCGGTCACTCGCCACGGCGTGCGCATTTACAGTTGGCGGAGCATCCTTACCGTATAGGAACTTCAAGATGAGCCAACATGCGATGACCATGAGGATCGTGATGGGCATGCCGAAGGCCATCCACTGCCCAAACGAAATGCTCACGCCCGTCGTCTTCTCGATATCGGCAAGAGCAATAAGATTAGGAGGCGTTCCAACCGGAACCCCGACGGCGACGCTTGAGCCCCATGTCAGCATCAGCATGACTCCGATAGGAAATGTGCCTTGTTCCTTCTTGAGCGCGGAGAGCATGCTCAGACCAATCGGCAAGAACATCGCGGTGGTTGCCGTGTTGGATACAAACAGCGAGATGGTGCAGGTGAGTACGCCCAGGGCGAGGATCAGCGAGCTTGGGCTCTTCGTAGCCCACTTTCGGCTCAAAATGATCCAAGCAAACCGGTCACTGAGGCCGCTCGTCTCCATCGCCTTAGCTAAGATAAAGCTTCCGATGAAGAGCGGAATGATGGGGTCTCCGTAAGCTCCAAACGCTTTCTTCTCCTCAATTCCAGCGATCACAACCAACGAAGTCGTGCTAAGCAGCGCCGTCATGGCGTGCGGCATGAGTTCGGTGATCCACAACACAACAGTTGCCGCAAAAACGGCACCAACAAGCCTTCCTTCGAACTGTCCCAACGCGAAGTAGGCCATTGCGAAGGCGATGATCGGAGAAAGGAGCCGAAGGGTCTTCACGGGAACAAGGACGGTTCATAAAGCCGTTCAACCTCGCGTTTTTGCTAATCGGAGGCCATGGCGTCGTGTGGAACGATGTGAACGATGGTGAGTGTTCTAGTTGCAGCAATTGCGTTAAGTCCTGTGAGCGTTTCGGGCACGCTTGTTACGGGCAAGCTTGCGGGTCAGCCCGTTCGATTTGATCATTCAACGCTGAAGAAGCTGGGGCAAGCGAAGGCGTCGCAAGGGGGCAAAGTGATGGATCGCGCCGACCAGTACATCCTCTCTTTGGCGGTCGGAAACGACTTCATGCCCGATCAGCATCTTGAAGTGTGGTTCCAGATCGAGCCGGGCCAGTCTGTTTCGAATCGATCGTTCGTCTTCAAGCCGTTCCCTTTTGGTTCCGATGAGTGGCGCGACCAGCTTTACGGCAAGCGCGAAGGCACAGCCGTGCCGCGCGGCATCACGACGGTTTTTGCGTTTGACAATCGAAAGGGCGTCGACTTTACGGCGTCGCATCAAGACAAGTTCACGGCAACCTTGAAGTTTGGGAAGGCAGTTAAAGGAAAGATTTCGGGGACTGTTTCCGTTTCATTGCCCGACAAAGCAACCACGAAAATCGCCGGTAGTTTCGAGGCGGCAATAACCGCATTGCCGTGACAGCTGAGGCTCGCTATTTTAGGTAGTGAGTGATGATCATGAAACCGACGAGCATTGCGGTTGTTTGCACCGTCGCTCTGAGCCAACTAAGGTTGTAGATGCGGTGGATTGCCACGGTCATATAAATCACGATCGCTACCTCCACCAAAGTCGTAACTATCAACCCCGTTTGAATGGTGCCCGTGAGTAGCTTAGCTTTTATCAGAAGGTTGACAATCGCTGGGACAATCGGATATGCGGCCAGTAGAACAATCATCAGAAACGCCCAAATGTGAACCGTCGCCACCAGGTGAAACAAGAACCGAGGCTGCCTTCGGTGGTGAAGCAGGGCAAGCACGAGAACGATGCAGCCCCCCAAAACCATCACTAACCG
This sequence comes from Fimbriimonadaceae bacterium, assembly GCA_040081075.1. Taxonomy (GTDB): domain Bacteria; phylum Armatimonadota; class Fimbriimonadia; order Fimbriimonadales; family Fimbriimonadaceae; genus JANJUB01. Next base: position 39,679 of record JBEBHJ010000016.1, on the reverse strand, counting down.
AGAAGTTGCCTCGGTTTGCTCTGGGCGGGAGAAGAAGGCGGTGTTGGCGGCAAAAGCAATCGCCTGCAACCAGAAGAAGATTTGGAACGGGCTCAAATAGCCCGCCCGCTTACCCGCGTAATACTCAAGCGTCAGCAGCCCCGGGTGCATCACCAAGGTTCGCAGGGTTCTCCACAACTTGTTGTCATAAGAAAAGACCGCATTAAGGCTATCGAGAATGAGCTCTTTTAGCGTTGGTATTCCGACGCTCGTGTTTTGTCCACAGTTTGGACAGAACTTAGCCGAAACTTCACCTCCGCAGTTAAGGCAGAGGGCAATCGGACCGGGTTGCGGTTGCACAGTTCATTTTGAACTAATCAAATGGCTAATCGGAATCCAAAAATAAATCAAGCAGCTTCTTTGCGTTCGCCGGGTTAGTTTGGAGAGCACCGTGGCCCGCAGTTTCATCTTCGATCTGCATGACGACGGTTGCGCCCTGCTCCTTGAGCCAATTCGCGGTCGCTCGCATGCCTTCAATCCCATCTCGTTCCGGATTCGGCTCATTTTTGCCCGCGCTGGTCACCCATTTGGTGCCCTTCAAGGGATGATCCCCATAGCCGCCCTGAATGATCGAACGAACCGGTGGGTAGCCAACATTAGCGCGACCGGAACTTGCGACCGCCAGTGAGAAGAACCGGTCAGATGTGGCGTCTTCAGCAACGATTGGAAACGAGTTTGCTGAGCCCCGACTAAATCCGTGGAACATGCAAGTTTGAGGCTTGACATTGAGCGACTTCAGTGTCGCGCTAATTTCTTGATAGACCTCTTTGGGAGTTAGGTAGTCATTGTCGCCATGGCCTAACCACCATTGAACCGCAACAATTCCCACCTTACGATCTCCCAAATTTTGATGCCAAATCGCGAGATCGTCAGTTGCAAACCCATGGCTCCCGTGAATGGAAACAATCCACTTTTCCGGTTTAGGAGTGGACTTCCAGATAACGGAGAAGGTCTTGCCATTAGTCGCGGGCTGGATGGTTGGGTTGAGGTTGGCGGCCTGACCATAGAATTTTCCAGCTTGAGCTTGCTTGTAAAGGACGGCGGCGTCTCCTTTGAGTTGTGATTGCAAAGTGGCGGTTACAAGAAAGCTCATCATGCAAGCAATGACGGTATTGCTGGATGGAAGTTCAAAGACCCAAGAAAACCGGGTAAGACTGCGGAGTGCATTTGAAATGGGGGATCTTGACGGCGGGGCATATTGCCGGTTCGTTTGCGGCTGGGCTCAAGGCGTCGCGCACGGGAACGCTTGTCGCGACCGGAGCCAGAGATTTGGAACGCGCTGAAGCGTTCGCTCAGAAATGGGGAGGAGGGGCTTATGGGAGCTACGCGGAAGTTCTGGAAGACCCCGAAGTCGAGGCGGTTTACATCGCTACGCCACACCACCTCCACGCTGAATGGACCATCGCGTCGGCCCGAGCCGGCAAGGCGATTCTATGCGAAAAGCCGTTTACTTTGAACCACGCGGAGGCGACCGAAGCTGTTGAAGCCGTAAAGCGAGCGGGGGTCTTCTTCATGGAAGCGTTTATGTATCGCTGTTCACCCCAAATGAGAAAGCTCGTCTCATTGCTCCAGGAAGAATCAATCGGCCCCGTTCGGGCGGTTTCAGCTGAGTTCAGCTTTAAGTCAAGCGAAGGCTGGCAGAACTTCCGCACAGATCCAACGGTGGGAGGCGGCGGGATCATGGACGTCGGAACCTACTGTTCTTCTTTTGCCCAACTCGTGGCTGGGTGTGAGCCAAATCGCGTTGAATACATCGCCAATATTGACCGCGGTTACGATTCTTACGGCGTGGGAAGCCTCGGTTTTCCGAACGGCGTTGTCGCAAAAATTGCCAGCGGGATTCACTTGACGATGCGAAACGAGGCAACCGTCTACGGAGAGCTCGGGAACATCCACATTGAATATCCTTGGAAGTCGGCCAAAGGCAAACTGCTCTGGCTCAATCGAGACGGTCATGAGCCGGAATCGTTTGATTTGGGTTGCACGAACGACGAACTCTACGCTTACGAGGCGGACGCGGTAGCGGATTACCTGTTGCAGGGCGAGTGCCCGTTCATGACAGTTGCTGAAACTCTTGCGAACATGCGCACGCTCGACCGAATGCGTGCCAGTGCGGGTATGTTCCACTGAAAATGCTTGCCTTCCTTTTGACCACGACCCTACAATCCCCAAAGTTTGTGGACTCCGATCTTGACGGGCTCTACGATCGATGGGAAACCGAGGGCTTTGGCCCAATCCGCCCATCTGTACACGGCTGTAACCCCAAGCGGGCCGATGTGTTTATCATATTCCGAATGCGCGCCGGGATGACCCAAGCCAAAATTCAACCCACGATCGATCGAGTCAAGGAGTTTTACGCTGACCTCCCTTTTACCAATCCCGATGGCTCTAAAGGGCTCAACATGATTCCGATCGTGCCTGAGCCGATGTCTAAGGAACACAACGCGAAGGATTACAAACAACTGTACAAAGAGGGAATGCCAGAAGAGTGGCGAGGTCTTGCTCACGGGATCTTGGTTGATGACAGCCCGGGCGGAGGAGGCCAATGCAATCGCCCGGATTGGTGTGGAACGGGCTACAACTGGATGACGATGGTCCACGAAGTTGGACATCAATTTGGCTTGCCTCACGACCCCATGGGCGCGCGTACTGGGTCGCCGTTTCATCCAAGTCTGATGAACTACGATTACAGCTATCAACTTGGCGGCAAGGGTGAAGCAATTCAATATAGCCCCGGCAAGTTTAGCTCGATGCGCATGAAGGAAAACGACCTCAATGAAACGGTCCCATTTTCGCTCGAAGACTTGCAGTTCCTAGCTTCGCGCCCGTACTACTTCAAATTGCAAAAACTAGATGAAAAACGAACAGCGATAGATTGGAATAGAAACGGCATTTTCGGGGAGAAGCACATTCGCGCAGACGTTAACGATGGCTATTCGGCGAGTTATCGGGGTCAAGTCAAGCTCGAGTTTGCCGCAGGTGCAACCGCCTTGGCGGCGCTTGGCCCCACTCTTTTCGCTATCTATCCTGATTTGCCCAAGCGGGATGATTACAAAGAGTACGCGTTCAGAGCATTAACTAGAGATAAATCAGGAAAACTTCAAGTTCAAGCAATTCAGAACGGCAAGGCCATGCCACAGCAAACCTTGGTTGATAGCGGCGTGGCCGGTGATCCCACGGCGATTAGCGTTGGTGACACTATCTGGGTTTCCTACCCAACCACAAAGGGATATGCGATTCAGGCATTTCGGCAAACCGGATCCCAATTGTCCGAAACAAAATTCCTCTCGGAAGCTGATCCTGATGCGCAACCTACACTGGTGGCTATGCCTAATTCAGTTGCCTTGCTCATTTGGAATGAGAAATCGATGCGCGTGTCGTTGAAGTCGATTTCTGAGGCGTCTTCACCAGCTCAAGTTATTGATGGTTTGGAAAGCCAATATCCAGTGGGTGCGGTTTGGAACGCCACAAAGCAATGCCTAGCCATAGTAACCGCGTTGAAGCAAGGGGAAAAGTCGGGTCGGCTTAAGATAAACCACCTACGCAATATGGGTGGCAAGTGGAAGATATTTGAAAGCTTCTGGGTTGAAGGAGAAAAAGGTTCGGCGGCAACCTCGTGGCGCCCCCAGGTGCTGCTGAGCCCTGATGCAGGCTACATGATCTTTCTAAAGGGCTCATACGCCGATCCGCATCAGGGCGGTTTGAACTACTTGTGCAGACAGATTGCGGACAAAACCATGTCCGATGGGTGGCGCACAAAAATGCTTGGCAACGAATGGGCCAACACGAGGAGCGTTTGCGGAGTCACCAATTATCAGGGCGATATCGCCTACGCTGTACGTTGGCATGCCGGGGTTGGTGGGGCTGAAGACGCACGATTGAGCGTGTCGCTGCGCGCTTCGGGAATCGAGAATGAGTGGTTAACCGACTTTGATGAAGTCGGTTACATTTTCAAAACCGGTTTGGCCAGCTCATTACAAAGCGTTCGTGATGAGCAGTGGAAACCGAAGAAACCTTAGCCCTTTAGCGCTTTCAGGATCGCGGTGTCGAGCGTTTTTTCGGTTTGTTTTCCGACCCATTGAGCAATAACTTCGCCGTTCTTGATTAGAAACGTAGCAGGGATATTGCGCACGCCCCACTTCGAGAAGACCCCCGTAGTATCGTGCAAAACCGGATTTGGGAATGCATGAGATTTCAGATATTTGTCTAGGTCGGCCTTCTTCTGATCAACGCTCACCGAAAGCAACACGAACGTCTCATCCTTGTAACGAGCAACAATCTTGTCGAGGGCGGGAAACATCTCCTTGCAAGGCCCGCACCAAGTGGCCCAAAAGTCAATCAAAACCACCTTGCCTTTCATGGCCTCGGCGTTCCAGAGCTTGCCCGATGTGTCGGAGATATTCAGATCCGTCATTGGTCGAGGCAGGACGGGAGGCATAAATGAATCGGGATCCTTTTTGAATCCAGCGATTTCCTTGGAGTTGCAAAGATAATAGGCTTTGCCTTTGTACATAACGCCGGCGGCTGGTTTCTCCATCCCGTGGGATTCACCTCCGGCGCTACACACCACGCACGTCGCGGCTTTAGGTAAGTCCTTCTTGGCAATGTCTTGCGGAATGTCTTGACGAAATGTGGCGAGAAGAATACTGATTGCAATCATAAATTTCAAAAGCCCCAACTGATGCTGATACCCGGATGTTTTAGCCAGATCAACATCAGTGAGACGCTGAAATCGGGCTTTGTATACGTCAATAGTACGTGTGACTTGCGACCATCGTTCATCGGCATAAGGCTCCACTCATTGTTTAGTTGAATGTTAACTCCGAACGGGAAGTTCAAGCCATGCTCGTATTCTGAATATCGAACGCTAAAATAGGGCGCGATTTTTGGATTTTGGAAGCCCTTGGCGAACGTGACGCCGTAGCTCATAGGCCCTTTTGGAGTTCCGAGCCTGTCGCTGGAGACGTTCGCGCTGATCATCGGGATTTTCTCGCTCTCGGGTGTCAATACCCAGTTGGCAATTGGGGCAAGTTCGTGGGCAGCAGCGTTGTATTCAAAACCGGCTTGAAATCTCGGCGTAAACCGATATTGGGCGGTGAACCTGTATCGCGCTCGCTCGCGGTCAAAATCCACGAATCGTGCTGAAAAGGACCACTTTTTCGTTAGCTCCCCCGGACCGAGGAAGGCACCCTCACCGGGTCAGCCCGTTCACGAAGGAACCAAAACCGGCGATTTCACTTCTTGTGCCAGGGCAATGGCTCCCATGCCAAGGACCAAAAGCGCAAAAAGAACCTTTAGCATAACGTTAGATTACCTCTCCACTTTCTCCCGAAGAAACTCAGCGCGGTGCCGACATAGCGCTTGATCCTCAGAATCGCCCTGGACTTCGAGGTGAGTGAGCCACCCATCCACATCTCGCGCACTCCAGTTTGCGCCAGGAACTCCCGCGACCGCACCCCACCGGAGCCAGCCAACGGATCGCAGCGCGTCCGCAAGGGTTAGGAGCGGCCTTCCAACTAAATAGTTCACAACGGTCGCAACTCTCTCCGTGACGAACTCTCTGCCCACCTCGCGCCGAGCCGCTCTCTCTTCGGTCATGAGATACTCGCAGGCTCCATTTAGGTCGGCCAACTTCCCTTCCGTGATTGATACTTGCACGAATGCTCCGATCGCTCGACTACTCTCGCCAAAAAGGCCCCTTGTAATGATGTGCCTTTGGGCTAACGCCCTCATCACGTTGGGGAGCCTTTTCAAATGGGCGAGCCCGATCAGGTGAAACATTCCCGAAATTCTTCGCCCTTTTCCCGCATTGTAGGGCGAAGCGGCTAAATAGCCAAATCTTGGTGACCACGCGAATTCCAACGAAGCCTCCATGTGATTTAGAATCCCCTCCGCATTCAGAAGTGCCGATTCAACTGACCAGCCCGCGCTGAGCACCTGCATTCGTAAGTGATCTTCCTCGTTGATCATGATTCCCGCCGAACGATCCTTGTTAAGTACCAATGAGCGTCCGGGAGAGTCAAACGGAAACTCCATCGAGACCAAACGGCATCCCACCAAGTAGTGACGCTCGCCGGGGGACAGGGTTCGAATGACTTCCATCTCGGTCGAGCTGAGCCCGTCAATCACTTGGCGATTCACTTCGATCAAGCCTTCCCGGTCGAGCATATGGGGAAATGCAAAACCCTGCAGATTTCGCATCACCCTCACTCGTGAGCTCAAAACTACGTCTTGGTGCGGGGCGTCCAGGGCGAGCCACGCCGGAGCGGGCATCGCCTCCATGATTTGTCTCTTCCAAGATCCGTCGCTCATTGGGGCTGTCGGGTGTAGGCAATCAAGTCGGTTTCCGGGAACTCGATCCCAGCGATTTCGGCGAGCGCGCGCAAATGGCCGCGATGGTATGTCCCGTGGTTCAGCACGTGGGCGGCAATATCGCCCAATAGCGAAACATATTCGTCCCCAACCGAGTTTTGGTAAAGGATTTCGCTGTTCAAATCCGCCTCCTCTAGGAGCATTTTCCAAGTGGAACAGTAGGACTGGGCGAGGTCTGAGAAGGCAACATTTTCGGTTTGTTGCACAAACACTCCGCACCGAGAGAGCCATGTCCTTTGGGCTCCGATGATGTGTTCGAAAACCTTAAGCGCTTCTACACCGTCGGGGAAACGCCCGAGAGCTTCAATCCACTTTCGGTTTGCCCAAACATCATAATCAAAACCTCGGAGCAGGAATTCTCTCACGGTTGAACTGTACCACGGTGCCCGCTGGCTGGCCCACGCGCTCACCATCACTTAGGGCAACTTCCCCACCCAGAATAACCGTGATCGGCCATCCCCAGAACTCCTCCCCTTCAAAGGGTGACCAGCCACACTTAGATTGAACCATCTCTCGCTCAAAAACCGCGCGCTTTGACAGATCAACCAAAACAAGGTCTGCATCATATCCGGGAGCAATAAACCCTTTGTTTCGGATTGAGTAGATTTCGGCTGGCCGCTCGCAAGCCAATCGCACAAGCGACTGAATATCCAAGAGACCATCACGTTGTGCCAGAGTTAACATGGCCGGCAAAAGGGTCTGAACCCCAGGCATTCCGCTTGGGCTCTTTGGATACGGTTGCGACTTTTCCTCGAGCGTGTGAGGAGCATGATCGCTTCCCACTACATCAAAAAAGCCCCGTTTGAGGGCGTCTCGCAAGGCGTTACGATGCTCAACGCTTCGCAGCGGGGGATTCATCTGGGCGCGCGTTCCCAAGCGATCATAACACTCCGGAGCCGAAAACCAAAGGTGCTGAGGCGTGCATTCAACCGTTGTCCCCATCGGCTTTGCGGCTTCAATCAAAGGGATTTCATCAGCCGTCGACAAATGCAATATGTGAACCGGGCGCCCGGTTTTCTCACTCAGACGGAGAACACGTTCCGTAGCAAGCCGCGCGCACTCAGCATCTCGAACATGAGGGTGATCGTGCACGGTGGGCGGATCACTTAACATGCCACTCCGACTCATCAACCTTGCATGATCTTCCGAATGAATTGGACATCGATATCGACCCCGCATCAAAACCTTCTCAAGCAGTTCGTCGTCGGGCACTAGCAGCGTGCCCGTTGAACTTCCCACAAAAATCTTAACCCCTGGGGTGCCTTCGCTGGTTTCTAGCTCCCAGAGCTCTTCCAAATTGTCGCTGGCCGCGCCCACGAAGAAAGCGTAATTGCACCACGCTCGGCCATTCGCTCGATTCAATTTATCTGTCAAGGCGGATGACGTGGTTGTCGTCGGCAGTGTATTAGGCATTTCGAAGATGGTGGTTACGCCTCCGTGCAAAGCTGCCCTTGTGCCCGACTCCAAGTCTTCCTTGTGCTCCATCCCTGGCTCACGGAAGTGCACTTGAGTATCGATAACTCCTGGCAAGATATGCAAGCAGGCGGCATCAATTTCCTGGTCAGAAACCCCGCTTGGAATTCTTCCCAGCTCCTTGATTCGACCCTCACTAACACCTACATCCGCCCTCTCGGAATGACGGCCAGTCACCACTGTTCCTCCCCTGATCACGAAATCAAACATATCAAGAGGGTACCGCTAACATCGAGGCTTCCTGTAAAAAGTGCTAAAGATCGGCCCCCAACATGCCAATGATCTCAATGGGATAATGGGGGCAAAAACATTGCTCTATAAGTTGATGGTGCTGAGCCCCATCTTCTTCATAGTATGGATTGCAGGAACGGGTCGTTTTAGAAACGATGGGTTTCAATTCGTTGCATGCACCGTTAAACAGCAGCAAGCGATACGGGCATACCGTCCGTACGTGTCGCACGCTGCCCCTGTTGAGCAAGGGTATGCATCTCCTGAACAGATAAGGTCGGTTTGCAATACTTGGATCAACGGTTACCGCAAGGGCGACTTGCAGCCTTTAACGCCAGTTCAAGTTGGCGATTCCGTAAACGAGGGTATCAAGCGCCAAATCCGAGTTACGCGCGATTCACTCATTTTGGAGTTGCGGAAGGTTGCAAAGCAGGAGCGCCGCTTAAAAAACTATGATCAAGCGTTTCAAGATTACGCGTTGGCAATCGTTGTGGACCAAATACTCAAAGGATCGGATGCCACCGCAGAGAGAGTTTCAGCCGTTTCGCAAACCGAGAATTTGAGGGAAATCGAGAAGTTGATTCCCAACGTTTCTCGGGCTAATCTCGCGAGTTTTCTGGTCACGGTGCAGTCCATAAAAGATGGAAACGGCACTTTTGACCGAGTTGTGCGTCAGTTTGGCGTAATGGTGATGCAAGATTCTAAAAGCGCGCAAACCTATGGCCATTGGAATCCGCTGTTTCAAAACGCAAAGAACGGGATTATTACTCCAGCAGCCTTGCTAAAGACGATCCGCAACAAACCCAAGCACTTGGTGGGAATTCCTCCGCCTCTGGCAGAATTGTATTTAGCGCATAACGCGTGTAACGACTTCGATGCGGCTCTTATACGAGTTACCAATAAGATCTCAGTTTTGCTGAATCCAAAGAATGTCCCCACCGTTCGCCTTGCGCAGTTCAACCTTTAGATTGTGAGCCGCAACGGCTTTGTTCACAAGAGGCATCAACTCCTGTTCGCGATCCCAGCTAACTTGCAACTCTGCATCTTTGCAATCTAGCACGACTGGCGTTCCGAACCCTTTCGCAATCGCCGTCCCAAAATCCTTAAGAGAACCAGAGCCAGCGACAATGGATCGGGCGCCCTTTCCTGGAATTGCGAGCCAGCGAACATCTTGAGTGTCAAGTTTGATCCCAACCAGATTCGCCTCATCCCCACTATTTGCCAAGAGCTTTCGATCGATCGGACCCGATTCTAGGTTCTTCTGCTCAAGCTCAGTTCCCTCACGATTCAGGAATTTGATCGTGCCCTTGTTGGCTTTAACGTTCAAACTTACGCCATCAGGAACTTTCGAAAATTCCAAATCGTTGCTCGTAACACCGGGGATATTGGGAACAATCCCGCTTGTATTGACAACGGCCGTCGATCCGCTTCGGCTCTGAAACACAGCTAACGCGATGACGGCCGTCGCGGTTGCGCCTACAACCGCCATCCGCCACCATGCTCTTACGCCGGTAGGCTTTGCATTCTTTGCCTCCCAGGCAACGCGATCAAGCCGCGCGGCGATCCTTTCGTGGAGATCTTCCGGCGGCTCAATAGTGATGGCACTTAACCCATCAAGTTCCTTCATTGTGCGCTCAAAAGCGCGGTATTCCGCTTGCAACTGGGCATCCTGCGCCAATGCAGTTTCAAATGACTGTTTGAGGCCGCGTTCAAGCGTCCCTTCATAGTGTGCGGAGAAAAATTCTCGGGCTTTGTTTACATTCATAGCAATCTCCTTAGTTGCTCATTCTCTCTCTTCAAACCATTTGACCTCATCCAAGGTTGAAAAGTTCCTCATCTTTAACAAGCATTTCCCTTAAACTTAGGCGGGCCCGGTTCAAGCGGCTCTTAACCGTTCCAATTGGTAGGTCCAAAGCCTCGGCAATTTCCTCGTAACTTAGGGTTTCAGCGTGATACATCACAATCATCGCCTTCTGATATTCGGGAAGGAGCTTAACTGCTCCCTCCACACGATCTTCGCGTTGATTCCTTTCGGCAACATCATCGGGCTTATCCCCTGGGTCCTCAAATTGCCGCTCCATTTCGCCTTCGTCCGTAACGGTTACAGCCTCAAGGCTAACGGAGGGTCGATTTCGCTCCTTCTTGCGAGAATCAAGAAAGCAGTTGGTCAAAATCCGATAAAGCCAAGTAGTAAAGGCGGCATTACCCTTGAAGTTGCCAATAGCTACGTAAACCCGAACAAAGGCATCCGCGACAACATCGGCAGCCTCTTCGCCGTTGCTGGTCAAGCGATAGGCGTATTGATAGGCGCGCTTTTCATACTTCCTCACGAGGCTATCCAGCGCGTCGCGGTCGCCGCGTTGGGCACGCTCGATCAAGACAGCATCGTCGGAGTAGTTGCTCATGAGGAAATAATAGGGCGCACTTCATGGATCGCCGCCTCTTCGACGGCCAGGAGTTCTTCGCGTGATAGACTGCGTTCACTTCGCCCGCGGTTCAAGCTTTTCCCATAAACTCGACAATCTGCTCTTCCGACGAGGCTGTTAATTATGGCTCCATCGCCCAAGTCATCGTAAATTGCCAGGGCAAAACTCTGTGATCCCCCAACTTCCTCAAAGGCGTCGTAACGTACGAGAGCCAAATGCCGCTTGCTCGTTTCCATCTTCTGCTCAAGCTCGGCAATACGGTGCTCAGCGCTTGCAAGTTTCTTGATCATGTCAGCCCGCTCGTAAGCATGTTGATCCAACATTGTTTCCAGCGATCCCCCGTTAGAATCCCGAAGAATAAGGGCCCAGCGCCGCTCAAACTTCGTGAAAGCGAACCAAGCAAGCCCCGCGACCGTAACCGCTCCAATGGCAAAAAAAATGGCAATATAGGATATGCTGGTGTCAGACATGGGCTTCGCGATCCAATAATCAGTATAGCGAAGACGAATCAATAATGCTATGAAGAAGAAACACGCCGTAACCGGTTTTGGCATTGCGCTACTGCTGATTCTCGGAATTTCACTCTTTTTCTACCTCAACTTTCAAACCGTTGTGGTTTCCGGGCCCTCGATGGAACCAACGTATGTAAATGGGCAACGCCTCCTCGCATGCAAAGCCTATGGCCTCGTCGGGGGCATCAAGGACAGCGATATTGTCGTTGTGAAAGGGGAAGGCAAAGACGACTACTTCATCAAACGCGTTTACAAGTCGGCGGGTGAGATCGTCGATTTCGCCAACGTTCCCGAAAACTGGGTGATTACTCAAGGAGACTACAAGGTTCCTCCAGGGCACGTCTTCCTACTCGGCGACAATCGGGAAAAATCCGAAGATAGCCGGGTGTGGGGTGCTGTTTCCCTCGACCGTGTGATTGGAAAAATCATAAGCCGGTGAAGAAATTTCCGTCAGGCAAATATGGGAGACAGACTCTAAAGTTCTATCCTGCTCCGTTCAAGGCACCCTTGAGGGCATTTGCTGCACTAGTATTCCCATGGCAAGAGGAACAAGTTCTCATCTGCGACATTATTGGTCGAGGGTGGTGCATTCCAAGTGGCCGAGTCGAAGCCCGCGAGTCTTCGCTCGAGGCCATCCGTCGAGAGGCGATAGAAGAAGGTGGCGCCATTCTTGGCCGCTGTCAATACATTGGTTGCTATCAGGTCACCGAGAAGGATGAAGTTCGGTGGTGCGATTGCTACGCCGCCCGTTTGGAAGGTCTCTGCGAGATCACGGTTGCGGAAGAGTCTCGGGGTCGGAGGTTCGCCGCTCTGGACGAACTCCCCGACATCTACCATAACTGGAACGATCTTACTGAACAGGTGTTTCACTTCTCCCTTGAAGCCCTGAAGCGAGCCGAAGAATTTTGTTAGCTCATCACCGGTGTTAACTCCTGGCGAAGCTGCCGTCGGGCGCGAAACAGCCAGCTCTTGACCGTCCCTTCCGGAGTTCCGAGCGCGTTAGAGATTTCGCTTACTTCCATTTGTCGATAGTGACGCATCACCACGATCTCTCGGTATCGTGGGGGCAAACGATCAATCGCGTTGGCAATCGCTTGGTCTCGATCACCATCGGCTGCCACTTGGTCGGGACTCGATGCTTGATCCACGAGCATATACTCGTGCTGATCAAGTGACTCAGACCTCTCTTTGCGACCTCTCACGATGTCAATGCAGCAGTTTCCGCAGATCCGACACAGCCACGGCTTGATCGGACGTTGGCTATCAAATGCCCCGATGGCTTTGTAGGCCTTGATGAACGTCTCTTGAACTGCGTCCACAGCATCCTCTGGATTTCGAAGAATCCGGTAAGCCATCGCGTAAAGGGCACTCTCATACCGATACACGATTTCGTCAAATGCCATCTTATCGCCCCGCGAGGCCTTCTTGATCAGGCTAGCCTCAGAACCCCATGTTAGTGTTAGTGTTTTCAATTTTGTTGAGCAATCCTCGAGTGATATTCTAGGGGAGATTGTGCCTAAAACCAGATTTGTAGGTCCATCATCCTGAATCAGATTCAACGTTGAGCCTGAGCCGGCTTTGGGTCGACTTTCAACTTTTGAACCTGATTTGAACCTGCGGGAGTCTTTCGACAAAATTCGCTGAATTTCTTCAAATTTGGGCATAATCTGGGTGTGAAATCCCTTTGGAAGTGGGCAGGTCCTATGCTAGCCCTAGTTAGTTGCATCTCCCTGCACAAAGGAAGCGAAGCCCAGGCTCCCCGAGTGGATTTCGCACGCGATGTCGAACCAATTCTCAAGGCATCGTGTGTTTCCTGCCATGGCGGCACCCAATCTCAGGGGGGGCTTAAGCTTGATACCCCGGAGGGCCGAAGGAAGGGAGGAAACAACGGTGAGCTCTTTGGCGAGAATCGCCTATTCCTTAATCGTATCGAAGGTGTGGGTGGTAAGCCCCAAATGCCGCTCGGGTTCACTCCGCTTTCCCCCGAGAAGCAACAAATCATGCGGGATTGGGTTGCGCAAGGAGCCAAAGAATCCCCAACGGTGAACTATTGGAGCGATATTGCACCTACTTTAAAGTCCGATTGTCTCGTTTGCCATAGCGGGGCCGACGCTAAGGGCAGCCTCGACTTGACCGATCAAAACCAAATAAAAGCAGCTTTTCCCGAACTGGTAAAGCGCATGAGGGGCCAGGGCGGATTGCCACAAATGCCCCTAGGAGTCCGTCCGCTCCCCGAAGCCAAGATCCAGAAGTTCGAGTCCTGGATCGCCGAAGGGGGTTCGTTTGAGGGTAAACCAGCCGCCCACTGGGCCTACGTTTCGCCCAAGTATATCGTCCCTAGTGGATTCGAGAAATCAAACTGGATTCGCAACCCAATAGACACCTACGTGTTGGCTGAGCTCCAGGCGCGAGGTCTCAAACCCAGCCCCGAAGCAACAAGAGAAACCTTGATCCGGAGATTATCGCTTGACCTGATCGGTTTGCCTCCCACCGTTGAGGAAGTTGACGCGTTTCTAAAGGACACATCCAAAAATTCGTACGACAAGCTGGTTGATCGGCTCCTCGCATCCCCTCACTACGGCGAGCATATGGCCCGATACTGGCTCGACTTAGCTCGCTATGGCGATACCAATGGGTACGAGGCGGACCGAACACGACAGGCTTACCTCTATCGAGATTGGTTGATTAATGCCTACAACCGCAACATGCCCTTTGACCAATTCACTCGTGATCAGCTGGCTGGTGATCTGCTACCCAACCGCACCATGGATCAACTTGTTGCAACCGGTTTTCATCGAAACAGCATGTTCAATGAAGAAGGGGGTGTTGACCCTGAAGAGTCCATGTACGAGACGATTGTTGATAGAGTCAACACAACGTCGACGGTATGGATGGGTTCGACCATGGCTTGCTCGCGATGCCATGATCACAAGTTTGATCCATTTACCCAGAAGGATTATTACGGAATGTTTGCCTATTTCGGCAACAACGTTTACGAGCCTCGCGGCGATTTTAACGCGGGCCAAGTGAAGTATTACGAGCCCAACGTAGACGTAACTACGCCGGCTCAAACGAAAGCGATCACTGAACTTGTGGCCAGGATTGACGCCCAAAACAAGAAGTTGCAAGCGGCTTCTGAATCGTTCTCCGACTCCTATGAAAAGTGGAAGAAGGGCGAACTCGCTCCAACCTGGGCGACCGCGACGATCCGATCGGCCGCTTCTAAGGGTGGAGCCACGCTGAGCATAAAGGAAAACAAGGTCCTTGCCTCCGGAACCAACCCGCCAAACGACACTTACACGCTCTCAGTTCACGGCTCCCAGAGAATCACCGGCCTTCAGCTAAGCGTACTTCCCCACACCACAATGTTGGCTGGCGGAGCAGGACGAGCAAGTAGCGGAAACTTCATTCTGACCGGATTAAAGGTTGTCCAAAAGGGTAGGGTTACATCGATTGGATATGCGACCGCCGATTACACCCAAGGTGGTTACAGCTTTGAAAGTGCCGTGTTCGGAAATGGTCAGGGCTGGGCTGTTTCGCCCGAAGTCGCGAGTCCGCACGCTGCGATTGTTGTGTTTGATTCTCCGCTCGAACCTGGGGAGTTTCAGGTCACTATGGAGTTTAACGATCCCACGTGGAAAGAACACGCCATCGGTTACTTTTCACTTTCAACGACTTCCAGCCCCATGCCCTATCTCCTTACCCCTCGCAACAGCCAGTTGATTGAAAAGTCATCGCGAACGGCTGGAGAAGAGGCAGAGTTACGAGCATTGTTTCAAGCCATCTGGCCCCAAACGCGAACGGTCAGCCGAGAGATCAGCCGCCTAAAGGCTGAAGTAGCGAAAGTGCAAAGTAGTCTGCCCAAGGCTATGGTTGTGGCAGATAAGCCCAGTGTGAAGCGTGCTTCGATTAGGGTTAGGGGTGCGTTTAATCAAAAAGCTGATGAAGTGGTAGCCTCGACTCCCAGCTTCCTACCCTCCGTCCTGGCCGGTGAGAAAACCAGCCGACTCGATCTGGCCCAGTGGTTGACGAACAAGGGCAATCCCCTAACGGCACGCGTGCAAGTGAACCGCATGTGGGAAATGCACTTTGGTCGAGGCATCGTTGAAACAAGCGAAGATTTCGGCACCCAAGGGGCCCGACCGAGCCACCCCTTGCTATTGGACTACCTCGCTTTGGCATTCATGGGAGAAGTTAATAATTCCCCCGTTAAAGCCGGCGATATGAAGGCCATGCATCGGCTTATCGTAACTTCAGCGACGTATCGTCAGGCATCAGTGGCAACTAGCGACTTGTTGGAAAAGGATCCATCAAACGTTTATCTTGCCCGCGGACCCCGCTTCCGGTTGGATGCGGAGCTTATTCGAGACAATTCCCTGCTTATCAGTGGGCTCCTAAACCCGGAGCTTGGTGGGCCCAGTGTAATGCCTACCCAACCGGCTGGAGTTTGGAACAGCCCCTATAGTGGTGAGATGTGGACCAATGCTGCCGCACCCGCCCGGTATCGGCGTGGCATTTACACGTTTTGGAAGCGAACGTCATCTTATCCGGCATTTGTGGCTCTGGACGCGGGCACCCGTGAGCAATGCCTTTCGCGAAGGTTACGAACGAATACTCCGCTGCAGGCCCTGGTACAACTCAATGACCCAATCGCAATGGACGCAGCCCGGGCTCTGGGTGAGAAAATGGCGAGCAGAGGGATCGAATACGGCTTCCGAGCTTGCACGTCGCGAAAACCATTGGCTCCAGAATTGGATCGCCTAAAGAAGCTCTATGTTCAGCTGCTTACCCGTTACCGAGCGGACAGAGTAGCTTCTGATAAACTTGGAAAGTCCCCCGAACATGCTGCCTGGACGATGGTTGCTAACGTTTTGTTGAACCTCGACGAAACAATCACAAAGGAATGAATATGGAAGACCTCAATCAACTCACTCGCCGCACGTTCTTCAAGGAAATCGGTTATGGTATCGGAGGAATTGCGCTCGCTTCCATGTTGCCAACTTCGGCATTCGGCCAGGAACGACAAAAACATGGGCCGATGGCTCCAAAGTCGCCTCACTTCAAAGCTAAAGCCAAGAACATCATCTACCTGTTCATGGCGGGGGCTCCTTCACAGGTAGACCTATTTGATCCCAAGCCCATGCTTCAAAAATTCGATGGGCAGCCTTGCCCTGAAGAACTGATGAAAGGCGAGCGGTTTGCTTTCATAAGAGGCACACCAAAGCTACTTGGATCGCCTTACAAGTTTGAGCGGGCCGGCAAGAGTGGCCAATGGGTAAGCGAACTCCTTCCCCACTTTAAGGAAATCGCCGATGATGTTTCGGTCGTCCGCTCCATGAGCACCGATCAGTTTAACCACGCTCCCGCTCAGCTCTTCATGAACACCGGTTTCCAAGTTCCCGGGCGTCCAAGCCTGGGCTCCTGGATGACTTACGGTTTGGGTTCAGAGAATCAAGATCTGCCCGGATTTGTCGTTCTTATCTCGGGCGAGAATAACCCTGATGGCGGCAAGTCATGTTGGTCAAGCGGGTTCATTCCGTCACTTTATCAAGGGGTGGAGTTTCGTTCCAACGGAGAGCCCGTGCTCTTCGTTTCGGATCCGGATGGCGTTTCCCGGGAGATACGCCGCGACACCTTGGATGCCCTGCGAGACCTCAATCAACTCAAATTCAACCAGGTGCTTGATCCCGAAATCGAAACCCGCATCGCGCAGTATGAACTGGCTTACCGCATGCAGTCCAGCGTGCCCGAGCTCACTGATATATCAAAGGAAACACAAGCAACTCTGGAAATGTACGGGGCGGAAAAAGGCAGGGCCAGCTTTGCCAACAACTGCCTGCTCGCTCGCCGATTGGTTGAGCGTGGGGTTCGATTTGTGCAACTCTACCACCGTGGTTGGGACAACCACGGTACAAGCCCTGGCGATGACATCAAGAACCGCCTTCCTGCCCTTTGTCGCGAAACCGACCAAGCAGCCGCCGCCCTCGTTAAAGACCTCAAACAACGTGGCCTCCTCGATGAAACCATCGTGGTTTGGGGCGGTGAGTTTGGCCGAACCCCGATGAACGAAGCCCGCGGTGGTTCGACGTATCTAGGTCGCGACCACCATCCGCAAGCATTTTCCATGTGGATGGCGGGCGGAGGCATCAAGCCGGGTGTGGCTTACGGCGTAACTGACGACCTCGGCTACAACGTCGCCCAGGACCCGATGCATGTGAACGACCTACACGCAACGCTGTTGCACCTCATGGGCTTTGATCACACCCGACTAACCTATCACCACCAGGGACGAGATTTTCGCCTGACGGATACGGCAGGAGTTGTCGCGACGAAGTTGTTGGCATAGGTAGCTGTTAACATCCAGCGGCTAACAGGTCGCTGTGACCACACGAATACCTCCAGAAGAGGACAGAAAATGCCATAATAATAGCTAGCTGAGGAGCGCTGCGATCTATCTTGACCAGGCTCAGCTGAAGAACCGCGCTCGCAATCAAAACATGGTTGCGGGCGTCTTTCAATTTCGCCCGCATCAGAAGGAGTAACCGATGCAAAGCGTAACTACACAACTTAAAACCGACTTCCACGTCGCCGATCTCGGCTTGGCACCTTGGGGGCAGAAAGAAATCAAGATTGCTGAGACCGAAATGCCGGGACTGATGGCCATCCGCGATGAGCTGGCCGCACAACAGCCCCTTAAAGGCGCAAGAGTTGCCGGATCGCTTCATATGACGATCCAAACCGCGGTGCTCATCGAGACGCTCAAAGCCCTCGGAGCAGATGTGCGATGGGCAAGCTGCAACATCTACAGCACCCAAGATCACGCGGCGGCGGCGATCGCCGTCGGCGGAACCCCCGTTTTTGCTTACAAAGGCGAAACCCTTGACGAGTATTGGGATTACACCCACAAAATCTTCGAGTGGAGCGATGGCGGGACGCCGAACATGATTCTGGATGACGGAGGCGATGCGACCATGCTTGTGCTGGTGGGCTGCCGCGCCGAGAAAGACCAGAGTGTCCTCAATAACCCAAGCAGCGGAGAAGAAATCGCATTCTTTGCCTCAATCAAGCGAAAACTTGCCGTTGACTCCACGTTCTACAGTCGCATCAAAGCCAACATCAAGGGCGTTAGCGAAGAGACCACGACGGGGGTTCACCGACTTTACGAGCTTCAAAAGAAAGGCGACTTGCCATTCCCATGCTTCAACGTAAACGATTCGGTCACGAAATCGAAATTTGACAATCTCTACGGCTGCCGAGAATCGTTGGTTGATGGAATCAAGCGCGCCACCGATGTGATGGTCGCCGGAAAAGTTGCCGTCGTATGCGGTTACGGCGATGTGGGCAAGGGCTCGGCCCAGGCTCTGAGAGCACTTAGCGCCCAAGTTTGGGTAACCGAGGTTGACCCGATTTGTGCTCTTCAAGCCGCAATGGAAGGTTACAAGGTTGTCACCATGGAGGAAGCCGCTTCAAAGGCGGACATCTTCGTTTCGTGCACCGGCAACTACCATGTCATCACCCATGATCATATGGTGGCGATGAAGAACAATGCGATTGTTTGCAACATCGGACACTTCGATAATGAAATCGATGTGGCTTCGCTTGAGAAGTACGAGTGGGACGAAATCAAGCCTCAGGTCGATCACGTGATCTTCCCGGATGGCAAGAGGATCATTCTGCTCGCGAAGGGCCGACTCGTAAACCTTGGGTGTGGAACCGGACACCCGTCTTACGTGATGAGTTCAAGCTTCGCTAACCAGGTTTTGGCTCAAATCGAGTTGTGGACAAAGGCCGGCGAATATGCTCCGGGCGTTTATGTTCTGCCCAAGCACTTGGATGAGAAAGTGGCACGATTGCAACTGACCAAACTCGGCGCGAATCTGACGGTATTGACTCCCAAGCAGGCCGAATACATCGGGGTGCAAGTTGATGGCCCCTATAAGGCCGATAGCTACCGTTATTGAGGTTCCAGCTCCATACGCGACTTCGCTCTGAAGTCGCGTATGTTGAGTTTGATGCTCGCACTTACAGCGATCACCATGCAGATTCCGGCAACGTTGTTCAACAAACCAAGCGGAGGATCAATGCCCAGCTTCCGAACAAGCAACTGAAGATAGCTGTCGGCATTGTCATGCAAGCCCAGTTGGTCTCGGATCTGAAAATGCCAGTCTGTGCAGATGCAGTATCCAACTCCGTACCAGATGCCCATTATCAGCCACGAGAACAAGGTGACCGCTAGAGCGATGAGGTTGAATCTTCGAGTTCTTTTGGGAATCCACCCCAACAGATTGAAGAAGATAAGTGCGGTGTGAAAGAGCCAGAACGCTCCGTCACCAAGAAGCAAAAGCCAGTTCACTTATTAATGTCAACGAGAAACCGACGATAGGCAGTTCCCCAAGCGGCCCATTTGGACGATTCGACGATCCTCTCGGCCAACTCTCCTTCATGATTTGGCCTCAAATAATCAACTGGCGCTTGCAGACGCATTCGCTCGGTGGTCATTAGAGATCCATCCCCACTAAGTCTGGCGGCGGCCTCAGCAAAGATCATATTTCTCCAAATTGCCTGGCTCGGAAAGCTTTGAGCGTAATCCATTTTCCACTCTTTCTCAGCCTCAGACAACTCCAAAATTTCCTCTCCGGTCGGCTGAGAAAAGCGATTCACCCGGGGTAACCGGGTGAGATATGAATAGTAGAATGGAACCTCGTAGATTGGTCCGTCGAACGACTTGGCAACGAGAGCGTTCGTCGCATCATGATCAAGATGGCCCTGTTCGAACGCCCCACAAACGATTCGATCGGGCTTCACGGTCTCAATCATCGCCTGGAATTTGGCGAAGTGTGCGGCCATGTCATCCATAATTGCACCGTCTGGCCCGCCGTGAAAGATCAAGTTATCTCGGGCTACCCCAAGTTTCAGGGCGGCCCTAATCGCCTCTCGCTGGCGCTCCGGGTTCGAATGCGTCCAGCTGATCCAAACATCCACGCCGGCCTGGGTCAATCGCTTGATCCACGCGCAAATGGAAATTTCATCGTCCGGGTGGGTCATACAAAAGAGCCACCGGAGGTTGGGGTTCTGGTCGAACGCCGACATTTACTCTTCGTCGTCGAGTTCTGCAAGCTCAGCTGGTGGCTCATCGCCATCGAGCTTAGCGGTTGGGGTTACGATTGGCTCAAACGTTACAAACGCAATATTCTTGGTTTGACGATTGGGACAATTATTACAGACGAAATCAACTTGAATGCCGGTCATCCAATCGGGCAACTTTTCCATCGTCTTTCCACAGGAACACTTAACCATTTTTTTCTTCCTCATACTCGCGCACCGTTTGGCGATGGCTGAGCATTCCATTGATAATCATGATAGCTGCTCCGGCAAAATAGAGAAGCGTAACCAAATCATCTTCGCGTTTTTGACCGGGATCCCGGATAATTTTCGGACCCGCGATAACGCCAACGATTCCGACAATCAAGAGCATCGCACCCAATACAAAATAGGTGTTCTTCCACCAAACAGGTGCCGGAGTAGGCTTCGCCACTTCCACTTGGGGTTCGCTAGTCACTGGTTAGATTGTACCAGTTAAGCTCGAAAATCGATGGTCTGACCTTTGCCTTCCATGATCTTCAAGAGCTCTGCAGACTGTTCCTGCTGCGAGATCAGCGTTTTTTTGAGCAGTGCTACTTGAAGCGACGCCCGCGTTGACTGAACATTATCTGTGCTCGTTAGAGCATCAAGCGCCGTAGATGTTGCTGACCCAATATTCATAGCCCAATTGGATTATCGGCAATGCGGTCAGTTTTCTCAGGGTCATGGCTTGCAACATGGAATGGAGCCGAAGATTTGCCCAGCGCAAGTTCCATGAGTGTGTGGCGAGCCTCGTCAGCGTAACCCTCTTCACAAATCCGGAGCAAATTATTGATCTCTTCTTTGAGCCACTCCCAATCCGCGGGACCTGAGCGCTGGACCATGCTGATTTTAGGGTGAGGCGTCTCGCCCAGCTCCTCATCATCGTACATCAACTCTTCTTCGATTTTTTCGCCGGGTCGGACCCCTGTAAATTGGACCTCGATGTCTTCACCCGGAACCAGACCGTGAAGCCGAATCAAATCCATGGCGAGATCAAGAATCTTGATCGGTTCGCCCATATCAAGGATGAATATTTCACCACGCTTGCCAAGGACACCCGCTTGCAAAATGAGCTGGACGGCCTCGGGAATCGTCATGAAGTAGCGCGTCATGTCGGGGTGGGTCACTCGAACCGGCCCCCCTCGGCGAATTTGAGCTTTGAGCATCGGAATCAAGCTCCCGCGACTGCCCATTACGTTGCCGAACCTAACGATCCCAAACTCAGTTTCGTAGCGGCTTCCAAGAGCAGCCACAATCATCTCGCCAACACGCTTGGTTGCGCCCATGATGCTCGAAGGGTTCACGGCTTTGTCGGTAGACACGTTGATGAACCGCTTCACACCATACTTCACGGAAAGTTCTGCAACCTGGCGGGTCCCCAAAATGTTGTTGCGAATCGCTTCAATCGGGTTGGCTTGCATCAGAGGGACGTGTTTGTGCGCGGCTGCGTGAAAAACAACGGTTGGTCGATACTGTTCGAATACGCGCTCGAGCGCAAGTCGATCGCGTACGTCCGCGATCACCGAGTTTGGTTGGAATCGGTTCGTTTGCAGAAGCTCTTGCTCTATTTCGTAGATGCTGTTCTCGCCTTTGCCAAGCAGGATCAAGCTGGCCGGGTTGAGGCGTGCGATCTGGCGAGCGAGTTCGCTACCGATCGAACCACCACCACCCGTGATGAGGACTCGTTGGCCGCGGATGTATTTTTGAATTCCGTCAAGGTCGGTCTGAACCGGGTCGCGCCGCAAGAGGTCTTCAATTTCAATATCGCGAAAATGAGAGTAAAGCTGAGGACCGCCGCCCGAGAGAAGCGCCTTTACGGCAGGCAAAGTTCGAACGCGCGCTCCAGTCTGCTGACAAAGATTGCTTACACGGCGCATTTCTTCCCCGCTTGCTGAAGGCATCGCGATGAGAATTTCTTGTATGTGAAGCTCTTTTACGAGCACGGGAATTTCTTCTGTGCTCCCGAGAACCGGAGCACCGTGGATACGCTGCCATGCTTTACTCGTGTCGTCATCAACGAAGCCCACAACATTGTGGAGGGGGTGAGCCGAGCGGTTTATCTCACGCAAAATGGTCTCTGCAGCGTCACCAGCACCCACAATAATCGTTCGCTTCGGACTAGAATCCTTGCTAGTAGCGGAGTGCCGCGTTCGCCATGAATAGATTCTTTGTACGATGCGAACGCCCGAGAGAGAAGTAAGCACGAAGAAGCCAAACAGAATCGTCTCGATCAGTTTGTTGCCACCGGTAACAACTGAGGGCATCCCGAACTGGCTTAGAGCAACAACGACCGAAATCGCGCCAACGTTTAGAAATTCGTTCAGACCCAGATAGCGAACATTGACGCTATAAATGCCTCGCCAGAACAGAAACAATACGGCCAGGACTGACAGCAACATGCTGTCTAGCCAAAATCCAAAACGGGAAAAGCCAACTTCTTGAGTTGCAATAAGGAGATAGCACGTTAAGGACAGACTTAGTGTAACGCACAAGAAATCGAGTCCGACATCTCGAATGAATCGTCTCCAACGTCCAAACGGCTTGGAAAGTACCCCCTTTAAATTGCTCATCCTAAAAAAACCGGTGCGAGAAGCCCTGCACCAACCCCAACTATGATTGTATCTGATTTGACCGAGGAAACTCAAGGATTTTTCATGATTTGATGCGAAATCACGCCTACTGGTAAATTGAATGTATATGCGGATTTATCACCTTACGATCCCCCTTTCGATCGCGTTTGCCGGACTGGGTGTGTACATGGCTTGGTCCGTTAAACCTGCAGCGCCCCCCGCTAACGTGCCGGTTCACCCGGTTTCTCCACAGATGGCAGCGCGTGCCAGCGAGAAGTCGGCTCGGGTCGCACCCGAATTTCGTCTGCCTGACGGCACTGGTGCTAAACACTCGCTTAATGAGTTTTTGGACAAGCCCACTCTGGTCTACTTCATTAAGCAAGGCTGTCCTTGCAGTATCGAGGCCGAGCCTGTAATCCAGGAACTCTACAAGCACCTTAACAAGATGGCGAACTTCGTTGGGATCATCGGTTCACCTGTTGATATCGCCGCGGCCTGGACCAAAGATCACCAACCTCCTTATCCTGTGCTTTCCGACCCCTCCTTCGCAACAATGAAAGCCTACGATGCGCCAAATTCTGTTTACTCTACGCTCATCGGTAAGGACGGAAAAATTATCAAACAATGGGCAGGATGGTCAGAACGAATGCTCCTCGAGGCAAATAGCCTTATCGCTCAAGCCGCTGAAAAACCTGAGGAACCTTTTGATGCCCAATATGCGCCAAAGCAAGACTCCTCGGGTTGCTCGTTCTATACAAAATGAGCATTTGCTCTGAGCTTTCCCGAATCATCCCGTCGGAGAGATTGCTCGAGGGCCCAGCGGCGGAGCGCGCATACGATTGTGATGCGTATACCGTTGATAAGTCAAAACCAAGCGCCATCGCACTTCCGGAATCGACCGACGAAGTTGCTTCCATTGTGAAATGGTGCTGTCAGAATGAGGTCCCATTTACGCCCAGGGGGGCCGGGACTGGCTTGAGCGGAGGGGCACTCGCCGCCCTAGGGGGCGTGATTATATCGACAAAGAAGATGACCCACATCTTGGAAGTTGATGTCCCAAATCGCCGGATGCTGGCGCAAACGGGAATTGCAAATCTCAAGTTAAGCCAGGCCGTCGCCGCATCGGGGCTTCATTTCGCGCCCGACCCATCTTCCCAATCTGTTTCGACTTTGGGCGGCAATATCGCCGAAAATTCTGGTGGCCCCCACACGCTCAAATACGGGGTAACCGCACAGCATATCGCTGGCCTTAAAATGGTGTCACCCGAGGGAGACATATGGGACTTGGGCTCCAAGGAAGGCCATTCCAAATCGGTTGACCTTTGCGGTTTGGTTGTTGGAAGCGAAGGAACCCTTGGGATTGTTACGGAAAGCTGGGTAAAGCTTACCCCCTTGCCTATGCAAGTAAGCACGGCTCTTGTCGCCTTCACCGACGTTCGCCCCGCAAGCGAAGCAGTGGCCGCCATCATCGCGAGTGGCGTCGTGCCCGCTGCCTTGGAAATGATGGACAAGGGGATTCTTGCGGCTCTGCAAGCTGCGTTTGGATTGCAGTTTCCGGAACGCTCCCAGGCGCTGTTACTGGTTGAGTGTGATCAACAACCAGGTGAGTCTCCGGCTACGGAGCAAATGGAAAAGGTTGCCAAGCTGTGTCGCGAGCAAGGAGCAATTGATGTGACGATCGCCACCGACGAAGCCGATCGGCAAAGGCTTTGGACTGCGAGAAAGAAGGGGATTGGCGCGATGGGGCGCCTGGCGCCATCGATCGTCACACACGACGGAGTGATTCCTCGCTCAAAGCTTCCGGAAATGCTCGACTTTGTATATGAAGTTGCGGCTCTCCACAATATCCGTGTCGCGAATTTGTTTCACGCGGGCGATGGCAATCTTCACCCGTGCTTCTATTTTGACGAGCGGGAGGCAGGGGCAATTGAACGAGTCGTGGAAGCAGGTGAAGCCATTGTCAAAAGATGCATAGATCTGGGGGGCAGCATCAGTGGAGAGCACGGCATCGGCGTAGAGAAGCAAGAATTGATGCCACTGATGTTTACCCCCGAAGATCTGGCCCTTCAAGCTCAAATCAAGGCCATTTTCAACCAGAACTCGCTTTGCAACCCATGTAAGGTTTTGCCGAACCAAAAGCACTGCGTGGAGCACAAGAAGCGGTGGAGGGGAGTGGCTTGGTAACGGCTAAAACAACCCTCCAACTTAGCGAGGCCCTCGAGGGTGACGGCCCTTATTGGATCGTGGGATCCGAATCCCGACTCTCACCACCTGCAGGAGTCTCGCCGATTCGCGTAGAAATTTCGGGGCTGTCAATGATTTCTGCACCCGATCTTGTTTGTGTGGCGGGTGCCGGCACTCCAATTGCCGAGCTCCAAGCGGAGTTGGCTGCCATTGGATTAGAAATTTCATGCTGGGAATCATCGGGGACACTCGGAGGTGCCATCTCGACGAACGGCGAATGGCGCAATCTGGTTTTGGGTCTGACGATTGTCCAAGCCGATGGAACGATCGCCAAAAGTGGGAGTCGCGTCGTCAAGAGTGTGGCGGGTTACGACGCCCATAAGCTTTATATTGGGAGTTACGGAGCTTTTGGCGTGATCGCGGAAGTTGCGCTTCGAGTCACTGCTCTAGGCTCCATGCGTGCCGCCGAGCCCAAAAAGACCGACCTCAACAAAGCTGAGCTCATGTTGCTCAAAAACGCGAAAGAGATTTTAGATCCGAAAGGCAAGCTTAATCCCGGTGTGTTAGACTTGATTTGAACCAGCATGGAAACTCTTGACGACCTCACCGCCAAATGTATCCGTTGCGGTTTTTGCCTTGAGAGCTGCCCCACCTATGGGCTAACCGGCTCCGAGCTCGAGTCGCCTCGCGGACGAATCTACTTGGTCAAGTCGGCGGCTGAAGGCAGATTGAAGTGGGACGACGTCGCTACCCATCTCGATCAGTGTTTGGGCTGTCGCGCTTGTGAAACAGCCTGTCCGAGTGGGGTCGAATATGGCAAAGTGCTGGAGATTGCCCGTTCGAATATTCCCGTGTCACTGGTCCGACGGCTGTTTTTGATGACAGTTACCAATCCTAAGTTGCTGAGGTTGTCCCTGCGAATCAAACCCCCAATGTGGTTTCTTAACAAGCTCCGGATGCAACCATCTGTCATCGCTTTCGAATCGCCGAAGCAACTAGCCCGCCGGGTGTGGCCCGAGATGTACGCGGATGGCCCAACGAAGGGCCCAATTGCGATGCTTGAGGGGTGCGCGATGCGAGAACTGTTCCCCTCTGTCAACGAAGCAACTCGCCGCGTTCTCACTCGTCTTGGTTTTGAAGTTTCGACCCACGACCTCGGCTGCTGCGGTGCGCTCCACGGTCACGGAGGGCAGCTAAAAGTGGCTCATGAAATGGTATCCAAGCTGAAAGCTAGGGCCGGCAGCTTTGTAGTAGCGTCGAATTCGGCCGGATGTGGTAGCTGGCTAAAGGAGAATGGACTAAACACGAAGGACATCTCAGAACTGCTCGGCGAATTACCCCTTGAGTCATACACTGCAAAGCCACTCCGAGTTACCTACCACGATGCCTGCCACTTAGCCCACGGGCAGAAGATTACGAAACAACCTCGAGATGTGCTGAAAAGGATTCAGGGAGTTGAGTTGGTTGAAATGACAGATTCAACCCGCTGCTGCGGTAGTGCGGGAACCTATAACGTTTTCCAACCCGACATCGCCACCGAACTCGTTCGACAAAAAACAATGGCAATCGAGGCAACAGCAGCAGACATCGTGATCTTAGGAAATCCCGGTTGCCATTCTTGGATCGCGCAACACCTAAAATCTGGACAGCGAGTTATGCATCTCGTCGAATTTGTTGAAGCGATCGCTTCGGGAGTCGACCCGTGATTCTGGTTTGCGGCACTGTGTGCATCGACCGAGTTCGGCGCGTAACCCACCTGCCGAAGTTGGGCGGATACGTGTCCGTTCAAAGCGAAGAGCTCAGACTCGGCGGCGAAGCCGCGAATACCGCATTCGCACTCCAATCTTGGGGTGCGGAATTTCAACTCGTCGGCAACCACTCCGGACGGCGCGGCGATTCTGAAGACTGGAATCGACTCTGGGCTTTGCTCGACGGTACAGGACTGAGCAAATACGTCGCCGAGCCCCAACGCCACGGGTCGGCGGGGGTGCCGATTTGCGATATCTACATCACGCCAGGCGGACAACGAACCATGTTTGGGCTCGGCTTTGACCAACTCGCAAATGGCTTGAAAGCGGCAGACTTTGACTTGAGCCATGTGAGTTGGTTCACAATCGATATGAATCTTGGCCAGCTTGGGCGTGACCTCGTGGTTCGAGCCAATGACCAAGGCGTCCAGACCTACCTGCTGGACTTTGTGCACGAAGCTGACCCGATTCCAAAGGGGTGCATTTGGCAGTCAAGCACGGATTGGGTTGGGAAATCAGGCGATCGCGATGCCAATGCAAAGGTTGCCCAAAACATCTGTGATCGATTCGGTGCGACGGCAATTGTGACGGACGGCGAGTTCGGTACGGTTTACGCTCAGCCCGGCGAAGCGATAAAGTTCTGTCAACCGTACAAAGCGGGTTCGGTTGTAGATTCAACGGGGGCCGGGGACACATTTCGCGCCGCCATGCTCCGTCAGTTGTTCAATCAGGTTCCAATGGATGATGCGGTTCGTTGGGCGAGCGTGGCCGCGTCACTAAAATGTCAATACCATGGCGCAACCACTGTGCAACCTACCATTGCGGAGATCAAAGCGGGTTTCGCGGATTATTAGAACCGACGGGCAGCCTTTCGGCGAGACGACACGCCGACGCGACCATCCGAAACGCCCATCATCTTTCGTAGGCCAACAATCTGATCCCGGATCTCGGCCGCTTTTTCAAACTCCATCGCTTTCGCAAGATCCTTCATGTCGCGCTCAAGCGAGGTGATCAATACCGGGATGTCTTCAAGCCGAATCGGGCCATCTCCCAATGCTTCATCCGAATACTGAGCCGCAATATCTTTGACCGCCTCATAGGATCGAACGGTCTCGCGCACCTCTTTTAAGACCGTTTTTGGCGTGATGCCGTGAGCGTCATTGTAGGCCTGCTGGACAGCCCGCCGACGATTCGTCTCGCCGATAGCACGCTCCATCGAGCCTGTAATGTTATCCGCATACAGAATGACCTTCCCCCCAACGTTTCGAGCGGCACGGCCAATCGTTTGGATCAGCGAGGTCTCGGATCGCAAAAAGCCCTCCTTGTCCGCATCCAATATTGCCACTAGAGTCACTTCGGGCAAGTCTAAACCTTCACGCAAGAGGTTGACACCTACGACAACGTCGTAAACTCCGAGGCGAAGATCCCGCAGGATTTCTGGCCTTTCGAGCGAGTGAACGTTCGAGTGGATGTACTGGACTTTAACCCCAACGTCTTGCAAGTAGGTCGTCAAGTCTTCAGCCATACGCTTGGTGAGGGTTGTCACCAAAGTGCGCTCTTTGAGGGCCACTCGCTTCTGAATTTCGTTTATCAGATCATCGATTTGGTGATTGGTTGGTCGGATTTCGACTTCGGGGTCAACCACGAACGTTGGCCGAATTACTTGTTGGGCGACTTGATCTTGGTGCTCATTTTCAAACGGGCCAGGAGTCGCCGAGACAAAGACGACTTGGGGAACACGTTCCAGAAACTCGTCAAACTTAAGGGGGCGGTTATCAAGCGCGCTCGGCAATCGAAACCCGTAATCCACCAGAACGCCTTTGCGCTGCTGATCCCCGTTAAACATAGCCCGAATCTGGGGCAGCGTTTGGTGCGATTCATCAATAAATACGAGGGCCTCACTCGGTAAGAAGTCGAGCAGGGTAAACGGTGCAGTGCCCGGTTCGCGCCCATCAAAGTAACGTGAGTAGTTCTCGATTCCAGAACAAAAACCGACCTCACGCATCATTTCAATGTCAAAGTCGGTTCGCTGCCTTAGGCGCTGGGCTTCAAGGAGTTTGCCTTGCTCTTCAAAGAGTGCGCATTGGCGTTGCTTTTCGTCCTCGATTTGAACCAGGACGGTGTCGAGTTTTTCCCAGGGGGTCACGTAGTGCGTGGCCGGAAAGATGGAGCATCGCGACGGCTCATCCAAGACTTCGCCGGTAAGCGGATCAAAGAGTCGAATGCGCTCGACCGAATCTCCAAAAAATTCAACACGAGTGACAATTTCTTCATCCTTGGGCTGGATTTCTAAGGTATCGCCTCGCACTCGAAACGTACCGCGATCGAGCTGAATCTCGTTTCGGGCAAACTGCATCATCGTCAGTTTTTTTAGGGCCTCATCCAACTTGAACTCTTTGCCGACCTCGAAAGTCACCACCGATTCCGCATAGGTGTCGGGGGAGCCCAAACCATAAATGCAGCTAACGCTGGCAATTACCACCACATCCCTCCTCTCCAAAAGTGCTTGTGTCGCCGCGTGTCGGAGGCGCTCAATCTCCTCGTTAACGCTGGAATCCTTTTCGATGTAGACGTCAGTTTGAGGAACGTAGGCTTCAGGCTGGTAGTAGTCGTAGTAGCTTACAAAGTAGTGAACTGAGTTGTCTGGAAAGAAGGCACGGAATTCTTGACAAAGCTGGGCAGCTAGAGTCTTGTTGTGAGCGATGACGAGCGCAGGCCGTTGCGCCCGTTGGATAACGCTCGCCATAGTGAAGGTCTTACCTGTCCCCGTTGCTCCAAGTAATGTCTGATATCGGAATCCCGCCTCAATGCCTTCCATGAGCGTGGCGATTGCGGTGCCTTGGTCGCCCTTTGGCTCGAAATCCTGGCTAATCTGAAATGGGCTATCGTAGGTGACAATGCCAGACATATGACAACTATTCTACGTCTTCGCCGCATCAGTTGGCTTTGGTTCCGAACACATTTTTTGAAATCGCTCGATTGCCTTACGCCTGGCTCGCTTCTGCAAGTAGCGGGCCAAAGGCAATCCGGCCCAAAACGCCCACGATTGTGGTCCCGACTGAGACCGCACGCGTAACATAAGCATCGTTCCCTCACGAAAGATCCGAGCTTGCCAGACCCCCCGACCGTGATGCACACTCGTGGTAACGTACCCAATGTTGCAATCCGACTCCGAGCACTCCGCAAGGAAAATCTCGGCTCCTGACCAAAGTGAGAGAGGCCCGATCTTAAGAGTTTGTAAGATCCGATCTCCAGGAACTAGGTGCCTCGCCTCCGCTCGAAACAATCCGTCAAAGTGGATAACGTGCATAGGGTAGTAGTTTCCCGTTAGGGCCAGCTCTGTGATCGCGCTGAGTACAGAGCCATCGGGGTCATGTCCCAGTTCGACAGCTAGATCATCAATCCACCAAACGAGGGAGCGACGACCTCCGGCAACGGGATCCCATGTCCGCTTCGCGGCAACAACTTTGGACCATTTGGATTGGCTCACGAGTGCAGGATACAACTTGACCGTACAGATCGGCACGCGTTAACGTCAAAATGAATAAGAGATGAGTTTGTCCGTATTATTAGCCCTTGCAGTCATGCAAGACCCGGCTCCCCAGACAAAGGCCCAAACAGAGGTCAAGCATCAGGCTGAACTTGATCGGGACACCAAACTCGGCGAAAAGTATTCGAAGGAGGTCGAAAAGGAAGTCAAGTTCAGTAAGAACGAAGCGATGATAGCCCGCACTCAGCGCGTCGCGAACGAACTGGCGGCCATTGCGTATTCATTGCCCGTCGAAGTCACCTGGGGCGACAAACGGCTCAACCCATTTAAATACACCTTTAAAGTCATCGAGGGAGAGGACATCAACGCATTCTCCTTACCCGGAGGGTTTATTTATGTGTACGAGGGGCTGCTGAAGTTTGCCGACACCGACGACGAGTTGGCTGGGGTTCTTGCCCACGAAATTGCGCATGCTTCGTTGCGCCATGTGGACAAGATGGAGAAGGATTCAAGCAAGCTGCAACTCGCTACCCTTCCGCTCATTTTGATTGGCATTTTTGCGGGTGGCAACGAAACTGCGGCCGGGGCCGGGGCATTGGGACAGCTCGTCAAAACGGCGATCGGGTCGGGCTGGAGTATTAATGCTGAACGCGCTGCTGACTACGCGGGAATGCAATACATGCTGAAGAGTTCCTACAATCCAGTCGGCATGTTGACCTTCATGGAACGTTTGGGTCGCCAACAGAGACAATATGATCGGATCTCGCTCGGCATCTTCCAAACTCACCCACCAAGCAAAGAGCGGGCGGAAGGCGCCATTTCTAGGTTGGAAAAATTTGGAGTCCCAGTTGAACGAAGCAAGGTCTCAACTGCCTATCGCGCCGTCGCCGTGCAGAAGGAATCTGGCCCCGTGGAGCTCGCGTTCAGCGACCGTTTGATCTTAAAATACGGGGGCCAAGATGCCCTTAAGCGCGCAAAGGAAGACGCAGCCAGGTTGAACGAGTTTCTTGACTCGGTCCCAGACATGTACAACGTGACGATGAGTTCCAACGGTTTGATCTCCGGCTACGGTAAGCCGATCATGAAAATCACGGAAGAGGATGCCGCGGCTGCAAAGATTCCGTTCAAAGATCTATCGGAAAAAACCTTTAAGGCGGTTAAGCTTTCGGTCTACTTGATTGCCTATCGGATTTGGGACGCAAGATAGGGCCCAGACGGCGTAGAGCCACTTCGGGTACCATCATTAGACTTTCGGGGCGTAGCTCAGCTTGGTAGAGCGCTGTCTTTGGGTGGCAGATGTCGCACGTTCGAATCGTGTCGCCCCGACCATTCTTTCTAGATCTGAAAAGCCGCAACAGGAACCTCTGCGGCTACATTCGGATCAGGAATATTATTCAGAGCATCCCGCGCATCAATCTGATCCTTTACGAGCTCGTCCTTGACGATGTTGCCGTCTTTGAACCGGATAACCCTTAGGCAGTGTCTCGCAATTTCCTCTTCGTGCGTAACAATGACAACCGTCTTGCCATGCCGGTTAAGGTCCTGAAACAACGCCATGATCTCTTCCGAGGTTCTCGAATCCAGATTGCCCGTGGGCTCGTCAGCCAAAATCATTACCGGGTCGTTTACGATTGCACGGGCGATGGCCACCCGTTGTTGTTGCCCACCGGAAAGTTCGTTCGGTCGGTGACTGGATCGTTGGGATAGACCAACCCTGTCGAGGGCATCCTGAGCCTTGGTCCCTTTGTCTCGAACATTCGAATACAACAAAGGTAGCTCAACATTTTTTAGGGCGCTGGTTCGAGGTAAGAGGTTAAACTGCTGAAAAACGAACCCAATCAAACGGTTGCGTACATCCGCCAACTGATTGTCATTCATTTGGCTTACATCCTCTCCGTTAAGGATAAACCGACCCCGAGTGGGCCGATCCAAACATCCAATCAAATTCATAAAGGTGGACTTGCCCGAGCCTGAAGGCCCCATGATCGCAACAAACTCACCCGGTT
This sequence comes from Fimbriimonadaceae bacterium, assembly GCA_040081075.1. GTDB lineage: Bacteria > Armatimonadota > Fimbriimonadia > Fimbriimonadales > Fimbriimonadaceae > JANJUB01. The sequence goes on along the minus strand of JBEBHJ010000016.1, from coordinate 7,508 downwards.
CGATGGTGAGCGTTGCACCTCGTAACGCGCGCACAACCAAATCGCCCATCACGTAGTCTTTAGCAAGATCCTCGGTTTGAATGATCGCCGCCACTAGCCTTCCCCTCTCACCGGGCGACCAACCACGAATCCGAGCCGTTCTCTGCTAATGTAGTAGTCGTAAATTGCCTCGACGTAAGCGTTTTCGGCTTGGGCAAGCGTCACCTGAGCCACCGAAAGGGTGACGACATCAACTCCCGCTGCCCCCAACTCCTTGGCGCGATCAGTCTTCTGATAGTTGATTCGTGCTGCTTCTAGGGCCTTTTCTGCGGCCTCGAGGCGCTCAGCATTTAGAGACACTTCATCATATGCCGATTCAATGGCGGCCCGAACAGATCGCTCTTGTTGCTTCAGGGTCGATTCGGAGGCCCGAAGATTAGCCTCGCCTTCTTTAATCGCTTCCTTCGAGCGGTGCCCATCAAAAAGTGGGGCTGATGCACTGAATGTGAGGAGGCGATCATTGGAGTTGTCTTGACCAAACGTCTTGGTCAGGCTTAGATCAAGGCTGAATTGAATGCCCGCATCAAGTTTTGTTCGACGCAAGCCAACCACCTGCTGATCCAAGCGGAGACGTTGGGCGGCCAAATCAGCCCGGTTGCCGAGCCCCTCTTTGACGAGGCTCGCGCGATCATTTAGAGGTTCAGGAACGGGCCTACTCGATGGCTCCAAGGCAGGCAACGGCTCCTGATCGTCCCAACCCAGGGCCGCCTTGAAATCTGCAATCGACTTTGCCAGCCGATTTCGGTTGGTCAAGAGCTGAACTTTTGCATTCAGGAAGTCGGCGCGAGGCTGATAGATGTCCTTTTCAGCGGCGTCCCCAACCTTGATTTGTGCTTCGGTTTGCTTAACCGATTTCTCGGCTCGATCAATTTGAGCTTCCGAGACCTTGAGAAGTTCTTGGCCACGGATCACTTCGTAATACTGAGTGAACACGTCGAAAAGGGTCGACCGCAGGGTCTGAGTGGCATCCAGAAACTCGGCGTCGTATCCCTTTCGGGCCGAGAGGAATGTTAACCCGCGAGTTCCCGAATCAAGCACTTTCCAGGCAGCCGTGATCTCCGATGTGGTTCCAGACCGGATGGTGGTGAATGGGGAGACGGGAGCACCCGTATTCAACTCGGTTTTGGAATCGGAATAGGAAAATGAGGGAGTCAGAGTGGGCAGGAAAGCGCTTCGAGCTTGATTAACCCGAGCGCGAGCAGCATCAACCTGGCGTTGCGCGGCGATAATCGTTCCGTTGCGCCGCTTGGCTAAGTCTAGGGCAGCTTCAAGCGACAGGCTTTGCTGAGCAAAAACGCTTGCCAATGACAGAGTGAAGAGAGAAATGAAGGAAGCGCGAAACATCCACCTTCAAATTACCGCAGTACGTCGCGACTGTGGGCCGTTGGGACTACCTAATCAACGTGGAAAACCTCTTCCATCGTGACCCACCACTGTCCAGGAGTGGCATTACCGACCGGTTCTTGGCACGGATCGGTTAGTTTCCACCAAGACTGGGTTTCAGGGTCTGCTGCCACTTTTGCCGAATCAGCTTCGAAATCCTCGCCGTGATACTCGAAATAAGCAAACAGAAGGCTGTCGTTGAGGAAAATCGAATAGTTGCGGATATTGCATTCAGCGATTTTCGCGAGCACCGTTGGCCATACCGCGCGATGAAGCTCGCGATACTCGGCCTCCTTTTCGGGCTTTAGCGCGATAACGTTTGCGTAGCGAATCATTCCTACAGTCTACCAACTTGATTTTGGCAAATCAGGTATTATTTAGCAGTCGTAGCGCATGACTGCTAAATGCCAGCGACGGAGAATTTACACCATGAGTAACTTGAAACCACTTGGCGATAAAGTCGTCGTTAAACTCAATGAAGAAGAAGAAAAGAGCGCGGGCGGAATCCTATTGCCCGACGCAGCAAAGAAGAAGCCCCAAACAGGCAAGGTTATCTCGGTCGGCTCGGGGCGAGTGCTCGATAATGGCGAGCGCAACGCAATGAATGTAAAAGCAGGTGACACCGTTCTGTTCAGCAAATATGGCGGCAACGAAGTCAGCGTCGATGGTCAAGATTTCATGATCCTTGACGAGGATCAGATTTACGCAGTCATTGGTTGAGACCAAACTTTTTGGAACTATTCCGTGGCCGAGACCATTTCTTTGAGATGGATCGGCCATGTTGGTTAATTATTCAAGCGTTTGGCCTAAACAGAACACCTTGGCGATATCATTGAGCACAGGAGTGATGAAAGGCGATTTTGAGAAGGCAGTTCGGGGCGAACTGGCGGTCATGTACCGCGTCGCGCGGCGCCTCACAAATTCTGCTGCTGACGCCGAGGATCTTGTCCAGCAAACGTTGCTACGGGCGTTTACCGCCTGGGATCGGTTTGATGGAGCCAAACTTCGCCCTTGGCTTTTGCGGATTCTCAATAACGAGAACCTAGCGCGGTTCCGTGGACCTACTCCGCCTCAACAATTTGCGGAGGACGAACACGACCAACCTATCGAAGATGATCTGTGGGAAACCGTCCTTACCCGAGATCAAGTCAAGAGAATCCTGACCAATCTCGACAAATTAGAGGCGCACTACAAGCTTGCCGTTCAGCTGTGCGATGTAGAAGGACTCAGTTACGAAGAAGCCGCAGAAGCGCTGGACGTACCCATGGGTACGATCAGATCAAGGCTGTTCCGTGGCCGGGCGATGGTGCGAGAGCTCGTCCTAAACGATGGAGGCGATATCCGTGAATAGCATCAATTGGCACGCGTATCTTGATGGCTCGCTCTCGTCTTCCGAGCGTGAGATTGCTGAACAAATCCTGGCTACTGATCCTGCTGCACGCGCCAGACTTGACAACCTAAAGAGTTTCATATCTCAAATTCGTGACACTGGACTTTCAGAAGAAATCCCACTTAAACGACTACAGTCGCAACTGCAAACGGTTCAACCTGAACCCAAAATCTCCTTATGGAGTTGGAAACCTCTTCTCGCCGCAGGTGCTGTCGCCGCAATCGCTTTTGCGGTTTATTGGCCAACCGCCGCTCCTGGAAACCACATCCTGACCTCGAACTTTGAGGAGGCTTCAACGTGGATGAAGGAGGCAAATGGAATCGGTTACCCCAATCTTAAGTTCGCGGGTGCAACTCTGGTCGCATCCGAGCGCGATAAGAACTCGGGCTGCTTTTGCATGAGGGTGGGCCAAAAAATGGTTCACCTTCGGTTTTCCAAAGAGTCAACTGCAGCAAATGGATTTGAAAAGTGTATTGTGGAAGGTTGCGACTTTTTGAAGCGACCTGGATGTGCGGCGTTTCAATGTTCAGGCGGCATCACTTGGATGGTGGAATGTGAGGATCAAGACTTGGCTTGGGCCGTTGCTAAAGCCGCATCGAAAGTGATTCGCTCAACTTAATATGCCCTAAAAGAACAACTCTATCAAGTGTTTGACCCAGGGATCATATCGTCGCCGCCTCCACATCCGGACGGTGACGAACCCAGGCTTTGGAGTCATATCCATCGCGCGGCCCTCGCTAACCAGAACATTCCATCCAAATTCGCTCTCCCACAAGGCGGCACTTGGTTCGTCAACCACGCCAAGCGCCGTGATTTCTTTATACGCCTGGGCTCGGACTTTCCGCCAATCTCCCTTCCACGTGTAGATTCGATCATCAACTTGCCACTCGCCTTCCACGAAACGCTCTGAAGACATTGGCGCACGCCAGCCTACGAAATTCAACTTGTCATCCGAAATGGATTGGACGACATAGGTCGCTCCCAAGACTGCACAGAATAGCCCAAAGATGCACAGCGCTCGTCGATCTCGTGGTTTCACTTTTAGTTTTTACGTCGAGGGCAGGCAAAGGCTATCACGTAATCGCCCAGCTTGGTGGATAATCCCGAGTGTCCCCCTGCACAAATCACGACATACTGACGACCGTCAGTTCCAATATAAGTCATCGGTGTAGCGTTTCCACCAGCGGGCAAATCACCCTCCCAGAGCACTTCCCCGCTTTCCGAGCTGATCGCCCTCAACTTACTATCTCTGGTTCCTGAAACGAAAATTAATCCACCGGCCGTGCAAATTGATCCGCCAAGACTCGGGCTTCCCCATCGCTTTGCCTCGGGATTGCCGACTAGCTCAGGTAAGTAACCAAACGGCTTTCGCCAACGTATATCGCCCGATTGCATGTTGATGGCAACGAGCTCACCCCAAGGCGGCTTAACTGCGGGGAGTACGCCGTTCTGTAACGGCGCGGTTCCCACCGCGTAGGGTGTTCCCATTTGCTCGTAAAAGGCCATGCCCCGGGTTTCCGCGCGGGCCGCACCCACTTCTGATCGCTTAACAAGGCGGATCAACGTCGGCATATTGTTGATGTTGACAAAAAGCGTGTTGCTCCGCGGATCATAGGAGCCACCAGACCAGTTCAAGCCGCCCAGTGTGCCCGGAATCTGAGCGTGCGTAGTGGTTCGCTGGGGATCGTAGAGCTTAGAAACGCCATAACCCTCTAACCTTCGCTTGACCTTTTCGAGTTCACTTGTCTTGACTCCCCACGCGTCCTCAGGCGCAAGGCTTGTTCGCGACAATGGCTCGGGTTTACTTGGAATCGGTTGGGTTTTTGAAAGCTTTTCTCCGGCAACTCCTTCCGAAGGAACGCGTGTCTCTGGCGTCTCGATGATCGGCTTGCCCGTATTGCGATCAAGCGTAAAAACGAGGCCCATCTTGGTCAGCACGATCACTGCTTTTCGCCCCGCAATCTCGGCCAAAATCGGTTGAGCCGGTATGTCGTAATCCCACACATCATGATGGACCACCTGGTAACGCCACTTGACGTTGCCGGTGGTTGCGTCAACGGCGACAATGCTATCCGAATCTCGATTGTCGCCCGGTCTTAAACCGCCGTAAAAATCTGGACTTTGACTACTTGTGGGGATAAACACGGTATTCGTAGATGCGTCCGCGCTCATGACCGCCCATGCGTTTCCGGCCCCAACTCCTTTGGCGATTGGATCGAACTTCCACCTGAGTTTCCCGGTTACCGCGTCAAACGCTCTGACCGTTCCACTTGAGGTGTCAGCATCGCTCAAGTCGCGAATCGTTGAACCCACGACGACCACGCCATTAACAATAGCTGGCGGCGTGTAGCACACGTATCGAGAAGCCACAAATTTTTTGAGCCCTCGTTTCAAATCAACAGTTCCACGATTCCCAAAATCGGGGCAAGGCTTTCCTGTAGCTGCATCGATTGCAATCAACCGTGAATCGTAGGTGGGTATGAAAATCCGTAGTTGCCTACTCTTCGGGTTTAACCAGGCAGATACACCCCGATGGATCAACGGCTGAAAAGCTTTAGGCAGGTCAACTCCAGGATCAAACGACCACTTCTTTGCTCCGGTGGATGCGTCGACGGCCAGCACGCGGCTAAAGGGCGTGCTGAAGTATAGAACGTCATCTATCATGATTGGCGTGCATTGAAACGAAGAGTTCGGCAAGCTGCTGCCATCGCTAACATCGCCCGTGCGCATTTGCCAAGCAACTTCAAGCTGGGACACATTCTCAGGGGTGATGAGGTTCGCGGGTGAGTAGCGATTTCCACCCTTATCATTGCCATAATTCGGCCAGTCGCACTTTGATTCGCTAAGGATCAAAAGCAAAAGGCCGATCATTCTCCTACTTTACCAAGAGCAAGTGTGGTCCTGTGAAACAAAATCGCCCAGGCGCTATAGCCGTTGACACTCAACCCCTCAGAGTGCTAAAATAGCAGTCATGGGCGGCGACTGCTAAAGCGTTGCCCGAAGGATACAAAAATGGCTGCAAAAAATTTACTTTACGATGAGAATGCACGTCGCGCTCTGGAGCGCGGAGTTAACAAAGTTGCCGATGCTGTGAAGGTCACACTCGGACCAAAGGGTCGAAACGTTGTTCTCGACAAGAAATGGGGCTCACCAACCATCACCAAGGACGGCGTTACCGTAGCTAAGGAAATCGAGCTCGAAGATCCCTACGAGAACATGGGCGCCCAGCTTTGCAAAGAAGTTGCCAGCAAAACCAACGATGTCGCCGGCGACGGAACCACGACCGCAACTGTTCTAGCCCAGGCTATCGTTAACGAGGGCCTCCGCTATGTTGCCGCTGGTGGAAACCCAATCGCCGTAAAGCGCGGCATTGATACTGCCGTCGAGAAAGTCATCGCTGAGATCAAAAAGGCCGCAAAGCCTATCAAGGATAAGGAGCAAGTTCAATTCGTGGCCACGATCGCCGGTAACGATGCTGAGATCGGTATCCAGGTTGCGGAAGCGATGGACAAGGTTGGCAAGGACGGCGTGATCACCGTTGAAGAGAGCAAGGGTCGCGAGACCAGCCTCGACATCGTTGAGGGCATGCAGTTCGACCGCGGCTACATTTCGCCTTACTTCGTAACCGACCCCGAGCGCATGGAAGCGATTCTTGAGAATCCGCTCATCCTCATCCACGAGAAGAAGATCAGCAACGCACAAGAGTTCCTTCCGTTTCTTGAGAAGGCTGCCGCCGCTCGACGCCCGATCCTCATCATTGCTGAGGATATCGAAGGCGACGCGCTTGCGACAATCGTACTCAATAAGATTCGGGGAATCCTGCAAATCGCCGCCGTCAAGGCCCCAGGCTTTGGCGATCGTCGAAAGGCCATGCTTGAGGATATCGCCACGCTGACCGCCGGTCAGTTCGTGAGCGAGGACCTCGGCACCAAGCTTGACAACGTTTCCATCGAAATGATGGGCACCGCCAAGAAGGTGGTTATCACCAAGGAAGAGACGACTATTATCGAAGGTGCCGGCAAGAAGGACGCGGTCATGGGTCGAATCGCTCTCATCAAGAGCCAAATCGAGAAGACCGATAGCAACTACGACCGAGAAAAGCTCCAAGAGCGATTGGCTAAGCTCAGCGGTGGGGTCGCCGTAATCAAGGTGGGCGCATCCACCGAGACCGAGCTCAAAGAGAAGAAGCACCGCTACGAAGATGCACTCTCTGCAACCCGCGCGGCCGTTGAAGAAGGAATCGTTCCCGGAGGCGGAGTTACTCTCCTCCAAGCCGCTGCCGCTCTTGATACCAAGGGTATCACCGGCGACGAGCTGACGGGCATGATGATTGTAAAGCGAGCGCTCGAAGAGCCGCTGCGCACCATCGCCGCCAACGCCGGACTTGAAGGTTCGGTCATCGTAGAGCGAGTCCGAGGTGCCAAGGCTGGTTTCGGCCTCAACGCCGTTACCGGCGAGATCGTTGACATGGTGAAAGCCGGAATCGTCGACCCCGCTAAGGTCACCCGCTCCACGATTCAGAACGCCGCCAGCATTGCTGGTTTGGTTCTGACGACGGAAGCGTTGGTTGTAGAAAAGCCCGAAGCCAAGAAGGGCGCCCCCGCCATGCCCGGCGGCGGTATGGGAGATATGGACTTCTAAGGAGAAGTCTCCTTTAAGAAGAATATAGGTCCTATAAGACCTATATGACCTATAA
>JBEBHJ010000015.1:0-59368 GCA_040081075.1 Fimbriimonadaceae bacterium | reverse complement strand
GTGTTGTTGAAATCACTAAACTATTGGTCCGTTCCTGGCGGCCTGGAAGGAACCCTTGATCCGATTGATTTTTTGAAGATCTGTGCTGACAATGGCTTTGAGGCTGCGGAGATCGCGATCGGCGACGTGGGTTCGGCGTTTGGAATCGATGCAACGCAGGCCCGTTGTCAAGAGATCGTAGCTGCCGCGAGCCAGCTCGGACTGAAGCTACCAACAACGGCGAGTGGACTGTATTGGGGACGAAATCTTGCCGACGCTGACCCCGCCTTGCGACAACAGGCTCTCGACGATCTAAAGAAAATGCTCCAGATAGCGGCATGGCTCGGAGCAAAGACCCATCTTACGATTCCGGGCGCGGTCGATGTGTTTTTCCTTCCCGATCGGGTGGCTTTGCCCTACGCCCACGTTTGGCAGCACGCAAGCGAGGGCATCGGGTCGGCGATACCAACGGCCGAAGCCTGCGGCGTGCGAATCGGCATCGAAAACGTTTGGAATCGCTTCTTGCTAAGCCCGAAGGAGATGTCAGATTTCGTGGATCAGTTTGCCTCACCTTGGGTCGGTGCCTATGTGGACGTGGCGAACCTGTTGCCATTCGGCTACGCCGAAGATTGGCTGCGGCACTTGGGCAAGCGCGTTGTTGGAATTCACTTCAAAGATTTCCGTCGAGCGGTTGGGACGGCCGAGGGCTTTGTGGATTTGCTTGAAGGGGACGTGAACTGGCCCGAAGTGATGAAGGCAATTGCAGAGATTGGGTTTGAAGGCGCAGTTACCGCCGAGCTGATTCCGCTCTACAAGCACTACCCACTTGTCCGAGTTGCCAATACGAGTCGAGCAATGGATGCGATTCTGGGGAGCTAGTGTGGCTTGAGCTGTAAGAGCCGCAACATTTCTGCAGGATAGCCAAAGGCTATGAGCGCGTTGACCAGCGTGTGAGATATCGCCAAAACCCAAATGGAGACGCTGCGATAACGGGCGTAGCCGTAGGCGAGGCCAAACAACGCAGTATACCACAGCGCTGAAGGGCTCTGATAAATGTGAACGACGGTGAACGTAGTTGTGCTTGCCGCGATGCCGATCCAGGGTGACCTCGATATCTCCGTAGCTCGCGCTTGAATGAGGCCCCGGAAGAACAATTCTTCGCTCAATCCAGCCGGGAAGTAGAATAGACAACCCAACATGAGGGCAATAACGTGGCGATCGGAGTCATTGTAGTTGATGATTTTTGGAACCATCGGCCACATTTGGGCACTTGCTACGGCAAATAGAATCAGCCCAATCAGCCAATCCACGCGGTGGGGACTGGTCAAGCCAAACTCGCTCCAATCATCACCGGAACCCCAAATGATGGCGACATAGCCAAGCCCAAGTCCAATGGAATAAGCACAATTGCCCCAGGTTTGGAAGAATGGGACGTTGTGGAGCCAGATCGCAATCGAGAACACAACCTCGCAACTCCAAACCGAAAGCAACAAAATCAGTTCCCGCTTGATCCAAACTTCACGCGGCGATTCAGTTTGCATAGGTTGTGCTCCAAACTCCAACTGACAACGTGGCAAAGAAGATCACAGCGCACCATATGCTCATGCCCCGCAACCTGAGCCAAGTCATGAGCCAGAATCCGAAGAAGGCCGGAACCACAGTTTCTTTGCCGTAGCCAAACAGCGTCACCGACAAAAGACCAGCCGCCACGGCGGAACTGAGCGCCCGACTGCGGCTGAATTCATTCATTCTGCCGGCGAGATAGCCCGCCACGAAGACGACAGCGATAAGGCTTTGTAACAACATTATTGTCTGTTCTAGATAATGACCGGACGTGTAAGCAAGGGGTCGTCCGCTCGGAACGCCGATTCTGAGAGCCGCCACCGCTAGCGCGCTAACCATGGCGATCAAGGCATGAATGTCATTCGGACGCTGCCACCCAAATGTCTTCCAGCCATCGTTTGACAGCACCATGATCCAAACGACATAGGTCAGTGGAGAAACGAAACTCATAAACTGCGCGACGGTGTAGAACGGATGGATACCCCATGGAAACGGTGGGACAGGAAACAAGTAGGGCAGAATCTGAGAGAACACAATGAGACCGCCGCACAACGTGGTTTCCACGATAAGTGCGGGCCTGCGGTCTTCTTTTATCCCGTACTCGTCGCTCACCTTCTTCTACGTCTCCACTATCACCGTCACCGGTCCATCATTAACCAATGACACCAGCATATTAGCACCAAATTCTCCCGTTTCAACCCTCACCCCCAGATTTCTTAGCGCGGTAACAAATCGATTGAACATCAACTCACCATGATCGAAATGCGCCGATTCGACGAAACTGGGACGGCGGCCCTTTGCGGTTTCTCCGTACACGGTGAAATTCGAAACCGCCAGAACTTCACCCGCCACCTCCGCCAGTGACAGGTTCATTTTGCCTTCGGAGTCATTGAAAATTCTGAGACCCTTGATGCGATCTGCCATCTTCTCGGCGTTAGCTACGCCATCATCTTTGTGGGCGGCAACTAGAACGAGAAGGCCCACGCCACACTGTCCGATCACATTCCCATTAACCTGAACGGATGCGCTAGAAACCCTCTGAACAATCGCTTTCACATTCCGACCGCCGAGTAGTGTTTGCGGCCCCGATTCCAAAGAATCTGCCCAAGAAGGAGGGCAAAGGCAATCCACCCCAACTGACCAGCAATCAAGGGCCAGACCCGATCCGGCGGCACCCGGCCCACGAGAATCTCCGTGGGGAACCCGCTGGTGTAATAGAAGGGGAAAGCATAGGATAGGTTTTTGGCCCAGTCTGGGAGCATGGCGATGGGAAACAGCTGCCCGGAAAAGAACAGCATGGGAACGTAATAGAGCTCAAAAATTGAGTGCGCTTCCTGCACGATAAGCGCGATCATCGAGAGAGCCCAGGCCAAGCAGAAGCTCACCAGGTGCCCAAGCACGACGGCGACCCAAAAAGTAGCCCCCAAGTTGAGGGGAGTCGATCCCATATGCCCTCGAAACATATAGAGAAAGAAAAGGAAAATCGGGAAACATAAAATGGTCCGCAAAAGCCTCCACACCAAATTGCGAGTGAACATGGTGTTGAAGATTGAATGGGGCCTCATCAAATATTGGGTGAACTGACCTTCTTTGATCTCCATCGCTAAATCCCACATGATGTGAGAAGTTACGAACATGGTTATGAGTAAGTTTGATAAGTAATAGGTGACAAAAGCAGAGCCTGTGAAGCCCTCAATCGCTCCGCCTTTCAAGGAGCTTGCCTTGAGGAAAACGAGCGGCATCGTGATTGATGTAACGATGTCCGTCATGATCCAAATGATCATGGATGCGCGGTATGCGAATGTCTCCTGAAAGTAAATTGCAAACAGGGCGCGAAACTTTCGCATGACTCTAACTCTTGTTTCGGATGTGGATCAGGTCGCCGTCTTGCATCACGTATTCTTTGCCTTCCAAGCTCATTTTGCCCGCGGAATAGGCGGCATCTAGTGATCCGGCGGCAACATAGTCGTCGTAATGAACAATTTCGGCACGGATGAAACCCTTGGCGATATCGGTATGGATCGTACCGGCCGCCTTAACCGCATTGAGGCCCTTGCGAATCGGCCATGCCCGGGTTTCGTTTTCGCCCGCGGTGAAGAATGTGATGAGGCCAAGTGCATCATAGACGGCCCGAATCACCTTTGCGCTCGCCGGTTCGGTGAGACCCAAACTCGATAGAAACTCGGCTTGATCGTCCGATTCAAGTTGGGCTATCTCCTCTTCGATCGGGGCACTTACTGAAAACGTTGGCGTCGCATTAGCGCCAAGTTCGGCAGCACGCTTTGCCAAGGGGCTTGGCATATCGGCGGCGTCACCCTCGTCAACATTAAAGGCAACAATCATGGGCTTTGCGCTGAGGAACTGATAGTTACGGCAGATCGTTTCGCCGTCTTCGTCAAGCTCAATCGCCCTTATGGGCGTGCCGTTTTCAAGCGGTCCCTTTAGTCGCTCCAAGACCATCTTTTCGATATAGTCCGGTGAACCCGGGTTCTTGGCCGTCAGTGATTTTTGAAGCCGCTCTAACCTGTTCTCCACAATCTGAAGATCAGCGAGGACCAGTTCAATGGATACGGCCTCCTCGTCTCGAAGAGCATCAACCGAAGCGTGATAGTGCGATGTTGGGGAATCAAACGCACGGACGACATGAAGCAGCAAGTCCATTTTTCGCGCTGAATCAAGCGCCTTTTGGCTGAACATCTTTCCCGAACCTTGCGCGCTTTCAATGTCATCGTGCAAAAGGACCGTTACAGGCGTGATCTTCTTGGGTTGCACCTGCTTTACAATTGCGTCGAACCGAGGATCGGGTACGGCAACCGCCGTTACATCGCCCTTAGCGAGACCTTGCGCAGCCGCACGATAAAGTGTGCTTTTGCCGCTTGAACTATAACCAATCAGACCAACTTTCATGAATTTTTCTGCGAGAACTCAACTTGCACAGGCCGATCACCTAACATTCGCGGCAAGACCCAGAACACAAAGAGGGTTAGCAACAAAAGCAAAAGGGGGAGCCAGGGAAAGAGCTGCGTTTTTTGGCTTTTTTGGGAGCCAGGCGTCGCGCTCATCGGATTGAGGGTACCTCGTTACGAGTTCGCCTTGTGGCTCTTGGCAAGCTGAGCGAGTTCGCCCGTTTCGACGTAGTGAACACGCTCGGCGATGTTTACGGCGTGATCCGCCATCCGTTCAAGGTAGTGCGCGGTGAACAGAAGATACGAACCTTCTACAACAAGTCCGGGATTGGCTTGCATCGCCCGATGGATGTCTTCGCGAACAATATGGAATAGATCATCAACTTCATCGTCCGCTTGAACCGCCGCGGCAACAAGAGTCAGATCGTGGCGCACAAATGCCTCGAGCGCCGTTCTCAGCATTTCTCTTACCACGGAGGCCATCCGATTGAGATCGGCAAACTCGTTGTGCTTTTCCATTCGGGCAAGTTTTCGGGCAACTTTGGCGATGTCAACAGCGTGATCGCCAATGCGCTCAATGTCGGTGATCGCCTTTAAGACGGTTCCGACCAGCCTCAAATCACGTCCAAGTGGGTTTTGGAGGGCGATCATGCGCATACATTGAGCTTCAATGGCGATGTCCAAGTCATCAATCTGGTCATCAAAGTCAATCACTACTTCCGCCAGCTCAACGCTCCTTTCGGATAGCGCGGTCATCGCATCGGCAACGGAACGATCAGCTAAACCGCCCATCTTTAGCAGGCTGTTGCGTAGCTCTTCGAGCTCTTCTTCAAAGTGGGAACGAGTGGAAGACATGTTCAATCGGTTTGGATCATCCTCGGCAATGTCACCGTAAAGGTAGACCCATGATTGTATTGACTTTCAACCTTCACATGGCCGCCGTGGCCCTCAACAATATTCTTGACGATTGAAAGGCCTAATCCGGTGCCACCAGATGCGCGAGAACGCGCTTTATCCACTCGGTAGAACCGTTCAAAGATGCGTTGGATGTCTTCTTGCATGATGCCAATGCCAGTGTCGCTTACCGAAAGCGTGACCCACTCGGCATCTTGCGACACCCGCACCATCACCTTTCCATCAACCGGCGTGTATTTGATGGCGTTGGCGATCAGGTTGATAATAACTTGCTCGAGTTGGTCAGGAGCTGCCTCCACAAACGCAAACGGAATTAGCTCCGAATCCAGATCGAGCCCAGCATCTATTGCTGGCAACCGATTGCGCTCGACGATATCCGCCGCAAGTGCGGACAGATCAACTGGCTGAGTTTCGGGTGTTTTCGATTCCGCATTGGCTAGGATCAACAGATCGCCAACGATTCTGGCTAGTCGGTCGGTTTCCCGAATAATGGTTTCCAAGAATGGTTGGGCCACTTCTTCATCATGAAGAGCTCCCCCTTGCAGGGTTTCGCTCACGGCGCGGATAGAAGCGAGCGGCGTTCGAAGCTCGTGGGATACATTTGCCACAAAATCACGACGAACTGTCTCAAGTCTCACGAGCTCGGTTACGTCAACCAAGATCAACATGAGTTCAGGTTTTCCCGAGAGCCCAATCGGAAAGGGATAGATAGAGGCTCTAAAAACTCGGCTTTGTGATCCAGGGGGCTCAAATTCCTGAGTCTGAATTACTCCCGACTTTGCTGCCTCAATAACGAAGTCTTGTAGGGCTGCCATGAGCGTGGCCTGGACGATCGGTTTTCCCACCATCCAATCTGGTTCCGTGTTGAACAGCGTCTCGGCGAACCGATTTGCATTGACGATCACTCCCGCTTCGTTGGTCATGATAACTGCGGCCCCTGAAGAGTCAGATAGGGCTCGTAGTTTCCGCTGACCATTTTCGGCCGCCAACTGGGCTTCGTCGAATTGTGAAACAGCGTTTTCAACAGCCTGTTGACAACGCTGTTGTGTGCGCCGTAAAGCTACCACCAAAATTGCCAATGTCACCGCTAGGGTTGCGATGATGGTGATGGCAACTGGCGTCAAGTGATTTCCTTAGGTCGCGGAATTGAGTTTATAGCCAATCCCTCGAACCGTCACAATTCGGTTAGGTGCGGCGGCATCAACCTCGATCTTGGATCTTAGCCAGCGCACATGAACGTCAATGGTTCGTTCTTCAACAAAGGCATCTCGACCCCACACTCGATCTAACAGAGTTGCACGGCTGAAGGCAATGTCAGGATTTCGCGCAAAAAACTCTAGGAGAGCGAACTCTTTTGGAGCGAGCGTCAGAGGAATGCCGCCGAGTGTTGCTTCATGCTTTGCCGTATCAATTTCAAGATTACCGACCGTGATGCGCTCTGCTCCCGGTTTTACTTCGGTCCTTCTCAGCAGGGCTCGAACTCGAGCCACCAACTCAGCAACACTGAAAGGCTTGGTCATGTAATCGTCGGCGCCAAGTTCCAACCCTTGAACCTTGTTTCGCTCTTCGGCGCACGCCGTTAACATGATGATCGGCGTATTATGGGTTGCACGAATGGATTTGCAGATTTGAAAGCCGCTGGCCGAAGGCAACATGACGTCGAGGATCAATAAATCGGGTTCTTCCTCGCGGAATGCCCTCATTGCGGCTTCGGCGTTCATGGCCACTTTAACCTTAAAACCCTCCTTTCGAAGGTTGTAAGCTACAGCTTCCAAAATGGCAGACTCATCGTCTACGACTAAGACTTTACGAGTTGAACTAGAGTTGATTGGTGATGCAAGTGTCATATTAACCGAACCTTCCACTGATGTAATCGTCTGTTCGCGAATCTACGGGGTTTGTAAAGATGCCAGCGGTTGCACCAAACTCGATCAACTCTCCCGAGAGAAAGAAGGCTGTTTGATCCGATACCCGCGCGGCTTGCTGCATGTTATGCGTTACGATAACGACCGTATATTGTTCTTTGAGGGTGCTCATGAGCTCCTCAATCCTAAAGGTAGCCTTTGGATCAAGGGCGGATGTGGGCTCATCCATCAGCAAAACTTCGGGTTCAACCGCCAGCGATCGTGCGATGCACAGTCTCTGCTGTTGCCCTCCCGAGAGTTCTAGGGCTGACTTATTAAGCTTGTCCTTAACCTCATCCCACAGCGCCGATTGGCGCAGGCTCTTTTCCGCGATTTCTTGCAACGCAGATTTATTGCGCTCGCCGTGGATGCGAGGGCCATATACTACGTTCTCGAAGATCGTTTTTGGGAAGGGGTTTGGCTTTTGGAAAACCATCCCAACCCGCTTTCGGAGTTCGACAACATCGACATCTGGAGCATAGATGTCTTCTCGATCGAGAAGGACTTTGCCCGAGATTTTGATGCCTGGAATGAAATCATTCATTCGGTTCAGCACCCGCAAGAAAGTGGACTTTCCACAACCGGAAGGTCCAATCAGAGCGGTTACTTGCTTGCTCGGAACATCAACTGCGACGTTCTTCAAAGCTTGGAAGGTGCCGTACCAGAAGTCCAAGTTTTTGACTTCAATTCTCAGCTCAGGAGCTTCCGGGGAAAGTTCTTGAACTGGAACGTCGGTCATAAGCTTGAATGACTCGGGCATAGGAGGTGCGTCTTGAGGAAGTGCTTCCAAAGTCTTATTTACCCTCCTTGTCGGCTCCCCAATTTTACCACTTACGGGCACGCCGCACCCTTGTCCTTATTACAATTCCCACGAGGCTCATCATTCCCACCAATGCGATCAAGACAAGGGCAATCCCAGCCTTAAGATCAATCGGTGCGTTTGGAGCTTGTGTCACTACGAAGTAAAGATGGTACGGCAATAACATTTGCTGATTGTTAAGACCGTAGGAAATTGTTGGGGAAAATGAAGCCGCGCAAGTGAGCATGACTGGAGCCGTCTCTCCGGCGGCTCTTCCGATCGCCAAAATCGCGCCAGTTAAGATTCCTGGCAATGCAGCAGGAAGAACAACGCGCCGAATCGTGTTCCACTTGCTAGATCCCAGGGCATTTGATCCATCCCGAAAAGACTGGGGAACAGCAAGCAATGCTTCTTCGGTTGCGGTAATGATCACCGGTAAAACGACGACGGCCAATGTAGCCGCTCCCCACAAAAGACAAGGTTGGCCCCAGACGGGTTTCGCAGCATGTAGAACGAGGCGGTCAATGGCGCCCCCAACAAAGTAAACAAAAAAACCGAGCCCAAATAGGCCGTGTACGATGGACGGAACCCCTGCGAGGTTTACAATAGCTTGCCGAATCAGGGAAACCCACCGAGACTTTCCGCCGTATTCGACCAAATAAATCGCGCTGATGATGCCGAGCGGTAGTGCAATGGCAATCGTTACGAGCATAAGCAAAATCGTTCCCACGATAGCAGGATAGATTCCACCTGTCATATCAACCGCATTTGGAAACTCGTTAAGAAATCCCCACGAAATCCTCTTCGCACCATTGCTGATCAAGTAAAACAGGGCGAATATTGGGACGATTACGCTTGCGCATGCTAACGTAATCAGCGTAAAAGCGATTCGCTCGGTCATTCGCCGTCGAGAGCGTTGCGGGCTCTTCTGATGAATACTTAGACTTGATGTTGCACTCATCGAGCTTTCCTCGCTGTCTTTCCAAGCGCCAAACTGGCAACCGAGTTGAAAATGAATGTGATAACAAGCAAAACCAACCCCAACATAAACAACGCGTGATAGTGTTGTTCGCCATTTGCCACTTCGAGGGCTTCAGCACCGATCGTTCCTGTAATCGTTCTAACGCTGTGAGTGAAGGCGTACCAGATTCCCTTATCGGGGAGCAAACCGGCATTTCCGGTGAGCATGATTACGACCATGGTCTCACCTATCGCCCGGCCGAGTCCAAGCATAATGGCGGCAATGATTCCGGGCTTGGCCGATGGAATCAAAACTCGCCAGATGGTTTGCCACTTCGTTGCTCCTAGCGCGAGTGAGGCGTATCCAAAATCTTTCGGTGTGGCGGCTAAGGCGTCCTCGGCAATCGAAGCAATCGTGGGAATGGCGAGGAAGCCCAACATGATCGAGCCTGCAACGGCGCTCTTTCCGGTATCCAGGTGGAAAAGAGCCTTAACTAACGGTGTTATCGCAACCGCACCAACGAAACCAATTGCAACCGAAGGGACGATTCCGAGCATTTCGATAATGCCTTTCAGCCACTCTGCTAGCTTCTTCGGAGCGATGTTACTAATGAAGATTGCAGACGCAACGCCGAGAGGTATCGCGATTAAGGCGGCTCCGGCCGTGACCAAAAGCGAACCCCAGAGATTCGGGAGGAGGCCGAACCAGGGTCCGTTGGGTTCGGGAAGAGTTGGTTGCCATTCTTTCCCGAAGAAAAACTCTTTTGCCGAATAGTGCGAAAAGAGGGGGAGGGCATCCTTGATGAGGAACCCAAAGATAAGCAAAACAAACACGACCGCAGTTAGGCCACCGAGCGTCATCACATTCGTGATGAGGAGCTCGCCTATCTTGGGTCGTGTTCGTTTCATGACGTGCTAGATTCTAGACTACTTGGCTACTGGAACGAAGCCGAGGTCTTCAACAATCTTTTGTCCTTCTGGACCCTTCACCCAATCGAGCCAAGTCTTAACTGCACCGGTAGGCTCGCCGTTGGTGTACTCGAAGAGTGCACGGGCCAAAGGATAAGTCTTATCCAATACTGTCGTGGCATCGCCATGAACTGCAGGAGATGCTGCGTCCTTCTTGATTGGAACCGCCTTGATCTTGTCGGTTACGTAACCCAATCCAACATAGCCAATCGCACCTGCGTCTTGGGCAACGTTATCTACGATTTGCGAAGTTGCAGGACTAAGCTGGACACTCGCCGCAAACGGCTCTTTGTTCAAAACGTGCTCTTGGAAGAAAACAAAGGTTCCTGAGCTCGACTCGCGACTGATGGCGATAATGTTTTTATCCGGTCCGCCCAGCGCCTTCCAGTTGGTCACCTTTCCGGTGTAAATATCCTTCAACTGAGCCATGGTCAGTTCTTTAATCGGGTTTGAAGGATTTACGACGATCGACAGCGCATCTTGCGCAACTTCAAATTCCTTTACGTCAACGCCGTTACCCTTGGCTTTTTCTGTCTCTTCAGCTTTGATTTGGCGAGAAGCGTTGGCGATTTCGGTGGACTTGTTAAAGAGTGCGGCAAATCCGGTGGACGAACCGCCTCCGGTTACGCTGACCGAAATGTTTGGGTTGGCCTTCATGAAGGCTTGAGCCCAGGCTTGAGCAAGTTGCACCATCGTGTCGGAACCCTTAACGGTGAGCGTTTGCTTCGCGGCGGAAGCTTTAGGACCACATCCAACTGCGATAAGGCCCGCAAGGCCGATACTGAGTAGAAGTTGAGCTTTCATATCGTTCACCTAAATGATATGAGGGTCATGTTAAGAAGTCATTAAGAACAAAGGGCCAGGTAAGACCCCGAACTCAATCTGTGTCGCAAAAATCTGAATGTTCCTTAACATTTCGTTAATCACGGAAAAGCAGTGGTAAATTCTTTGCATGGACGTTCGACCTGCAATTCAGCGGCAATATCACGCCGCTATGGCTATGATGAGACAAACAATCGAGCGTTGTCCCGATCAAGTTTGGACCTCGGGCGAGCATCCCCGAACCTATTGGCGAATCGCTTACCATGCCGCAGCGTATGCCCATCTCTATCTCTATGAGAGTTTAGATACGATTGAAAAGTGGGATAAGGCCCGCGTCGAGTGCACTTACTTGGATGGTGAAGTCGACGAAGCGGAAGCGTATTCGAAGCAGGACATGCTCGACTACGTGGACCTCATCGTCGCATGCATTGATGAACGTATCGACCGCCTCGATTTTGCGAATCCTCATTGTGGGTACTCGTGGTATCCCGAGGTAAGCCAGTTCGAACTCATGATCCTCAGCCTGCGCCACTTGCACGGCCACATCGGCCAACTCCACGAAACCCTCATTGCCCACGGGCAAGACGTTGACTGGATGGGTCAGATCAACATGAACGGCTAAGCAAGCCGGGTTCTAGTCGTAAACTTGGTCAAAAGTTTCATTGCTTCCGAAGCTCTTAGGGAAGTTTCCGAAACTCTTGGGGAAGCTTCCGAAACTCTTGGGGAAGCTTCCGAAACTCTTGGGGAAGCTTCCGAAACTCTTAGGGAAGCTTCCGAAACTCTTGGGGAAGCTTCCGAAGCTCTTAGGGAAACTTCCGAAACTCCTCGGGAAACTTTCGACACCCCTGCGGGATGTTGAAATTCCTTGCAAGGCATGGATTCTATTTCGCATACAAATTCGGGAACAGTGTGGACCAAGGACAGGCGCGCTTTAAGTATGCTAAGCTAGGACCTTATGAGCGGATCGCGGCAGGTGGCTGACGAGAAATTTGCGGCGGGTGACATGGCAGGGGCCGCCGTAGCATATGCGAAAGCGCTTCAAGACGAACCAGGTGCCAAATCACTTCATCGACCTTTAGCGCTTTGTCTCACTTCGCTCAAACGCTTTGATGAGGCCATTTTGCAGTGTCGGGAGGCAATCACATTTCAACCCGCCGACCTTGATTCTCGGTATGCGCTCGGGTTCTGCTTGGGCGGAAAAGAGGATTTCGAAGGTGCAATTCGCGAGCTCGATGGAGTACTTGGTTTGCAACCAAACCACGCTCAAGCCACTCAGATCCTTATCCATTGCTTGGTGGAGAAAGGGAAGCGCGATCTAGCTGATAGTCCGCGTGCCGCTGAGGAAGCGTTTCAGCGGGCGAGTCGACTCTCACCCAGCAACCACCAAATTACAGGGTTACTGCTGAACACTCTTGCTACAACGGGTCAGAAAGGAAAGGCTGTGGAGATGTACAAAAATCTCAGCGCTGATGCAAAGTCATCGCCAAGCGTTGCGCCTGTAATTGAGAACATGCAGCGCGATCCGTCGTTCCAGACGCTGATGAAGCAGGTAGATGTGCGACAGTCTGGTCCCCAGGCAGCGGCACCCCAAAAGACAACGAACACGATCGATACGGTGCGTTGCACAAACTGTGGTCAAATGATCGTTTCTTACGCCGCGATTTGCCCTTACTGTAACTTCAAATTCCGGGCTACAGGCACGTTCGCGGGGCGAGATACTGGTCCCGATCACGATTGGCAAGAAGTGGCTTACATGATCATTGCCATTTTGTTTACTTGTTACGCTGGTTTCAATGGTTTTCAGCATTGGACCAGCTTGCCCATCGGTATTCGCGGATTTGTGGTCACTTTTGACATCATAAGCGTTTGTATTGGCGTTGGTCTGATTTTTCGATTGGAATGGATTCAATTTTTGGCCAAGATCATTTGCTACTTCAATTTGCTAGTGGGGTCTTACATGCTCATGATCACGTTCTTCTCCGGGGCTTATATGGGTGCCCTATTCGCTGTTCTCCAACTGGCGATCGCGGGATTCATGGTCTATCTGATCAACTATGTGGGTGAATGATGTGGAAGATGGCTCGAAGTTGCCGAGGTTTTGGCACGTGAAGCAGTTGGGCTACTTCGCGCTGTTTTATGTGATCCCGGCCGCCAGCATCATGATTGTCCCTGAGCGAAACAAGGTGTTCCACTGCCTTGCGGGTTTGGGTATGTATGCAGTCTGGGCGGGTTTCGGATTCTTGGCTGGCGATCTCCGGGAACGTCAGACTTTTCGAGATAAATCTGTCTTCATTATCGGAGCCGCTCTGTTGGCTCTTTTCGTGATCGCCGCAAAGTTAGTTGTCGCCGCAAGCTTGTTTTCCGAGTCGCAACGAATCTATCCGTTGTTCGGCTTAAGTGGCTACATGATTGGACGGCAAACACGAAAGGATCGTTTTGAGCTCACTTCGGCTTCAGAGATTTGATGTAACACTTCAGCCCGGGGTAGCTCTTTAGAAACCGGGCTCGTGAGATCGGTCCAAGTACCGTCAGTGTTGTTGAAAGCGGGTCGCTTGTCAGTCCATTCGGAGCAACAATCGTTGCTTGAATGCGGTTGGTCAGCGCCTTTCCCGTTCGCGGATCAACGACATGAGAATACTGCACGCCCCCGATTACGGCGTACTGCTCCGTGTCTCCGGAAGTTGAAACGGCGCAGTTTGAGAAAAGTAGGTCAGCCGGCCCTTTATCTGTGCCCGCATTAGGCACACGAACGGTCCAACCCTTTGCGCCGGGAGGCGGGGCCGAAACAACGAGGTCACCGCCCATTTCAACCAGCGCATGGCTGATACCGTGCTTTTTCAATACCTTCTGCGCTTCATCGCAGGCGTATCCTTTGGCTATTCCGCCCAGATCTAGCTGCATCCCTTTTAGCTTGAGCTGAACCATTCGATCGCGTGGGCTCAGCTTCATTTTTTGATATCCAATCAGCTTCCGCGCCGACTTGATCGCTTCGGGTGATGGCAGGGTCCTTGTTTTCCTTGCTGAACGCCAGAGTCTTATCAAAGGTCCCGCCGTGACATCAAATGCTCCCTTTGAACGAGCTGAAACATCTTGCGCCTTAGTGAGAACCTTGAACAGATCGCTTGAGACTTCGGCGGGCGGACCCCCCGCCTGAGCGCAAAGGTTATTGAGCTCACTGTCCCTTCGATAGTCGCTCATGATTTCATCCAGTTCGGCGATGCGCGCGAATGCTGCAATGCACGCTTCTTCGGCTTTTTCGCGATTTGTGGCATACACAACAATGCGGGCATCAATGCCCATATGGTATTCAGTAAACGAAAAGCGAGTTAGCTCGTCTAACATCTGCGACCGCAAACCACTCACCATGAAAAAGACCCCAAGAACCGTTGCTGCCTTTGTGATTTTGTTTGGAATGACCATGTGTTACTCGCAGGAGCAGTCTCAACTCGCACCATACACGGAGACCTTACCCAACTCGCTTGCCAAAATTGACTTGGTTCCCGTTAAAGGCGAAAAGGTGAAGCCCTTCTATATTGCGACGACCGAAACGCCTTGGGAAGTCTATGATGTGTTCCTTAAAAGCGGTCCACCTTCACCCGCGTACGATCAGACCGCGTTCGCCCCAGACGCCATTGCTCGTCCGAGCAAAAGTTACATTCTCCCCGATTTGGGTTGGGGCCATAAGGGCTACCCCGTCATCAACGTGAGCATCACTTCGGTGGAAATGTTTTGCCGATGGCTCTCATCGGTTACGAAGAAGAAATATCGTTTACCCACCGAACAAGAGTGGGCAACTGCTTGTGCGGAAAAGAGTGCTTCGGACGCAAATGCATGGCATCTCGGTATTAGCCGAAAAATGACCCATCCTGTTGGGAAGAAGGAAGCAAACTCCTTTGGAATATTCGATATGCTTGGCAACGCCGGCGAATGGGCAACGGACTCCGAAGGGAAGCCTGTCCTTTGCGGGGGCACGTTTTTGGATGACCTCGCCGCATGCACACCTGCCGTTCGACGACGGTGGGAGCCTAAGTGGCAAGAGACAGACCCTCAACTGCCCAAGAGCCGATGGTGGCTCTCCGATGGTCCGTTTGTCGGATTTAGGCTTGTTTGTGAACCTTAACTCTAATAACAAGATTGAGACGATTCGAAACCTCACGCAAGCTCGGTAAGATAGCGTTAGGTTATGGGCATTTCTGGAACGGCGAATACGATTCGACCCGAGTTAACGCGGCGATTGAGGGTCTTGGCCTTTGACCCAAGCTTATCGGTGCAACTTGAAACGGCGGCGCTGAACCAACTTACGGTCGGCGTGCCCTGGGAAGACGGCCTACGGCCTGGTCCGATAGGTGAGTACATCGAGGTCATCGACCGGGATCCGGCCAGCGACAAATGGTATGAGCCAGTGGACCTCAACGATCCCATTGTTTTGGCCCAAGATGGTTTGGCTCCATCCGAATCTGACCCCCGATTTCATCAGCAGATGGTTTATGCCGTTGCAATGACGACCATCCGGAATTTTGAGCGAGCGCTTGGCCGAGTTGCGTTTTGGTCTGACCATCGCAAGCGTAATGCCGCTGGCGACTTGCAAACCCAATTTGTTCGTCGACTGCGGATCTATCCTCACGCTATTCGTGACCGCAACGCTTACTACAGCCCACTCAAGAAAGCTCTCCTATTTGGTTACTTCCCGGCGGGGGCAAAGAACACATCAACGCCACCAGGCACAGTTGTGTTCACTTGCCTATCCCACGATATCGTTGCTCACGAAGTTACCCATGCATTACTGGATGGGGTGCATCCTCGTTTTAACTTTCCTAGCAACGGGGATGTGTTGGCATTTCACGAGGCATTCTCCGACATTGTTGCTTTGTTTCAACATTTCAGTCATCCCAACGTGATTCTGAGCCAAATTAGCCGATGTCGTGGCAATCTTGGCGCGGAGAACCTGCTAAGTCAGTTAGCGCAACAGTTTGGCCAGGCGACCGGACGGGGTCTGTCGCTTAGGGATGCTTTGGGTCGCGTCAATCCGAAGACAGGCGAATGGGAGCCCATGAAACCGGACCCTCGAGCGCTTCTAAAGATCAAAGAGCCGCACGGTCGCGGCGCCATTCTTGTTGCAGCCGTCTTCCGAGCATTTCTCAAGATTTACCGCTGGAGAACAGCTGACCTCTTCCGAATTGCATCGGGAGGCACAGGCAACCTTCCCGATGGTGATATTCATCCCGATCTGGCCAAGCGGCTCGCCAACGAAGCCGCCGCAACCGCAGATCGTGTGTTGCAAATGTGTATTCGGGCGATTGACTACTGCCCCCCGGTCGACATCACATTTGGCGATTATCTCCGCGCGATTGTTACCGCCGATCTTGACTTTGCTCCGAATGAAGGTGATAGCTATCGGCTCGTGTTCGTCGAGAGTTTCCGTGAGTGGGGCATTCACCCTCGCAACGTGGTCACACTGGGGATCGACTCGCTGGCATGGCCCTCGATGCGAGAAATATGGCAAGACGCCGTCGCGCTCGGATCGTCACAGATGCTTCATGGGCAAGAAGAACTGCAGCAAAGGCTTAAAGACGAGTTCTTAGCGCCGGCGATGGGAAAACTGAATTGGACGCTGGATAGTGATCGGTTCAGTGCTTGGACGTCGCTGAGCGAAGTGAGCAAGATACTCTGGCACTGGCTATACAATGGGGACAGTATTGGCAAAGACTATGCCCGCTTGGTCGGACTGCGGATTGACGGAATTGACCCGCATTTACCGAACACAGTTTATCGAAAGAACGGCCGTCCCACTGTTGAAATACACTCCGTGCGCCCCGCCATCCGCCGAGCCGCAAGTGGCGGATACCGAACTGATCTCGTTGTAGAAATCACCCAGAGAAGGCGAGGCTACTTTGACGCAGGCAAGCAAAGGGAAATAGAAGCGGCGGGTGGCGAACTCCAGATTGAGGAAAAAGGCGATTTCACCTATCGGTCGGGTTGCACAATTGTGATCGATCCGAGTTCCGGTGACGTTCGTTGGGTGATTAAGACCGCAGGGGACATTGCCGACAATCAACAACTCGATCGCATCAGAAACTTTATGACGGGCGGAGAAGGAGTTTACGGAAACGCCTTCGACGCTGGTTTACCCCCAACAACAACCGGAGCCCAACGCGAAGAACCATTTGCTCTTCTTCACCAACTGGGAGATGAGCCGTATGCCTAAATTAATTGCCCCACGTGATGGGATTACGGTTCGGTTCTATCGTATCGGGCACGGCGATTGTTTTCTGTTAGCCATGCCGAAAGGGACGGACGATACCGCGTATGTTTTGATTGACTGCGGCTACAAGCCGGGTTCGCAAGCATTCGTTAAGAAGAAAACGACCAAGCAGATCGTGGATCACCTGTTTGAGGCTTGCGGCGGTCACCTCGACCTAGTAGTCATTACACATGAACATCAGGATCACGTCAACGGATTTTGGAAGAAGAACAAGCCGTTCTTTGAGGATTTCACCATCGGTCAGGCTTGGTTTGCCTGGACTGAGAGCCCGACAGATCCGAAGGCAATTGCACTTCGCGAAAAGCACCGCGACCAAATCTTGGGCTTGATTCAAGCTTACAACAGCCTGGCTCTAAGAGTGGGAGTTGAGCACAACTCGGTGAAGCGCTTGCGCGAACTGATCAGCCTCGAAGTAGGAGAAGAATCGGATGTTGATCGGACCAAGCCTTTGCTGGCGGCCGATGCGGATCCGGCAAAGTCGATCAATAAACAAGGCATGAAACTCGTCCGAACCAAGTCAGTTGGGGAGCCCCAATATTTCAAACCTGGTGGTGACATTCAAACGGTGCCCGGAACAAACGTGAAAGCCTACGTCTTGGGCCCCCCTTATGACGAGACCGCATTTGGCAAGGAGGATCCGGTTGGAGCGATGGCGTTTCCTGAAGATGAGACTCATCCGCTGAGCTTCTCGGCGGCTGCTCTTGAGGGGTCCAGTCCCCAATTGAAGTCTTCACCATTTGCGCCGAAGTTTCACTCTGATGCCTCCTCCCACTACGGAGTCGTTCTCAATACGCGCGATGAATGTGAGGCTCCAAATGAAGCGATTGAGGTGGAGGATAGAGCCACGTGGCGCCAAATAGAAGAGGATTGGCTGTTTAGCTCCGAAAATCTGGCCCTAGCATTGAACACGGGCATAAACAACACGAGCCTCGCGCTCGCCTTTGAAATGCCCATTACCAAGAAGATTCTTCTGTTTGTCGGCGATGCCCAACTGGGAAATTGGCTTTCATGGAAGGACTTGTCTTGGGCAACTACCGAGGGCAGAGAAGTGACGGTTAAGGATATCTTTGGTCGGACAGTCTTGTACAAAGTTGGGCATCATGGCAGCCACAATGCCACTTTGAACGGAGCGATTTCTGATGTGCATCCCAATCTTTCGTGGATGGCTCAGGGCAAGCACGCCCAGGAGTTTACGGCTATGATCACGGCGGTTCGGGCTTGGGCCTTGACCCAAGATGGCTGGAACCACCCTCTTCCATCCATAAAGGAGGCACTTTTGCAAAAAAGCGCGGGCCGAGTGTTACAAACCGATTCCGATTTTCCAAGCAAACCAGAGGGAACGTCCGCGCAAGAGTGGGCGCGTTTCACCGACCGGTTCAAGAGTGACGATCTATTCTTCGACTACACAGTGTTTGATTCAGAGGACTAGCTACTTAGCTCGAGCGCGATTGCCCTTGGCGTTGTGCTCAAGCTCAATCAAACCAAGCTCTTCGAGTAAGGGTGGAACGTACATGCCAAATCTTCCTCGATATCCCTTTCTTTGCCCATACCAACCGCCAACCGGGTTGGATTCAGACCGGCCCCAAGCCTCAATTGTGCCTTCCTTAGGAGTTTTTAACTCGTCGGCTGCACCCAACTCCACCCAGTCGCCTTGCTCTTTTAAGAATTGATGAAGGTCTGAAATGCAACTCTTGAGATAAGTGAGCTTTGTCGAACCGACTTGGCACACAAGAAGGTCGCCATCAATATACATCTCATACTCAGAAGTTCCGGGGGCGGTTTTAAGTTGCCACGGTTGGTCTTTGCTTCGCGGTTCGAACATGTTCTGAGTATGACGAAGGAAGCGCCTCTGGATTGGGGCGACATCCATTTGATCACGCTTCCTTAACGCGAAAACCATTCAGCAAGCGTTGCGATCAAGAGGTGTATCGCTTCAACATCAGAGTCGCCCTGCCATGGGGACTGCTGAAAATGACCTTCGCAGTTTCGAAAAGT
The DNA here is from genome assembly GCA_040081075.1 of Fimbriimonadaceae bacterium. Classification (GTDB taxonomy): domain Bacteria; phylum Armatimonadota; class Fimbriimonadia; order Fimbriimonadales; family Fimbriimonadaceae; genus JANJUB01. Next base: position 40,294 of record JBEBHJ010000015.1, on the reverse strand, counting down.
AAGATTGATAGGCGGCAGTCTCTGACTCCGAAATCTCCGCGTCTGCCATCAGGATCAGTAGGCCAAGGTTCTCAAGGCTGTTCATCACCAGATTGACAAATCGGGTGTCATGGACGGAGTCGTGAAGAGCGGCTGCCGCAAGAAGGCCCGGAACCCTTGTTTCCGTGTCTAGGTCAATTGGCTCGCTCCCAATGAGTTTCTCAAGGTGATTTCCATGCGACTTATCGATATCTATGGCGACATCAAGCAGGTTGCACTCGTTATGATGCAACCCCCGATCCGACCACGCGAGGACTTGAAAGAGCCCGTAGATGGTTTTAGCCGTGTCTTCCCGAATGTCTCTGTCAGCCGTCCAGTTGCCGCGAGCGACCATGAAGTCAGATAGGGAGTAAATGGAGGATACATTTTGTTTTGTCAGGTTGATAAGTTGGGTGTGCATTTGTTTCAGTTTTGGTAGTTTGATCAGTGGTGACAGGCCGGATTTGGATGCGTCACATGGGAAGTACCTCGGGAGAGCAAGTTGACTTGCTTGGATCTGCCCCATCGCCCTTTGGCGGACGGACCAGTGAATACCCCACCGCGGCCCCCAAGATAGTCAGGATTATCGGTAGCGACATCCATACTGGCATTGACGGCAATGTCGTCCACACATCCTTCTCAAAGAAGCCATACAGCATCTTGCCTCCTACGAACACTAGAATCGCCGAAAGCCCGTAGTGCAGATAGTGAAACATCTGCATGAGGCCCGAAAGGGCGAAGTAAAGCGATCTAAGGCCAAGGATTGCAAACACGTTCGAGGAGAAGACAATGAAGGGTTCCTTTGTGATGGCGAAGATTGCCGGAACGGAGTCAATCGCAAACACCACATCTGTAAACTCTACAATGATAAGAGCTAAAAAGAGAGGCGTAGCCCAGAGCTTGCCGTTTATTCGAGTCAGGAATTTCTGACCTTGAAACTCCGACGTTATGGGAATGATCTTGCGGACTAGGTTGACCAACGGGTTCTTTCCTGGGTCCATCTTCTTTCCCTTCGAAGTGACCATTTTGAATCCGGTGAAGACCAGGAACGCTCCAAAGAGGATCATGGTCCAGTGGAACTTTTCGAGTAGAAGGGAACCGGCGGTGATAAAGATTGCCCGGAATACCAGCGCTCCAATAATTCCCCAAAAGAGCACGCGATGTTGGTACTTCGCGGGCACTTGGAAGTAGGAAAACACCAGCAGGAACACAAATAGGTTATCGACGCTTAGCGCCCATTCCACAAAGTAGCCGGTGACGAAAGCCAAACCCGCATTCGAATTAGAATACGAACTTCCCGGGCTGATGTGTTGCCACTGCGTAAAGACTATGGCCCCGAAGCTCATGGCAAGACCCATCCAAACGGCGGACCACACCACGGCCTCTTTCATCTTAACCTCATGAGCCGAACGGTGGAAAACACCGAGGTCAAGGGCTAAGATTGCAAGGACAAATCCGAGGAACGATCCCCATATCCAGATTGGGACTCCAGCTAATTCCATGGCTTCCCTTTAGAAATCAAAGAGGTCACTCAGAAACCCCTTCTTTCTGCGACCCGATGTCGACCTCCTGTCGTCATCGTCGTCGTCATCGTCCCAATCTCGGTATCGATCGCGCCCGCGCATTGGATCAGGATCGCTGACTCTCGAGTCGATCGGATTTGAGATGGAGGACCGCTCGATGATCTTATCGAGCTCGCCTCGGTCAAGCCATACTCCCCGGCAAGCGGCGCAATAGTCAATCTCGACGCCGGCCCGATCAGACATGGTTAACTCGATTACTTCACACTTTGGACATTTCATAGTTTGTTACCTCACATGATCCCAATCGCAAGACATGAAGGCAACAAAAAAGACCTTCATCGGATGCGATGAAGGTCTTGCGATTTCTGATGGATCCGGCTCCAAAGAGCGTATTGACGAACCCACCTCTGCCTAAAGCAGTCGCTACTCCCCTTCGGGGGTTTTCAGATTTTAAAAATGCTTCCTACTCTTGGAAAGTTCCAGGGGTAAGAAATATTCTCTCAACTTCGATTCTTCTCCCATTCCCTTAACTTCTTAACACGGTCGGCGGTGGCCGGGTGAGTCCGGAAGAGATTCATCAATCCAGACATTGACGCGAGAGGGTTAATGATGCACATATGAGCTGCTTGCGGCGGAGTGTGGCCCGGTATTGCATCGACACCGCTCTCGAGCTGGAGGAGGGCGCTCGCCAGTCCTCGACCACTGCCAGCTATCTCGGCTCCCATTCGGTCTGCCTCGAACTCGCGAGAACGAGAAACACCCATTTGAACTAACAAGGCTGCAACCGGTGCAAAGATCGAGACCAGGAGTAAGACCAAGGGATTGCCCCCTTCTTCGTCATTGCCGCCTCCGAAAATGGCGGCAAAGCGTGCAAAAGAAGCTAACATCATGACGCCGCCGGCAACACTTGCCACGATGGCCATAGTCAACGTATCGCGGTGTTTGATGTGGGCAAGCTCATGGGCAATAACCCCTTCAACCTCCGGCTTATTGAGAATATCTAAGAGGCCGGTATGAACAGCGACCACTCCGTTTTGGGGGTTGCGGCCCGTCGCAAAGGCGTTTGGCGAGGGGTCTTCCACGATATAGAGTCGAGGCATAGGAATATCAGCTCGCTGCGCAAGCCTCTCGGTCATGGCGTAAAGCTCGGGAGCCTGCTCCGGTGTAACTGGTTGGGCACCAGTCATCCTTAAGACCAACTTGTCGCTAAACCAGTAGGAACCGAAGTTCATTGCGAGCGCAAGGCCGAAGGCAATAATCATTCCGCCGGTGCCTCCAACAAGGTGCCCGATCGTGACAAAAAGCGCCGTGAGCGCGACTAACAGGAATCCAACTTTCAAAGTATTCATATCGATCTTCAAAAGCTCTCAGTCACAAAAAAGACCTTAGCCGATTATCGGCGAAGGTCTTGCATTTGTCAGCGATAACCGGCCTTTCGGCGTCTTGACGATTATCGCTCCTGATTCCAGGCGCTACTCCCCTTCGGAGCTATCTTATCTAACGCTGGTCCAAATGAATTAGTTCCAAGGCTGGCGATTGCCGTTTTCGTTCCGGCGGGCTGTGACTGTGGGAGGATCAGGCGGGATGGTCCATGCAACGGCCCGGACTGTCTCGTCGTAGATCAATCTCAACACGACATGAAACTCCATCTGTTGGTACCATTTTCCATGATCGCAGGCGCTTCTTTGGCGCAACAGGGGGCAAAACCGTGGAAGTTGGAGTTTGAATCTGGCCTGACTTCGTCGCGCTACAACAACGCGAGAGTGCCGAAGTCCGCTGGCACGAATGTCGACTTGGCTGGGCTGATCGGAAAGGAGTGGAAAGCGTTCGGGCGTGTCTCCCTGTTCTACGAAGACAAGGCGGGCGGAACGTGGAAATTGCTCTACGCGCCGTTTCGCCAAAGCGGGAGCGGTACCCTTGCGGTCCCAACAAATTTTGCCGGGCAGACCTTTGCTCCTGGCGCCGCTCAGGCAACATACCAATTTAACAGCTATCGACTCACCTATCGTAAGCCTTGGAAGGGCGGATGGTCAATTGGCGGGACCCTTAAGATCCGCGATGCCGAGATTCTCTTGAAGCAAGGAGCGGTGGTGGCCTCGGAACGAAATGTAGGGTTTGTCCCATTGCTAAACATTTTCGGAGAAGGCGAAATCACGCGTGGACTGATGTACGAAGTTGAACTTGATGGCTTGGCCGGTGGCCCCGGCCGTGCACTTGATTTGAGCCTGAGAGTCAAGCGTCAGTTTGGCCCGGGTACTACGGCGTTTGTGGGCTTTCGTGTTCTTGAGGGCGGAGCGGATGTTTCGCGAGTAAAGAACTTCGCATGGGTTAACTACATCACCGTAGGTATCGGCGTCCGTTTCTGAGCCACTCAGCCACAGACCCGTAACGCGCGTCCAATCTCGGTTGTGTCTAGCGAAGGAGCCCAACTCACGGGACTGCCCTCTAAAGAAACCATATAAGAGGTCGCGGTTAACGAACCGTTTCGTTTGGTTTGGTGGAGAAGAAGGGGCTCGAACCCTCGACCTCTGCAGTGCGATTGCAGCGCTCTCCCAACTGAGCTACATCCCCGACCAGGTTCAATTTACCCGGCTTCCGAGTTAGGCTTTGAGAACTTGCGGAATGCTAGAACCAAGAGGGGAGCGATTACCAGGGCGGGCAAATAGTTGGCGACCGGTAACTGCAACACCTTGAGCAATCCGAACCCCGTTCCCATGAGCATCACTCCGCCGGCGGCGGACAGTTCGGCGAGCTGGTCCTCGTCGTGGGCCACAGGCTTTAGGGCTCCGGCGCAAAATGTTAGCAAGGATTGAAACACGAGGACGACGAGGGCCGTTACCATGATAGCCGGCCCCGATGCTACGCCAAAAAAGATTGCGGCGAAGCCGTCCATTGTTGACTTAAGCGCGAGGAGCTCGCTCTTGCCCTCCAAGCGGTCTTGCATGCATCCGATCAGCGTCATAGGACCCACGCAGAATAGCACCGAAGACGTAATGAGGACGCTGACGAACGAGGTGTCGTTGGTCGCTCCGACTTGGTGTTTCGCCCAATCGGCAAATGCTTCGATGCCATTCTGGATTCCCATAAACAAACCAAGCATGCCTCCTAAAGCGATGGCAGCCGCGACTACAAGAATGTTCTTCGACCCAAAAACCATTTTCAGGCCGATTCCGAGCGTCACCAAGCCGAGCCCATTTATGGCGATATCGCGATATTCCTCGCCGACGTTCTTGAAGAAAAGCCAGCCAAGCAACCCACCAACGAACACGGTAAGCGTGTTTAACAGGGTCCCTTTCGGTATCCAATTCATCTACTGGCCCTTGAGCACGTAGCCATCGAAAAGCCTTGTAATCTGTTCGGTCATTGCCTTTACGGCCGCGTCAAACATCACCTTGCCCTTTGCGGCGGTGCCTAGCGTAGCGTAGCCGAAGGAGCCGTCAACCGTCATCTCGTCAAAGTGGTGGATCATGCCGTAAACGGGGGGATCGGGGACCAAGCCGTCATCTCGAAGTTTGTCCGTTCGAACAAGCTCCGGTCGAACATGCAGCATCAGCGAAACCTCAGCTTCGCATGCGTGCCGGATTTCTTTTGCCGGGCCTTCCATGACGGCGGCCACTTCTTCAGCGGCGGGCCCGTAATAACCAGAGTGTCCGAAAGTCAAATTCGGATAGCGGGCTTTGAGCGTTCGCATAATCACACCGTTTGGCTCAGAGTTTCCACCATGCCCGTTTACGATGAAAAATTTTGAAAATCCGTGAGGGATTAACGATTCACATACGGACTCGATCGCGCCCATGTAAGCTTCAAATGAAGCCGAGAGCGTTCCGGGAAATTTGAGGTGATGCCCGGAAGCACCAAGCCATAGCGTTGGCGTAAGCAGGCACTTGGTTGGAATCGCGGCTTCAACTCCTTCGCCGACTGCGGTCGCCATGATGGAATCCGTAAACAGGGGAAGGTGTCGCCCATGCTGCTCAAGCGATCCAGTCGGAATAAGCACGACGATGTTGCGATCAAGGGCTTCAACTTCCGGCCAGGTGATGTGAGCTAATTTCATCGGTCGTCAGATTACCGCGAAAGTGGATTCGAATCTAGCCTGCCATGCTCTGGATGTAATGATGCTTGCGGGTAGGATACAGATGCATGTTAACGCACCTGGTCGCATTGTGTTGAACTTGCCACCAGGCGAACGCGTCTGTTCGCTTTCGACCCTAGTCCGTGTTCTTGGGTGGACATCCAGAGGTCGGCTGTTGGTTACAAGTGACAAGGAAGTTTGCGACAAACGTTGCCTCGGGAATATCACAACCGTTTTGGGTTAGATCACAGATGGTCCCAATCACTTTTCCCGCTCCCGAGGGAGTTTCTGAGTGGGTTGACGTGCGCTGGCTTGATTCGGGGTGGCTGATGGCGCGCCGCCACTTCTTTTTCGAAAATAGTAAGGGCGGATACGATGCGGACGCGTTGGAGCTAGTGCGTCGCAGAGATAACAAACGGATCAGAATCGCAAAAGTAACTCAACGCTGGCCGGTGAATGATCCTAACGGGTTAAGACCTTCGCTACCGCGCTTGGCTGGGTACGCGGTTGATTTGCGCCGCAAAAGGATCGCCTACGGAATAAACACCCCGGAGAAAGGAGACGTATACGTTATCAAGCTCCCGGTCGAATTCCGCTGACTAATCCGCTTTCTTCAGCACGAGTGACACATTGTGACCACCGAATCCAAACGAGTTTGAAAGCGCAGTTGTAACTTGTACCTTTCTGGCGACGTTCGGAATGTAGTCGAGGTCACACTCAGGGTCAGGTGTCTCGTAGTTGATCGTCGGTGGTAGGATGCCGTCCCTCATTGCCAATAGGCAAATCAATGCTTCAATTGCCCCAGCCGCTCCCAGCGAGTGGCCGATCGCGGATTTCGTTGAGGAGACGGGGACCTTGTAGGCATAATCGCCAAAGGCCCGCTTGATCGCCATTGTTTCGAATTTGTCGTTGTACGGCGTCGACGTTCCGTGAGCGTTCACGTAACCGATGTCTTCCATTTGTAGGCCAGCGTTTCGGACTGCCATTTTCATGCTGCGCATCGCGCCATCGCCCTCGGGATCGGGCATCGTGATGTGATTGGCGTCGCCAGTCATTCCGTAGCCGATGATTTCACCGAGGATATTTGCTCCACGCTGAACGGCAAAATCGTAATCTTCTAAGACAAAAACGGCTGAGCCTTCTGACATGACGAAGCCATCGCGATTGGCGTCAAAGGGTCGGGACGCATGATCTGGATCATCGTTGTTCGTCGTCATCGCCCGGGCTGCGCAGAATCCAGCGAGGCTTATCTCGTTGATGGGGGCTTCACTGCCACCGGTTAGCATGGCGACCGCATCCCCACGTTTGATCGTGTGATACGCAACGCCAATCGCATCGGCGCCCGTCGAGCAAGCGGAAACGACGCACGTGTTTGGGCCTTTCAATCCGAACAAAATCGAGACGAGGCCAGAAGCCATGTCGGGAATCATGTAGGGAACCAGAAACGGAGATACTTTTGAGGGGCCGCTATCGTAGAGCCGGCGGAACTGTTCGCCAAGAAATGTTAATCCGCCAATACCCGAGCCGATGATAACGCCGGTTTGCTCGCACGCCTCCTTGTTGTCCAAGGGGAAATTGGCCGACTCAATGGCCATGCGCGCCGCGCCGGCGGCAAAAGCGAGAAAGCGATCAATTCGACGCGCTTCCTTTTTGTCTAGCCAGTCTTCGGCGTTGAAATCCTTAACTTCGCCCGCTATTCGAGTCGGGTAGTCCGAAACATCAAAATGGGTGATCGGCCCAATGCCGCTTTCACCCGCGAGCATTCGGGACCAGAATTTTTCAACCCCTGTTCCAAGTGCGGTGATAGCCCCGACGCCCGTTACGACGACCCGGCCCGACGGTCGGGCGAACTCAGTCATTTACGATTTGCCGGAAATGTAGGTAGTGGCGTCACCAACAGTTTTGATCTGACCAACTTCCTCATCAGGGATATCGATTCCAAACTCGTCTTCGAGCGCCATTACGAGCTCAACGACGTCGAGAGAATCGGCGCCAAGGTCTTCGGTAAAGCTTGCGCTTTCCACTACTTCCTCGGGCTTAACCCCGAGCTCTTCGACTACAACTTTCTTAACTCTTTCAAAGATGTCGCTGGACATGATCTTGACCTTACCTCAAATGTTTATTTTCAGCGGAAAACCGCAGACCGGATTATGACAGGTTCTCTCGCGAATTGGGTTTGCTCAAGTCCAGTATAATTTGGCTCGCCTGCCCGGGTGGCGGAATGGTAGACGCAGCGGACTTAAAATCCGTTGATCGCAAGATCATGAGGGTTCGAGTCCCTCCCTGGGCACCAAGTGCATCAGTTTCGAGGCTACGCTGAGATCCCTGAATTACCATGATGCTTCGGTTCACCGAAGCGACTTAGTTGAATTGAAATTCCGGTGAGGCAAAGAGCAACTTCGAAACACCTTTTGCCACCGCGTTCGCCTGGATGCGAGTCATCGTGCCGCGCATTTCATCAGAAGCGCTTTGCACCAGTGTTTTGTTGGTGTTTTCTGATATTCGGGCGTCAAAAACTGAGACAAGCTTGGCCACGACGTCCTTGGGGTCTGAGAGTCCGCCTAGGATTTCGGATGCGTCATACCCCACGGATGGATTTCGGTTCCCCTGGGCTCCCACATTTGCTCGAATCGCGGCCGCGCTAGGTAAGAAGAGGCGATCCCCCCACTTTATCCGCTCGACAACCGTGCTGGTCGTGATCCAGTTCGAGCCGGGCTTCCATCCCGAAACGTCGGGCGGATACATCAGATCCATTCCCATTGAATCCATGGATTGCCGCACCGCGAACGCCGGAGCGATGGCACGGAGAGCTTTTTGATTCAGCCCATTTTCGGCATTGACAATCGGGTTGGCGATGGCATCATCCACCGAAGCACTGATCCTTGCGCCGATCCCAAGCTGTCGGGCGGTAGCCACGCAAAAGTCGACCGGGTTCTTTATGAGTGAGTTCGCAGCCCGTTCACTATAGAACTCCTCGCTTTCCATAATCGCCCTTACAAGCGTTCCGATGTCGAGATCGCTGTCGGAGAACTTCTTGGCAAGTCGCTCCACCCATCGGGTTTCCGGATTTGGATAGGCAAACCAGGTGAGAAATTTTTGGGTGATGTAGAGAGAAGTTTGCGGGTTCTTGATGAGGCTTTCAAGGATGTCTTCTCCGCCAAAATTGCCGGTCTTTCCGAAAACGGTTTTCTCGCCCCCATCGTGACTCTTCCGATCAAAGATAAAGCGATCTGCCCGGCGCGGAGCGGTGCCTGCTTTGCGCACAAAGCGTTGACCTACTCCGAACGTCCAACCAGTAAAAGCTCGGGCGGCTTCCTGAATGTCCTTTTCCGTGTAATGCCCGATGCCCAGCGTGAAGAGCTCCATAACCTCACGTGCAAAGTTCTCGTTGGGCTTTCCAACAACGTTCTCATTGTTGTCCAACCAGAAGATCATCGCGGGGTCAGTGCTAACAGCGCTCAAAAGAGTTCCAAATTTTCCGAGGCAGTTTCGTCGCAGGAGGTCAACGTGACGTAGCATCGCATAAGCGCTGTCAACTTTTTCGGCACTGGTGGCAAAATGATTGTGCCAAAAGATTGTCAGCCGCTCTTCGAGGGGGCGTGATGTTGCGAGAACTCGCCCGTACCATAACCCTTGGGCAACTCGAATATTAACGACACCTTGTTTGTTCGCAAACGCAGCCGAGTCCCAGTCGCCAATAACGGGTACATCCTGATAACCTAGAAGGCGATCAATCGCGCCCTTGAGCCCATCATGGCCGTAGTACTCTAACTCGGTCTCGCTTGAGCCCAGCCCGAATCTACGCAAGAGATGGGCAACGCGATCTCGTTCTGTTTGCAATTTCATGAAGAGTGATACGAGTCAGGTGCGCGAAGGTTCAATAACTAGACCTAATCAAGGTAAAGTTTCCCTAATGAAGTTTGTTCCCTTGAGCCTCGGTGGATTGGTGTTGGTGTCCGGTGCGACCCTCGTCGGTTCCGGAAATCGACCCGGCGGATCTAACACTCCCATGCCGCAAACCAATAACGTGTCCAGGGTTTACGAACAGTATTGTTCTAAGTGTCATGGCGACAAGGGCCAGGGTGGGGGCGCTGGAACTCAGAGCCTTCTGAAAGTCGAAAAATTCCACCAAGACTTCGATCGCAAATACTTCTTGGCGATCAAAGATGGCGTCGCCGATGCAGGCATGGAGGCTTTTGGGAAAACCTTGACCGACCAAGAAGTTTGGGGTCAAGTTGTTCACATTCGCGAGTTGCAACGAGACGCCTTGCGCGCCGAAACCAAACCCAAACAAAGCGACGGCATTTATGATGCACGCGATCACGATTACAAGGTTGAAACTGTGCTGGAGGGGAATGGACTTAAAGTTCCATGGGCGATAGATTGGCTCCCCGATGGTCGAATGTTGGTGACAAATCGGCCGGGTCAGCTCTTTCTGGTTTGGCAAGGGGGCGTGACATCGGTTGAAGACCTGCCAAAGTCGGTTCAGTTGGGCCAGGGCGGACTCATGGATGTGGCGGTCCACCCGAACTATGCCAAGAATGGCTGGATATACCTTTCCCTAACCGATCCAGCCAAGACCGGTAGAGCGGGCATGACAAAGATTGTGCGCGGAAAGATCGCGGGATCCAAGTGGACAGAGACACAAACGATCTTTGAAAACGACCAATCAACCTATAACTCTTCGCAAGTTCACTTCGGCTCGCGAATCGTGTTTGACGGTAAGGGCCACGTCTTTTTCTCCACGGGAGAGCGGGGCAATGGTGCATTAGCTCAGCAATTGGATAAGCCCAACGGAAAAATCTATCGCGTTAATGAGGATGGTTCGATTCCAAAAGATAACCCATTCGTGGGCAAGGGAGGCATTGAAGCTGTTTGGTCTTACGGACATCGAAACCCGCAAGGGTTGGCGGTGGATCGCGATGGAAACTTGTGGGACACCGAGCACGGGCCGCGCGGTGGCGATGAACTTAACTTGATAAAGCCTGCCTCAAACTACGGTTGGCCGTTGGTTGCGTTCAGCATCAACTATAACGACTCGGCCGATTGGGTGCCTTGGCCCTCGTCGGACCAGAACATTTCGCTCCCGGTCTATCGCTGGTTGCCTTCCATCGGAGCATGTGGGTTAGATAGCCTCCGTGGCAACAAGATGTTTGCCAAGTGGCGAGGCGATCTTGTCGCTGGCGGCCTTTCGGGTCAGAACGTCGACCGTATCCGAGTTAAGAATGGCAAGTTTGTGGAAAGCGAAGTGCTGATTCGTGATCTAGGTCGGGTTAGGGAAGTCACGGTTGGCCCAGACGGTGCGATATACGTCGCTTTGAATGACCCGGACAAGATCATAAGGCTCGTTGAAAACAAATAGACCCAAGCTAATGGCTTGGGCCTAGGTGCATAGCAAACCGAAAGTTAGGGAATCACGTGGGTGCCACCCAGCGAGCAGGTTGGCTTCGTTCCTACGTTGTTGATCGTGTAGCTTCCGCCTCCTGGGCACTCGACCCATCCCTTGATGTAGTCGGGGACCAAATCACCTTGGGCGGGCGTATCCGTAGCGCTCTTCTTAAACTCCATGGCCCATTGTTCTTTCGATGCTTCAATTCGCTTAAGCTGAGCAATGCAGGTTTTGACCCGAGCATTTTCCCTCGCCTTTACGAAGTTGGGGACTGCGATCGCGAGCAAAATTCCGATGATCAGAACAACGATCATGATTTCGACCAACGTAAAAGCGCGCTTCTGTATGTGTTTTCTCATACTTTGATATATTCCTAAACTATTCCGCCTGCTTGTGAACTTCCGCCTTCGACCCTGCCTTGGCAAGGCACTTTCACTTGGTTTTTGTTGTCCGCACACGCGACATTTACATTTTTGGAATCTCGAGTCCAAATCTCTAGGCGAGTGCTAGACAATTTTCAAACTTGGGTTGTTTTCCAAGCGCCAAACTTAAAGATCACCATAGACATAGCGCCTTGGGTTGCTTGCGAAATCGCCATCGCCGTCCAAGCGCCAAGTGCACCCATGCCGAATCCAAACGGAAGCCAAGGCAAGACTCCGGTGCTCAACGCGAGAGTATAAGCCAACGGAACGCGCAACATCCACAGGTTAACGATGGTGACCCATAGCGGTCGCCGCGTATCGCCAGCGCCCTGCATAGCCCCAATCAACACCATCGCATAGGCAAAAAAGACCTCTGTGGTGCAGAGCGTCCGAAGCAACGAAACCGATTGATGAACAATTTCCGGTTTATCGCCAAGTTGGATATGGGAAATCAGTGGCGCAAACACGGCTACTGGGATACATAAAATCAGCGTGATGCTTGCGCCCATGTGGGCCGCGGCCCAGGCGAGGCGCTCAGCTCTAGCCGCGTTCTTCATACCGAGGCTTTGCCCAACCAGAGCCGCCGCCGCCATAGAAAGACCGAAAGAGGGCATAAACATGATGGACTCAATTGCAAATGCCGGTCTTAGGGCGGCAATTGCATGTCCGCCATCGGGAACATACTTGAGCGCGAACTGAAAGGCACCGAGTGATCCAACCCTGAGCACATTCATTACGGCTGAGGGAACGGCAACCTTGACAATCCTCTGGACCCATTGAAGTTTGGGCAACAGAAGGGGATTCTGGTTTCCGATTGCCGTCCGTGATGCCCAGAAAGCGTAAATCAACCCTGAAATGCAGGCAGAACTCGTGAGCGCAATGCCAGCTCCCTGAAGTCCCATACCCGCAGTTTTGAATTGGACGCCGCCAATCGTAAGCGTTTCTCGAATGAGGAGCAAATTGAAGAGAATGTGAAGACAAATTGTGATCCCGCTAATCACCATTGGGCTCTTAGTGTCACCCGTTCCACGAAGCGATCCCGCTAGAGCTTGCACAAGATAGATCGCGGGAAGTCCGACCGCATAAACTCGAAAAAACTGTGCCATTAACGTAACAGCCTCTCCTGATTTCTCTGGCAACATCAGTTGAGCGGCCGGCTCGGCAAGGAGCCAACACACTGCGCCAAGTACGCAGCCCGTCAAAAAGCTAAGCGCACTTGTTTGGCGAGAGGCTGCACGCCATTCGTCGCGATTTCCGGCCCCGAACGCTCGGCTAACTAGTGCGGTAGAAGCGGTTCCGAAGGTCATGGCCAGCGAGAACATCAAAAACAGCACGGGCGTCATGCCCCCGTACGCGGTGACAGACGACTCCTTGAGGTTGCCAACAAAAAAGGAGTCAAGCAGGGTGTTGATGACCTGCATTGAGTTCAAAGCAACGGCGGGCCAGGCAAGCGCCCAGACGACCTTCACTGCGTTTTCTTGCTCTTTCAATACGCTTCCTCGAACCGAGCAAGTTGCGCCGGCGAAAGCGAGGACGGCGGACCAAGCGCTTGACTGAGCGTCGTGATCTGAGCAATTCGCTCAAGCACTTCCATGCGGTAGGTTGCCTCCCGCAGGTTGCCTCCCGTGGTTACCGCCCCGTGATTCGATAGCAAGAAGGTCCGGTGCCTCTCGAGAAAAGGGATGAGGGAATCCGGCACCTCATCGGTTCCCGGCATCGCAAAAGGGACGAGGGCAACTGGGCCCAACTCGACCAGGGCTTCCGGCAAGAACTCGATCGGTATGGTCTTTCCGGCAAGTGCAAATGCGGTGGCATTGAGGGGATGGGCATGAACCACAGCTTCGATGTGGGGGCATTGCTGGTAAATCCCAAGGTGCATCCGAATCTCGCTGCTTGGGCGAAGGGAGTTAGGATCGATTGGGGCCCCGCTTAGATCGATAACAACGAGGTCATGAGGGGATAGATGTCCTTTCGAGAACCCACTGGGAGTGCAGAGAAGTCGGTCTTCGCCAAGTCGGCAGCTTAGATTGCCTTCGGTTGCGCCGAGGAGGTTGCGTTGCCACAGAAGTCGGCCACATTCGACCATTTCATCCCGCTGAAATACCTCCGACCGCACGAGAGATTATTGCATCGAATACACTTGTTGCGTGTCGGAGCTGCGTTATCATCCTTTCTTGCGAACATGGGTTATTACTGCAACTCATCGGCAGGACAGAACCTTCCACCCTCCTGATGACTACTGTCCCCTATGCCCGACCAAACCGGGTGGATTTCCCACCGAAGTGCCAGTTCCGAACTATGACATCGCGGTTTTTGAGAATAAATTTCCTTCGTTGAGCCCGACACCGCCCGATCCTGAAATCGAGAGTTCGGATCTAGTTCCGGTTCGCCCTGCCAACGGAGCCTGCGAAGTTGTTTGCTACTCAAGCGAGCATCGGGCAACGTTCGCCAGTTTGCCCTTAAGCCAGATACGAAAGCTTGTTCGTGTGTGGCGAGAGCGATACATCGAACTCGCTGCGCGCGAAGACGTTGAATATGTGTTCATTTTTGAAAACAAAGGAAAAGAAATCGGGGTTACGCTGAGCCACCCGCACGGCCAAATCTATGCTTATCCTTTCATTCCCGCCACGCTGATGGCAGAACTAGAGTCCGAAAAGGACCACTATGCCAAAACTGGGACTACCCTCTTTTGCGATTGGCTCAACGAAGAGCTTAAGGGTCCGCGCATCGTGCACGAGAACAACTCGTTCTTGGCGATTGTGCCCGTTTTTGCTCGATACCCCTATGAAGTTTGGGTGGTGCCACGGGAGCAACGGCGGTCTCTGGCCGAGCTGTTGCCGATCGAGCAGGATGAGTTTGCCGAGATTCTTCAGTTGGTCACTCAAAAATATGACCGGCTTTTCGGGTTCTCACTCCCTTACATCATGGCAATGCACCAGGAGCCAGCGGTTCCGGGATACGAGTTTAACTGGCTTCACGTCGAGTTTTATCCACCATACCGAACGGCGGAAAAGCTCAAGTATTTGGCGGGCAGTGAATCTGGGGCTGGAGCGTGGATTAACGACACTTTGCCGGAAGTGACGGCGGCACGTCTGCGAGAGCTTTGACGGTAAAGTAGTCCCGGCAAAGGGTATCCTTCAGCCCCAGCGTGAGGCGAAAACTCGTCCTATCCGATGGCTCCCATTTTGAAGGTACTCCACTTGGTGCCGACTGCGACGGCATCGGCGAAGTGGTCTTTAACACGGGAATGACCGGTTACCAAGAAATCTTGACGGATCCAAGCTATGGTGGCCAAATGGTCATGCTCACCTATCCTCTTATCGGAAACTACGGGATCAACGAGGATGACTTTGAATCAGATCGGCTCCAGCCTTCGGGTTTCATTGTGCGGGAAGCCTGCGACATTCCTTCCAACTGGCGTTCCACCAAATCTCTAGATCAACTTATGAAGGAGAGGAACCTTCCCGGGATTCAAGGTGTGGATACTAGGGAGATTACAAAACGCATTCGATCGGGGGGCGTCACAATGGGCATCCTTACGAATGGCAGCATTGAAGAAGCAAGGGCGAAGTTGGCCCAGAGCCAGTCGTATGATGAGACCGATTTTGTCTACTCCGTAACTACGAAGGCACCTTACGCTTGGGGCTTTTCGGGAAAAGAGAGCGTGGAATCCAGTTCAGACGGTTGGAAAGTACGACTCGTAGTGATTGATTGTGGACTGAAATTCAATATTCTGCGCCGATTTACGGCTGCGGGTTGCCGCTGCATCGTCCTTCCGGCCACCGCGACCGCTGACGAAGTGATGGCATGGAACCCGGACGGGATCTTGCTCTCGCCAGGGCCAGGCGATCCGGCTCGATTGGAACCTGTGGTGGAAACGGTCAAGCGTTTGCTCGGGCAGCGCCCGATGTTCGGAATTTGCTTGGGAAATCAACTCCTTTGCCAGGCGATTGGCGGGAAAACATTTAAGCTCAAATTTGGCCATCGTGGGTCAAATCATCCCGTTAAAGATTTACGAACGGGGCTTGTGACGATTACGTCTCAGAATCACGGCTATGCGGTTGATCCAGAATCCCTTAATGGCACTGCCGCCGAAGTCACTCAGATTAACGTAAATGACGAGACGGTGGAAGGGATCGAAGTAAAGGGTGCGGACGCCTCGAGCATCCAATATCATCCCGAGGCGGCACCTGGACCATGGGATTCGAGACCTTACTTCGCTCAGTTCGTTGATCGTATGACGGCGGTAAATCGCTAGCCGCGCACGATGCTGGCCTTTTTGACCTTATCACCCTGCTTCAGCGCGCCGAGGATGTCGGCGCCAAAAACGACCTTACCGAAACACGTGTAACTACCATCTAAGAACGTAGCTGGCCCCAGAAGAATGTGGAATTGGCAATCTCCAGAATCTCGGTCATTAGGCTTTGCACTTAGACCAACCATACCGGCTTCCTTGAAACTGAAGCCTGAATCCTCGTAGGGAATGCGAACGTCGGCCGCTTCCGTCGAGTTCGTCGGCCCAATTTGAGCCAAGAATGGCTTTGGTGATCGTTCAACGCGATGAAACGGCTTGGTGTCGTAGAAACCCCTTTGAACCAATTCGATGATGTGCGCCGTTGCCTTTGGAGCTTCTTTAGTGAAGAGGCGAATGAACAAGCTACCGCGCCCCTCGATCTCCAATTTTAGGACAGTTTCCCCTCGGGTAGGCGTGTAGGAACTCTGCGCGCTGCCGAGACACGCTACGAAGAGAATCACCAATCCCAATAAGAGTCGATAAAAGTTCATTTCCTTTCAATGATACGACGATTGAGCCGGCTTTTTGTTGCTGTCAATGTCGGTTAGTCCAGAACCCGACCATATCCATCCAATTTGACTGCTCCCGTGAGCATCATGATTCCGTCAACCAGCGGCCATAGCCACAGCACGCCTCCTGTGCAAATCGATAACACGAGTTGGAGAACTCCGGTTGCTGAGAAACCCAAGTAGATTCGCCCCGACCCTGGGATGATAATGTTCAAAATTCCCGCCGTGATGCGGCTCTTGTCACTCTTCAGTTGGGCAAGGTGCGCGTGGCCATACGGATTCATTGCATATGCGCCTTGTTGATAGGGAGGAACCGCATACCCTGGTGCGCTTTGCATCATCGGTTGGGGCATAACGGGCATTCCTGGCGAAGGTGGGGGAGGCGGAGCCATTAGCGGGTCGATGGATCGAAAAGCGCTGGCGAGCTCATGAACGCTTTCGGCGGGCACCCATTGGGGCATACCGGACTTCCACACATAGGTGTCGCGCACGACAACACCTCCTTCGATCAGCTCATCGAGTTGTTCCTTGGTGAGAGGGCCCAACTGCCCATAATTCCCGATGTAAAACCAATCTGCCACGGTTGCTATGATTTTAACGCGTTATTGCTTTCATATGTGAGGGGAGGGGCCCAAAAGCCCATGAAATGTTTCTGCGTCATACTCTTTGAAGATGAGTGAGTTTGCGGAATACGTTTTGATCGGCGGAGGCGTTGCCAGTGTTTGCGCCATTATGGGCATCCGCGAAAAGGACGAGGCAGGAAAGATTATCTTGATTCGGGACGAGGAGTCCGTGCCGTATGATCGGCCGCCTTTGTCCAAGGGGTTTCTGAAGAATCCCGAGGTGACTCTTGACGACATTTCAAGCAAGTTTGATAACTTCTACCCGGACAACGGCGTCGACCTTAAGTTGGGGGTTCGCGCTGATTCCATCAACACAGATCTAAAGACCGTCGCACTGTCCGATGGTTCGGCTGTTCAATATGGAAAGCTGCTCATTGCGACAGGCGCCCGCGCGACGATTCCGGATGCTTCGGGAACTGATCTTGAACGTGTTGTACTCCTGCGAACCATGGACGATGCCGACAGAATTCGAGGCATGTGGCCGAGAGTGAACCATCTTACGATTGTCGGGACCGGTTATCTGGGCCTTGAACTGGCCTCGGCGGCCACCGCCATCGGCAAGAAAGTGACCCTTCTGTCGCAAGACGAGTGGCCCTGGCAGGCATTTGCCTCGCGCGAATGCGGCGCCTATCTCAAGGACTACTTGGTTTCCAAAGGCGTCGAACTGATCCTAGGGGAGCCTTTGAAATCGCTGGAACTGGGGCCAAAGGTGAATGGAGGAGTGACGGACCTAGTAATTCTTGCCACAGGTGGACAACCGGTTGCCGAATTGGGATTATCGGCCGGCTTGGCGGGCGACCCCGCGAGCGGTATCGTGGTGAACCGATTGCTTGAAACCTCGGCGAAAGATGTCTTCGCATGCGGTGACTGCGCGAGTTTTGAAGACCCGTTTTTGGGGACAAATTGGAATGCTCAGCACCACTTGCACGCCAAGTGGACGGGCACCGCAGCTGGAAAGAACATGGCGGGGGCGAATGAGCCCTACGAAAAGGTTGCCTATTTCTGGACTGATTTTTTTGATCAACACATGATTCTTCGCGGCAGCCCGGTTGGCCTAACTCAATCCAAACTAATCGGCAATCCTTCTTCGGGCAACTTCATTGAGCTTTGGGCCGGCACAGACGGCGTCATCAGAATGGGTTTGGCCCTAAACCATGATGAACCCAAACTTGATCCAATATCGGACAAACTAGATGAGATGATTCGAGCTCGCCGACCCATCAACGAAATATCTGAGTCAGACTTTTAGTCTTACTTTACAACCTTAACGCCAAAGTCTTTGGTCTTCTTGTCGTTCTCGTCCTTGCTTATGTCAACCTCATTCTTGAAGGTGTTCGCTCCGACCTTTGATTCCTTCTTAAATGTGCCGGTGACTTCAACTTTCTGACCGTCTTCCAAGTCTTTCTCAAGCTTTCCGCGGCTATAGATGCTCACCTTGTTGTCTTTGTCGTCGAGAAGCTTGAACGTAAAATACGGATTGCCTGCTTTGGAAACCTTGGCTTTAAAATTATCAACCTTCCCGACGAGCACAACCGTTTTCTTGTCGAAGTCATCGGCTTTTTTGAGGAGATCGGAAATTGCAACCTTCTCCGCAGCAAAAGCAACGGCAGACAAGACGATAAGGGAAAAAACGGAAAGCTTGGTAGTTCGCATCTGTCGATTATACAAGATGAAAGTTAGTAGCCGATTAAGGCGTGGATCGGGTAACCAAGCAGATTCTTGCGGCCCTCTAAAAAGCCAAGCTCGACGAGAAACCCGAATCCGCAAACATTGCCTCCAAGTCTTTCCACCAGGCGAGCTGAGGCCGCCGCAGTGCCCCCGGTTGCAAGCAGATCATCAACTATGTACGCGCGATGCCCCGGAGCGACCGCATCTACGTGCATCTCAACGGTGTTCGTCCCATACTCCAGAGCATATTCCTCAGAGATACGCTCGTAGGGAAGTTTGCCCAGCTTTCTTGCCATGGCGAAGGGCACTCCAAGCTGCAAGGCGACCGGAGTTCCAAACACGAAACCACGGCTTTCAATGCCCACGATTACTTCTGCGCCCTTTGCCTTCGCATCCGCGACGAGGAGGTCGACGGCCTCTTGAAAGGCAGCCGGATGTTGCAAAACCGGAGCGATATCTTTGAACATGATTCCCGCCTTGGGGAAATCAGGAATGTCCCGAATGTAGGCTTTGGCCAGTAGTTCCATGCGGTTCAAAGGATACCTTGCCGAGCCCGACGGGCTCGCTCAATGGCTTCTTCGCTGACGGCCTTTTCGAACGAACGGAATCCGGCAAGTTTGAAGCCGTGTTTTGTGGCGAGCCGTTGAGTTTCGTCGACCTGTTCCACGGTCACGTCTTTGCCGAGGGTGAAGCTCTCGGCGCGTCCCTCGAGCGCGAGCATCATCGTTTCGCTCATGCAGGCATAGGCTGTTTTCGGCGGGAATCCAAAGTTTATTCCGAACTCAACGTCGCCCGGCACGGCAACGACCCCACCCTCGATAACGAGAACGTCGGGCCGCTCTTTGGAAACCCGCACAGAAACGTCACGCGGTCGAGCCACGTCGCAAACGATTGCCCCGGGTCGCAAGTGGTCGGGCATGATTACTTCCGCATCGGATGAAGTAACAGTCACGACGGCGTCGGCATCCTTGATGCTGGCCATGTCTATTGATGCAATCACGTCAGGACCGATTTCACGGGCGATAGCCTCGGTCTTGGCCAGGTCCCGCCCCACAACGATGGTCCTTCCAAAATCACGTCCCAGCACGCGCGCGCAAGTCTTTCCGATCGATCCAGTGGCCCCGACTACGGCGAGGGTTGACTCGCCGGGGACAACGCCGATCATGCCGCAAGCCTTAAGGGTTCCTTCGATTGCCGTCGCCACAGTGTAGCTATTGCCGGTTGTAACTGCAATTTTTGAACGCTTTGCAACCGTTATTCCACCGTCTCCAACAACACTTGTGAACGCGCCCAAGCCAATGATCTGGGCGCCGAGTTCGTTCGCCATTTCTGTGCAGGTGATGATGCGCTCGTAAGCTAGCTCAACGTTTTCCATCATCAACTTGGGTGTTAGCGGGCAAGCGATCAGCCAGCCGTGTAGTTCCTCACCGGTTAAGGATTTGATTCCCGTGACATTGCCCGCAACTACCGGCTTCTTCTTACGCATTAACTGTTCAATCAGCCAGTCGGGGGCAAATCGAGCAATTGGATACTTCCTCGCAACATCTTGCGGTTTGAGGGGGTGAATTACAAAGGCGAATGGAATCACAGTGGCTTAAATGTTTCGTTTGGCTAACTCGATCAAGCCATTCACCAAGTTTTCGTTGAGGCGCCGCCACCGGCGTCGGATTAGCAGTTGCCCTAAGAAGATGAGCGGGCCAACAAACACTTCAGTGGAAGTCACCTTTGTTTGCCCATCAGATTGAGTCTCCACGTTCCAAAATCGGCAGCATCGAATTCCCCCTTCGGAATCCCACCATCCGACGCTGGTACCTGGAATCAACTCACGAACCGTTTCAACGGTCACTTGTCGACCGATTGGGAATCCCATGCGTCTCACCTGTTCGAATCGTGCACCAACTTCAAATTTGCGTCTCTCTAGCCATCGGCTGCGCTCAATCCAGGGTTTCCCCCAACGAGCCCATTGCTCGATGTTTTCTAAGACCTCCCAAATCTTTGCGGCAGGAACATCCGTGACGGCTGAGTATTGCAAAGCCAGCGTGTTCTTGGCTGACGGCTCAGCCCCGAGGCGGGAAAAGACGCTCTTGACAATCGGATCAGAATAATCCATCTGCATATCTTGCAATATTTTTGGGTTACAGTGATGCGATGGCTTCTTGGAGGCGTGGTCGAGCGTCATTCACGACCTCTTCCAAGACCGCGTTTGGCCCCGCGACCGCCAAAGCGGCAAGCGGGTCTATGGCCATCACTTTGATGCCACCCTCGACTTGCTCGACGGTAACATTGCACGGTATGAACAGCCCAATTTCGGGCATTTCATCCAGCGCCTTTTTGGCGAGACCAGGATTGCATGCACCGAGGATTCTGTAGGGTCGGTAGTCGACGCCTAGCTTTGCTTTGAAGGTTGCCGCAACATCAATGTCGCTCACAATGCCAAACCCAACAGCGACGATAGCCGACGTTGTGCGACTAATCGCCTCTTCGAAACCGCACTCAATGATCTTGGAAAACCCGAGTTCCACGCTTTACTTTACGCCTAAGAGTTCAACATCGAACACAAGTGTTGCGTTGGGCGGGATTACTCCGCCTGCGCCCCTCTCACCATAGGCTAGATGGCTCGGAATAGTGAGTTTTCGCTTGCCACCTACTTTCATGCCAGCTACCCCCATATCCCAGCCCTTGATAACGCGACCCGCACCAAGGGGGAAAGAAAACGGCTCGTCGCGATCTACGCTGGAGTCAAACGGGGTGCCATCGGTTAGGGTGCCGGTGTAGTGCACCGTCACCGATTGGCCGGCCACGGCCTCTTCACCATCGCCGACTTGAATATCTTCTATTAGGAGTTCGCTCACGCGCAGAGTTTACCGGTTAGATCAAGTTGGAACTCAGCTATCGGAGCAACCAATCTACTGCATATTGAGCGTGGAGAAGTCCGGTGTCATAGGTGCGTACCGGAACATCACACCTTCGCCCAGATTGACCGAATAAAGAATGATCTGATGAAAGTCGAATCCGCCTTGTTGCTGGCTATAGAGGTGGTTGATATGTCGGTACGTTTCCGCCGATGATACGTAACTGGTTCCGCCGACAATGCCTGGCGTTTTCATGTATTCAAGGTCCTCGAGTTGATTTTACTAGGGCGACGCTTCACCGGATTCTAAGTTCGGGTAACACGTGAATCGAGAGTACGCAAAGTAACAAACAAGTCGGAGCAGACATCCATGCGAATGGCCATCGAAACACCAAGAAGGTGGCCAGGCAAAGTCCCCATACAATGACATAGCCCAAAGCTTGCTTGGAAGATAACTCTCCCTTGGCAATAGCTGTACCAAAGAATGAGCCAGAAAACCGGAATGGTGCCCAGAAGCGCGCCGCCCACAGTGCCATTTTAGCTTAAATTCTAGTTTCCGACCAGAAGGAACCTCGAAATGAAATACGTCTCTCTCGCCAATTGCCCAGCTTTGGCGAAAATTCCAGTGTAGCGAGAAGTTTCGGTCGGTGAACAGATAAACGCTAAATCCAGCTTCCCTGCGATAATCCCAGCGCGTTTGAGGTGATAAGGGTCGCTGATAATGACGACGGTCTTCAATCCGGTGTTTTGCATGATTGCCTGAGCATTCGCAAGATTTTCAACGGTTGACTTCGACCGGTTTTCGATGAGAATGGCATCGCCCGGGATCCCACGGTTAAGGGCGTATTGCCGCGCAGCCTCGGCTTCCGAAACGGAGTCTCCATCACTCATGCCTCCGGTGAAAATGAGTTTCTTCACTTGCCCGTTGCGATAGAGCTTGATCGCATGGTCAATGCGCGCGCCAAAAACAGGCGACGGTTTGTCGTTCCAAACGGCGGCTCCGAGGACAACCGCTGCGTCACCTCTCGCCGAAGGATTGGGCGCACCAGCCAGTGACACCGCAACTGCGAGGCCCGTACACCAAAGAACAGGGATGCCTAAACCGACCGAAGTCAAAATCACGCGTCGCTTCTTGATTGTCACTTTTCGCCCTTATCGCTACCTTTCGGCGGGGTGACGGGAATCCGCTTGAGCTTGATCAGCAACTTGTATTCCGGCGCCTTCGGCAAGGCTTGCCCAAGCGAAACGCCCAACTTAAGGGCATTGCCATTCCAATATTGTGCCCTGGTCGCAGGTTTGCATTGAAACGCGCGGGTGAATAGAGTTCCGGCTGCATCACGCATGAACGTGAGCCGCTTCACCGTCTCAAGTTTTGCGGATTTCGCCGCCATTTTAGAGGCCGCGAGGAGCCCGGGATCACAATTACGACCCGTTTCATCAAGGGCGCGAGACTTGTGCCCGTTCAACTCCCAACTGAGGGCGTCGAAGGCGATGCAAAGAGACAAAGTGGATGCGGTTTGGGCGAGTTTTGCATACTCGGCTCCGGCCTTGCCCGCATCGGTGAGTTCAGGGGCAAACTTGTGGTCCCGCCAGTATTGTTGTGCAAATTTGAGCTCCGCGTTTGAAGGGAGTGTGGCCAGCCGCTTCAGAATCACAACTGCATCGGCTACGTCCTTTTGTTGCTTGGTCTGAGCGGGCGTCGGCGCCTGTCCAAGAATGACGGCTAGTGAAACGGCGCAAATAACCATACTTTTACGTTACGGCAAATGAGCCTGAATCGTAACCATGTATGAGGAAAATGACGCCCTTAACCGGCATGCATTTCTTCGGTGTCAAGATTAGTTATGACGTTCAAGTTGGCATGGCAAGGGCGGTGGTATCTTGCATCCCTGCTCGCACTTTGCTGTTTGAGAATCGGCGATTTCGAGGGGCTGCCGACACTTGGCTTTTTGGGAGTCATACTCGCAATATCGCTGATATTGATTGCCATTCATCGATTTAGGAGCGGAGAGCCGAGGGAGGCGATTGCAACATTTGTGGCAACCATCTGCATCTATCTTTGCACCCCCGTTGTATATCTACACGCACTTTTGTTGCCCCGGCTTGAGAGAACCAGGGTGGTCGTCACTAGAGCTCTCCAATCGCAACTTCCGGAGAGTGTGGAATTTGATTATCGAGTTTTAGTCGATAGGGGGACGCCCCAGCGGATCGCGATCTCACGAGGCGGCATTTTGGATAACTGGACGGCCTACGTATATGATCCGACGGGGTTAGTATTAAAGAGCCGCGAATACAAATCGTGGTCGAATATGAAAGAGCCTCGGTTCAAGGATGTGAGGGAGCTGTTTGGCGGCGACCTACTTTGGGCAGAGCCGTTGGGACAAGACTGGTTTTTGGTTGGCTTTACTTAGTTCTTATCTTCACTGTCCATTCTGTGCTGATAGTTCACCAGCTCTCTCGCTCTGGACCAAAGAGCCGCAACGCCTACACACAACGCCCCGCCCAACACGATTGAGAATCGTTCACCCATTCCGTGCGCCACGGCTCCGGCTTCGAAATCTCCAAGTTGAGGGCCAGAAATATGGAACAAACTGCTTGTTGCCGACATTCTCCCGCGCATTGCGTCCGGGGTTGCAAGTTGGCGGATTGTTTGGCGCATGACTGTGCTGATCATGTCGGCTGCTCCGACCGCTGCAAGTGAAAGGCTTGCGGTGACGAGGCTATTTGAAAGGCCGAAACAAATCGTAAACAACCCAAAGGCACCAATCATCGCAACGACCCAACGCCCTTGATTGTGGATGGTTGGAAGGAATGAGAGAGCAGCCGCAGCGAGCAAGGCGCCAAAACCGGTTGAAGCCGCCAAAATCCCGTAGCCCTGTGCACCAAGCCCAAGAATCACGGCAAATGCCGGGATAAGGGCTTCCGCTCCAGACAGCAGGGTGGCCCAAAAATCAATCCACATCGCATGCCTCACAACGGGAGTACGGTTCACAAACCGCAAGCCCTCCTTAATGGAGTCGGTTACATCTTTGAAGTTTTTGGGACGGCCCTCGGTGGATTCCGGAGGTCGTGCAGGGAGGCGCCAAAGCGCGACCAAAACTGCAATGAACGTGAGCAAGTTAAAGAGATAGCATGCCGTGAGCCCGTTGCTCCCGCTTGCGATAAACCCTCCAGCAACGATTGGACCGAGAACGTCACTGAGTCGCCAAGCCACGCCGTTGATGCTGGCCGCATTGGGGAAATGCTCCAAAGGAACCAAACCCACGACAAACGATTGTCGCGCGGGGCCATCAAACGCCCGTGCAACCGCGTTGAGAGCAACCAAGACGTAGAGAACTCCTACCGTAACCTGATGAGTGTAGGAGAGCCACAAAATGAGGAGCGCGACAAAGGCCATCCCAAACTGGGTCGCTAAAAGGAGCTTGCGGCGATCGGCATGATCGGCCAGTACGCCGCCAAAGAGCGTAAGAACCAGGAGAGGAAGAATCCGAACCAGCCCCAACATGCCCACCATAAACGAGCTATCGGTAAGCTGGAAAACATGCCAAGCGATCGCCCAAGTTTGCGCGGAATTGCCGACGTTTGATATGAAATTGCCAGAAATGTAGCTTCGGAATTCGGGGTATTTCAGGGCAGGTGGGGTCATTTTCGGCGGCTGCTTAGCTTAGCCGAAAATAACAAGTCTCAGTTCGCCGTAGGATCAGCGAGGACGCCGAGGAAGATGATCTGGCCGGATTTGATTTCGCGGATGGCGTAGGCGAAGGGGCGATTGAAGCTGATCTTGGTGGTCACAGGCATGGCGGTCACTCCAACTTCAACCGATGTTGCCGCCGCCGCCTTTGTGCCTTCTTCAGAGACGTCAATAAATGTCTTATGTTTGACGTCTGTGATCATCACATCTTTCTTGGCGCGCAGTCTTGAGAAATTGGCTTTATCTGTAAAGGCCTCCTTGATGCCCAGTTTCTTCAGAATCTCTACCATTGCACTTTCGTAGCTCAACTTGAACTTGGGAAAGTTCAAAAGAACCTTTCCAGGATTCGGAGCGGCCGTGGCGAGGATGTCCATCTTTGAGATCGTCTGCTTTAGCGAACGCCCAGCCTTTGGCATCGCCGCAATCAGCTCAAAGCGACCATTGGCGTATGGTAAACGAATCCATTGATCGCCCTCCTTGCTTGTCCCGTTAGTGATGTGGGAGTCCATGGTCATGAAGTCGGCGTCAACCGTTTTGGAATCCGGCAACGTAAAGGGCAACTGTTGAGTTAGTTTTACGTCAAATGGATCTTTCCACTTTGCATTGAAACTCACCGCGTTGATGATGTACATCACGACATCGTTTGAGATGGTCTTGGGCACAATTTCTTCTATTTTCCCATCGGTGGCTGACTTCACCCAATCATTGATAACTCCTGAGCTTTCGGGAGCGGCGAAGTCAAGATCCCCGATCTTTGCATTGAAAAACGCTGTATTGTCTTTCATGAAGGGCTCCTCGAATGCGACGCCCTTTCGGGTCCAAATGGAGTTGGCGATCCGCAACTGCTCGTCGCCCAGCAACGTTCGCAAAGAAGCGTGAGCGGCGTTAACTTGCTCCATCGATATCTTTTCCAATCCGAGGGCTTTCTTCATCTCATCTAAAGTCGTTCCCGAAGCGCCGTTCATCGCGATGGTTAGAGCCGTTGCGATGCTGATGGGAGAGATCAAAACGTTCTTATCTGTGCCGATTTCGGAGATGAGCCGGGCTCCAAATTCATTTGATTGACTAACAACTTTGGCGGCATCTCCCTTGGTGATGCTCTTCGAAGCGTTGGCCACCATCTCTTCGCGTTCCTTACTGTTCCGCGCGGTATCTGAATACAGCCCTGGAGTGGGGGCGCCTGTGTTGTTTCCGCCGCAGCCGACAGCGATTAGGGCAAGTAAAGGAAGCGCTCGTTTCATACTTAGTTGGACGTATGAAGGCAATGATTCGTTAGATTTCTAAGCTACGAAACCGCTTTTCGGTGGTATCCATGTTCTCGGTTAGAACTCCGAATGCCCAGTTAACGCGCTTCTGGATGTCAGCGGCTTGCTTGGCTTCTTCGCTTCCAGCGGGGAAATTCTTGGGGTCGCTACGGGTGTTCAATCGTTCGAAGGCTTTGCGGATTTCGTCGTAAGGAGCCTTTTCTGGCACCCCAAGCAGGCGCCGAGCATAAGCTTGCTTTTCCTCCGGAGTTCGCAGAGTCACGGTTGTTGTTTCCGGAGATTGGGCGGGTTTTCCACCGGTCATCTGCTCCAGCTCGCGCCACGCTGCTTCCTGGTCCAGACCTGTGATGCGATCCCATTCCGTATTCACGAAACCGCGCAACATATTATAAGCTCGACGTCCGGTGCTCACTGGACTAGATTTTAGCAGTAATCTCTAGGCAATGCTCGCGTCCCTTCTTGTATCCGCCATGCTCACTCCTGCAAAATCCGATTGGCTTATCAAGCCAGACTCCTTCAAGGCCGCCATCAAACAGACGGCAAATGAAGTCGTTCTCACCAATGGCCTTATCACCCGAGTCATCAAGCTCTCACCCGATGCCGCCACCATCAGCATCAAGAACCACATGACGAGCGAAGAGATGCTCCGAGCAGTTAAGCCCGAAGCGGTTTTGACGTTGAACGGCAAGGAATATCCCGTTGGCGGATTGGTGGGGCAGAAGAATCTGGCCTTTCTATTGCCCGAATGGATCAGCGAATTGAAAGCAAATCCGGTCGGTTTTCACTACGTTGGGCATTCGGTGGGGCAACCCGTAGAGCGCATGAAGTGGAAGCAAGTTCGCTCGTCGGCCAAGGGGAATTGGCCGCCAAAAGGCGTTGCCCTCACCATGGACTACGAATCGCCCGCTTTTCCGGGGCTTGAAGTAGCTGTCCATTACGAACTCTACGATGGGCTCCCCGCGTTCCAAAAGTGGTTTACGATATCTAATCAGGGCTCCATGAAAGTGAACCTGGACAAGTTCATTTGCGAGAATATTGGCTTTGTCGAATCCGATTCGGTGGTGGATGCCACCCCGGCTTGGCGTGTTCCCAATGTCGCCGTATTCAGCGACTACGCCTTTGGCGGAATGGCCGAGACGAGTTCAAATAAGACGACCTATTGGGTGCCGGATTCCAATTACAAAACCCAGGTGAACTACGAACTCAAGACCCCTTGCGACCTCGAAGTTCGCCCTCCGGTTGGGCCCGACTTCACTATCGAACCCAAGAAAGATTTCGAGTCATTCCGCGCGTTTGTCCTCATCCAAGATTCCGCCGATCGCGAACGACGAGGTTTGGCGATGAAGACCCTTTATCGAACGGTTGCACCGTGGATTACGGAGAACCCGATCATGCTGCACCTCACGAGTGTTGATCCGGTTGTTGTGCATCGGGCCATCGATCAAGCGGCGGAGTGCGGCTTTGAAATGATCGTCATCAGTTTTTGGAGCGGGCTCGATATGGAGAATCAAAGCCAGGAAAACTTAGACAAATTCAAAGCTTTTCGGGCTTACGCAAATTCAAAAGGAATCGAATTGGGGGGGTACAGCTTGCTCGCAAGTCGGCACGTAGACGCCGAAAACGACATCGTTAATCCCAAGCCGATTTTCGGAGCCTCGCCCTGTCTAGAAAGCAAGTGGGGTCAAAACTACTTCCGCACGATTCAAAATTTCTTCGAAAAGACCGGCTTCAATTTGTTTGAGCACGACGGCAGCTACCCCGGCGACACCTGCGCCAGCGAGAAGCATCCGGGTCATAAAGGCTTCGCCGATTCGCAATGGATGCAATGGCGACGTATCACCGATTATTACAAGTGGTGCCGCTCGCAAGGTATCTATTTGAACGTCCCCGATAACTACTTCTTGGCGGGTTCCAACAAAACGGGAATGGGCTATCGCGAGTCGAACTGGTCGTTGCCTAGAGCTCAGCAGCACATCCACGCCCGTCAAAACTTGTTCGATGGAACGTGGGAGAAGACACCAAGCATGGGTTGGATGATGACCCCGCTGGTGGAATACCAGGGCGGTGGAAAGGAAGCCACCATCGAACCCCTCAGCGAACACCTGGACGATTATCAGATGCACCTGATGAACAACTTCGGCTATGGCGCCCAGTCTTGCTATCGTGGGCCCCGAATCTATGACACCGAAACAACCAAGGCGGCGGTGATCAAGTGGGTGACGTGGTTCAAGAAACATCGAGACATTTTGGAGTCCGACGTGATCCACATCCGTCGCCCCGACGGGCGGAATTTGGATGGGATCGTGCACGTAAACCCCAAACTCAAAACCCCGGCAATGGCCCTCATCTACAATCCCACGGCGGTCCCACGAACCGAAACCATGCGGATACCGCTGTATTATTCGGGCCTAAAGGGCCAGGCAAGGGGAGCCCTAGGCGACACCTCCGGCCGCCAAGAACGCCCTCACGCCTACAACCTGGATGGAAACGACCTCGAACTAGAAGTAACAGTCCCCGCCCGCGGTTGCACATGGCTTGTGTTCGAGAAGTGAACATTCCGTTCTGCAGAGATTTCAGTTCCATGGTTCCAACCACAACCTTTCCGAGCTTGTTAATGGGGAAGTCTGATGATTCTTAGTAGCTCTTTTTTCTGGTCTCACTCGCCATTACCCGCGTTGCCGGCGAGTAACGCTCGCAACGATCAACTTGGAATGCTCCGAGAATCGTTCGGCGTTAATCGTCACCTCCAGAAAGAGTTTTCCTATGTGGAAATGCCCGGCAATGGGACCACTGTTCTACTCTTCGCAGCCGGTTCGGCGGAGAATAGGATTCACTTGATCCTTCGAAGCGCTGGTCGTGAGGATGATGTGAAGTCGCCGGACGCTTGGCTATCGTGCCAGACTAAATCTAAAGGCCGCATCAAGGGAAAGTGGTGGGTTGCATTGAAGATTTCGTCGAAGCCTTCGCGAGCGGCCTTCAAGAGTGATGGCACCCTCGTGCGATACCTCCTTTCGTTAAAGTTGGTTCCATTCCAGCGAATCCCGACGCTCGCCGCGCCCACGCTTCAAGCGACAAAACCTTTCGCGGCTTACCAGTTCAATTTTGTAGGTGATAGTTTTCGGGCTTGGTTTATCGCAGAAGATGGAGCAAGTACATGTCCGCCATGGATAACGCACAAACCAGACCTCCCGTTTCCAATGCTTGGCGAACCTTATCCATTAACCAAAGAGGAGGAGCGATGGATTCGCTCAACCAGTCCTCAATCCGCGGCGGGAATGGGCACGACAAACACACTCAGCCCCTCACCGCAAAAAGCGGGGAGGGGTTGGGTGGCGTTAAGCCGCTAACTTCAAGTTGGATATGGCGCTCGGGGCGACTTCCCAAAGCGAAACCGGCACGCTGGGTTCGCTGGCTAGACCGGCGCGGCTCGCGATGATTCGGAATTGAATTGACTGTCCCGGATCGGCCTGATACTCAAACTTTGCCTTGGTCGTCGAATCGAGAATCGTCCACGATGTGACCGCTTCGCTTCGGTACTCAATCTGGTAGGTCGTGTTTGGCTTATTGCCCTTTCTGCTCCATTTGAGTTTGACAAATCCGAGCCCGTTCGCATTGGCGGTGAGCTGGGTGGGCTGCGCGGGAGGACTTGCGTTCTTGGGTGGCTTGTGTGGGGCAAGTTGGAGTTGGGCCAGGAGCGAATCGCTGATTGCCTGGTTTGCGCGAAACTGCTTGGCAAATTTTGATATGACGGCCTTGCTGGTCTTCTTTTGCAGGTCCTTGGCATCTTGGGCGTTAAAACTCGCAACGCGGGCCGTAACCCACGCATTCAGAGAGGTGCCATAGGCTGTGTTAGTGCCGGTAATTTCGGCCAAAGTCGCCGGGGTCAAACCCAAGGCCGCGGAATTGGCTGAACATACAGCGGCAAAGCTGGTCAGAGCGACAGCGAGATCACTGTCGGCGTTGATATCGGTGATGTACTGATTTACACTTGCGGGCATAGTTATTATTCCTTCGGCAATAGCCGTATCCTATTTATCGGCAGTTTATGACGATTACACCAGGGTAGGAAGAATTATTTAGTGATATAAGTGTGAAATAGCGAGACTTCTGCCGTAATCGCAAGTTCGCTGGAACCAACGCTCCCACCGCCATTTGCTGAGCAAGCTTCGACGTTTGCTCAGTGAACTTCGAAATTTGCTCGATGAATTTCGAAGTTTGCTCAGTGAATTTCGAAATTGGTTCAATGAACGTTGAAGCTTTCTCAGTGAATTTCAAAGCTTGCAAAGCAAACGATAAACGCAAGTTTTCAACCGATGAAGCTATCTCGCCAAATGCTGTCTCTAGGGATTTAATGATGCCGTAGCTGTGTGGCAACCCAAGCGGATACTCAGTTCGGCGGCGGCAGTAAAAGGAGAAAAAGAAAAAAAAGTTTTCCACATTGCCCCAAATTCGCGAAATCTGCGTTACACTATGATCATTGGGTCTAAATGTGGTCCTATCACGAGGTTATCATGGCTAATAACAAACTTAGAAAGTTCATCGCTTGCCTATTGTCCGCTTCCATGGTCACGAATATTGTGGCTCCGGCGCTTGCCGTTGAACTTAATACCCCCGCAAGGCCAAAAGCGGTTTCAACGCCTAGCATTAGGCCCGTTCACAAGCTAAAGGGCATGAAGTACATGAAATCGCCCGTGGTAGCAGACAAGAGCGTCCCAGAGCGAGTGTTTCGCCCGCGTGCCTCAAATCCCACATTGCTTGACGATTCAGGCACGCTCTTGAGGAACGTTAAGCCAGAAGTTCGCGCCGCTTGGGAAGCGGAAGCGAAAGCAAAGAGTACTAGATTGGCTCGTCGAGAGCAGTTACAGATATGGTTAGCCGAGCTAACTATGGGTCAGGATATGGAGCCGCAACGCGCGCTTGACATGCTGATCACGCTCATAGATAAGATGAAGCCAAGTAGCCCAGTTTACGGAGTTGCTGTCATGGACCGGGGCTTTATGGAGTTTTATACGGGGCGCTATCAACAAGCAACCGCAACCCTGGATGACGTGGTTAAGAAACGCCTTTGCGTACCCTATGAGAAACGGGCGGCGTTCATGCTCAAGTGTGCGAGCGCGTGCGAGGGATACCACAAAGTTCGAAAAGACGCGGGGATTACGGAGCCGCCCCACATTGATCCACTTTGTGGAGCGGCTGGATTGGCCATTGCACTCCGTTTTCTAAAGCGGCCTTACAACAAGGATATGGTGTCGCGCCTGACGCCCCATTCAGGTTTTGGAAGCAACATGCAGCAGCTGAAGGACGCGGCGAAGGCGATGGGACTGAGTGGTCACGGGCTAAGCGCAAGTAGCGATGGCCTAAAAGCAATATTTAAAGTCAACGGCAGTATTCCCGTTATTGCCCGTGTTGAGCGCGATCACTTCATTGCTGTGACTGGAGCTAACAACAAAGGTGTCACCTATTGGTGTTCGGACTGCGGCGAATGGCCCGGCGGCGAGCGCAAACTTTCATGGAAACAGTGGAACTTGATGGAGGCCGATGCTTTCCTCGTCCTATCCATTCCAGGTTCGGATTTAGACCATGCGCTCGCGATGATGCCTCGTCCAAGTCAGACCGAATTCGGGTTGTTCGCGAGTGCTCGTCTCGGTCAAAGTACCATCGCCGCGCAACGAATAGTAACAACTCTGACTGGTTACGGCGTCGTAGCTTGGCCAAATCTCCTATCGATAATCTGCACAATGCTTGGGCAAGCCAAGCATTGCGATGAGTGCGTAGTAGAGTGTCCGACTTTTACAACGTCTGCGACTGCGGACCCAGTAAATCTGGGCAACGGCGTGGAAGAGTACACCACCCCGCACGGACTTGATGTATACAACCCCATCGGCCCATCCGTAAGTTGGCGACCTAGCTATCATAGCCTGGCACGTGTGGTTCCAAATGGGTTTGGTAGCGGATGGCATCATCCTTACCTTACGACCGTTTTGCTCAAGCGAGATCCCGCCAATAACGTTGCTCATGCAGTCGTCAAAATGCCGAACTCTGCCTTCTACGGAGCGTCCTTTGCCACATCGAATGCGCCTGGTAATGGGCAAACGCTACCGGGTCAAGTCGACATTGGTTATCCATATTTGGTTGCTTGGAAAAACATTGCGGGTATTGGCGAGTGCATTGAGATCACAAGTAAAAGCAGAACCAAGTACATCTTCCAACCCAAGGTCACCTCCCTTAGCAATCCGAACGATCGGCGGTTCTTCCTTACACGAATCATAGATCGATTCGGCAACTATGTCACTCTTGACTGGGTTAACAAATCGTATATCGACATCGATTTGGAGACCAACGAGCATGTGATCCCGGCCATTACCGCAATAAATGATAGTTCTGGTCAACCGCTAATAACAATGGAATATGGAGCAAATGGCCGAATCAGCAGCGCCACAGACCGTTACAACCGCAAGGTTGTCTACCAGGTTGAGGAAATTGGGCAAACGGGCGGCACCTATTATGCCAAGGACGGACTTCTATCTGCCTCGGTCGTGTCTCCGTCGGGCACAACGAACCCTGTCGCCGAATACCAGTTCGGTTACATCGGGAATTCGAACGGTTTTAGCCCTGAACAGGTGCCTTACCTGCACACCATTTCAACAATCAGCCCAACGGGAACTGGCTATTCTACGGCAACGATTGACTACAACAACACTCCTTTTGTTTCCAGCGTAACAGACGCGAACCTTGTGAAGACGCGTTTTCTTAGCACTATGGGAGTCAACACCACCACAGTTGAAACTCTCGATAGCTCAAACAACGTAGTGGGCCGCTACTCGGTCGATTACACCGTAAACCTGAGCTGGACGGAATACCGAAACGCGGCAGGGCAAACGATTGTCCGCCGCGCTTTTGGAGGCGCATCGCCTTTCCGCCCCTCAATGGTGGACGTCAAACCGGGAACGCTCAGTCCCTCCGGTATCACTTCAACATACACTTGGGACGTCTATTCAAATCTCCTCACGTCAACCAATCCCAAGGGTGTTGTGACGACTTACACGCGCAACTACGGCAACTTTGCGCTAGGTGAGCTCACCGAGGTGCAGGAAGCGGGCAAGACATCAACGAAGCTCTTTTACAATCAACCGTCCGGCACGATAAGTGAGATCCAATCTCCCATTCCGGGGCAAGTGAATACGGGAAATCGTCAATCGACGACGATTCAATACGACACGCTGGGCAACGTAACCAGCGTCACCGCGCCGGGGAACAACATGAACCCGACGAAGACGGTGAACCTAAGCTACGGCGGTAGCCCAAAGATTGGCCAACCCCTATCGGTTACTAGCGCGGGCGGCAAGGTTACAAGTTACACCTACACGACCCGTGGTCAGGTCGAAACTGTTACCGACCCCAACCTAAACACGACCACTATGGCCTACAACATTGTCGGCCAAACGGAGACGGTCACCCTGCCCGCAACCGGCAGCACCGGCACCGGAAATACCAAGACTCAAAACTACTACCAATATGCGGGCGGCCCCCTCACCATGACCGAGATCCAGGCTGAGAATGGCACAACTCCTCGCACCGTGAACTACACCTACGGCAAAGAGGGCGAACTGCTGACCAAGACGGGTTCGTGCGAGCCGATGACGCTGACCTACGATGAGAAATACAACACCAAAACTCTCAAAGACGGCAATAACAACGTAACCACTTACGAATACAACCTGGATGATCTTCCGACGGAAATCCGTTATCCGGGTTACACGAGTGGCAATGCCGATAAGGTTTTGTTGGGTGATTATGACGCAATTGGCCGGGTGAATACGCGCACGGATGGACGGGGACAGGTTACGAACTATGAGTATGAAGACGAGCTGGTTCCGCCCGGAACCGCCACGCTTGGTCTGCTCAAGCAGGTGAACTATGTTGCCGATCCGACTCAGAACATCGCGATGACCTACGACAACATCGGTCAGGTGCTCAGCACGACTGATGGGACCGGAGTGGGAAGTGCGACTTACGATGATCTGGGCGGCCTCAAGACGGCAACGAGGACTTACACGGGCCTGCCCGCTAAGACCGCGAACTACACCTACTACCCCGATGGTTCTCGCTCGCAAATGGCGACGGTGGCGGGGAACTGGGATTACCTTTACGATCTCGATGGTCGGCCTACAAGCATGACGTCGCCTGCCGGATCATCGAGCATCGCCTTTGATAACGGCGGCCGGATTACGGGGCGGACTCTGCCCAACGGAACCACCACCGATTACACCTACAACGCCCTGGGCGTGCTCACGAGTCTGGTCAACAACGGGCCATCAGGCACTCATAACTCCACCTTTAATGGTTTCACGTTTGATGGGGTCTTCAACCAGCTCACGATGGCGGCGAGCATCAGCACGCCGAGCAACTGGAGCGGAAATCGGTCATGGACTTACGATAGCAAGGACCAGCTCACGAACGAAACAAGCACACAGTTCACCAGCGGCTGGAACCACACGAACGCGTTCGATAGTGCCGGGAATCCGACGACGTTTAAGAACAACACCCGAACCTACAACGCCAACAACCAGTTGGTAACTCCGGGAACGAACGTTTATGACGGAAACGGGAACCCGACGACCTACAACGGAACTTCGGTGGTTTACGATGTTGAGAACCGGGTTACGAGTTATGGCACTCAGCTCACCCACGGCTACCGAGCCGATGGGCTGAGGGCTTGGAAGCAGAATAACGCTGGCGTTCGAACCTACTTCCTCTACGATGGCGGTAACCCGATCATCGAGATGGATAGCTCGGGGAACACGGCTAACCTGAACGTCTTTGCCCCCGATGGTCTGATTGCGCGTAAGGAAGGTTCTACTTGGACTTACTACACGTTTGACGCTCAAGGCAACGTGGTTCACAAGCTCAACTCTTCAAACCAGCCAACGGCGGCGAGACTCCTCGACGCCTGGGGAGCGGGAGTCGAGACGACTCTGCCCCGAAACATAGACCCTTGGGGCTACAACGCCAAATGGGGCTACTACTACGACCGCGAGACTTCGCTTTACTACTGCCAAAACCGCATGTACGATGCGAGCACGGGAAGATGGCTAAACCGCGACCCGATTGGAGCTGCGGGTGGGGTCAATGTTTATGGGTATTGCGGGAATGGTGCGGTTGGACGAACGGACCCGAGCGGGCTGGCCGGCTTCAACTCCGCCACAACCCCACATGGAGCGCGAATGGCGGGATGGGCGTTCTCAGAGATATACGGGGCGGAGGCGGCTACGGTTGTCAGAACAGTGGCCACCGTTGTCAGGACGGCCAGAACCGCTGCCGATGTATATCGTCTCATCGGACCAGCCGGGGACGTGATTTGTGAGCCAGTAGAGCTGGGCGACCCTCCTAAGTGGGACAGCGAGCCCATGCCAAGCCCTTCGAACGGCTCAGGAAAAAACAAACCCTCGCGGATGCCGGTTCCTCACCGCTATGTGCTCCCATGGACGGTCCACGACCCACTAAATCCGTATCAGGACTTTGCCGATGCAATAGATGCAAATAATCCCCAAGAGGAAACGGAAGAAGACTGTTATGAAAACTACTACTCAGGAATGATGTTTATCAAGAAGCTTTTCTCCAGTGGTAAGATCAACATTGGAGAGCGAATAAAATTGAGGGCAAAACTAGACAAGTTGCTGGACGACTGCCTGGCCGGGGCCAAGATGTGAGGTATGGGAAGACCAGGGGCCATAGCAATGACACAGATCATATCGAGGGACATCCAATACGAGTTTTTAGTAGCCACCCCGGAAAAGTTTAAGGAAGAATGGCGTATCAGCGTTGTTAGACGAACGGACACCGAATCAACGACCATGAGAAAATATGCGCTGGATACCCTGTCAGCCCTTGAAGGGGGAGTTTCGCTTGCCAGGGCATTGATAAGGAACCGCTCGCGCCGGGGCGAATTCGAACTGGTCCATCCCAATGGCGGGAGGAGTCGCGGGGTATGACAGCATCGGATCAAACCGTTTGCCGCACGTACAAATATAAGAACGAAGTGCATGGCTGGCAAGAATTCACAATCTCCCTTGGGTTGATTGAAACGCAAGATGGCCTAAACTGCTACCCGATTATCGTCATTGATGGAGAACTAGAAAAGGTAACCCGGCTCTGGTCAGCCGATGAGCTGGATGCACTTGAGGCGGCACTACAACATATTCGGCTCGTTATTTATCGCTTACATGTCTACAACGTCGGGTCTGTCATGCTCGACGGAAGGTTATCAGATCCTACGTTGTAACTCTGACCTGAGCGGCTCCTGCCATGCCGCCATTAGCTGGAGTGTGTTTTGGGTGAGCCTCGCGCACCTCGCGCCATACGACGCCCCTTGGCCGTATGGCGCAGATTGGAATCAGGAGTAAACTTGTATGGGCAAGGTAGATCGTGAATGATGGATCGGCACCAAGATTACAATAGCGCCACACGTGATCTAAGCGGCAGGAGCAAGCCCTCGGATGGAGATCGTATGGCGCGAGGCCCCGGAGGTGCCTGAAAACATGGATCATCGAAGAATCCTCCCCGAAGATATACTCAGCGGCAACTTGACGCAATGGGCGATGGCGGGGCA
The DNA here is from genome assembly GCA_040081075.1 of Fimbriimonadaceae bacterium. Classification (GTDB taxonomy): domain Bacteria; phylum Armatimonadota; class Fimbriimonadia; order Fimbriimonadales; family Fimbriimonadaceae; genus JANJUB01. The sequence continues at coordinate 3,360 of JBEBHJ010000015.1, read as the reverse complement.
GACATGTATATTACTGATGTCGGTGACGGCAACTATATCCATGATGAGGAGTATAGGAAAATCGTGGAAAACGGCGGACCCGACAACCGAGAGCCATATTCAGCGTCCCGAAGAGGCGGTCCAGGAGCTGCCGCAGTGATTGGTGGGGGCGCGCTATTGAGTCAGCAAGGATGTGAGCCTGCCGGGGAACCGGTTGAAGGCGGAGGCGGCTTTTGGGGTTGGCTCAAGGCAACAGTTAAGCCCGTGGTTGAATTCTTTGATCCGACGCCGGTTGGCCTCGGGATCAGCATTGGCAAAGATTATTTGCCGGCAGTTGTGGATCCGGTTGTGACCGATGCACAGGATAAACGATCAAAAGCGGCAGAGTGGTGGTTATCGGATGCATATTGAGGCTCAAATCTGGTGAAAAAAAGCCTTTTTTACCTGGTTCAAATGGCCAGGAATGACATTGCCAACGTGGCGGTTCCCAGCATTGCCGGGAAGGTTTATCCAAGCTACTTCCCACTAGAATTTCTAAGGGAGAGGCTTGCATTATTCCTACCCGACCCCTATACTAAGTTGTACTTAGATGTGCTTATTGGCGGTCCTATCTTTAAGGTTGGTCAAGAGGGTTTAGCTTATGTTCGTTCGGATTCGCAGCACGCATCAGTTCGGTGTCGCTTGCATGTTCATTACGATGATGAGCAGGTTAAAAGTCAAAACTTGGAGGCCCTTTCTCGCCATTTTTTTGAAGTGTCGTTTCGTGCCTTTTGTGAGATTTCTATTCGTGTTGCGCGTAGCAAGCATTGCCTCTCAACCCCTGCCCAGCTACAAGCATCAACACTCGAAATTACCAAATTGGTTGCCGCACTTGACGTCGACGATTGGATGACGCTGGAAGTAATGCAAATCCTGAACTCGCCACGCTTGCAGCCTCCTAGTGCCGGAAATGGGCCGCTTGCTCCAATCTTGGACCTATAGTTCGCTCACGTCTCGGCCAGTTTTTAGTGAGCTCCGCGCAACTCGGCCATACGACGCCCCTTGGCCGTATGACGCCATCTCCAATCCGCTGCTCGCGGTGTCGCCTTAGCGAACGGTTTACCGTGCCGATGGGCTGAGGGCCCTGGAAGCAAACCTCGGCGGGTCGCACTTACTTCCTTTACGATGGCGGTAACCCGATCATTGAGATGGATAGCTCGGGGAATACGGCGAATCTCAATGTCTTTGCCCCCGATGGCTTGATTGCGCGTAAGGAGGGTTCGACTTGGACTTACTACACCTTCGACCCGCAAGGCAACGTAGTTCACAAGCTGAACTCGAGCAACAACCCAACGGCGGCCAGGCTCCTAGACGCGTGGGGCGCGGGCGTAGAAACGACTCTACCCAGAAACGTAGACCCCTGGGGCTACAACGCCAAATGGGGCTACTACTACGACCGCGAGACCGCGCTTTACTACTGCCAAAACCGCATGTACGATGCTTCAACGGGAAGGTGGTTGAACCGCGACCCGATTGGGGCCGCCGGTGGGATGAATGTCTATGGATATTGCGGGAATGGGGCGGTTGGACAATTTGACCGCACTGGAGCATTGCCGCAACGAAATGCTGAAGCGATGATCATCGCCGAAGGGAACCTTGAAGCGGCCGGGAACTACGCTGCCGCCGCCCGCATGGGAAAGGCCTTTGAAACTGCCGTCGGGGTAGCCAGAAATGTCAAGACAGCTTACGACATTTACAATTTGGTTGCGCCAGTTGCCGACGTCGGCTGTGAGATTGTTGAGGGAGCCGGTGAACTGGGTGATCCACCCGACTGGGAGCAGGAGCCCCTTCCAAGCCGAACTGGCAAACCCGCGGGACCGGGCCGCCCTTCCAAAGTGCCCAGGCGTGAGCAACATCCCGCGACTCGAGAGTCTATCCAAAAGGGAATGGTAGATACGCTTCAGCCCCAACGTGACACGAGCGACGAATGTGATGCGGACTTAGATGCCGCACAGCGGGCCATTTTCAAACTAAGACAGCGAGGCGAGATTAGCAATAGAGAGTATGCTTTGTTAATGATTAGGGCCAATCGAAACTACACTAATTGTATTAGCGGCTTACCATGACCGAGTGGCCAAACCGTGTCAGGCAGTGCGCAGCAAGAGCGTACGAGGTGAGGATTGGTGAGGATACCTATGAGATTTCAATTCGACTTAGTTCCCCTCGCCGCCATGGATCGTTCGGTTCCAGAGTGCTTGTGTTTCTTGACGACCCTTTGCGGGGCTCGAGAGGAGTGTGGGTACACGGTGCCGACAGCCTGCAAGCGCTAAAACTTGCGATGAACGTCGTAGATGCTGAAACACAGCGGCTACACTGCATCAAGGGTGGGTCGGTATACCTTTGGAACGAACGATCAAGTCCAAGGATTTAGGCCGTATTGCGGACGTAATCTACAACCTCTTGCAAGTGGTATTGGAACCAAAAGAAAGTATGGCTGCCGGGGGAGTCAATCCCTTGGGGCTTATTCTGATCACTATGAGCGGTATTGAGTCTCCGACAGGCGTGTGCATTAAGGTCAATCGTGGTGCTGAGACCCAATACCACTTGCAAATGGGCCGCCCGGGCAACCTAGAGACTTTCCTATGTGTGCGCCGTGTGACCGATGGGGTGCTTATTACGATGGGTCACGACGACACGTTTGTCCTTACGTGCGCGGGCATTCAGTGGCTGATCAAAGTGCTCGAGGTAGCAATAATGGATGATCCCAAGGTGCATAACGTCGGAGCCGAGTCAATCGTATTCCGAAGTTCTGACGCAGATATGGGTGCTCTTCCTAGATCCGATCACACGAGCGAAATTGGCTGTGCTGAAGGAGGGCAACCAAGGTACGGGAATCCACTCATTCACAGTGCAGTTGGAATCTACATACGAAAACGACCCTTACTTCAGTGAGCTCCGGGCACTCGCGCCACACACTCCCTTTGGGTGTGTGGCGCTCAGCCGACAAGCAAACTCCAGAGAACTCATGAAGCGTGCCGGTGGAGGTTGGGAGGGTTGTTTGAGGATTGCCATTGGCGGGATGAGTCGGGAATAATGAAGCGATGGGAGAGTGGGAATGACCCTAGCAGTGCTGGTCGGCTGAGCGCCATACAGCCCGGCTTGAGTTCGGAGGAAGCAACCACCATGAACGGAATAAATCAGCAAACGGGGCAGTGTATGGCGCGAGGACGCGCAGCTGCCTTAAAAGAGACAATGAGTGATCGTAAGTTTTGTATTTATGTCGAACCTGGCCTTGAGTTTTACGATGGTTTCTGGAGCATGGCGGCCGTTGATGATGGGTTGCGCATGACCCTCTCAGCGACATTGGACGTTCAACTGGAGCTAGAAGACAGGGCAGTCGCG
>JBEBHJ010000067.1:0-18614 GCA_040081075.1 Fimbriimonadaceae bacterium | reverse complement strand
GTTTCCGCTTGGGACTAATTTAGCAACAGAACACGCACAAAAAAAGCTCCTACTCTTGCGAGCAGGAGCTTTAACTTTGGCAACTTAGTTTTTCACCATGCCACTTAACGAGACTTTGTCCACGCGAAGAGTAAACGGTAACGCAGTGTGTGTCGTCGTCTGAGGGTCGATTCCGCGAATCAGCCACTGAGATGCACCGCTTGCAAAGTACTTGGTAAACGGAGAGCCAAGTTTAACAGTCACAACGCCATCCGTCGCCGTCATCGGAGACGACTTTACGAAGGTCCAAGCGTTGGTAGTCGGGTTCTTGTAGAACAGGCTCACTGTAGTTCCAGCCTTCGCGGCGACTTCCATCTTCAGATCCATAGACACAACCTTGGAGAGGTTGACCACGTTTGACGTCGTGATCTTGTTGTCAATGGTTATGGATTGCGATGCTACGTGGCCGAGTCGATTTACGAAGACCGAGTTGGCTTTCGTGTAAACGTTGTTGCTGGTCAACAGGGCCGCGAGGTTACCAATGAAACTTGAGCCCTCAAACAAACCAACTGCGTCTGGAGCCAACGTGTAGGGTTGACCGATTGAGATCAGCGGCATTGCTCGAAAAGCATTGATTCGACCCTTGGTCACGAAGTTTCCGACTGGATCGCAGTTGTTTTGAATCAACGTGCGGATTTGTGCCGGTGTCAATGTTGGATCAGCAGACTTGATCAATCCGGCGAGGCCAGCAACGTGCGGACAAGACATGCTTGTTCCGCTGTTGAGTCCGTATCCACCACCCATCGTCGTACTCAAGATATCAACACCGGGGGCGGCAACTTCGACCCAGTCGCCGTAAGTTGAAAAACCGGCTCTTTGATCATTGGCATCGGTAGCGGCTACAGCAATGCACTCATCATAAGCGGCCGGATAGTTCAGGTTCGTATCGCCATTGTTTCCAGCGGATGCAACCGGAAGAGCTCCCTTGCCCAAGGCGTAAACAAGAGCGTCCTGCATGGCTTGTGATGCGCCTGAACCTCCAAGCGACATGCTAAGAACACTGGCTCCGTTATCAGCTCCGAACTTGATCCCACCTATGATCATGTCGTAGGTTCCGCCCCCACTTGCAGCCAAAACCTTGATGGGGATGATCGTGACGTTTGGAGCGACGCCAATGACACCAACGGCATTGTTGCCATTGGCTGCAATGGTGCCCGTTGTGTGGGTGCCATGTCCGTGGTCATCGGTTGGGTCGCTGTCATCATTGGCAAAGTCGTAACCCGGAGCGAACTTATTGTTCTGCAAGTCAGGGTGGGTCATGTCCACGCCCGTGTCAATATCGGCAACTTTGATCGTGCTTGAGCCGAAATGAAGATCCCAAGCTTGGGGGCACTGGATTTTCGGCAATCCATACATCTGGCCAAAAAGCGGATCGTTTGGAGTGAGATGCGCGCGCGCAATGTAGTTAGGCTCAGCGTAGACCACCTCACTTCGAGCACGAAACGCAGCCAACCCTTGCGACACGGTCATTCCATCGGGAAGATCCACTAGCGTAACGCCGATCCCTTCGTGATAGTTCAGTGGGGCAGCGTGCAAGGCTTGCATCGTTGGTGCGCCGAGGTTAGGCTTAAACTTAACATGGATCTGTCCGGGCACATGCTCGGCAAGTTGGGCGGAGCCAATGGCAACGATGCCTAGGCTTACTGACAGTAATGTACAAAATCGTTTCATAAATTCTCCGACGATCTACTCCATTATACGTGACGATTTCAGGTTCATACAAGGTTCAAAACAGAATGTCCCAAAATTTTGAATTTTAAGACAAAAAAAGCCAGGCAACAGCCTGGCTTTTTGCTTTACGAAAGGGTCTTAGTTGTCTTTGTCAAACGTAAAGGCAGCGCCACCCATCGCCTTCAGCTTTGAGGCCTGCTCCGTTGTAAGGATCTTGCCTAACTCGGTTTTCATGACTTCCTGATTCTTGGCCATGGACTCTTGCATTTGTTCACGTTCGATTTCTTGATTTCTCATCTTTTCGAACAAAGCTTGCATTGCTTCCATTGACTTCGTGTTCAAATCCTTGACTTTTTCCTTTTGCTCATCGGTGAAGCCTAGTTCCTTTTGAATTTCTTCGTTCTGAATCGCGTTGTTACCTTGGCGCTGAATCCAAAGCTCCTTGAGCCGCTTCTTTTGACCGTCTGTGAGGAGTGCGTTCACTTCTTTTTCAGCCGCAGTCATCAAATCCGCCATTCCTTTTTGCATGGCTTCGCGATCTCCGCCGGAATTTTGGAATACGTCCCGCATCTTCTCACCCATTCCGCTTCGAGCGGCAATGATCTTCGTTTTTTGATCGTCGGTGATTTTGAGTTCCTTTGAAACGTCTGCTCGCAGAGTGACCTCTGGGGCTCCCCCGCCACCGCCGCCACGGCCAAACCCGCCGCCGCCCGCGTAAAGAAGCTGGGTCGGCGAACCGCCCCCACCCATACCCATCATTCGCATCCCTTGGGTGCTACCGACTGCCGCAATGGCAACCAGGGTTGCCGCAATGATTACTTTGAGATTTTTCATGTTTATTTACCTCCGCCGCCTCCAGGCAACGGTTTTACTTCAGATTTCTTTTCGCCACCGCCCCCAATCGCTTTGTTGAGTTCTTCTTGGCTCTTTTGGGACAATTTCTTTTGCTCATCAATACGCAACTTGCTTGCGTCATCAGGGTTTCGCACTACCCTTGGTGTGAGAAACACTAGCAATTCCGTTTTTTGAGAAGTCTTGTCCGTGCTCTTAAACAACTGTCCGAGGATCGGAATATCTCCCAAAAGTGGGATCTTTTTCACCGTGGTTGAGACCGTATTTCGGATGATTCCACCGAGAATAATGGTTTCACCATCTTTCACTGCAACTGTAGTATCAGCTTGGCGCTGATTGATGATTGGAGCATTGAAGCTCGTGAAACCTTGAAGATCATTCGCGGTTTGGCTCACATCCATGGTTACATAGCCGTTGGCCGTGATTCGTGGGGTTACGGTCAAAACGATACCGACATCTTCGAAATCATATGTATAGGTTACGGCCCCGTTTGTATCAGTTCGTGTACTCGTGATATAGGGAACCCTCTGGCTAATATTAATTTCGGCCTGCACGTTGTTACTTGTGAAGATTCTGGGCGTTGAGAGCACTTGGAACTTCGTGTCGGTCTTCAATGCATTCATGAAGGCCGTCAAAGCTCCTCCCGTAAGCGAGTAGCGGAAGCCTTGCGGATTTGATGATTGCAAGCCCAAGGCGCTTCCAATAGTGCCGGTTGTTCCGGTATTGCCAAACGCCTTGTCTTGGGTGAAATTCCACTCTACTCCGAGCTTGTCGCTACTATCCAAGGAAGCCTCAACGATGATCGTTTCAATCATTACTTGTTCTGGAATTCGGTCGATCTGCGCCAATATCGACCGAACGAGCTCGGCATTTTCAGGCGAAGTGACCACAATCAAGCTATTCGTATTCGGATCGGGAATCACGGTGATCTGACCCGTCAAGTCCTGAGTAGGAACAAGTCGTCCTTGAGCATCGCGTCCGGTGGTTTGACGATTTTGTTGATTCTGCTGACCCTGGCCTCCGCCTTGCTGGCCGAATCCGCCGAAGAACCCACCGCCCTGCACAGCGACCATCGTTTCCAAGTTTCCGTCGGCATCCACGGCGAGGTCAAGATTGTCATTTTGAACTTCAACGTTTCCGCCGCCACCAAGCGTAGCACCGCCAATCGCGCCACGGTTACCCGTATTCGTTCGGCCAGTGTTCGTTCGACCCGTGTTTGTGCCTGTATTTGTTCGTCCGGCCCCAGTGTTGCCGGCTCCACTACGGCGACCAAATGCGTTTTGCAAAAGGGTAGCGACACTATCTGCACGCGCATTATCAAGCGGGAAAACAAAGGTCGTGGATTGAACCTTCACTTCCTTGTCGAGCTCCTTTATGACTCCCGAAACAAGCTTATGATTCTCATCGGTCGTGGTTACCACCAAGCTGTTTGAACGAACATCAGCCGTTACGGCTGCCTGTGCTTGCTGGCGAGCCTGGTTGTTCTGACCACCGCCTCCACCACCGAAGAACGAGAAGCGGGTGTCAATATTCTGGCCGCCACTGCTAGATTGGGCAGTGCCCCGTCCCTTCGGTTGGTTTGCAACGAGCAAGTTCTGGACCGTCGTCGCAACAGTTGTTGCATCGGCATAGTCAAGCTTGTAAATAACAGGCTTAACGGGCGCATCCGTTTGCTTGTCAATGTGCTTAATAAGTTCGCCGACCTGTTTATGTTGGTCCTTCGTGCCATTCACAATAACGGTGTTGCTGAAGTCGTCGTAGCTGGCTCGCAGAGCCGCTTGGGTGGCACCACCTCCGGCACCACCAAATCCACCTCGGCCACCAGGGCCGCGGCCCATGCTCTGGAAAAAGCTAGCAAGCGGATTATTACTATTGGCTTGTGGTTGGAATACGTCGTTTAGAACTCGCGCAACTTGCGATGCGGCCGCGAATTGTACAGGATAGACCTCGAGCGACGTGGCCGGCGACTGCCCCCCGCCAAAAAGGGAGGTCATGTCCACCTGCGGCATTTGAAACTGTGTGTTTCTTCCCCGATTTTGCGCTGGCTTTGCCTTGATCGTCATCAAAGAGCCTTCTTTCTTCAGCTCGTAATTACGTACCGAGAGGCTAGCTTCGAGCACTTCGAAAGCATCGGCGAGGCTTACCGCTTTGGCGGTCGTGAGCGTAAATGGCGCCGTAAGCGTGGGATCCTTAACGATGGTGATCCCGCTTTCCTTAGTGAACATCGCCAAGATCATGTCGATATTGGCATTGCGGAAGTCCAGCTTCATCGTCTTCTTCGGAAGCTTAAACTCGGCCCATGCCTTCTTTGCCGGTCCTGAACTTCCGCCGCCAAAATCAAACTGAGCGTTTGCCGAAACCACCGCCATCCCTAAAACCAGGAGGCTTACCGTTCGAACTATTACTTGAGATTTCATGTTATTCTCCACCGCCAACCACGAACATTCCATCTTCGGATTGGATTACATTACCCTGTGGCATGCCCATTTGCATGCCCATATTTCGGCCGCCCCCTTGAGGCATGCCGGAAAAACTCATTCCACCACCGGATACGCCCGGTAGCTGACCAATATTGCCTCGCAGTTGCCCACCGCCGTTGACCTGCACGGGGCGGAAACTATTAGAGGCCATTTTCAAACCAGGTTCGTCGCTAACCAGACCAAATGTCATTTGACCAGAAGGACCATCCAACACGACGGAATCAGCCAAAACGCGTTTCACAACACAGCTCTTCCACCTTTGCCCCGCTCGAAGGAAAACTCCATCATTCGACTTGCGATTTTCCAATAGTGCCTGGCGACTTCCATCAATCTCGACCGAGCCGGTAAATACCCAGCTACCATCGCCTCCCGCGTAACTTGCCGGTACGGCGTTCGCGGCGGCGTCGGCTCCACTGATCCCACTTCCGCTGGCGATGACAGGATTGAAAGCATTTTTGATTGGAACTGTAATCCGATCAAACTTTGCCGTTTCATCTTCCTTGGTAAAGACGATTTCACCCTTTTTGGACTGACTTGATTTTCGGGCGGCGACCGACATGCCGCTGGAAGGCTTGGCGCTATCTCCAGTGGCAAAATAGGCTCCGCCGCCGAGAACAGCTAGGGCAACCCAGGTGGAAGGTTTTTGCAAGAACGATTTATTTGTCATGGTTTTGTTTTTGTGTCACTGGCCAATGCCGCTTTGGGGTCTGGGGCCTTAGATTGAATTTTGTCTCTATAAGCTACTACGCCAATGGTTGCTGATACGCTGTCAGTCGCCCCATCTTTGGAAGCTATTTGAATACGATCTACTGCAATTCGGTTCTCAGGAGTTTCCGCTTTCCGCGCAAACTCGATAACACGGGGGAAAGACCCTTCAAGCGAGATCACATACCGGAATTTTTCGAGCTCTCCCGAGTCCTCCGGCTTTTGGGGCCGGAAGGAAAGCAAGGTCAAGCCGAGGCCGCGGGCTAGTTCCGTTAGCTTGCCCATTGCGCTCGGCCCAATGGTTTCTGACGAAGTTGCCCAAATCCGGGGGCCATTTGCCTTCTTGAGTTTGCTCACAGAAGAAAACAGTTTGGAATTCTCCTGCTGTAACTTGCTCAACTCCACTTTCTTTGCCTGGATTCGAGCCATGGGCGTTTCGGCGATAAAGTGATAGATGCATGTGCCCAGCATAACGATCGCCGCCCCCGCAATCACCCCGTTCCACGTTTTCATTGTGCTCATCGCTTCCTCTTCTTCTTTTCGGCTTCTATCAATGGGAAGTTGCCTATCACATGCGCAGTTATCGAAAAGTTAACGACAGGTTGACCTTCGATTTCCGAGTTGTTGGCGAAAAGCAGCTTTACATCACGAAATCTGTCGCTCTCCGCCAAGGTGTCCAAGTACTTCGTCAATAGCGCATTATTTGTTGAAATTCCTCTCACCGTTCCTTCTTTTCCGCGTTCCAAGCTCATGCCCGTAAGCCATAGACCTTGCGGGACACTGTTGGTAAAGGCGGTGGCCACATCGCATAAGGGCTGTTTCGCTTCGAAGGCGCGATCAAGAGTCGTATCAAGGGCCGTTAACTTCGTCAGACGAGACTGGATGCTTGTCTTCGTATTCTTCAACTCACGAATCCTGGCTGTCCAACTATTCTCAACTTTGCTCGTACTCTCAGCCCCTGTTTGGCGAATGTCGTAGACGACCGCGATCACTCCGATCGCGGCAACGATCATGAACATCGCAAGTCGCTTCCTCGCATCAAGCAATATCTGTTGGCGTTTTGCCGATACTTGGGGAGGCTCCAGATGCAAGTCCGGCGGATTTTGGGAGATTGCAATCAAGCTTGTATCCGCAACCGACCGCGTAAGTCCATCGAAAAGAAGGTTTCCAGCGGCGATTACGCTACCGGATTCGGCCTTAGCCATCGCAAAGGACTTGGCTATTTCCTGCTGGATTTCGCTGGCGTTGGCCAGTTTAGGCACGACCCGCGATGCCCGCAGGTGACCGCCCGCGATCACATCAATGCTCAGTCCCTCATCACATTCTTCAATAATCGCCCCAGATTCGAGTTCAAGATTCTGCGCGATGAGTTCGCCGCCCAAAGCGAGGGGCAGGATACGCTCAATGTTAAGGGCGCTAAGTTCGTTACGAACATCTTCGATGATTTGGGTCGGAGCTGCAACAACAATCGCCAACCGGCCATCCACGTTGCGATCCTCTGTCATTACAAAATCAACAGCCAATTCTGAAGCTGCAACTGGAAACAGCCCGTCGAGTTGAAGGGCCAGGATTTTGGCGACGTCGGCCTTGGCTGCGTCGGGTAACCGCGTCGTTCGAACAAAAGCCGATCGACGCGAAAGTACGACCACGACCGGCCGTCCGCCCAAGAGCGCAGGCAGATCGGGAATCCGCGATTGGACTGGCTCTTTTGCCCCTGGTTCATAAAGTCGCACCGAATCTGGCGACCATTCGATCACCGTACGCGGCCCGGCTTCTACCCGTTTATCCGATAATTTCAACTTCATTCGTAGTTTCGTCCGTCCAATTCCATAGTGATCGCATGTCCCGCTGGGGCGTTTCTAATGTCTTCAAAAGCACGGGCGTTCCGTTTTGAATCTGCACTACCGCCTCAATCGACACATCTGTGCGTCCCGCTCTTCCCGTCACCCTGACCAAAAACGTGTCCGATCCAACCGCGAAGCGGTCGGCTGTTTCCGCAGCAAGTTGCAGAGTCATTCCTGGAATCTGGAAAATCTCGCTGAGCGCCGCAAATCCACCATTTGCCTGTTGCGACACAATCGCTTGGGCAATGTCGGTTGTAATGTTGGGGATCGATTGGAGGGTCGTTTCACTCACCGTGTTCAGGTTAAGTTTCCCTTCAACTCTCTGCTCAGAAGATACGCTGAATCGGTCCAAAAGGGTTCCGGCGGTGTTATTATTCAGGCCCGGTGTTTGCAATACTAGCGACATGCTCGTAAAAGTGCCTTGACCATTTCGACGCGCAATAATCGCTGCTGCAGTTTGCGCAGGAATACCTGCTTGCGTGAACTGTTGAAGTTGGGCCTGATTGACATCGGTCTTAGGCTGTCCGTCCTGCCCAACGTTGGGAGAAAATCCATCTGTCGTAACGAGCTGGTACAAGGCGAAAGCCCCTTCCCCATTTCGGATGGCGTTGCTACTATCTTGCAAAGCGCCATAAACGGCTAGATTGTCAAAGCCGCGAATCAGAATCAACTCATCCAGCGAATCCAGTCGAGCACCCTTGATGTTATAAGGTTCTTGCAACGAGTTGTAGTAGTCGTTTTTTGCACCCTCAGGGCGGGCAGCCCCGTCTGGCTCGCGCCAGTCAAGGAGCGAATCCGTTTGCTCCGTCGTCAAGCCCAAATTCAAAAGCTGTTCTTCGGTTGCCGTGTTCAGACTCACAAGGCTCGAAGCGTCTTTAATTTCGAGGCGGAAACTATCATCTCCAATCAGAAACCGGTCGGCAGCACTATTGCCCAGCGTGAACCAATCGCCCTCTTGGAGCACCAAATTGGGATCTTGGGTGGCGAGCGCAGCCATGGCCCGGGCCACACCGGCATCTGCGGCAAGGCGAGCACGGCGTTGCTCTAGTCGATTGATGGTCACCCGCGTTCGAATCTCCTGGTTTGCCGCCGTAATCGATAGTGCAGCGACAATCGCCGCCATGACGACGAGCGTGATCACCAAGATTCCGCCGGATTGCTTATTGCGCACCAGTCGCCGCCTGAATGCCCCCGGGCATTCTCACCACGAACACATGCGTGGCATCATCTTCTTCACCGCGTTGATAGGTAACTCTCACCGCCAATGGAAGCGTGCGCGTCCCATCTTGCCCCCACTCTCCAACCCAATCGGTGCCGTCGTAAAATTCAAATGAGACCGCCGAAATGGTGTCATCTAAAACGGACTCGTAACCGCCCAATTCGTTATCTGCATCCGCTGGATGTTGCTCCCGAAGGAAAACGCCTGTCCGCTCGCCGGCATCACCGACGGCCTCCATGGAAAGAGCGATCTCGGTGGGTCCCCCTACCGGCCCGTAGGTTGCATTTCGCTGCTCAAAGTCGGTTTCGGTGGTGCTCTGCACGTTTGAGGGCACACCCAAGCCAACAGAGGTGAACACCAGTTCATCGGCGGTCGCGCTCGAACCGATGCCGGAGCTACCGCTTAGAACGCGGCCGATAAAGTAGGTCTTCGTATCGTTGGTGTCCGAACTCACATACGCGTGCGTAAGCAGATTCCGCACCCGATTCTCAAAGACAAGCTTCGTCTCGAAATCAGCTCGCTTCTGCCCATCAGCTCGTTGAGTGCTGATCGCCAAGCCCATCGCGCTAACGATTCCCACCAGTACGATCCCCGAAAGCGCCATGGCCGTAAGGAGTTCAATAAGTGTAAAGCCTCGCTTCATCTAGGGAGTGCCCCCGCCGGTGGTTGTACTTTGTGTCGGGGCATAAACCAATCCGGTTATCGAGATTTCAGCTTCGCGGCCTGTACTTCGGCGAACCGTTAGCTGGAGCTGATCTAAACCTTCCACGCCAGTTGTTTGCACTTCGGCCGACCAGGCGAAATCGGGCTCCCCTCGATCCTCGAAGTCGCCCGTGGTTACCGAGTCGTAATCATTGGTCGCGACGAGTTCCTCATACTTATCAACCGCCAAACGCTGCATCTTCTCTTTTTCGATGGCATTGGCCTCAGTCTTGGTCATGGCTCCCATCGCACCCACCACTGAAGCAATCCCAATCCCAGCGAGCGCAATCGACACCAGCGCTTCGATGAACGTAAAGCCGCGCCTAGCCCCCACTTGTAAACTCCCCGGCCTGCCACCGATCCTCTTGAATCTCCGTATCAGTTGAGACTATTGCCACCATTCCAGTTGCAGGCTTGATTTGATACCGGATTTCGCTACCATTTTCGGCCAAGTCAATGGATCCGCCATCGCAGCTTCCGTCAGGATAGAAGTTCACGGCCCAATCGCTTCCGTTCTCAGTCCCATCTTTGAGGAATAGTCCAGAAGTTTCAATCCCATCAACGGCGTCCAGGCTTTGCAACACCGTTTCTTCGCCATCAGTATTTCGCGAACTTAGTTGAAAGCCGCCATTTTCACCGGACCTAAGAGTGATCGTTGTTCCAAGTTGAGCAGCGCGCATCTTGGCATCTTCAATCAGCCTTAACACTCCCGCTCGGTACCCTCGGCGCTGATTTGCCACCAAGCTTCGCCCCAAATTAGGCGTGATAAGAACCGCAAGCAAAGCCAATACGACTATGACGGCTGAAAGCTCTATGAGGGTATAGCCTCGACGGTGGGTCATTGGCTTGTTACTGTTGGGGAACTTCTTCGGCGCCGACGTCCGCCGATTCGCCTTCGCCACCCGGGGCGCCATCCTTTCCGTAAGAAACAATGCTAACTTGATCGTCCCCAACCAATTCGTAGATGTATTCGCTTTGCCAAGGATCGGGCGAGATGCGTTCGATATAAGGTCCTCGCCAACCGTTCGTATCAGCCGGAGCTTGAGTAAGGGCCGCTAAACCTTCTTCTGTCTCGGGATACCGATCGCAGTCTAAGCGGAAGTTGTTGAGGGCCGTTTTCAAGGTTTTGATGTCAGAAGCCGCTTTCGCGCGTTTCGCATCAGTTGTTCGACCAATAACACGCGGAACAATGAGTGCCGCTAGGATGGCCAAAATCAGAATGACCACCAGGAGTTCGATGAGCGTAAAGCCCTTTGATTTTCGTATTTTCATATGCTTATTTGACCAAGTTTTGTGCCTGAAAGATAGGCAGGAGAACAGAGAGAACAACAAATCCGACAAAGGCTCCCATTGCGAGAACGATCACCGGTTCAACCAAGGCAATGAGCCTTCTCATGCCATTGTCAACTTCAAAATCTAAACTATCAGATACGCGGCCCAGCATTTTGGGAAGATCGCCGGTTTCCTCACCAATCGCCACCATGTGCGTGATGACGGGAGGGAAAGCTTCGGAATCGCGCATTGCATCCGCTATCCCACGGCCTTCTTTCACTTCATCGGCAACTTTAAAACTGCTGTCTCTGAAAACGCGATTTCCGCTGGACATGCCAGCGATACTAAGTGCATCAAGAATCGGAACGCCTCCAAACACCAACGTTCCAAGAACGCGGGAGAAGCGAGAGACCACCGCCTTTTGAATAACCGGACCAACAACCGGCATTCGTAGGATTGCGCGATCGCGTGCATAAGCACCGGCTTCGCTGGCCGCCCAAACCCGATACAAAACAACGGCGGCGATGATTCCACCCACAACAATAACCCACTGCTCAGTAAGAAATCCGGTAAAGGTAAGAAGGAGCTTCGTTGAACCCGGAAGGTCGTCGCCGAGAGCCGAGAACACGTCCTTCAGCCGCGGCACAACAAACGTGAGCAAAAACACAACAACAGAAACCGCAGTAAATGCCAAAACGCCTGGATAGATCAGGGCGGAAACAACTTGGCTCCGGCGCGCGACTTCTAGTTCCAGGAAGTCAGCCAACCGGGTGGCAACTTGCGAAAACTGTCCGCTCGCTTCTCCCGCTCTTAAAGTTTGCGAATACACTTCGTTAAAGACTTTGGGGTGCTTTCCGAGCGCCTGGCTCACGCTTGAACCAGCCCTTACATCCTCCAGAGTCTCCTCGGCGATCGCGGCCAAGGTGCCACTTTCGCTTTGTTCGGCCACAACCTGGATCGCCCGATCAAGAGGCAGGCCCGCGCCCGATAGATCGGCGAGGCGACGGGTGAAGAGCGCAACTTCGCTTTTCGAAATCTTGCCTTTTTTGCGAGTATCGGCTTCGCTAACAATTTTCTTTTCGGAGATTTCGACAACAAAGCGGCCCTCGCTGGTAACGCGAGCGATTGCTTGTTCCTTGTCTTTCGCCTCGATGACTCCGGTCTTTTTCTTGCCGGTGGGATCTAAGGCGACATACGAAAATGTTGTCAAGGGCTAGAATCCCTCCCGCTGGCAAACTCTTAAGACTTCCTGCGGCGTGGTTTTGCCTTCCAACACAAGCCGGCGACCATCTCCCAACAGCGTAACCATGCCTTGGCTCTCGATGGCATGCTTCTTAATTTCGCTCGCGCTGGCTCGTTCGACGGTTAGATGCTGGATCCGCTCATCGACGATGAGCAATTCGTAAACTCCCTGTCGCCCCCGGAAACCGCTATTGCTGCACTTGTCACAACCCGTGCCTTTCTTGTAGGTGGCCTCTGCCTCTGGCCCATAAATGCCAATCGCCCTTAAAGCATCCTTATCAAACTCAACGGGAGCGGCACAGTGAGAACAGTTTCGACGGACAAGCCGTTGGGCCGCCACACCGATTACGGAAGAAGCGGCAAGGTAGGGCTCAACTCCCATATCCAGAAGCCGCGTAAGAGCGCCCGGAGCATCGTTCGTATGGAGGGTCGAAAAGACAAGGTGACCGGTTAGAGCCGCGTGAATCGCGATCTCCGCCGTTTCATGATCACGAATTTCTCCAACCATGATGATGTCCGGGTCTTGTCTTAAGAACGAGCGCAAACCCGAAGCAAAAGTCAGTCCGATATTGGGTCGTACTTGAACTTGACCAATGCCCGGAACCTGATACTCAACCGGGTCCTCGATGGTCAAAATATTGGTATTGGGCGACCAAATCTCTTGCAATGAAGCGTAAAGAGTGGTGGATTTGCCCGATCCCGTAGGGCCAGTAACCAGAATGATTCCATAGGGAATCCGGATCATTTTGCGGAACTGGTCTAGTGATTTTGAGTGCATTCCCAACTCTTCAAGACCCATCAACGCCGTGGTCTTATCGAGAATACGCATGACCGCGCGCTCGCCATAAACAGTTGGAACAATCGAAACACGAACGTCGATCGAGCGCCCGGCAATCGTGAGTTTGATCCTTCCGTCTTGAGGAAGGCGTCGCTCCGCGATGTTCATTTCGCCCAAAATCTTCACACGAGAAACCAGTGCCGCATGCATTCGTTTCGGCGGTCTCATCATGTCGCCGAGCATGCCGTCAATTCGGTATCGAACCTTGACTTCACGCTCGTATGGCTCGATATGGATGTCGCTCGCGCCGTCCCGAACTGCCTGGGCAAAGATCAAATTGATCATTTGGACGACAGCAGTCTCCCCTGCCATCTTTTGCAAGTCAGCGAGGTCGGTAGAGTCATCAATCTCCATGACCGACCCATCATCGCTGGGCATATGCGAGAGAATGTCGGAGATAAATCTCTCCTCGATTTTGTCGCGGATCTGTGAGGGATCAGCTAAAACCGTACGAATAGGGCGGCCCAAGATGATTCCAAGATCATCGGCGGCTTGCAGACTGTCAATTCCGCCAACAGCAACCGTAAGCACTTCCCCGTCAAGCTTGATCGGTAGAACTTGATGCTTAAGTGCATAGTCACCGTCAACCAAGTCCAAGGCTGATGCTTCGGGTTTCACATCACCCAAATCTATCAGGCTCATTCCAAGTTGGTCAACAGTTGTAATCATAAAATTTCTGGCAAGGAAATGGCGAAGCATCCGACCGTGAATCGGTCCCACCTCGTTCTCCGCCGATAGATACGAACAAGGCTAACTAAAAGTGCCCATTGTGGCTCACTATTTCAGAGGCAAAGCAACGGCAACCATCGTTCCGAGTCCAAGTTCGCTCTCGATTCGCATATGCCCCCCATGGGCGCGAACAATTTCTGAAACAATTGCGAGTCCTAAACCTGTTCCTCCATGCTCACGATCTCGGGATGAATCAACTCGATAGAATCTTTCCGTTAGGTGGGGCAAGTGCTCCGGAGCAATCCCAGCCCCCGTATCGGTGATCTGCAATTTGGCATTCCCATTGCCATAAAGTTCGACCAAGATATGCCCCGAGTCGGTGTGGCGTTGGGCATTTTCTACCAGGTTGAAAATCACACGCTCTAACTGGCCAGCATCACCCAAGACGTTAACCGCCTTATCATCTAGTCTAAGTTCGATCGGAACGGCGCTGAAGCCAAGCTTGTCAACTGCTTCCGCCACGATCACCCTAAGATCAAGTGGCACCATTTTTGACGTCATTTCGCCCGTGTCCGCCTTAGCTAGGTCCAATAGCTGCTGAACCAGCGCTCCCATGTCCTTGGCGGCTGTGTCAGCAACAACCAGTGCCTCACGCAGATTTTGATCATCACCCGACAGCGCTGAACTGGTTGCCAACTGCATTCGTGTTAGGGGGGTCCGCAGTTCATGCGAAGCATCAGCGGTAAATCTCCTTTGTTGGTCGAGCGCGGTTTGCAAGCCCGAAACCGATTGTTGCACGCGTTCTGCCATCTGATTGAACTGTGTTTCAAGTACGGCAAACTCTTCCAGTTCTTGAGCCGGAAGCCGGGCGGCATAGTCTCCCTCCGCAAGTGATTGGGTGGCCACACCTAGTTCGGAAACAGGCTTGACAACTCGTGCGGCAAGGAAGAACGCCGCAATCAAGGCTCCGATGATTGCAAGGGGCACGGTGCTTAAGAGTGTTTTGAGCTGAATTTCCTTCAACTGAGTGATTGATCGAACATCTGACGCAACCTGAACAACTCCGTTTATCTCCATTGGCCTTGAAGGGTCCGGGTTCGGGCCTTCTTGCGGGCCATCCAACGGGCGCATTAGGTTCGTGGTGTAAACCCGAATCTCCTCGCCTTGAAACTTCGCACGTGAGAAGCCGACAATGGCTCGATGGTCCTTAGTTATCGCGCTTGGATCGAGCAAGGGTCCTTGGAGCAACGTGCCATCGGCGCCCATCACTACGGGTCTTTGAATATCGACTAAGAGGTCGCCCGAACTTCGGGGCGCCCCGTTTGGTGGTCCGTTTGGTCCCCCGCCTCCGCCAAAACGGCCGCCTTGAAATGGGCGCATGCCGCGCGCCATATTTTCCCCCCTCATCTTCAGCCCGCGATCAATTACTCGTTCCATCTGGGCGATGTTCACCGCACTCATAGAGAACCCAAGAACGATCAAGGCAACTGCGACAATTAGCCCAATCCAGGCCAACACTTGTGTTCGGAAGGACTTCAAGGAGACCTCAAAACATATCCAATCCCGTGTACGGTTTGGATTAACTTGGTCTCAAACTGAGCATCAACCTTCTTTCGAAGGGACGCCACATGAAAATTTACGCTGTTCAAGAGGCTTTGATCTTCGTCCCAGATTCTCTCAAGAATGACCTCCCGAGTGAGAGTTCTCCCTTCATTTCGTGCAAGGGCCTCCAGCAACGAAAACTCTCTCGGCGTTAGGTGTAGCTCTTGCCCCGCACGTTTTACGATATGAGAGTTAGTATCAATCTCAAGATCAGCTACGGCAATGACTCCCGTGCGGTGCACTTTGTCGCGCCGCAAGAGAGCCTGCATCCGAGCATAGAGTTCACGTATATCAAAAGGTTTGGCGAGGTAGTCGTCGGCACCACCCTCTAGTCCCCTCACTCGATCTTCAATGGAATCTCGGGCGGTAAGCATGAGGATGGGAGAAGCGTATTTGGCTCGACGCAAGTTTTCGCAAACTGTCCACCCATCGCGCTCCGGCAACATAATGTCTAGGATAACCAGGCTGTGCGAACCAGAGAGGGCCGCGATTTCTCCATCGCGGCCCGATCTCACGGTATCAACCTGGATTTTTTGGCGTTCCAGAAAACGTGAAATCTGGTCAGCAATAACAATATCGTCTTCGATGACCAGAACTTTCACGGTTTGATTATGTTTTAGTTTCCGCCGCCGCCAAAGCCGCCTCGTCCACCGGGTCCGCCCTGACCACCGCCGGGGCCACCCATTTTGAATTCAAACTTCGGACCTATCATCTGAGCCCACTTCGATCGTTGATCAGCCGTGAGAACTGCCATAACTTTCTTCTCGGTCTCAGCTCGAGCCTTCTTCATTGCTTCAGGATCGAATCCACCGGGACCGCCAGGTCCACCCTGACCGCCACCGAAGCCTCCTTGACCGCCGCGACCACCCTGTCCGCCGCCGGCGCCACCCTGGCCTCCGCCAAAGCCTCCTTGTCCGCCTTGACCACCTTGTCCGCCTTGACCCCCGCGACGACCTTGGCCGCCGCCGTTACCGCCTTGGCCTCCACCAAATCCGCCTTGACCACCAGGCCCACCCTGACCGCCACCGAAGCCTCCTTGACCACCGGGTCCACCTTGACCTGGTCTACCAGCTTGCAAAATGTCGTCAATCTGCCTAATCTGCTCATCAGTCAGGCCGAGCTTCTCCGAAACTTCTGGTCGCAACATTGTTCCCGGGGCGCCGACTTGAAGCGATATCTGTTGATACCGGTTGTACTGACGATCATCAAGAATCGCCTTGATTTTCGCTTCCATCTCGGCCTGCATCTTCGGATCGCCGCCACGCTGGCCGCCTGGGCCTCGGCCTTGCCCGCCAGGTCCACCCTGAGCACCCGGCCCGCCTTGACCACGTTGACCGCCTTGCGCTCCACCCGGACCACCGGGTCCGCCGGGTCCACCAGGGCCGCCGGGACCACCTTGGCCTCCGGGGCCACCCGGGCCTCCCAGGAGTTCACCAAGTTTCTGCTTTTGCGAATCGGTTATCTTCAGTTCAACCTGAACATCGGGGTTCAGCAAAAGGCGTGGCCCTTGAAGTTGGCCCATTCGGCCCCCACGCATTTGCCCACCAGGTCCGCCTTGACCAGGTCCACCTTGTCCACGCCCGCCTTGTCCGGGTCCACCTTGACCTGGCCCACCCTGTGGGGGCTCGCCAAATCCTTGGGCAACAGTTAAAACAGCCAGAGCCGTGAGGCTCAATACAATCATTGTCTTTTTCATTTTTCAGTCTTTTATCCGCTCTTTGCGGGTCTCCGCTAATATCAAACGATAAAGTTGTTTGTTATTTGTGAGGAAACCGACTTTTTGAAAATCCCGTCAGCAGCCCTGATCTTTTAGACTCAAAGGTACAATCATTAGTGATATGGCTGCAGCCACGACGGCTTCGAATAAAAAGAATTTTCTCACCGCCATCAAGGAAGGACTCTTTGAGGAAATGGAACGCAACTCCGAGATGGTGTGCATCGGAGAAGACATTGGGCTCCTTGGTGGTGCCTTCGGAGTAACCGAAGGACTTCAAGAGAAGTACGGCGCGGAGCGCGTAATTGACGCCCCCATCAGCGAAGCTGCCATCGTTGGCTCTGCTGTCGGTATGAGTCTTCAGGGCAAAACCGTGATGGTGGAGATGCAGTTTATTGACTTCATTTCGTGCGGCTTTGATCAGATCGTAAACAACCTCGCTACCTATCACTATCGAACTGGCGGCGAAGTTGACATGGGCGTGGTGATCCGGGGTCCTGCCGGTGGATATGGCGGCGGCGCGCTCTACCACAGCCAAATGAATGAAGCGTGGTTCGCAAATTCGCCTGGCATTAAGATTGTCGTCCCTTCAACACCTAGCGACGCCAAGGGCCTCATCAAGACCGCCATGCGCGATCGCAACCCGGTTCTTTTTTACGAAGTTAAGCAACTTTATCGAGACAACAATCTTGCCGAAGAATTGCCAGCCGGCGACTACCTGTTGGAGTTCGGCAAGGCCGCCATTCGTCGCGAAGGCAAAGATTTGACCATGGTTTCCTACGGGCAAAACGTCTATCACTGCCTCAAAGCCGCCGATATTCTTGCCGAAGATGGCATCAACGCCGAAGTGATTGACCTTCGCACCCTCATCCCGCTCGATGAAGAGACGATTCTGAAGTCCATCGCGAAGACGAGCCGACTGGTTGTGGTTAATGAAGCACCGATGACTTGCGGATTCGCAGGCGAAGTCATCGCGCGCATGGCGGATAAGGCTTTTGAATACCTCGATGCTCCTCCCATTCGGGTCACGCGATTGGATACGCCTGTGCCATGGGTCAAGCCGCTAGAAACCTTCGTGCTTCCTTCGGTTGACAAAATAGTCGAAGCCGGAAAACGCGTCGTTAGGTTCTAAATTAACGACGGGCAAGGTAATCTCCTTGCCCGTTTCTTTTTGTCAAGAAAAAGAAGCCTAGCCACCCATTACTTCATTGACAACTTCAACCTTTTTGATGAGCCAACCTTTCGGCGTCTTCACCCACGTGTCAACGCCTTCGCTTGAACTACTCATCGTCATTTTCTGACCGTTTGCGTTCATCGACATCGACATCTCTGATCGAGATCTGACGCGCGCAATATTGCCGTCAAAGTCATAGCTGTCATTGATCATGTTGAGTTTGTTAAATCTCAATCCAGGGGCCGCGAATTGCCCCTTCATCATCGCATGGAAGTCTTTAGCGCTCATGGTCATGCCTTTCGGGTCGGTCCAACTGAAATCGGCGCTGCACATTCCCATGATCGCTTTGATGTCCTTTCGAACGATCGCCGCTTTGAGCTTAGCGTAAGCTTTTTCGAGAGACTTGATGTCACCAGCTTGATCACTAAACGCGGTCACGGAAACGAGCGCAAACGCAGAAACGAGTAATAGTCGAGAAATCTTCATTGAAATGCTCCTGTTTTAAGCTCACTTTTGAGCTACCGGGACATTATGTCATAGAGGGCGGCCGTCGTTTCTTGCCCTCGTCCCTCATTTTGGAGTTGTTCAAGT
>JBEBHJ010000102.1:0-5106 GCA_040081075.1 Fimbriimonadaceae bacterium | reverse complement strand
CTGCTATGCTGCTGGCGATGGGATGAATGTTGGAAACGGCCTGGTTGGGTTTTACCAGCGGGTACAACTTCAAAATCACACCCATCGCGAAATTCATCAAGTTGAGCTCACGCTAAGGATCACGTTAGGGAGCAAACTCCTGTATACGGCAAGAAAGGTCGTCAGCAAATTTGAGAATGTGGGATTCCCGATCGCTGGGCCCTTGCTTTGCTCGGCCAGTACTCCATATATGATGGTCCGTTTTGATGTGCCTCGTCAGTTCTATGTCGTTGGCGCTATGCAGCAGGTGTTCGTTGGAAAGGTGAACATTTGGAATGGAAAGGGTGACTTGCACAACCCGGTCCATCTGTTTTCAACTTTCGCCGCCAACCATAACCCGGAGATGATGCAGATTTTCGCGAAAGACAAGTCACTGATCAATGTTCAAAATGACCAGGGCTTTAGTGCGATTCTCATGGCCTTCGCCGTCGCAGATCGCGAAATGACTTCTTGGTTGAAGAAACAAGGGGCTGACCCTTTGAAGCGAACAAAACTAGGCCAATCAGCCATGTACTTCGCGGCTCTCAGCGGTGACGCCGGCCAGATGGAATACGCAAAGACGTTGGGGCTTTCCGTAAATGAATCGTTGCCAAAGTCAAAAATTACTCCCATGCTCGTGGCCACATCTGAGGGGGAAGGACGGCCGCAGTTCAGTGGCTCCTGAAAAATGGGGCGAATCCAAACGCCGCTGATGCGGAAGGTTACACTCCACTGCTAAGGTCTGTTCAGGTCGGAATGGATCCAATTTTTAACCTGCTTCTGGCGAAAAAGGCCAAACTAAACGTGCGTACTAAGGCCGGATATGGCCCTATGCACTTGGGAGTTCTCTATCCGGACTTCCTAAGGATAATCAAGCAAGCGGGCGCATCGATTGATGATCGAAACCCGATCACGGGTGAGACTCCGATAATTTTTGCGGCGAGGATCCGAGCTATCACCGGTATGGAGTGGCTATCGCTGAATGGTGCGAACTTGAAACTCAAGGACAAAGCCGGAAAAACCGCCGGCGATTACGCTTCGGAGTATAGACCTCGGCGCAGCAAGTAATTTCACCCTAAACGTGTTCATGCCGTTGCTAACCTACAAGTATGAGGTTAAACTTCATGCATGAGACCATTCTTCACGTGGGTTCGGGACCGCTGGGGCTTATGGGCGGTGGATCGGGCCGGACTCGAATCTGGTCGTCATCGCATTGCAGAACTTCGCGACATGCTTGACGGTGGCGAAGTTGGACCCAAGAATTGGCTCCGCCATGTGTGGACCCGTAGGTTTTCGCTCGTCGGCGAGACGCTCTACGGAAACGGGTTCGCCACAGAAGAGGAATTCGAACAGTGGTTCCCAGAACGCAAATTCCAGCCCTTGCAAGCTCGAAAACTTGTAGGATAGAATACATATGTCTACTAGTTTGGAGGACACGATGAAACTGCAAGAACATATGATTGAAATCACTAAAGATGCCGCTAAAGAGGCTTTTCGATACGCCCGGGCCGTGCCCGCCGATAAGTTGGAGTGGAAGCCCCTCGACGTGGGCCGATCGGTCTTGGACCAATGTCGTGAAATGGCCATGTGTCCGAAGTGGGCTCTCGATATTATCAGCGACGCGCCTCAGCCCGAATGGGATGAAGCAACGATGGAAGCCGTCCAGAAAGAGGGCGAGCAGTGGAACACGGTTGACGAGTGCGAAGCCGAATGTAATCGGCGATTAGAGTTGCTGTTCGACTGTTTCAGATTGATGCCAGATGAACACCTAGCCAAAACTAAGTGGCTACCCTATGACGGTGGGCGCGACTTCACAATGGCTGAGATGATGGATTATCCTCATTGGAACTTCACCTATCACCTCGGGCAGATTGGCTATATCCAAACTCTTTACGGCGACAAGGAGATGCACTAGGCCAGCTTAGGCAGGTCCCAATCTGGCGGCTCGGGGAGGAATGTGCTTGCTTCGATAAGCGCAACTTCGGGGTCATCCTTGGCGAGTTGATTTAGGTAGTAACCGTGACCGGATCCGTAGATAACAAGAACGCGATCTCCTGGCTGGGCAACGCGGCGAATATTCTCATAGATAATTAGGTTTCGGCGATACCATTTGGAGAGCATGTCTGCGGCGGGATGCAAGTGCTCTCCATCAACACCCAGGAATGCCGTGTAAAACGCTTGACTCTCAACCAGATAACGCGGGCAGTTTTGAATGGCCAGCAACTCTCCAACTGAGAACTGTTGATCCCAATCCGACATTGTCTTTCCAAGCTCGGCCAGGAGCTGTTGTATTCCGGCAACGAAAGCAGATTTCCCAGTGGACTCCGCGTGCTCCATTACTGAGGCAAAGTCCATCGGTGCCCGATAGTCTGAGGCGTATAGTCTTCTTAACCCGCCCACTTGAGCCAGTCGAAAACCAATCTGTTGAATCTCATTTGAGTTGAGAGGCGCTTTGCCGTCCAAGAACTCGAGAAAGTCATTATCCAGAGAGTTTTGTTGGCATCGCTCGTACTCGACGCAAATCTTTGACGGTTGAAACTCACTTAGTCGCTTCACTAGCTCGACAATCTCCACTTGTCGGGCTGGGCCGAGGGTATCGCGCTGAGCGACCTTTACGGCATCCACCCCCGGGTTTGTCATATGATAAGTGCCTAGAATCATAATTGTTGGCTTCATCTCTTGCATAAAGCATGGCAAGTTTTCGAGAAATGGTGGAGTTTGAACTCAAATCAGGTAGACTGAACCTGTTACGATTTCTCTGTCTTGGATTTCGCCTTGTGGCAGCCTTCGCGCCGGTTCAAACGATCTCTCTGCCTTCGAACCGGAAACAAAATATTAAATCACAAGGAGGCCACTCAAATGGCTAATAAAACACTTTACGTAGGCAACCTGCCTTACTCAGCAACTCAAGACCAACTGATCTCAATGTTCAGCGCTTACGGATCAACCAACGCTCGCATCGTCGAGGGTCGTGGATTCGGATTCGTTGACGTTGACCAAGCGCAACTCGATGCCGCTATCACAAGCGCAAACGGAACTCAAATGGACGGACGAACTCTGACCGTTAACGAGGCTCGTCCTCGCGAGGATCGAAGCTCAGGCGGCGGCGGTGGCGGCGGATACAGCCGTGGCGGCAGCGGCGGCGGCGGAAATCGTCGTTATTAAGATTGCTTAACTCAATTTTGAGTTGAAAAGCCGGGCCAGTGCCCGGCTTTTTTGTGCTAGCATGACGGTATGTCTGATAACATAACTCGTCGAACGTTTGTCGTTGCCGGTGCTGGCCTAGCCGCCGGTATGGCAATGGGCCAAACGGAACCGCAAAGGAAAGGCCCCGTGGAAGCACCATTTACTCGCGATTATCCTGCACCCGATTTCAAACCATCGTGGAAAACCCCCCAAATCAACCGCGAAATGGTCATTGATTTCGTGGTTTATGCCCACTCTGATCTTGAGATGGTCAAGAAGCTTCTTGAAAAAAAACCTCACCTCCTCAACTCAACGATGGATTGGGGCAACGGCGATTGGGAATGTGGCCTCGGTGGCGCATCCCACATGGGCCGCCACGATATCGTCGAGTTCATGCTGGAAAAGGGAGCTCGCATTGACATCTTCTGTGCGGCCATGATGGGCCAGCTTGAGGTGGTTCAGTCATTTCTCACCTTGCAACCCAAGCTGATTGATGCGGGTGGACCCCATGGCTTCAGTCTTCACTTTCATGCGCAGGTCGGCCAGAAACGGTCGATCAAGGTGCTGGATTATCTGCAGTCTGTCAAGACGGTCGAGCTCAAGCCGATTCCGTGGTTAAAGGGCGGCTAAGCCTCGCAATAAGCTTTCAGCGCCCCAAGCAGATACTCCCAGCCTGACTTGACGTTCGCTTTGCCCTCGTCAGAGAAGTTTCCAATTACGGCGTTGGTTAACCTGAATCGGGTTCGTTTGTCGCCAAGCGACTCCAAGCTCATCTTGTTCATGGTGATGTTCGGGCCGCCAAATGCCGGGGTTACGCTCCCGGCCAAATCCAGGGACTCGCCCGGGATGATCATCAGAACCTGGCCCCACAAAAGGCAGCCTCCTTCTGGAGTGGTTTCATAGAGCCTTCCACCCGCCACCGGCTCGAAATGGAGTTCAGCCGATTCTCCAAGGCACATGAAGTCACGTGGCCACCAATCCGAGAAGTTGTTCAGCATCTTCTCCCAAACGATAGGCTTTGCTTGTTCGATATCTACTTCGACGACGATTTCATTAGTTGTACAGTTCATTTTTTTGGTCCTCACTGATGCGCTTCAAGCGAAACGCCCTTTCGGCAAGAAGCGCCGTGTGGCCGGAGACCCAGCGCTCGACGATCTCGTGCAGAGGCGCCGGGTTAAGGAAGTTCAGGCGCGTTCGCCCCCGCCTCTCCGTAATCACCAGGCCCGCGGCGACAAGCACTTCAAGGTGCTTCATCACCGTACACCGATCGCGAGAAGGGAAGGCGTCGCACAACTCGCCCGTGGTCTTTGGATTGGCTTTGAGCTGGTCCAAAATCTCCCGACGGCTCGAATCGGCGAGGGCTTTCCACACTGCTTCTTGCACTCTAATATGTTACCAACAAGTAACATATAGTTGCAAGCCATAATGGAGATGTGGTGCATTCACTTATTGCTTGCCTTGTTCAGCAGCCGCTGGATATGGGGCGAGTTGCCGACCTTATCAAAACGAATCCGGCTGAGGCCGCCAAAGTGATCCGGGCCGGTATTGGCAGTGAGGAGCTTCTAAAGGGCTCGATTCGAGAAGCTGGCACGACGCTCTTTGTTGCCGTTGAGGCAGAACCGGGCGATCACGAAGTGATTCTTAATAGTGCCGATGTGAGTGGGTTCAAACTGCGAAAGTTGGACAATACGCTCTACGCCGCAATCGTAGGATTTACGGATGGATACGTCATCAAAGGTGACATTCAGGTCGATGGAAAGACGCTTCGGGGCGGAATCCAAGTCGAACTCTATCAACCCAATCTCTATGTTCAGACGCCGCCCGGCGGGATGAAGGGCGAGATTCGTGACATGGGTGAGCTCAAGAGCCAAATCTATTCGGGGACAACCCGAAAGTGGTTTG
>JBEBHJ010000066.1:0-18772 GCA_040081075.1 Fimbriimonadaceae bacterium | reverse complement strand
GTTAAAGACCTTGCGATAGGTGTCGGTCATAAGGTTCGAAAACCTAGTTTGATCCTTCGGCGTTAATTCTAGAGTTTGAGCATTCATCTTTTTAGGCCTCCCGGTCGGATCGACTTTCTAGTTCTTCCGCCCTTACAGGCTACTAATCACAACACAATTCACAGAGTTTTTGTTCCAATTTGCGCTATCTTTATTATCACGCACCCATGAAAGGACACGCTGAACCAAAAAACCTGATCAACAGTTTGACGCGATCTGCGCCGGAAATGGCACAGGTCGGGACCTTCGGATTAGAACAATTCCCGTAGTTTTCCGGTGCTATCGCCCAGTTTCTCGACCTTTACACCCACGCGGTCCAGCATCGAAACAAATAGATTATTCATCGGAGTGCCGGGTTCGTAAACCAGATGCCGCCCCGTCTTAAGCGTGCCCCCGGCTTTTCCGGCCATGAGAATGGGCAAGTTATCGTGGTTATGGCGGTCGCCATCGCTGATCCCTGCTCCATAGCAAATCAGGGAGTTATCCAGCAAGGTTCGATCAAACTCTTTGATACCCTGCATCTTGTTCAAGATGTAGGCAAGTTGCTCGGCGTGGAAACGGTCAATTTTGTTCTTTTGTGCGAGTTTGTAAGCATCCTTGCCGTGATGTGACATATCGTGATGTCCTTCGGAAACCCCGGCTTTAGCATACGAGCGGTTGCTGCCATCGTTAGCAAACATGAAGGTACAAATGCGGGTTAAGTCTGCTTGGAACGCGAGCACCATCATGTCGCCCATGAGTCGAATGTGCTCATCAAAGTCCGCAGGGATTCCCGTGGGTTTAACAACACCGTCCAGCGCCGCCCTAATATTATTTGCTTCAACCACCTGCAATCGCCGTTCAACCTCACGTACACCGGAAAGGTATTCATCGAGCTTTTGTTGGTCCTTGAGCCCAAGTTGTCCCCGGAGTCGCGTGGCATCCTCAGTTACGTAATCCAAAATACTAACCCGATATTGGTCCCGACGAGCGCGAACTTCGGGCGTCTCATTTCCGCCGGCACCGAACAAACGCTCAAACAGCAGCCGCGGGTTAACTTCCTTTGCGTTAGGCGTGTTGGCACTGCGCCAGGAGACGTTGCTCGAATAAGCGCAGGAGTACCCAGAGTCGCAGTCGCCCGCCACCGCTCCGCGCTCACAGCCGATCTCTAATGATGCAAATCTTGTCAACTTCCCTATTTCTTGAGCGGCAACTTGATCAGCCGAAATACCGCACTGGATGTCTGAGCCCGCTGTTTTCTTGACGTGTACGCCCGTGAGCCATGTCGCGGTGGATCGAGCATGATCTCCTGGACCATCTCCCAGGGCATTTGCGTTGTGTTGGGTCAGGCCCGTTAGGATATTAATGTGGCTCTTAACCCCTTCCAGCGATCTAAGGATCTGGGGTAGTTCTCCCAATGCTCCCGAAGTGGCTGGAGTCCAGTTCTGAATATCGACTCCGTTTGGAACAAACAAGAATGCCATTCGCATGGGTGGCGTCTTCACGGATTGGGCCAACGCATTCAAAGGCAGCATTGCCTCCAACATCGGAAGCGCGATGGTGCACCCAATCCCTTTCAATGCTGCTCTGCGGTTCATCATTTTCTTGTTACTCCTTGTTTTCTAAATGCGTCGGTCAAAACTACTCCCACCAGCAAGGAGTGCATTTTATCCTGGTTTGCTCCTGAGGCCTTAACGATGTCGTCAACGCTACACTTGTCCGCCAAGGTTAGCCCGCGCCCAAGCGCATAGGTCAAGAGCTTCTCGGCAAATGACCGAATGAAATCGGGCTTTTTGGCGAGCAAGATCGCTTTCAGCTCGCCTGGCCCCGAGAACTTCGTTCCATCCGACAAAATGCCGCTTGAATCAACTTCTCCAGCTTCATCGTTGTATCGCCACTGGCCGATCGCGCTGTAGTTTTCTAGCCCGAATCCGATCGGATCGAGCTGATCGTGGCAACTCGCGCAATCTGGACTTTTCCGGTGCTCTGCCAACTGCTCACGAATCGACCGAGGCGCTGAGCCCTTCGCCTTTTCCTTCAGTTGATCTGCACCCGGAGGCGGAGGAGGAGGAGCACTTCCTAAGATTTGCTCCAAAACATATTTGCCGCGCTTCGTAGGGCTCGTGCGGGTGGGATTTGAGGTGAGGCACAAGGTCGATCCCAAAGTAACAACCCCTCCCCGTCGGGTCTTATCCACCTTCACCAATCGAAACTCGGAGCCGTTCACATCAGGAATATCATAGTAATAAGCCAGCTTGTCGTTAACAAACGTATAGTCACAATCAAGAAAGTCGGTTGTAGGTCGATTCTCGCGGGTGACGTAATCAAAAAGCATTAGCGCCTCTCGCCTCATAGCCGATTTGATAGCGCCGTCAAACTGGTTGAACAATTTCCGATCAGGATTGAAATTCGAGAACTTGGGAAGTAAGAGCCACTGGGCTCCGAACCCGTTAACAAACGCCTGCGCTCTCTTGTCGGCGACCATCCGCCGCACTTGCGCCTCAAGCACTTTGGCGTCTTGCAACTGATTTTTTGCCGCGAGAGTAAGCAACTCTGCATCGGGCATCGAACTCCACAGAAAGTAAGACAGGCGCGAGGCCATCTCATAACCAGTTAAATCACGCGGCTTACCGAGGTCGCTTTCAACACGGAAAAGAAAGTGGGGCGATGTTAAAATCGCCTGAACGCCGAGTTGCATACATCGTTCAAACGGCTCTTTGTTCTTTTGGCCCAGCTTGAAAACTTGCATGACGCGCTCGGTCTCTTCACTTGTCACTGGCCTTCGGAACGCCTTCGATGCAAACTCCGAAAGGTAGCGCCGACCAAAGTTCATCTCCTCGCCAACTGGCGGGCGAGATGGAATGATTCGACGATGGGTCTCAGGAAGGCGGGAAGGGTCAATAACTCCAGTAGGGCCAGTGAGCTCGATTGAGAGAACAATCAAGTTCCGATCACGATTTGCAGGATTGGGATCATTTGCGTTGTAATAATCGTTTGTGAACGCGACGGCGATCCGGTGGCTACCACGTTCAAGGGACACCGGAATCTCAAAATCCGTCGGTTTGTCTGGCTTTTGGGGCACATCAAACGACTGCGCGGGTTTTCCATCAACTAAGATGACCATCTTGCAGGCATCAGGTCCAGCTTGGTTTCCGCATGCCCGAACTTTCAGGCGGTAACTGCCCCCGATTTCAACCGGATGAACTACGTACACTTCACCGTTAACAAACAGCACGGAGCCCAGTTCCGTGATGTTTCGGCCTTTTTCGGCCAACAGCCCTTCACCCTCGTACGCCGTGGCTTGTGGCCCACCCGCGATGATCGCGCGTTCGGCGATTTTTTCAGCGGCTTGAAGATACTTCTCAAGTAACAGCGGCGAAACGGTCAGGACGTCTCCGATATTGTCAAATCCGTAGCCAACATCATCCGACGGAAAGTCCTCGGTCTCTTTGAACTCAATCCCTACCAAATCTCGGATAGTGTTGGCGTATTCGGTTCGGTTAAGGCGGCGCAGCGTCACCCGGCCCGGATCAGGAATTTTACAATCGCCACTGAGGATGGTTTCCAATCCTTCGATCATGCGATTGCGTTCTGCACGGGTTGGCTGCTTGGCATTGGTCGGCGGCATCGTTCCAGCCTTCAAGGCGATTATGACTCGCTCAATCTCTTTATTTGCATCACGAACATCGGTTTCTGTTCGGTAAATCAACGGATTAATCGCACCCGGTGGGTTCTTAGAATCGTGGCATGCCCCGCAGTAGGTTTGAAGAACAGGCAACACGTCACGTTTATAGTCCGGGGTTTGCGTCGCCGATTCCCCCAGCAACATAGCCCCAAAGGCGAGCAACCCCAATCCAAACAGAAAACCTAAGCGGCCAACGCTAAACATTATTTGATGAGCGCTTTCAGCCGATCAACAAGCTTCTTTGCGAACGTCCGACGGCAGTGGCGTTGATCCGGCCGGAGGCATGGTTTTTCGCTCGATTTCTTTGATCACGTAGGCGATGTTTTTCTTATCCTTCTTAATGTCAGCGTTGGTCTTATACTTGGTCAGATCAACACTTCCCTTAGTTTCGCGACCACCGTGGCACGAAAAACAGTAGGTCTTGAACGAAGGGCGAACGTGCTTCGAATACTCAACTGTGGGGCCAGCATTTGCCGACAAGAGAGCACCGAAAACACAGAGAATCAAAATTCCGCGGAACATATCACTAGTTTATACGGTTCACGAGGCGAGGCGAGTCTCCGCGACGTCAAAATATTAGAGTCAATGCGCAAAAAATCTGAAATTGCCGAAGCGTTTGCGCGCCGAGATGACCTCGGAGCCTTCAACTCTTTCTTCTTGGTCGGGATCGGCGGTGCTGGAATGAGTGCCCTTGCCGTCATGCTCAAGGATTTGGGACATCGCGTATCAGGCTCGGATTCAACCCAGTCACCGGTAACACGGGACCTAGAGCGAGCCGGGATAACCGTTCACCTGGGTCACTCTGAGTCAGGAATCTTTGCTGGTGATGCCGTCATCCTCACGGATGCGATCGATTTAAGCATTTCTCCCGAAGTAAGGCGCGCGCGAGCTTTGGGCTGTCCCCTTTTCCGGCGATCTCAGCTTCTTGGATTTTTGCTCAAGAACCGCAAAGTGATCGCCATCACGGGAACGCACGGAAAGACGACAACGACTGGTCTTACCGGGGCGGCAATGATAGAGGCCGGCATGGATCCATTGGTGATCGTCGGGGCGGTCATTCCCGAATGGGGGAGCGCAGTACGGCATGGTGATGGAGAGTGGGCGGTGGTTGAAGCTTGCGAAGCTTACGACAGCCTGTGCGATCTTGATCCAACCATCGCCGTTGTAACCAACTTGGAACTCGATCATTCCGACTTTCACGGAGACTATGCAACCCTTTTGAAAAGCGTGGTGAACTTCGCCGAACGGGCGACTGATTCTGTGATCTATTGCGAGGGAGATGCTGGCGCGACCGAAGTAGCTGCACTCAGCCATGCCCCTTCTACACAAGCTTATGGGTCATTCGATGGGCCGGCCCTACGGCTGCCCGGTCTCCATAATCGGCTGAACGCCAACGCAGCGTTCAAGGCAGCAACGCGAGCGGGAGCCGATCCGGCTAAGGCGATTAAAGGAATCATCGAGTTCAGCGGAGCCGAGCGCCGTCTTCAAGTTCACCGCGAAGGCCCAATAACAGTTGTTGACGACTACGCCCACCATCCAAGCGAAATTGTCGCTTCGTTGGGCGCACTCCGAGAGCGATACCCTGACCGCAGGATCATCGTGGTGTACCAACCCCATCTTTATTCTCGGACCCAGGACTTTCTTGACTCATTTGGTTCAGCCCTCTCCCTCGCGGACATCGTGGTTCTCACCGATATCTATCCCGCTCGCGAGGACCCTATTCCCGGCATTAGCTCGGCGCGTATCGCCGAGGGTGTTTCAAAGCCAGTTCACTACATTCCTTCCCGATTTTTGCTTCCCCGAACCGTTGCCGAATTCGCAACTCCGGGAGACCTTGTGGTTGGAATGGGGGCTGGCACAGTTAGCGAGTTTGTCCCAGAATTTCTCGCCGAACTCGATCGCTCCGGACCAAAACGGGTTGCCGTTATCGAAGGCGGGGACAGTGCCGAACGAGAAGTAAGCTTGCTCTCCGCTCGTGAAATCGAACGAGCGTTACTCGCAAAGGGATATGATGCCTATCGACTGGACTTGACCGACGCATTGTTGAAAGGAGCAAGTTTAGCGGGATTGACTGGAGGCAAGCGTCCCGATCTGGCCTTCCTAGCCGTGCATGGAACGAACGCTGAGGACGGCGCGATTCAGGGGCTTTTGGAGATCCTTCACATCCCGTACACAGGCTCAGGCATTCAATCCAGCGCCCTCGCGATGGACAAGGATCGCACCAAGATCATTCTTAAGTCCGTTGGCGTTCAAGTTCCCGAGTCTGTGTTGCTTACCACGCCAAAAAATGTTGAGTTGCCGCTGCCATTGGTGGTAAAACCCAACGCACAGGGATCAACAATAGGCCTGTCCTTTGTTTCCAAGCCAGATGAGCTCGACACGGCGATACAAAAAGCATTCCAATATGGCGAAACCGTATTGGTAGAGCAACGGATATTTGGGATGGAGATCAGTGTTCCCGTATTCGGAGAACGAGCGTTGCCGCCCGTCGAGATTTGCCCAAAAAGTGAGTCGTATGACTTTGCCGCGAAGTATTCCGTTGGAGCAACAGAAGAAATCGTTCCGGCACGCCTTTCAAGTGAACTGCTGCATCAAGCCGAACAAATCGCGCTCACGTGCCACCAGGCCCTCAAATGTGAAGGTGCGACTCGCACGGATATGATCGTTCAGAGCGACGGCGAAATCTACGTACTTGAGGTGAACACACTGCCCGGCATGACGGGGACTAGTTTGCTTCCAAACAGCGCCCAGGCGGCCGGAATTTTTTTTGAAGAACTCGTAGACTGGATCGCCCAAGACGCCCTAACTCGCCATGGCCAAAAAAAGTAAACGGCGCCCAAATTGGAATCGGCTTCTTTGGCTTGCCGTTGTTGTCAATTTCTTTTTAGGCCTCTGGTTCAGCCCCATCACCTCTGCACGAAGGGTGCGAGTTGTGGGGTGGTTGCCCGATGACCGCGTTAGGATATCTGAGGCTGTTCAGGCGTTTCGAGGTGCTCCCGCCATTCGCGCGCCGCGTGACTTGATATCCGCGAAGATAAGGCGGCGACCGCTCGTTATGGCTGTCACGATCTCTCAGCACCTTTTCGGGAGAGCGATGATAGAAGTGACCTACGATCGTCCAGTAGCGACGCTTGAATCAAATCGCAATATCGTTCTGGCTCGCTCGGGCGAGTTTGCCTCAATCCGTCCCCTTCCAGAAGACCTTCCCAAATTACGCCTCTTTGATGACGCGATGGAACCTAACTTCTCGATCGCGAGAAACTGGGCTCCGCCAAAAATTGCCGATGTTTGCCAGCGTGTAATTGAATCAGAGCTCGGGCAAGTTACGGTAGCCGTGGCGGCAAGTGGCGCCGTTAGCCTAGAATTAGGGTCAGGTCCCATTATTCGTCTCGGAGCCCCGGAGTTCTTGCCCGCGAAATTTGAACAAATCAGCTTGATTCGGCAACGTACTCCTCAAAATCTGACCGGGGATAAAGAGATCAACTTGATGTCCGCCGATAAACCCACCATCTCTCCATAAAGCCATGACCAATCCATTTCATATTCGAGGAAACCAGAGCTGGGAGTGGCCGGTGGCTTCGCTGTGTCTTGTTCTAGGGGTCATGGTCTCGTTGGCCTGGATTGGCAAAGCAAACCGGGAATCTCGTTTCAGCACACTTGATGCGGACATGGCTGGGCGCATTTCGCGGGGCGAAATTGACGAAGTCGAACTGCGCCGACTTTCGAGCGAAGTTTCAAAGCTCCGGGAGGAAAACACAAAACTCCAAAATGCCGTTGCCGGTAATAGCCAACAATCGAGAGTGTTGAACGAAGCTCTGCAGCAGGTTAAGACGTGGTCAGGTTTAACAGCCATTGAGGGCCCCGGTATTACAGTCACACTCACCGACTCGCAGAATATGGACCTCTTGGAAAATGATCGCATCATTCACGATAACGATCTGATGCGAATCGTAAATGAACTCTGGGCATCAGGTGCAGAAGCGATCGAGATTAACGGTCACCGATTGGTGGCGCGCTCAACGATTCGATGCGTTGGCCCGGTGATTCAGGTCGACGCTCGCGTGGTCTCTGTCCCCGTTCACATTCGCGCCATTGGCGATATCGAAGACTTGTATGGCGCGCTCAACTTCCCCGGAGGTGTGGCCGAGAGCTTTCGCGAGCTTGATCCGACAATGTTCAAGATTGACCGCGTAAAGCTACATCATTTCAAAGCATTCTCGGGTTCTACCGAGCTTAGAACGGCAAAAATCCCACCCGAGGCAAACAAGAAGCCATGATTCTGATCCCGATTCTGGCATTGGTGATTGGGATCTTGATTCCCTATTTCCTAAAGATTGGACCCCTACAAGGAATCACCGGACAGTATCTTGCCGTTGCCTGCTTGGCGGGCCTTGATACCGTTTGTGGTGGAATACGCACGGGACTAGAAGAGAAATTCAACTCCGCGGTGTTTTATTCAGGTTTTGTTTTTAATATCTGTATTGCATTCGGACTAGCGTGGTTCGGTGATCGGATTGGAATTAACCTTTTTCTGATTGCCGCGTTGGTGCTAGGACAACGAATCTTCAGTAATTTAAGTATCATTCGGCGGCAGATACTTACAAAATGGAGAAGCGACCGCGAGCGTAAGGCAGCCCAACTGCAAGCTCAGACGCAGAATCAACCCCAGGCTAACCCATGAATGACATCGTAACCGTCCTTGATATCGGCTCAACAAAAGCCGTGTGCGTCGCCGCTGAACTCGCCGAAAATGGGCAAGTTCGCGTGCTTTCGATGCACAGCGTCCCTTGCTCGGGAGTTCGGAGGGGAGTCGTTGCCGACCTAGCTGACGTCTCAAACGCGGCCGCTGAAGTCATTCGGAAAGTTCAGATTGCCGCTGGCCTAGAAATGGACCCCGTGGTCGTTGCCACCGGTGGCAGCCATCTCGAAGGGATGAATGCTCAAGGATTTGTACCAATCGTTCCTCAATCGCGCACGATCACACGAGACGACGTGTTACAGGTCGTCAACCACTCCCGGCAGCTCATGATGACTCCCGATAGGGAGCAAATTCAGGCCCTTCCACGCGAGTTTAAAGTCAATGGACAACGAGGAATCACTCGCCCAGTGGGAATGTCTGGGAGCAAACTTGAGGTGGTTACCTATGTGGTGACTGGGCACACACCGCATATTCAAAACCTAGAGCGGGCAGTTAACAGCGCCGGGCGGAAAGTTGAAAGTATGGTGCTATCGGCTTTGGCGTCGGGCCTCGGAGTGCTTTCCTCCCAAGACCTAGAGCTAGGAGCGGCGGTTGTGGACATTGGCGGCGACTCAACCGACGTAGCTGTTTTTAGTGGTGGGTCTATCGCGTATCATGCTTGCCTCCCCATTGGAGGAAAGCAGGTTACGTCGGACATCAGCAAACTCTTGAAGACCTCACCAGAAGAAGCCGAGCGTCTGAAGCTGAAATATGGAATGGCCTCAAGTATCAAGATTCCAGAGGGCGACACCATTGAAGTTCTCCAACTCGGTGCGACTGAAACAAGGCCGATGCAGAAGAAGGTCTTCGCAGAGATTGTTGAAAGCCGAATGCGCGAACTCGCAGTGATGGTGAGGCAACATATAGAGAAAAGCGGACTCTATGCAGTTCTGCCCGGAGGCATCGTTCTCACCGGGGGCGGATCCCAACTACCGGGTTCGGACGAACTGTTTGGTGAAGTGCTGCAACATTTGCGGGTTCGATTAGGCGCCCCGAAGGTAGATGGTCAGATCAAGAGCTCAATGGCTCGCCCAGAGATGGCGACCGTGGTTGGCCTTGCAAAATTTGCGCTGGATCGCGGCGAGGATGAGTTCGCTTCGGGCACAGAAGACGGGTCATGGCGAGACCGCATCAAAACGATGTGGAGCTTTCTCGGACAACCGAAAGCAAAAAAAGGAAAGGCTTAGAAGTAAGGCGGGAAAGAAAATCCGTCTTCATTCCGCTCATCGGAGCGAACCACTCGATAGGTTTCGAGCTCCCACTTATCACCCTTTTTAACGAGGGTCATTGCAACTAGCGGACGATCCGTTCCGCCCCAACTGGCCTGCTCCGTTGAAACGGCAAGCACGCGGGCTTTGCTTTCTTTGAACCAGATGACCTTGTAATATTCGAGGTTCCCGTCGATTTCGGCGTCATAGAGGACTCCTTCAACGGTCTTCTTCATCGTGCCACCGTATTTTGCAGTAAGACCCTCTGCCCACATATAGGGAGCCAACGCGGTTAAGACCATCATGACCACAAATGTGCGCCAGGACTTCCAATCGTCGCGAGTTTGGATCGGCTTGAACATTGCGACGATGATCGTGAGAATCATCGCAATCGCAAAGCAACCAGCGCCATAAAAAAGAACAGGAATCATGGTTCTAATTCGTATTGTCGGCAACTGGCGCCGAAAGCGTTAGTTTTGGCAACCCAATTTAAGCCTTGCCACTTCAGATTCCAGTAATTTCAGGTTACCGTCTGCCAAGAGTTGAACAAAGAGTGAACCGACAACCGCCCCGTCAGCAACCTTACATACGCTTGCCACATGCTCCGGAGTCCGGATCCCAAAGCCAACACAAACGGGGGTTTCGGTCCGAGATTTGATTCTGTTGACGAGGTCAGCAATGTCGGTCTGAAGGTCAGATCGAGAACCAGTTACACCGGTCCGAGAGACCG
Organism: Fimbriimonadaceae bacterium; assembly: GCA_040081075.1. Lineage (GTDB taxonomy): Bacteria > Armatimonadota > Fimbriimonadia > Fimbriimonadales > Fimbriimonadaceae > JANJUB01. Next base: position 8,393 of record JBEBHJ010000066.1, on the reverse strand, counting down.
AGTAGACAAAACCTGAAGACGCATTGCATACGGCATCCAGACGTTCATCGGTGCTGGTGGGGGCCGCAAGAAAGATCGTACACAAGCCCGTCTGCTTGCATGCCTTCACCCATTCTGAGGCTTCTTCCGGTATCAAATCACAGACGATAACGCCAGCCACGCCCGCATCCTTGGCATCAATGGCAAACTGATTCAGCCCCCATCGCAACAGGGGGTTGTAGTACCCCATCAAAATCAAAGGGGTGTCCCCTAGTTCGGCGCTGGCTTCTTTGATCTTGGAAAGAACATCCCTCGGAGTAACACCTCGATCAAGGGCTCGCTGACTTGCGGCCTGAATTACCGGTCCATCGGCGATAGGATCGCTAAATGGGATCCCAATTTCGATAAGATCCGCGCCACCGTCCTTTAGAGAACGTAGAATTTCCGGAAGTTGCTCAAGAGACGGATCTCCAGCGGTGACAAATGCAACTAACGCTTTTTGGTTGGCCAGACGTAATCGTTCGAATGTTGCAGAGATCACGGTTTGATTTTAGCGTTTATTGGATCGCCAGGGCTTTGAAGTAAACCTTAAGGATAGGCCCCGTCTGCGAATCCCAGTCAGGATGCTCTGGCTTCTCGTCTTTAGAGTGCTCTTTGGGCTTCTCCTTGCTCTCTTCCTTTCCGCCTTCCTTTGCATGCTCTTCCTCAGCCGCCTCAAGCAGATGGTTAATCGACTCCGCGATCTCAACCTTCAGCTTGGCGATGTTCTTTGAACCCACCACTTCATCCGGCATCTTATCGCAGACCACGCGAAGAATGGCATCCTCAATAGCAGGCAACTGAGCCGCAATCTTCGCAACCTCGTAACCATCTTTCGGATGGAGCGCCATTGTCGTCCTCATGAAAGTTTCGCGATCGGCGAGGTTGTAGAGCTTTTCTTCAATCTCAACAACTGCCTTCTCTCCGTGAGCAAGCTTAATTGCTGGCTCAACTTTCTTGCCTCCCCCTTTCATCTTCATCCCGAAGAAGCCGCCTCCAAATAGGACGACTACGAGGGCGAGGATAACGGGAAGCTTCCCCTTTTTCTTGGGTTCTGCAGCGGCTTCAGACATAACAGTATTAATATCGGGACTTCAGCTTTATAAGATTAGTCTAAGCCGCTTCTTCTTCTTCATCCGGGATGAGAGGAAGCGAAACAATGAAGGTTGAGCCTTTCCCAAGAGTGCTTTCTACATCAATGCGACCGCCCATAAGCTCTACTAAGCCCTTTGTGATCGTCAAACCTAATCCAGTCCCGCCGTGGCGCCTGGTAGATGAAGCATCAACTTGCGTGAACTCTTCATATATGCTTGCGATTTTGTCGGAAGCGATCCCAATTCCGGTATCCATCACCTGTAAAACCCAAGTGCCGCTATCCAGAGCCGAGCTGGAAATGTAGATGACGCCCCCTTGAGAGTTGAATTTCACGGCATTTCCGACCAAGTTGGTGACAATTTGTCGAAGTCGCAAGGAGTCCGCTGTATGAAGCTTACTAAGCTTCGGATCAAGGTCAAACATCATCTCCTGCCCCAGATTTGTCGCCGACAGGCGGAGCGATTCACACGCCCGCTCTATCTCAGCATTGATGTTGGTCGGCTTAGGGTCAAGCTCGATCCCGGCGTGACGAATCTGAGCCGCAACGAGAATATCGGAAACAAGCTCAAGCAGATGGTGACCGCTTCGTTCAACGCTCTCGACATACTCCCGTTGATCTTGACTGAGTTCGGTGTCCATCAGCAAGCCAGACAAACCGATGATTCCATTTAGCGGAGTTCTCATTTCGTGGCTCATGTTGGCGAGGAAAGTGTCTTTGGTTTGAATCGCGTTTTGCAGCGCAAAGGTGCGTTGAGCAACTCGTTGCTCAAGCAACTCGTTTGCCTGCGTAAGTTCTATCTGCGCGGATAGGAGAGCCTCTTCATGGGCCCGAATCTTTTTTGCGCCTCTGAACACAAGCAAGTAGGTAAGCAGCGCCAAAGCGACGCTCAACATGAGGGCAAGCTTAAATTTCAAATCGAACTTAGCTTGTCTCGCAAGGTTCACTTCCTGTGCCATGTCTACACCGACGAGCCCCTCAAACCGACCATTTGAGTCATAGAATGGAGCGTATGCGCTTATAAAGGTCCCCCAGCGGTCAGTGTATGCGTGCGGCTCAACGGTTGAAATTTGCTTGTACAGCGCCTGGCGCATCGCGGGAGTTGCGTCATCATAGGCCTGATTAGGATACGACTTGTCGTCGACCCCATCTTTGTCCGAGTCTCCCGCAGGAGTAGGATCTAGGACAAATCTTGGCGTTTCCTGGCTCAGATATACGGTGTAAATGTACTTAATCTGCGGGTTTGAAGCACGAATCTTGGCCAACGGGAGTGAGGCCCTATCATAGTCTTTTGACCTCCAACTGCCAGTTTGCCTAACCTTTTGATGTAAGTCACCATTGATGGATAGGGCCGCAGTGTTGGCAATGGCCGTGAGCTCAGCTTCGCGAGCGCTGGTAAAGAGGTTTCGTCCGCCTAGGTAGAGGGCGCCGATACAAACGCAACAGACCATGAGCACGCCCAAAGCCGCTTGCATAGCAAGTACTCGCTCCCGAATTAGTGTCCCAGTTTGCCTCACACCCAATGATCCTTTTGTGATTATCGGCAAACCGGCTCTAGGGGTGAAGGGGCACTTGCGGGAAAGTCCAAGAACCGGGTAAGCACACCAGGTAGGGAGTTTTACAACTTCCGGGAGGTTCCGGTGAAGCAATACACACCAGATAAGATACGTAACGTTGCAATTGTTGGCCATGGCGGCTCGGGAAAAACCATGCTCGTAGAGCATTTGCTCTTTACCGCCGGAGCAAGTGATCGAGTTGGTTCTGTCGATGCTGGTAACACCCAAAGTGACCATGATGCCTTGGAAATCCGCCGAAAAATTAGTGTCAGTGCTTCGGTGTTACCGCTGGAATGGAACGATCACAAGATCAACCTGATCGATGTCCCTGGCTATCCAGACTTCATTGGAGATTTGCATGGTGTGGCCCGCGTGGTGGAATCCATGATTATTGTGTGTGAAGCGAAGGCTGACCTCGATGTGGGCTTTGAGTTGGCCTGGGAAGTCGCTGAACAACATGGTCTTGCAACTTGTATTTTTGTGAACAAGCTTGAGCGGGATAACGCTGACTTCGAGGGATTGATAAACACGCTCCACCAGCGTTACGGTAGAAAAGTGGTGTTAGTTCAAATCCCGATCGGCCACCAAGCAGCCTTTGCCGGAGTGCTCGACCTCCTGAACATGAAGGTTTACAAAGGAAAGGACCGCGGCGTAGAAATCGAAGATCTTCCGACCGGCTATTCTGAAGAAGCGGCGGAGCGCCGAGAAAAAATGATGGACGCCGCCGCCGAGGGCGACGACGAACTCGCCATCAAGTACTTAGAAGGCGAAGAACTCAACCCCCTGGAGATTGAGCACGGCCTCTTGGTGGGAACTGAGAATGGACGCGTTGTTCCGGTTTTGCTGGGCTCCGCGTTCAGTGGGATAGGCGTTGCAACTCTGTTGGATCGCATCATTGGCGAGCTCCCATCTCCCAAAGATAAGCCTAAGGAGATCGACGGAGTTGAGTACAAACCAGAGGCCGACGGCCCACTTGCTGCATTCTGTTTCAAATCCACCGCCGACCCTTACGTAGGGAAAATTAACTACGTCCGGGTGTTCTCGGGCCAGTTCAAGCACGATCAAAACGTCTTGAACATCAATCGAGACAAGGAAGAGCGTTTACACAATCTCTACTTCCCTCACGGCAAAGGCCAGGAGCCTGCTCCAACGGTTCCGCCTGGAGACATCTGTGCGATCGCTAAGTTGGCCGATACCCACACGGGAGATACGCTCACAACGGGCAAAGACAAGATTAGGCTTCCCGAAGTTGCCTTCCCCGAGCCTATCTATCGCGTTGCCATCCGACCGGCGACAAAGGCTGATGAGGACAAACTTGGACCAGCCTTAATGAAACTTCTCGAAGAGGATCCGACGCTCAGGTACACACGAAGCGCGGCCCTCCACCAAGAAGTTCTTGAAGGAATGGGCGATATTCACTTGGACGTGACGATCGAAAAGCTCAAGAGTCGATTTGGTGTAACGGTAACCACCGAGGAAGCCAAGGTGCCCTATCAAGAGACCGTTCGCGGTAGCGCCAAGGCACAGGGCCGCCACAAGCGGCAAACCGGCGGTAAGGGCCAGTTTGGTGATTGTTGGATCGAACTTTCATCTCAGGGCCGCGGGGAGGGCTTTGTGTTCGAAAACAAGGTCGTGGGAGGAGCCATTCCCAAGAACTTCATTCCCGCTATTGAAAAGGGGATCCGAGAAACTATGGATCATGGTTTCGTTGCTGGCTTCCCCGTAGTCGACGTCAAAGCATCCGTTTACGACGGAAGCTATCACGACGTGGACTCAAGCGAAATGGCGTTCAAGATTGCCGGTTCACTCGCTTTCAAGGCCGCGGCTGAGAAGGCAACTCCAACTATCCTCGAACCGATTATGGAGCTGCATGTCGATGTTCCTGACGAATGTGTTGGAGACGTGGTAGGCGACCTCAATGGACGACGCGGACACATGCAGGGGTTGGAGCCCCTCGCACCCGGCAAGACTCGAATCAGAGCTCAAGTGCCAATGGCAACAATGATGCGCTATGCGCTTGATTTGCGTTCGATAACAAAGGGTCGCGGTCGGTTTTCGCAATCGGTGTCACATTACGAGGATCTACCTGCTCTTGAGCAACAGAAACTGATCGCCGAATACGCGAAAATGCGAGCAGCTCAAGAGGACCACTAAAAACAGAAGTGCCTGTCCTTGAATGTTCAAGGACAGGCACTAATGCACAGCGTAGGTTCTTACGCTACGGTCTTCAAGGCGCGATCGATCAGCGCGGCAATCTGGGCTTTGGGTCCAGCTCCAACCATGCGATCAACTTCTTGACCATTATTGAAGACGATTAAGGCGGGAATGCTCATGACACCGTAGTTCATCGAGATATCACCGGCAACATCAACATCCAATTTGAATACTTTGGCTCGACCCTCGTATTCGGCGGCCAGTTCCTCAACAGCCGGAGCAATTGCTCGACATGGACCGCACCACGGAGCCCAAAAATCTACCAGGACGGGAACGTCCGACTTCAAAACCTTCTCTGCGAAATCTGCTGATGTAACTGCTAAATCTGTTGCCATTGTTTTTACTCTTTCCTTTCTGAAAGGAATTACTGGTATACCTTACGCCAACCGAACGCAGAACGTGCCAAAGAACGTCTACAATAAACGTGACCTTTTGAAGGCGCGATGCGTCAAAGATCAATAGGAACATTTCGGTGGTCCATCAGGGAAGGAACAAATAATATGAAGCGAATTGGCTTATTAGTATTGGCAAGCGTAGCGATCCTCTCGCTCGCAACAGCGGATGGAACGGGTAGTGGCTCAGGTCGAAGAGTCAAAACGGCTGGCCTCGGGTCATCCAAGAGTACAGCTGCTGAGAATGGACTTGTTGGCGTAAAGCTTTATGACGACGCACTCGTTCTAATCCGCAAATTTGGCTCTCCAGACGATATTCAAGCAATCGGTACCGGTGGCGGTTCAATTGGAGCAGCCGGAGGCGGAGCCCGCGGTAACCAAGGAACTCCGGGAGCACCAAGCGCTGCGGGATCTCAAGGGGGCGGCGGTGCAGGCGGTGGAAGCACAGCTCAAGCCGCATGGCGAAGTGATTTTGGATTCGGAACCGAGAACTTCTTCCAGAATCGTGGTCGAGGCGGCGATGATGATGCTGGCCTTACCCCTAGTGGTCAAGGACCATCGGCGGCTGGTCAAAGCGGCGGCCCTGCTGGCGGTGCACCAAGTGGTGGCGGTGCGGCTGGCGGCGACACAAAGGACACGCGAATATTGTTCACCCGATGGGTTTACAAGCGAGGCAACAGCCGATTCGGATTCATCGTTGACAAGTTTAATCACATCATCCAGATTGAAGCAATCGGTTCGGCTGACTCACGTGTCAGCACAAATCGAGGCATCAAATATGGTGCGCAGATCAAGGATGTCATGTCTCGCTACGGGACTCCAGATGCTTACGAGCTAAGCGGAAATCAGATTGTCATTCGATATTTGATCAAGCAGAAAGTTGCCTTCCGATTCAATCGTCTTGAGACCGATAAGCCTCATGTCGTGACTGGAATCGTAGTTGCCGCTGGCAAAGCGTAAACTGTATTCGTGGCCGACGAGCTTGATGAAATCCGTAGCCGGATTAGTATCGTTGATCTCGTTGGTCAAGTCGTTAGACTAAAACGTAGCGGCAAAAATTGGACGGGACTTTGTCCGTTTCACTCGGACAAGAGACCGTCCTTTTCTGTGTCTGACCAATCCGGTTACTACCGCTGTTACTCGTGCGGTGAGTCGGGTTCCATTTTTGATTGGGTGATGAAAACCCAGAACCTCACGTTCGGTGAGGCCGTCAAAGTTCTGGCGGACCAAGCCGGGGTTGTCCTCTCAAAGCAAGCCAAGCCGGAGCAAAAGGAAGTCAAGCTCGGTCGGCTTGCGGCTATGGAATCGGCCCTTAAGTTCTTTCAAGCGGAACTCGCCCGATCCAATGCCGCGCGAGAATACTGCAAAAACCGTGGGTTGGGCGATGAAGTGATCGCAACCTGGGAGATCGGTTATGCGCCAGATGTATCCGATGCAATGGCCCGACATTTACTCAAAACCGGCCTGAGGCTTGAGGAATGCAAGGACCTGTTTCTTGTGGACCAAGCTTCTGACGGAAGCTATTACGACAAGTTTCGCGGCCGTCTGATGTTCCCAATTCGTGACGAACGAGGGAGTCTGGTGGCGTTTGGTGGCCGCTTGCTGGGCGACGGGCATCCGAAATACATTAACAGTGGTGACACGCCGCTGTATCGAAAGAGCCGGGTCTTATATGGGTTGAATATCGCCAAAAATGCTCTGCGAAACGACGCTCCGGTGGTGCTTTGCGAGGGATATTTGGATGTAATCGCATGCCACCAAGCAGGCGTCACGACGGCAGTGGCATCCTTGGGCACAGCCGCGACAGAACTTCAAGCACAACTCATAAAGCGATACACAAACCGAGCCGTCATTCTCTACGATAGCGATCCCGCTGGCGAAAAGGCCGCACAACGCGCATCAGAAGTATTTGGCGCCGAGGGCCTGCAGGTGAAAGTCTCTCTCATGCCTAAGGGCGAAGACCCCGATACACTGCTACGAACCGCCGGCCCCGATGCGGTAAAGATGGCGGCAGAAAAGGGCATACACCCGGTCGAATTCAAGTTGATTCAAATTCAACAGCGCCATCACCCGGCCGACGAAGCATTTTGGCGGGAGGCGATAGAAGCGCTCACGCTCTGTAAGAATGACCTCGAGTTGCGCACTTACTCTCAGAAACTTGCACCCCAAGTGCCGGACCTGAAGGATCCTGCCGAAGCCGCCCGATGGCTTCGTAGTCAAGCTACCCTGGCGCTGAAAGCAAAGAAACGCCAAGAAACTCCCGAAACTCCGGAGGTCAAGGGGCGGCCCGTCATTGGAATGAAGAGCGTTGAGGCGGATCTCTTCCGAGCCTATCTCCAACCCCAGTTTCGCAAAATAATTCATCCAATCCTAGCCGAGCAAGACCTATTCTTAACGCTGAACGCCACTGACCTAGCCCGCGCAATACTGGCGAAGTTCGGTGACACTTACCCTTCCGTAGAAGGGCCGATCCTCATAGCCCACCTAGAAGATTCGGGGGTAGCCAAACTCTTAGCTGACCTTGAAATGACCACGACCTCGCGAATCACGCATGAATGGGTTCAGGAATCAATCTCCTTGTTGCGCTCCCGCAAAGAAGATCGGGATCGGAACCGGATCCGATTGGAGGGAACCGGAGACGAAAGATTGGACGAAATCAACAAACGCTTAAGAAGAAAACACGAAGACTCAGAAAGTTGAACCGGGCTGATGTAAAATTTCGTCTTTGAGGACGTAGTGGCAGGCATTGATGTTGTAATTCCAGCGGGTGGCTCGATCCCAGAAGAGTTCTCGCGAGTTGTTGGCGTTTCGAGCAAGGCGCTCATTAAGTATGAAGATGTTTCCGTGCTCAAACGGACGATTCAGGCACTTCGTGGGTCCAAGAATGTCGGAAGGATTATTGTGGTTGGAAATCGGGATGTTTTGGAATCCGAGGAAGCCACTCTAGCCGATTTCGCCCTCCAAGCTGGAAACAGTAGTGTGGACAACGTCAAGATCGCTTTCGATCATCTTGCTCAACAGAACATGCCACCCGATCGCCTTCTGGTGGTTACTGCCGACCTCCCATTTCTCACCACGTCCACAGTTGATGAATTCCTGGGCCTTTGCGTGGGATATGTT
>JBEBHJ010000101.1:0-5112 GCA_040081075.1 Fimbriimonadaceae bacterium | reverse complement strand
CACAAATCCCGGCGTGTTTTGCCACCGCCGATGCCCCTTCATGATCCAAGTTTACTCCTGGCTACAAGAAGCGCCATACGCCCAGGGGGATCGTATGGCGCAAGGTGCGGGGAGCTCACTGAAAATCACTCGCCCGTTTGCATTCGTTACTCGCATTGACATCGCCACTTCTTATACTTCTCCTGGATAGATCCAATTGGACCGCGGTCCGTGCAACTCCTTGACAATGCACGAACATAACCCCTTGATATTTGGGCCGACCAAAAAAACAATCATTTGACTTCCATTTGCAAGTAAGGGTGTAAGCCCTTCCGGGCTATTCCTTCGAAGAGTATTACTTCCAACTCTCGAAATGGTTCCAAACACCGGTCAAGCCGCAGCGTCTTCGCGCCCGCATGCACCAAGAGGTAGTCGGTTGCGTCGTACCCGACCGCCGTTAGCCCATCAATCTCTTCAAACAAGAGGGTTTCGGTTCCGAAACGGACTCCTTGGTCGGTGACCGATATGACACGAGGAGTTTTGACCCACAAGAAAACGAATGGCCGAAAGTAAATGACCCAACCGAACAGCGGCGCAAACGCCAATACGTAACCCAATGCAATGCCAATCACTGTAACCAGCAGAAAGACCGCGCCCGCGATCCAGAGTGGAGCACATCCAGGAAGACCTGAACTCTCTCGTTGGAGGGATTGAGCTTATCGGCTGCGCAGGAACAAACAGGGTAGCTGCGCCTTTGAACGAGATTGGAATCTCTACGGTTTCGTTGGGCAGCCTAACGCGAAGGTAGCGATAACCCCAAAGGCCCACCTTTTGAAATGGCGTAATCGCAAGGACGGGTTGGTATCCTTCCGTCTCCTTCAAGGATACGGATGCACGAAGCAACCGCCTATGAGACTTTGACAAGGTGAGCTTAACTGGAACGCAAGCGATCACCAATAACGCAGCGCATATCCACCGGTTTGAGCCCGACTCGAGGATCGTGCCCGTTGAGCACAGAGCGATGATCGTGGCAAAAATGAAGACATATTCTGGGTGAGGACGCAGCCGCATATCTACCAGCACTTTAAGAATTTGAATCTGGCGCTCAGGGAAACACTGGGAAGGCCGCAGTATCCCAGCGAAGTACGACAAGCTGGATCGCGCCCAGTACAACAAGTCGCACTAAATGCAACCAGACAACCGCTCACGCAAAAATAAGTTCCGTCATACCGTGTTCCCTTTTCTGGGCAACCGTACTCATTGCGACAACCGATTGCCCAGTAACTGCCAGCGCTCGGCAGGATAACTGATTCGATCAGAAACTGCCATGCTCTGGGGAGATCCCTCCAACCGTCCAAGAAATTCAAACGGATGCCAACTTGAACGGAAACGATCGCGGTGATTGAAAGACACTGAGTTGCGAAATCCAAACCGGGCGGGGGGCAATTGCAAGTATAGCAAGTGCGACAAACTTGAACGCTAATATTGACGCGTAAAAATGCACCTAGTGGGATCGAAGCTAGCCTATACTGAGTGCAAATATCCAATGGTACACCCGGAACAATCTCTGAATACGGGGGTGGAGTCTCTTCTGGAGCAAGCCCAAAGTAATCAAATCGAAGGGTCGGCGTCGCCAGGCAATACACATATCTCGGCTGGTTCGGCCACAACGGGTCGACGGTCATCCATCTGGTCAGCCCTGGCCTCAGTGTTCTGGCTCTCACATACGTTCGACCGGTTGTATCGGTGTAATACCCCCACGCTCCACAGAACTTGAAGGGGTTTGTTGTGGAGCCGGTGGAGGTTCTTAGTTCTCCGTAGGGCCAGTAGGCGTAGGTGTCGGTTACGACTCCGGCATCGTTAATCAGGGCGATAGTGTTGCCCAGGGCATCGTGTTGGTGGGAGTGGTAGACGCCGTTCCGCTTCACCCCAACAATGCGACCGCCGATATTTGAAACTCTTGCTGACATTGGCATTAGCTGTTCTTTTCTCCTAAACAGTCTGTTCCATCCCAAATCATGGTGGTAAGTGTTCCACCGTTCTCGTGCGCCGTTCGGCGCTGTCCGTCACCGTCAAAGGTATACGTTGACCGTGTGCTTGCTCCGACCAGCTGGCCGATGAGCCGGTTTTCTTTGTCGAACGTGTCCGTCGTCCTGGTTGAAGCCAGATGCTCCAGTGTGAGATTGCCGTTCAGGTCGAATGTGATCGTGGTTAGGTTCGTCCCTTGAGGCATCGTCACTAGTTGTTGTGCGGCGTTGTAAGTCATTGTGTACCGAGTTGAACCCTGCTGGTTCTTTACCGTTACATTGCCCACTTCATCCATCGTGAACGTAGTAAATGCCGTTGCTAGTTGTTGGTTGGTCAGCCGGTTTGCCGCATCGTAAACCCACGTCGTAAGCGTCCCATCGGTGTTTCGTGTCACGCGGTTTCCAACGACATCGTAGCCATCAACAAGCGTTGCCTTGGCTCCGGCAAGCGTTCGAACCTGGGTTGTGAGCTGGCTCGCGGGCATCATAGCTTAAGGCTTTTCGTCGCCGGGCCAGCGGGTATGGTGGTGATTTTTGACTTGGAGATTTGCTGGCTAGAAATCAAAATTTTCTCCTTTTGCGAGTCTCACCGTACATCAGCAATTTTTGCAATGGGGGCATCGACAAAACAGTATTTATTTGATCTGAATCTACGACGTTCCCATCATGTATCACAAGAGGAAGCGTTTCTTTATCCGTGAGTTCAAAAAGCATGCGGTTGAGCCCGGCCAATCTATCAAGTGCACCATTGTTCGAGACATCTCGCAAATACACTTTGTAGGCTTTAGCAAGGTTTGCTATGCTTATGTTGCTTAGGCTCGCCGCAACACTTTTGGCTGATTGTCGGGCCTCGAGATGGATCAACTCAGACGACGTTGGGAACTTCGCAATTCGTTCCACGATTGCTACGGTCTCGCTATCTGCCGGCAATTTTTCCATTGTTCTCGAGATCGGATTCACTGAAGGCACCTTGGAGTTGAAATCGTCGCGGCGGCCTCCTGAGCAACCGCTGGACATCACCAAGAAAAACGATACGGCTGCGATCCAGGCTCGCAAGAGCGCATTCAACTTGTACCCCCTCCGGCATTGACCCTCGGACACGGACAGTCATTGACAAATCTTGTCGCAAAGGGCGGAGTGCGTTCCTCCAGCTTCCCTGAGCATGGCGTCACTAATCCATACGGATTCGTGAAGCAACAACATTCCCAGTGGAACTTGAGGCTTTGTTTGGCCGTAACTTTTGCCGCATCAAAAACGAAACCGGGGTGGGGATCCCGAACGTTAACGGAGCAAAGATCTTGTGATTTCGGATTTCCACCTACTGTGAATCCGTTGAAGAATGCGGGTGGTGGATTATGGATGTAATACGCCGATCCGATCGTCTTGTGCTTGCCAAATCGGATATCGCGACGGTTAGGTTTTAGCCAGAGGTCGTGAGGATCAGAGCTGTATTCCCACATGCTACCGTTTTCATTCGGGCAGCCTCCAAAAATTTGATACTCAGTCCTTGATTTCCATTTAACGTACCACATCTCGTAGAAATGATCTTCAAAATCTGTCACCATGCCGCCGATTGGAGGACAGGTTCCTTTGTATTGGTAAGTGTCTATCAGCTGCACGATGACTCCACGATCGCCTTCTGTGTTATTACCTACCGGAGTTAACCTCCAATTAACGCCCGAATAGTGCTTTCCACAAGCATGGTGTTTCCAGTCGCCTGGATCAAGGCCATGTCCATTCGGAAGTGGAACTCCGTAGACCGACAGGGTGGCGGAAAGCCCCGAGCTGTCGCGAAGTGTAACCGGATTCAGGGCAGCATAAATATAGCTATGCTCACTGGGCCACAGCGGATCAACAGTCATCCATCTCGTCAGCCCTGGCCTCAGCGTTCTTGCCCTAACATACGTTCTCCCGGTCGTATCCGTGTAATACCCCCAGGCTCCGCAGAACTTGAAGGGGTTCACTGTCGATCCCGTGGAGGTTCTTAGTTCTCCATAGGGCCAGTAGGTGTAGGTGTCGGTTACGACTCCAGAATCGTTGATGAGGGCGATGGTGTTGCCCAGGGCGTCGTGTTGATGATAACTCCTGACCCCGGCGCGCTTGGTAGCGATCACTCGGCCTCCCATATTCGTTACTCTCATTGACATTGCCATTTCTTATGCTTCTCCTAGATAGTCGGTTCCATCCGAGATCATTGCTTGCATGTGCGGGCCGTTATTGCTTAAGCTGTGCGCTTATGAACCTGACAGAAACTGCTTCTCTCTTTTGCGGTCTCGGACCGACAGAAGAGTAACTGAGATCACTCCAGACTTCTTCGTCACAAGCAAAATCGGCGTTGCGACCAAGCTCCCGATTGTCTCCATGACGGGACGACCCTCACTTTTGCGCTCGCTTGTTCCAGAGCCTTCGTCGTACCTTATATGGCAAACATATCTTCCAGATTGAAGTGATTCGAAGAACGACCCGGTACGAAACGATCCCAATGCCACGTGTCCGGATTTGAGTTCAATGGGGGTAGGAATCGCAGGTTGCAAGTGATTGATAATTCGGACCCGTTCGTGCCCAAGAATCCGCTTATCCAAAATCTCGTAGCCGACGTACGGTCGATCAAGAGAATAGTGCCACACACTCTTTTTACTCGAATTCTTTAACTGAACCTGCAAAGAATCAGTAGGGTTTCCCCTTCGGTTTACAGGAACTACCGTTAACTTTACTCCACTTTCCAAGTAAATTCCAATCATACAAGCTAATATCATCTTATGCTCCAATGCATTTTCGCAGGCACTGCCCCCATTTTTGGAGCACCTTCGGGTCTCTCGCGCCATACGCCTCCCCTCCGCTTAGGCGGAGCAGGCTTCTGCGTGTGGCGCTTATTGTAATCAGGTTCAAATAGAATCCATTATTCCATGCTCCTCCGGAGACCTACCTCAAAAAGCTACCCAATCTCCAAGCACAGGCTTATTATACGCAGGCAAAGCTCGGCGGCTGAGGCGGTGGTGGTGGCGAACATCGTCCGGCATACTTCTTGGCTGTTCTGCCGGCGACGATGCCCCTTCATGATCCAAGTTTACTCCTGGCTACAAGAAGCGCCATACGCAGAAGCCTG
>JBEBHJ010000014.1:0-59622 GCA_040081075.1 Fimbriimonadaceae bacterium | reverse complement strand
TTGCGGGCCCATATTATGCCTATTTGGAACCTAAAATGCCGATCTGAGCTGGCGTTTTTGCGCCTCAACAGAGACTTCTTGCGCCCCAAAATCGCTTTCTTCAACCCCAACAAGGCGTTCTTGCGCCTCAACAAAGCGTTTTTCAACCCCAACAAGACTTTTGTGAGCTGCGCGCACTCGCGCCATACAATCCCCCTGGGTGTGTGGCGCTTTGGCAGAGAACTTCCCTTGCAAAACTTTAGACTCGAACGTGACCTAGCTTCAAGATGCACAGTTCCGCTGTCACTCAGGCTGGATCATCATCAAGTCTTTCGGGAGACCGAAACAACAAGAAGGCCGCAAGAGAAAACAGGAATGGAGGGATGCCGGAGATCAAGTCTTGCGGCCCTTTCCACCCCCATACCAGTGCGAAAACGCACCAGACAAAAGAAAGCACCGAAGCCGCGAGCAATCCGTAACGATTGCGCCGCCAAATCATGATGGCGGCTATGATTCCGAGCGAGCCAACACAGCAGACAACTCCCGCGCCCCACCAACTAAGCTTGGTAGCATAGAGCCCCGCAAGCCCCACAATAAGGAAAAACGCGCTAGAAAGCGCGCAAAGGCACCCGGCGGACTCCCACTTTGACATGATCCTGCGAGAAAGCAGGTTCTTCACAATCCCATTCTATCCGAAAGCAGCCGATGCTAGGATCGACCGTATGCGATACCCCGGTGTTTAAGATCGTTTGTCCCGCGCACCCTGCTGGCGGAGGGAAATCAAAACTCACTACTCCCTTTTCTGGCATGAACATGCAGAACAACGAGAGGGGAGCTAATTTTTGGCAATCGCCGCGAACTCGGGGAGCGTGTCGGTTAGAATCTCACGGATAGCCGTTCGATCTGCTCGTTTCAGGTGGCGGTAGTCCTTTTCGCCCTTTACCACCTCGGCAATCCGTCGCAACACCTGCGTTTGCGCGATTTGGGGCATGGCTTTGAACTCATTAGAGTAGATCAGCGGGCTGCAGCCGTATTTGTGAACTCTGGTTTTCAGGTCGAGTTCGCTGAGGCGGCGGCCGTCTTTGCTTGCTGGAGAGGACTGGCTGTAGGTTTCAGCGAAGGTGCTGGTTCCTTTGACCGCGGCGCTCAGCTTGGCTTCGCCATCACCCAGTAGGGCGGCGACCAGGTATTCGCATTGAGTGGCCAGTTCCTTCTGCGCTTCAGCCGTCAGTTGACCATTCTTTTGCAAGGCCTGAATCTGGCGCACCTGGTTACTCGTGCTGGTGAGCGTGTTTTGGATGTCCATCTGCTGTTCTACCACCAAGAGGGCGGCGATATCGGAGTGCGGGGTGATATAACCCGACGTATCGAAATAGCCGTTCAAATCGGTGACATTGGCACCCTTTTCGAAGTCGTGCTTGAAACTCTCGCCCTCGCCAATGGCGACTTCGTTGCCCCGATGTCGGGCCTTTCCGTGCGTTCCGCTCACATACCAACCGCCCCATCTATCTTCCATCGGCACATCAGGCGTGGCGCTAACGGTGCGCGCGAAGATCTGCGGATATCCGCTGGGGGCGACAAACGATGATTGAGCAATGAGAAGCGGCGTTTGATATTCGTTTCGGCGCCCATGGCACTGAAAGCACTGCCCCGGATTGGGGTCGAATCGGGGCTTGGTCAATTGTTGATTCCGAATCGTGTAGAAGAGAATGCCCTTTTCGGGATGAATCGTCATAATTTCAATCAGCGGGGCGCCAGGTATCCATCCAACATAGTTTCGATCATTAAAATACAGGGCTCGGGGTGTTTTTCGATTGATGTAGTCGAGCTGTAAGCTGGTTTTCGAAAACACCAGCACCTGAGAGTTGGGGTTGATGTTCAACTCCTTTAGAAGCGAGTCGAGATACCCACGCTTCGGGTGAAAGTTGAGCGTGACTTCGCCTTGATCAAGGCGTTGGATCAGTTCCCCAATGGGATCGGTGGCGATGGGCCGAGCGGGCGGAGTGTTTAGGCCATACCAAAGCGGTGCCGCGCTCAACCCGAGAAATCCCCAACGTAAATTCATGCTTTTTCATCTTACGGCATCGGCGGTCAGTTTGTTTCCATTTTCAGCGCACTTATCTGGCGTTCGAGTGTAACAGTTGGCAGATGACTTCGGCATATAGCCGGTGGCCAAAATCGTTGGGATGGTTGATGTTATTACCGCTGATATCAGAGAAGTTTTTGTGCTTGAGCAGTTCGAGCCACGGGGTGGTGACATCGGCAAGCGAAATCTTCGAGGAAACTAGATTGCTCAGGGCATGGCGATAGCCGATGAATCGCTCGGTGGGAAAGGCGATGGGGTTGCCGGTCATAGAGGCGACGAGGATGAGATCGGCGTTGGGGCACGCGGTTTTTACAGCTTCACACAGTTTTCGCATGACGTCCTCGAACTCGGGTCCGGCTTGGCTGTGGTTCATACCAAAGGCCAAGATCACTAAGTCAGGTTTCTCTTCCGCAAGTTTCGGAACCTGAGTCAGTCCCCAATCGGCGGTAGTCCCGGCGACTCCCAGATTGGCCAACGTCACTTTTGAGCTAAATCTCTTTTGCAAAATTTCGGCGACCAATCCAGGATAGGCCGGCTGGTGGGGTGGAGCTAAGCTCTTGGCAAAACCAGAAGCGTTGTACCCTTCCGTGATGCTATCGCCCAGCGCAACGATTTTGAGGGGATTCTTGGCTCGTAACCGGGCAAGGGTTCGAATCAAGCCACCTTGAGTTGGTGGACTTTTCAGAGGCCAACTATCCTTATGGGGATAGCTCGCCAGCACCTGCAAATCATGAAAATACCGTCCTTCCGAAAAGAGAACACCCATGAGCGTGTTCGCGCTACCTTTTGGCGGCACCATTTCGGCGTGAGTTTTGAACGGAATTTGCGACCCTTCGATCAGTTCAATCGTGCTTGACCCCGGTTTCCAGCGATAGTCAATGCCTTCCTTATAAGTGACGTCGAGATCGGGCGAACGCAAGATGGGCGGCTTAGTTGGCGTAAACACCAATCTCCCCGTCGCCACCGCCGATCCGGCCTGCTGGATAAACAGGACTGGCTCACTGTCCATTTGCTTGCCTTTAAGGAGCGGCCGCTCGGCCCAACGTGGAACCAAGGCCGCCATGAGCAAGGTTTCGAGCATGACTAGCTCTCCGGTGTTGGTATGGGTGGTGGGTTGGCTTGGACAACCGCCTTTACGGGTGGTTTGGGGGTCGGTGCTGGTTGTTCAAGTGGTTGATCAGGCTTGGATGAAGCATTGGACAACGGTGTGTTTTGCACGAGTTGAGTTGCCAAGACCATCTGAATCACGTTTGAGATTTGATCCACGGTTCCAGAGGGCGCGCCTTGTCCATCGGATGAAAACGTAACCATTTTCGCCTCGGCCAGAGCATCGGCAATGCGGGGAGCGATGGCGGGAAGCATTTCGAGTTGCTTGAGCTTAAGATATCCGTTCCCACCTGCGGCGAGGGCATCATTTACCAGGCGGATCGCATCGGCTTGGGCAGCGGCGAGCATCCGGATTCGCATCGCTTCGGCCTCGGCCGCGGCAACGGTTTGGATTTTCAGTTGCTCGGAATCAGCGGTGGCTTTGGCAATCTGGGTCGCCCTTAGCTCGGCCTCGCGCAATCCGCCGAGCATCACTTGTTTCGCGGTTTCGGCTTCCGCAATTTGGGCAGCGTTATCGGCTCGGCGACGGTCAAGGTCGCGCATCTTGTCGTTGACCGCTTGCTCCGCTCCGAGTTGGGCTTCTTTGGCGCGGCGCTCTTGATCCGCCGTGACGATATCGGCGTTGGCTTTTGCTTCAACTGCACTTTGTCGACGACGAGCCTCAGCGACTTCGCTTTGTACTTCCTTAATGTTCAGGGAGTTGAAGACAAGACCCAAATCTTGAAGTTCGCGAGAGCACGAGCTCTTGATGATAATGGCGAGCCGGTCGTCTTCCTCGGCCGGGATCCCCGGCTTCACCGGAATTGCGGTTGCTCCCTCATCATAGCTACCAACTCGCGAGTTAAAAAGCTCATCGTGGTGAAGCAAGTTTATGGCGCGTCGACCAGTAGAGGTGAGCAGGTCGGTGAGAGTACTGGTTTGCTCGGGAACGGGCTTCGAGAAAAAGCGGTTTGCCGCCGTTTGGATCATCTCGTTGCTATCGCCAACGCTTACAATGGCGCTTGCCAACACGCGCACTTTGATCGGACGAGGTTGACCGTTGCGATCAACGTCGGCCGTCTGATCCGCAACTTCAAGGTCAATATTGATGGCTTTAGCTGGGATAGTTGTTCCGGTTGTAAAGATGGGGATCTCAATGGCTTTGCCAGGGCCTTTGTACACCGTCGTCTTTCCTCGGCCCGTAACCAACCGAATGGTTCCAGCGTCAACCGTGGTCAAAAATCGAGCGACGATTACGGGAATTAGGAGAACTCCTAACAAAACCAAACCGCCTAGTAAGATAGCTAAAGTAAAATCCATATAGGCCTCAATAAGCCTATTGTACAACCGCCTTACTCATCTATGGCTATTTCACGTGAAACCCGGCAAATGTTTCGGGCTGAGTCCACGTCCAGGATAACCAGGCGATCTCCCTTTGACACTCGAATCCCGGCCCCGACCTCTCCCGGTTCTAATGTTGCGAGGATTTGTGAGGTTTGGCCGTCGATCGTTAGTTTGATCAACCCGCGTCCCTGCCCATCAAAACTGGTCGCAGCCTCGGCTAGTTGACTTACAGCCCCCTCCAAGCCTTCCGACGGGTCGCTGGCGTATTTCATCATCAGGTTAAGCAGTGGCTTGACGATGAGAAAATCCATGATGATTCCGCCTGCCACTGCCATTCCCAATGCTATCTGCTCGTTTTTGAAGACCTTCCGCCCAACAATGCCGAGCGCTCCCGCACCCATAGCCGTAGCGAAGAAATCTATAGGAGAGAACGCTTGAAGTAGGCTTGCCAATCCAAAATTCGACTTCCCCTGCACGTGCACTTTTCCGCGATGGACGCCTTTACCGTGTCCCTTTGCCGAGTGCCCGCGCGCTCCGGGATGACCCCGACCCGTGCGCAACGAACCCATCGCCGCCATGATAAAGAGGCCGATGAATCCGAATACAAGCAGAAGAACGTACAGCAAGGATTCTCTATTATGGTCGGAGTTTTGAGTCTACAGGCGCTTGGCCGACTTAACGCATGGCATTTTGTACACCATGGTCGCATAACCTCGTTGCCCATCGGCTGATTCTAGCCAGAGTCGGAAGCCTAGTGATGGCGTCAAACTAAAAGTCTTTCCTTTCAAGAATGCCACCTGGCATGCATCACCCGTCTCGTATCCTAGTGCCTTATGCTGCTGCCGAACTTTGGCGATCAACTTCTCTCGGGTGGAAGCATCCAGATCAGAAATCTTGAGGGTCTCGCTCGTCGCACGATGAAGGCTCCCGAGGCCCGACTGCTCGAAAGAGAGTGTGGTAAATCTTGCCATGGCACTATTCGACCGGTTCCGCTCTTCTAAGAGAATCCGTTCAAAAACCTCTAAGGCCCTCCCCATGCGAATCCCATTTCTTTCGCACTTAAAGTGTTGCGACTCCTTATGACGAACCGAGGAGTTGGGGTCCAGATGAGCGGGTTATAGCGCGGACGGAAGGTCGAGATGATATGATGCGCGCGGGTATGAGATCTGGGGGATCGGATTCGGGCCTGATTTGAATTTCACCACCAAGCTGACCAAAATCTAGAGACACCGATGGGATCAGGTTGACATAGGTTGGAGCGGTAAAGTCGACATCGCCAAAATTACTCAAGATTGCTGCCATCTGCTCTTGCGATCCCTTGGACAAGTCAATGCTGCTGATGATGTTCTTCTGCAGGCTCATGGAACACTCTTCGAAGAACTGTGCGGACTTACGAAAACTGACCAGGCTCTCATCGTTGGGATCATAGAAAACGGTTAGCTTGTCGTTGACATCCTTACGCACAAGCGTGTTTGAACTTGGATTGCTTACGTTCTCAACGATTGTTCGGGATACTTCGCTCGGAGTGCCCGTGCCAACCGAAACGTAGAGCCGGTCGGGTGACTGTGTCAGCAGTGATAGGACCAATGCCGGGACTAGCATGAATGCATTCTACCGAGTGGGTAACCTGGTTTGAAATGGCTCATGACGTTGCAGGTTTGATTCGGTTATTGCAGGAAGCACACTCCACCGAAGTGGGTGCACTGGAAGCGCTCGATGCTTTCAACCCCGGATTTGCTTCGTTTGAGGCGAGTTCAGTCGTCGCGGAATACAAGAGCTCCTGTGAAAACCAAGTGCGAGCTTTGGCGATTCGATTGGAAGAACTGGGAGCCAAACAAAACCAAGCGAAGAGCTTTGTGAACGTTGTCTTTGGTAAAGCGGCCGACTGGATGAATGTGACTCAGGGTGCAGAGAGTCGAAACACGCTACTCTACGTGCGATATTACGGGTCAGCGCATCTCAAAGCCGGACTTTACCAAGCCATCGCAACCTACGCCAATATGCTCACCGACCCGACGACGGAAACATTGGCGGCTACACTACGTAACCAAGAGCAACACTATGCGGCCGAACTCTTCCCGTACATTGATGAGCTTGCGTCGTATGTCGATGATGACGATGCGCCGCCCATCGCGCCGGGTTTCCAGCTCTAGGCGAAACCTCAAGGCTTTGGTGATGTTTTGGCCAGTTTTGCTTTGGGGATGTAATAGATGTTGGGTGGAAGATCGCGAACGTTTGGTCGTATCTTGCGAATGGACTGCAAGGTTAGGCTCTTATCAAACTCATCGTCTCCCATGATGTCCAATGATCTCCCAGATGAGTTGATATTGAAACTCGGCAGCAGTTTCACCACTAGAGACGTTGGGAATGGAACCGCCTTCGTGTTTTGCGAAAAGTGAACGATGGTTTGACGGCGACCTTGGTGAATCACCGCGGTTAAGCGTGCCTCGTATGAAGCCATTGAGCACTCTGCGAATCCAGGCCCGATGTAAACATTCTTGTCCCCCACCTCGTCCGCTAGCGAAAGTGTTACTTTCTCGGCGGGAACGTCCACTCGATAGGCGAGGCTTACCCACGTATTGCGGTATCGACGTTGCTCTTTCAGAACAGTTTGAGATTCAAACTTCTTCAAAAAGGTCGGAAGCGCAGGCTGCGGCTCATCGCCCACCAGCAACCAAGTCCAAGGCAGATCGCGATTGCGCCAAGTAAACCGACAACCTTCTTTCTACTCATGGGCTATTTTAGCCGAACGTGCGGAAGACGGGGGCACCGAGTCGGGAGCCCATAAGGGGCGAGACGCACCAAGCTACAAACCTGCGCACCTACGCCGTTTCCGAGTCCATCTCGGGACATAGGAACTTCTGGTAGCTCAATGCCGCAATCGCCGCTCCAAGGCATGGACCGATGATGTAAACGATTGCATCCTTGAAGTCGTGGGTTACCGCAACCGGACCAAACCAGCGCGCGGGATTGAGAGCGGCTCCGGTAAGCGGCCCAACCGCGAAGATCACCGCCGAAATCGTAAGGCCGATAAACCAAGCTCCCATATTGGGGCTCCCCTTTCGCACTGCCGTGCCAAAGATTGCCCAAACCAGAATCGCCGTGCCGATGGCTTCGAATACGATTGCTTTAGTCGGATCGATGGCGGGATTGACCATTGTTGATCCCAGCGAGACCGCATCAACTTTATCCTTTGGATACAAGAAGAATACGGAGTAGGCCCCCGCCGCGCCACCCAGAAGTTGGGCCATCCAGTAAGTCGCCATGTCGCCCCACTTCATCCGCTTGGTGAGAGCCATTGCAAAGCTAACGGCCGGATTAAAGTGGCCTCCGCTAATGTGCCCAACGGCCGTTCCCATCGTGGCGATCGCTAAACCGTGGGCGAGAGCCACACCAACCAAGCCAGCGCCGTCAGCGCAGGCGGCTCCGATGCCAAGAAAACACAAAACAAATGTGCCGAGGAACTCGGCCGCTAAAGCCCTACCACTCATACAACTAGACGACGGAACAAGCGGGCTTAAAGTGCCGCTCTTAACAAAGTCGGAACATCACTGGTTTTATCGGCAACTGCGGCTCCGGCAGCGAGGAACGCATCCACTTTTGATTGAGCTGTGCCTTTACCGCCCGAAACAATCGCACCGGCGTGGCCCATGCGCTTCCCGGGGGGAGCGGTTCGACCGGAGATGAACCCAACGACAGGCTTCTTCATCGTTTTAATGTATTCGCAAGCGGCTTCTTCATCGGTTCCGCCGATCTCTCCAATCATGACAACAGCGGTTGTGGCGGGGTCCCTCTCGAACATTTCCATCACCTCAATAAATCGGGTTCCGGGGATGGGATCACCACCGATTCCTACGCAGGTGGTTTGGCCAAAGCCGTTTCGGGTCATTTCCCAAACGATTTCATAGGTTAAAGTGCCCGACCTGGATACAAGGCCGATAGGGCCAGGAGCAAAAATGTGCCCGGGCATGATTCCCATTTTGCATTCGCCGGGGGTGATGATTCCAGCGCAGTTACCGCCGAGCAACCGGGTTTTTCCGCCAGCTCGAACCTTGTTCACGGTGCGCACCATATCTTGAGTTGGAATTCCTTCGGTGATCAGGGTAACAAACGGCATACCAGCGCCTTCGCATTCCAAAACCGAGTCAGCGGCAAATGGAGCGGGGACAAAAATCAGTGCGGCGTCTGCACCCGTTTTGGCGACCGCTTCCTCAACCGTATCAAAAATCGGTTTGCCCAAGAACTCGGTACCGCCTTTTCCGGGAGTGACTCCGGCGACCACATTCGTGCCATATTCAATCATTTGGCCCGTGTGAAACGCGCCTTCGCGACCGGTCATGCCACAAACAAGGACGCGCGAGTTTTTGTCAACAAGAATTGCCATGGAAGAACCTAGATGTTACTTCACGGAGAGCAATTTGAGCTTGACATACCAAACCGTCTCAGCAGGAACTCCAACAAGAGCGGAGGTCTTGGACTCTAGTCGGCACAAACTTGCCGGGATTCTTGCTTCTCGCGTTCCGCCTGCGCGCATTCCAACACACGCGTCCTCCACGGTTTCAATCATCGCGAGGTCACCAATTCGAAATGTCATGTTCTTCTTTTGAATCGCCGATGAATCAATGACGCGGCTCTGCCCGGCGGCTCTCATTTCGTATTCCACCGTTACTTCGCTTCCCTTACGAGCCTCTGCCCCTGTTCCCTTTACTCGATCAATGATGTGGTACGTCGTTTCTTGACCTCGTTTCACCAAATCCACCAGTTCAACATCAAAGTAGAGGTCAGTTTTGGGTGGGATGTTATCGCGGCCATCGATTCCGTAGCCCTTGATCCAGGGAACGCTTAACTTGCGCTTACCCCCAATTTGCATCCCAATCAGACCCTCGTCCCAGCCCTTGATTACTTCGTTGTTCGCGAGAGTTACCGGGTAGACAACACCATCAGAATCGTTCCGATCAAAAACTTCACCATTCTTGAAGTAGCCTTTGTATCGCACATACAATCGATCCCCTGGCTCGGCTGCCTTCATTCCTTTTACAAACTCCGAAGGCTTACCAACTTGCGTATCCTTTATGCCCAGCTCTTTAAGCTGATCGGCGGGAGCAGTTGCGGTCTTGACAGGCGCCGGCGCGGCCTTGTCTTCGGGGGACTTTCCGCATCCCAGGCCGAACAAAACCGAGGAAGCAACCGTAAGCGATAAGAGACGATTCATAGAGCAGTGGAATTCTACCACCGTAGGTTCAACGCTCCCATTGGTAAACTTGTTCCCGAACTGAATTCTCATGGCGAAAAAAGAAGCAAAAGAGCCCAAATCCATCGTGAACCGCAAAGCGCGGTTCGAATTTGAGCTACACGACACATGGGAAGCGGGTATTGCCTTGGTGGGTGCCGAAGTAAAAAGTGTGTTCAACGGTCGCGTTAACATGACTGATGCATTTTGCAAAGTCGTCGACGGCGAGTTATGGCTGATTCAGCTTGACATTGAACCCTACGATCATTCGTCGGCATTTAAGCCAGAGAGACGCCGTGACCGGAAGCTACTCTTGCACAAAAAGGAGATCATCATGGTTCAGCGCAAGTCACAAGAGAAGGGCTTTACCATCGTGCCCACCAAAGTCTATTTTAAGAACGGTCGAGTGAAAATCGAAATCGCCTTGGCCCGAGGCAAGAAACACTACGATAAGCGCGAGGCTATTGCCAAAAATGACGCTCGCCGCGAGTTGGAACGCGGTCACTCCGATAAGTTTTAGGCAAACTCTACATATCCCCATTGCTCAGGCTGGTGCATGTCAACTACCCCCTGCGGAGCCCACACCCAGTTGTCCTCTTTGCATCCTTCCGGCTTCTCATATCCTCCGTTCGGTAGTGGAACAATTGGCCATTCAACCCGAGAAAAATTCACGCGCCACACGTCGCCGGAGCGAGGAGGAACTGGCATGCCACCGTCGGCAAAACATGCCCAAGGGAAAGCCATCTCTACGGACCATCCATCATCGAAATCTCTTGAATCGTTGAGGGTGCCCCTCAGATTTACAGCCGTGATCGCATGGGTCTCCCACGAGTTATCCGCACTGCCGCCATCGCGATACGCTTTGGGCAGGAAGAGGTCCCACGTAGTGTTGAGGGCGTTGATTTCGAACTCAAAGTAGCGAGCCGCATCTCCATCTGGATCAATGAAAACTTCGAAATCGTGGTCGTGGAAAATGACGCTATCGTGCTCAGTCAAGGTCGCCCACAAGTGGGGTTCCTCCATGTCTGCGGCGATGTAGAAGTAATCGTCGTCGTACATCATCTTGGCGCGAGTTTTGAACCGTGGCCGCGGCTTCAGGTCGCCCTCTATGTCAACAAAATAGTCGGTCCAAGGGGCTTTCGCCCACTGAGGATCGGTCAGCGAGCCATCAATTCGAATCGGCTGCGAGGCGCGAGGACAACGATAACGCATCCTCAATTCTAGCCGTTAGTTCACCCAAAATGAACCCGGGTCATAGCGCTTGATAATAGCGTTGCACGCCGCTTCCACTTGCGCATCCGTTCCGGTCCCCGCCAGTTTGTAGAATGCAACGACCTCTTTCTCTGTGGCATGCTCGAGCCACAACCGCTGAACCCGATGATCAAGGCGGTGAATCGGCGGCATCCTTCCGCAACTAAACGAGATTGCCTGGCCATAAAACGCGTAGCCGGTATCGGACGGGCGACACCACCTATTTTTGACGGGGTAGCCATGAGCCGTAAGATAGGTCTCGAGAGGAGAAACGCGACTCTGGCGATTGAAAGAACCGAACCAGCGCGTGTGGGTGTAACCGTAATTCGAACCCGTTGTTGAAGAAACAAAGTATGCATGATAATAGGCTTCCGCCTGGATCGCCCAGAATGCAATTCCTAGGAACGCCACCACCCCACACACCCACCTCCACTTTTTGGGGAATCGAGGATTCATAGTCCACCGCCAAAGCCCTTCTTTGCTTCATCCACATCCCTTAGGATCTTCTGAGGCAACTCTCTTCGCGCGCCCGGTTTGGAACTGATATCTTTCCTGTATTCGCTTCCAAACCTTGTGATCGGAACGCCACCTACTGATATGGAAAATGTATAGCTGCGCCGGTTGACGACTTGGTAACTCGAAAATTTTCGACGCGGGAGCATATCCCCTACTGGGTTTTCCGGTTGAATTTCTTCAAATGCGAGCGAACCAACCGACATATCCATAACAGGACCGTTCTCGACCTGGGCCCGAATAAAGGGCCTCATGTGGACTTGGATATCAAGGGTCAAATCGGATCGGGTTCCAACCTCCGTAGTCTCCATTTCTAAGGCGTTGCTTGGCCCCATCCCATGTGCGGCGTTGGAAATCGTTTGCGTGAGCCGGTCTTCTTTCACAATCCAGCTTCGAATCTGGGATTGAACGGTCGGCGGTAGAGAATCGAATCGCCTCACTCCCGATTCAATGTTCTTTCCCGGCATGCCAAACCCCAGCAGCGTGCTTAGATGTCCTTGCAATGTTTCCTCGATGGTGAATCGAGGAACCTCGGGCACGGCGTGTCCCAACAGCACCAGATCAGGGGAAGAAAAAGTCCAAGGTCCAGGGCTCACCTTTGCATATTCGCAAGCATCCTCAAGCGAAAACTCGCCCTTTGTTCTCATGTTTTGGATAAGCAATTGGGCGGCTGCCCGGTTAAATCGGGAAGCATACGAATACGATGGAAAGCTGGGCCGAATCATCCGCCAATCGGCTTCTTCGCGCAACTCACAAATTGGGATCTGGTCCAATCCACGTGAAAGGAAAGCAATGAGGTCATCGTCCGTTCGCACCTGACCCTGCATTGCTCTCGCCAAATATATTAGTGCCGAATCTGGAATGGTGCCAATGAACTGCTTGTCTTTGTTTTTGGCTGCCTGATTCAATAATGGACCCGCGAAATAGCCAATTGGATCCGAAGAATACGGCTTGCGCAAGTGCTCCCCAACACCCCAATCAAACGGCATGCCTTCGCGCTCGGAAAAGGTAATCGTGTAGGAATAGTCTGGGCCGCCACCGCCGTACGACACTCCCAAGTCATTGAAAACTCGCCCGAGCCTCCTCATCTTGTCTGATATTTCCAAACGCTTACCGGTGGCTGGTAGCGCGGAGATATTTGAGCCGAGCCGATTCGGTATCGTGCCTTGACCGGCGATGATCAGCTGTCCCTGTTGGTCGACACTCACAAGCTCAAATTGGAACCGCGCAAAAGCTAATCGCTTGATCACAAAGAGCGTCTTGTGGTATTGGGCAGGGTTGCCTGGGCCGCCCATGGATTGATAGTCAACGTAAGCTTGATACCCGGCGGTCTTCCCAAGAGCTCGGCCCCTTTCGTTCAAAATGTCGGCTTGAGACATCAGCGTCTTGATGACGCTTTTCGAGGCGGCGAGGGGTTGTTGCAGGGCGGTTGGTGCGTCCGAATAAACTGTTCTTGCGCCAATCTGCATCGAAGCGAGCTTCGCGGTTCCGATCGACTTGATCCAATTGATGCCTTGACGAAACGTGGGCGAACTGAGGCGAAGACGATTAATTTCCTTCAGATGTTGGTTGTTTCCGACGTCCTTAGCCCAATCGCGCGTAATATACGATGTCGCGATTTTGTCGTCGAACAGGGGGGCACTTTTCATCTCCAGAGTCGTGTCGCCAAGAATCTTCGCCAGCAAGTCTTGCACCTTCTTGGCCTCGGCTCGTTCTTGTTGAGCGGCGAGCGACGAACTCCGGTCCAGAATAATTCGGTCTTCTTCTTGCCGCCACGTACCGTCTACCGCCCAAGCTAAGTTTTCCTTCGCTTTTGCATAATCTGCCGCGTCAAGGTGCAAAACAAGCGGCTCGTTGGCAACCGATGGGCTACAACTGAGGGGCTCGCCGCTGTGCTTAGCCAACGCCGCCACAACATCCGACGCATGCATCGCATTTGATTCTAAAGAAATGGGTTGAATAATTGTGCGGACAAGTAGCAGATTCAGCATAGTTCACTTCCGCGGATCGGCTTTCAGTTCAAGCGCCCTATTTGTTATGACGCCGTCAACGATCAAAACAACTTTGTACATCCCCGGTTTCGCGTAGGCACCCTGCGGCCCGAACGGCGTATCTCCCCAAACCGCCGAAATAGGCAGACCGCCCCCCCTTCCTCCGCCGATCGAGGCTGGAGCTAACCGCATATCCCAAACAAACCGATGCAGTCCCTTGTTTGCCTTTACGATTCGAGGCGGTCGCGCCCAACCTGGCATTACCGTGATGGCGAGAGGATCCGCGGTTACCGGGGCATCCGAAGACGCAAATTTGCGGAGTATCCCATCGTCCTCGCTAAGGACATGGATTTCAACCTTGGCGGCATCTGTTGCCAAGAAGTAGTCAAACATCGCCCCATCGGGCGGGTTCTTCGAAACGGGCTCATCCTGCGGCAACGGGGTATCCGCGTTTGTGTTTCGTTCCAGCAGGTAGGCGGGTACGGGAGGAAAGAAAGTTGTCCGACCTTCGCCGAACTCGGCCGACCGTATCGCCGACAGATTATCCAAGATCCAGAAACCACGCCCATGAGTTGCGATGCACAGGTCATTGTCTTTTATGATCAAGTCGCGTACAGACGTTGCGGGCATATTCAGCCTCAAAGACTGCCAGTTCATCCCATCGTCCAGGCTGAAGAAGACGCCAGTTTCAGTTCCGCAATAGAGCAATCCAGCACGGATCGGGTCTTCTCTAACGACATTGACCGGTCCATCGGGCAAGCCCTTTACAATCTCCTGCCATGACTTACCACCGTCGTGCGTTTTCAGAATGTGAGGCTTCTGATCGTCCAGGCGAATCCGATTGATGGCGGCATAGGCGGTAAGGCTATCAAAATGTCCCGCATCCATAAGCGAAACTTTGCTCCACGGTGTGAGCATGTTCTGGGTCACGTTTTCCCAGTTTTTGCCGGCGTCTTTGGTGGTCCAAAGTAAGCCGTCATCCGTTCCGCACCAAATCACGTTGGCATCTCGCGGCGACGGCGCAACGGTGTAGATAACGCCACGCCTAGTCACCAAATCTGGCTTTGAAAACTTCCCAACGGAAGCGGGAACCTCCCATGTTTCTCGGCTGAGATCGGGCGATAGCGTATCCCAAGTCTTGCCGCCATCGGAGGTGCGAAAGAGAATGTTCCCTCCAAAGAAAAGCTGTTTCGGGTCAGCCTGACTAAAAACAAGCGGGGCGGTCCGCAAGGTTCGGTGCGGCGCGGTTGGACGTAGATTCAGAATCTCACCTGTCACCTTGTCATATCGGTTAACCCGACCGCCATAAACGTACCGACCGTTCGAAGGGTCCGGGGCAAGATAGGCATATTCATCGCCGCCGGCGGGGTGCCATTCCCGGAATGTCAGTTGCCCGTCATTACCGCGACTCGAAACCATCGCCGAACCGCTCTCTTGCTGACCGCCGTAGAGGCTGTACGGGAATAGGTTATCGGCGGCGACGTGATAGAGTTGGGCGGTTGATTGGTTGTACCAACTGCTCCAAGTTTCGCCGCCATTCAAGCTCACCGCCGCGCCTTGGTCGGCCGCCGTAAGAATAATGTCGGGATTGGTTGGGTTGATCCAAATGCGATGATAGTCATCCCCGCCCGGCGACCCTTTGAGGCAGGTGAAGTTCTTACCTCCATCATCAGAGCGATAAAAGCTCGTATCCGCGACAAAGACAGACTCCGGATTCTTGGGATGAACTTTTACTTCGGCGAAGTCATCGCCGCGGCTCACCAGACGCCGCTCGCTGTTCACCTTCTCCCAGTTCTCCCCGGCATCGTTGCTCCGGTAGAGGCCGCTTGCATCACCTGAATCTACGGTTGCGTAAAGAACCCTTGGATTCGAAGGGGAAATAGCAAAACCGATTCGACCGAGCCCTTGAGCGAACGTTGGCAGTCCGATCGTTAGGGGTTTCCAAGTATCTCCGCCGTCCACACTCTTGAAAAGCCCCGAGCCCGGCCCCTGCCAGCGTCCGTTCTCCCAAGGCCCTTGGCGCGCTTCCCACATCGTGGCGTAAACGACTTTAGGGTCTTTCGGGTCGAGCGTAACTTGAATGGCGCCGGTGTCACCATCACGATAAAGCACTTTCTTCCAGGTCTTGCCGCCATCCAAACTTCGATAAACTCCGCGCTCTTCATTGGGTCCGTAAGGGTGCCCGAGAGACGCCACAAACACGCGATCAGGATCCTTGGCGTCCACGCAAATCCCACCGATTTGTTGGGCATTCTTAAGGCCAAGATGCTGCCAGGTCTTACCGCCATCGGTCGTTTTGTACATGCCATCGCCCGTACTCAAATCAGGGCGTTGCAAACCTTCACCGGAGCCAACATAAATCACATTTGGCTTGGACTCGCAAACAGCAACATCGCCG
Source organism: Fimbriimonadaceae bacterium (assembly GCA_040081075.1). GTDB lineage: Bacteria > Armatimonadota > Fimbriimonadia > Fimbriimonadales > Fimbriimonadaceae > JANJUB01. Next base: position 43,744 of record JBEBHJ010000014.1, on the reverse strand, counting down.
ATTGAGCCCGTCGGTTGATCGTCAAAGATGGGTTTCCAGGTTCTGCCCGCATCATTTGTCTTCCAAACTCCGCCATTGTTCACGCCGATATAGAAGGTAAACGGCTGGCTAGGGATGCCGCACGCACCGACTGTTCGACCACCACGAAATGGCCCCACACATCGCCATGAGAGCATGTCTCTCAGATCGGGAATAGAGCCGGATTGTAAGAGGGCCAAGGTTGCAATTGCGGTCAGCATTGCTCATTTTAGCCGAAGCTTAACGCGAGTTAGCGTTCGATTCGCAATTCGATACTGCCAAGTCGGATGACATCATCCGCTCTCATGGCGGTTCGCATGTTCGGCGCGAGTTTGGCATCGTTCAGCATCGTGCCATTTGTGCTTCCGATATCCGTAAGGAAGGCGGCATCCTCGGTGATTTCGATGACTCCGTGCTTCCCCGAAACATAGGCATCGGCAATCACGACATCGTTTTCGGCGCGCCGACCGAAAGTATTCGCGCCACTTTGAAGTGGCCACGTTTGGTCGGCTCCGACCAACTTTGCAACAGCCGTTTCAATTGTTGGGGCCGCCGCGATCGCCGCCGTTTTGTTGGAAGAAAACGCCTGGGTTGCCCCCAATCCTCCGCCGGGTAGGTGCAGCTTGCATTCGAAACTCCCAAAGCTCAGGGTGTCTCCAGGATTGATCGGCTGAACCTGTCCTACCGTGAGAGGGTTGCCGTTCACTCTGGTGCCATTCGTGCTCCCGAGGTCTTCGAGGGTAAATCCGCCATCGGAAGACACCAACCGGGCGTGACGCCGGGAAACCTGAGTGTCGTTCAGCATGATGTCGGCTTCGCGGCCAATGAGACTCTCACCAGGGCGAATCGGATGCTCTCGGCCATTGGAATCCACCAGCATCGGCAAAAGGACAGTTGGTGCTCCAAAGGCGTCATCGGGGAGGGCACGGTCAAAGATCAAACCGCACTCCTTGCAGAACATCAACCCGGCCGGGTTGAACGTTTTACAAACCGGGCACTGGATCGGCTTGATCGTGACCGTTGCGTTCAGAGTAGGAGCCGCGCCCATGATCGTACGATTGGGATCGCTGTTCAGGATTTGGGTGCGGTTGGCGTCCATGAGTGTCTATTCGCGAAAGACCCACATGCCACCTTCTTCGGCGGCGGGCAGTTTGTCTTTGAAAGCGTAATCAGCTCCTCGCTTAATGTAGGCGACTACGTCGGGCGGGAAATCTTCGTCGGAAGTTTGAATCGCACCCTTACCCTCCGCCATGTATGTTTTGGCTTCGGCTTCGGTCATGTAGCCCATCTCGACGAGTCTGCGTTTCGCAACCGCAATTGGGTCTCGCTCGCGACCCTTCTCGACGAGTTCTGTGGGGCGGTACTTTGCCGCACGATCGTCATCGTGATCGCCGTGCCCGTAGGCTCGGAACGTCTTACATTCGACGATCGAGGGGCCAGCGCCAGAACGACCGTGTGCGACAGCCATCATCACCTTATCGTAAACATCAAAAACGTCTTGGCCATCGGCGATGAAACCCGGAATGCCATAGCCATCCGCTCTGCGCGCGAAATCTTCTTGTGAGTATTCGAGGTGGGTTGGGGTGCCATAAGCCCATTGGTTGTTCTCGATGATCGTAACCACCGGTAACTTGTGAACGGCCGCAAAGTTAATCGCCTCATGAAAAACGCCCTGGGCAGTTGAACCCTCACCGTTATAGGTTAGAACAACGGAGTTACCTCCACTTAAACGGTCAGCATAGGCAACTCCGGCGGCAACCGGAATCGTGCCGGCGAGCATCGAAGTTGAGTGAATAATATGAGCGCTCTTCTTGCCAATGTGCGACCAGTTGTCCCGCGCACGTCCCGGTGAGCCGACCTTTCCCCAAACCTGGGAACAAACTTCCTCGATCGTCATACTCAGGCGGTCGGGGTTGTCTAACCCCTTTCCTCGGCAATCTTTCAGGAAGAAGCAAGGCATATCCCGGTGGATTGGGCTGATCCAGTCATTGGATTCGAGGCCATAAAGCGAACCGGCGATGATGGCTTCCTGGTTGTGCGACGAATAAAGTGTGCCCGTGAGCTTGCCTTTTTTCTTCTCTTTGATCAAGCGAACGTCAAAGTAGCGGGCAATATAAACGTGCCGAAGCAGTTCCAGGCAATCGGCCTTCGAGAGGCTTTGATGAGGGAGGGCGTTCTGGTCGCTCTCGGTGGCCGCTTTCTTCCCTGGGGCCTTGGTCGCAGTTCCATTTGTCGGGGTCAAAATCTTTCTCCGTGCCTAGAATGGGCACGTCAAAAGCGTACCCCATTTAGGTTATCGGTTCGAAACGTTTGAGTTCAGAATCTAGCGCACGCGGTATCGAGAAAGCGGGCGCATTGACACAGCCGCAAAGCCGCTGGCGTGGCATACGGCCGCTGCAATCGCGTAGTACCGCCCAAACGGCACCGGCGAGGGGATGCTTGCGGGCACCATGTGCCTAACCACATCTCCGTTGGTAGAGTCAATAATGACCACTGCGCCAGCCGCGCTTTTCACAAAATAGCATAGGCGAGATTTTTTCGCGGCGTAAAGGGTCCTTACTTCTGGAGGCACCTCGCTAGCGTCGTGTGAGAACCACTCAAGGTCCGTATGCCACCCCTGGACTGAATGCCCCAGATACCATTCTGCGATTCCACGCGCTTCGCTCGTGGTCACGCGGATGTTGGGTTGTTCATAGTTCCAATCAGCCAGCATACTGAGCGAAAGAACCTGCCCGGTTCGGGGGTGTAATCCAACAATCATATGGTTTCCAACTGAGGTGGCATAACCGTGGGGGTTCTGAACAAAATAGCACGAAATCGAGTTAACAAATGATCCAACTCGAGATGGATACGGGCGCCACTCTACCGAACGAGGAGTTAGGTTTGGCGGGCAATCAAACTGTTCCATCACCTCCTGCGCCCGAATGAAGGCATCCGAATCGCTTCTAAAGCGAGGCGTGCCGCGAATGTCAGCTTCTAAGGCACGCTCTAGCCGACTGTAACTTACCAAATCACCCCTAAAAGTTAATACAATGAGTTCATCAGCACCGAACGAAACGCTTATGACGCGCTCATGTCGCTCAACGGATTCAGGTGTCGCGTCAAATGGCCGATCTAGGACGCGTGCATATTGCCCAGCTTTTCGCAAAGCTTCATCGGGTCCGATCTGGAGTGATGCTGTCAGGGTAGTGAGAATAGAAGTAATCATAATGGGCGGTGCCATGATATTGGATTTGAGTGCGTACCAGTAAAAACGGATTTGATCCTAGTGAACGGATCTCCAGCTATCGCAAGGTCGGCAATCTCCATTTGGCGGTCTCCTGTTGCACCAATAACGTGAAAATTAGGATGAGAACCAAGCCAAACTTGTAGTGCCTCTCGCATTTTGCCAACGGTCTTTCCAGCCTTTAACGGGTTCCAGACTAGATCTGCGTGGGTTTGTAAATCGGCTATATAAATGAGTGGAACATAGCCGACGATTGCTTGGTCCTCAATCGTCGGAACGTAGATGTTACGCCCCGGATAGAGGGCTCCGGTTGCAAACTGATCAATCTGCGTGCCACATGAGCACGTGAGCAAGTGAACGAAATTGAGGGGAGGGTTCGTTGTTGGATTGTAAGGAGGCAAGAGTACTCCCCAAGGGCCGGGTGATCCGACTTGAGTAGTGCGGAATGAAAGGTAGTTGAGAGGGTTATAGGTGTGGTAAATCCAGTGCGAGGCGTCGTCATCGTGCTTTTCCGGGTACCCGTGAGTTGCCACCATAACCGCATTCGTTCCGATCATTTCATTTTCATAAGTCGTGGCCGACCATCCATCGGCATTGTGTAGAGCAAGCGTGTAGTTTTGACCCGTCATCGTCGAATTCACGAACACGGATGGGTCGGGCGTGAAGTTTGGATCGGAAATCTCAAACATCATGAGCTTATTCTTGATCACAACAGGCGCTGATTCCCCTGGTGGAAGGGGCACACCTTCCCAGTCTCTGGGATAGACCCAGAACTCCATTCTCACCGAATGACCTGGGACAAAGTGGCTCGAATCAAACATCGCACTCAAGCCGATCGACAAAGGGTAGTTCGTGCCATCCGAATCGAACCAATTGACGAGTTCAACCTCGTTCGTATTAACATCCCTGATATAGAGTTCGGCCGCCTCAATGGGCAACCCGAAGTTCGCGCCCGATCCCCTGCAATTGGTCCCTGCGAAGTAGAAGGGCATTGTAGTCCCGCCCACAGGAAACTATATCCCCAGCCTGCCGGCTGGCAGATGATCCTACAAGCAAGAACCAGCAGAAATGTAAAAATGCTTAGGCGTGCTCGCAACACAAGCTCTATTATAAGCAAAGAAAGAAAGACGAATAGACTTTTGCAAAAGATCTTTAAATGTCTACTAATAAGGCAACGCTTGACGGCTAGAATAGCGTTAGGGACAGAAACACCCTATGTCAAAACTGCGATCTATCGCCTCTCTTGCCAACTGAAACGATTCTAATTTTCCTTCCGCCCAGAATTGGCAGGCGAGGTTGCCTAGTACGGTCGCTTCTTTGGGGCCGGATTCGACGGGGATTCCGGTGGCGTTGGCGAGGCTTTGGCAAAAGACTTCGCTCTCCGAGCCACCGCCGGCCGCTCGGATCTTTGAAAACGTGCGCCCCGTATTCCGTTCCAACCTTTTGAGTTGACTTGCCGACGTCTGGGATAGAGCGCCGATGATCGTCGTGGGCAAGTCGTGCGTTTCGCCGAGTGCTTCGCACATGGAAACCGGGTTGAAGAACTTCGGATCCATCAGGTTTGGGTAGGTTTGATCCGGATCGGGCCTTGCCATGGCGAGCCACTCCGGGACCGGCACTTTGATGCCAAGCTCCTCGTGCACCCGGTTCACCACGTAAAACCCGGGCACGTTTGCCAGATAGCGAACCCGCCCGTCGATGGCGCGCTCGTTGGTAAATCCCGGGTCGGCAAGATTGGGCTCGTCGAGCAGACATCCGATCAAAGACCAAGTGCCCACGCTCATAAAGGCTACATCATCGGTAAGGGTCCCCATTCCGAACACCGCCGACGCCGTATCGTGCGAGGCGCAACTTACAATGCGAGCCCCCTCAAACTCGGTCAGCACGCGCCCTGGGTTCGAAATCCGAAACTCCGGCATGGGCCAGCCGATGAGATCGAAAATTTCCTCGCACCAATTGCCGTCCAAGCCGCATAGCTGGGTGGTGCTGGCATTTGTCTGCTCAATGTTGGGCGGCGCTCCCAATAGGCAAGAAATCAGGTCAGGCATCATCAGCCAGGTTGCGTTTCGCAAGTCAGCCGAATCCTGGGCGCGGGCCACCAACTGGTAGAGCGTGTTGAAGGGCTGATGTTGAATGCCGGTTAGCCCATAGATTCGATCCCGACTCTCCTTCAGCGATTGAAACACGCGTTCATGCGACAAATCTCGATAACAAACGGGAGAAGGAATCAGCTTCTCCCCCATCGAAAGGAAGCCAACATCCACCCCCCACGAATCAATCGCCAACGTCGCCTCGTTCTCTTGGGCGAGTCGCAAGGCTTTACGAGCAACGCGCATGAGCGCATCCATATCCCAGGTGAGTTGCCCGCACCAATGTATCGGCTCATGAGTTACTTGCTCAACAATCTCGAAGCGTATGCGGCCGCCCTCGAGCCGTCCGGTGGCAATGCGGGCAGAGGACGCGCCGAGGTCTACGGCTACGGCTTCGATTTCAGGCATCTGCAGATATTAGCGGATTTCACAGGGATGGCTTCGGCGAGAAGGGGGCTGCTTATGCCAAAATGAACTGAAAAGTACAGGAGAATCAATGTCCGCTTTTCGTGAAGGTCTTAGCTTCGACGACGTTTTACTCATTCCTCGAGAAACCCAAATTCTTCCCTCGGAAGTTGATATTTCAACGGCCCTTTTACCCGGAATCACGCTACGAACTCCCATCGTTTCGGCACCGATGGATACGGTTACCGATGCCCGCTTAGCGATCGCTATGGCTCGGGAAGGAGGCGTCGGCGTTTTGCATCGCAATATGTCAATTGATGACCAGGCCACCCAGGTCGACCGAGTCAAAAGAAGCGAGCACGGCGTTATCTCTAACCCAATCAAGTTAAATCCGGAGAAAAGCATTCGGGATGCGCTCGACCTAATGGAGCATTTCCACATCAGCGGTGTTCCTATTGTTGATGCCGATGGCATCCTCGTTGGAATTCTCACAAACCGCGACCTGAGATTTGAAACCGATTTTACGAAGCCGATTCGGGATCGAATGACTTCTAAAAACTTGATTACGGCGGCGGTGGGGACGACCCTTGATATGGCGGAAAAGATGCTCGCCGAGCATCGGATCGAGAAACTCCCGATTGTTGATAGCGGCGGCCAACTCATGGGCTTGATCACGATCAAGGACATTTTGAAAGTGAAGCAGCATCCGTTTTCTACAAAGGATGCCAAGGGCCGATTGGTCGTTGGTGCGGCCATTGGTTCCCTGCGCGAGCCCTATGAGCGGTCGAAGGCACTGCTCGACGCCGGAGTTGACTTCGTCGTAATTGATGCGGCTCACGGTCATAGCCGGGGAGTAATGGAGTGCGTAAAGCTTCTAAAGTCCAAGCTTCCCGATCTAAAAGTGATCGCTGGAAATGTCGCCACCAAAGAGGGCGTTAAAGCTCTGCATGAGCTTGGGGCGGATGGGTTGCGGATCGGAATTGGAGCGGGCTCGATATGTACGACCCGCGTTGTGGCGGGCGTAGGCGTTCCCCAGTTTACAGCCGTGAAGGATTGCGCCGATGCCGCGCACGACCTCGGGATTCCAACGATTGCTGACGGTGGAATTCGCTCTTCGGGCGATGTGGTGAAGTGCCTGGCTGCCGGCGCAAGTTGTGTAATGATGGGCAACATGTTCGCCGGTTGTGAAGAGAGCCCTGGAGAAATGGAAATCTATCGCAACCGGGCCTACAAGGTCTATCGCGGTATGGGATCAGTTGCGGCCATGAAGCAGGGCTCTAGCGACCGATACATGCAGATCAAGGACTCCGGCGCGGTGATTGTTCCTGAAGGAGTAGAAGGGCGAGTTCCCTTCAAAGGCCCCCTGAACGAGACAATGGTGCAGTTGGTCGGCGGTTTGCGGTCGGGAATGGGCTACGTGGGCGCCTCTTCGCTTTCAGATTTAAGAGAGCGGGCAGAGTTTATGAAGATCACCGGCGCAGGATTGAGAGAGAGCCACCCGCACGATGTTTGGATCACAAAAGAGCCACCCAACTACAGCAGTCCGTTCTCTAGCAATCAGGGCGAATAGAGTAAGCGGACGCCCTTTGCCCGTTTCCGCCTTTGATAGTGGCTAGTGTCCTTCGCCGGACTTGGCCGCTTCGGCTTCGTGTTCCTTTGCGAACTCTTCTTGCTGTTCTTTCTTGCGTTGGTCTACGACGCTCTGGAAGGCGGTCACTTCGGTCGAGTTGGCGTACCATCCGCGATGGTCTTCCCAATAGCGAGATGTGTAGTCGCCAAGAGTAATCAGCAACGTGGCAAGCCAAATGAATCCAAAATAAGCCCAAATTTTGGTGAGTTGGGTCGCCCATTTGACACCCATGAAGATCTGAACGACCAGATAAGCCTTAACCACCGCGATCGTCATGGCGACCACATTGTTGACTACGGTTCCAGCCGCTCCCGCCTTAAAGATCATATGACCGAAATCAACTTCTGCCGCCAAAATGGTCAGGCCCATGAGGGCAGCCAACTTGACCAAGTTGATAGCAAGGGCACTTGGTGGCGTGATATGGTGTTCGTGGGTATGTTCGCTCATTGGGGCATCAAGTAGTAGAGAGGGTAGAGGAATATCCAAACGATATCCACAAAGTGCCAATAAAGACCGACCATTTCGGTAGGAATGTAGTCTTCAACGAGAGGGTGCTTTTTATGGATCATCCACTGGAGCGCTCCTATTACAATCATTCCGATTACGACGTGCAAACCGTGCAAACCGGTCATCGCGAAGTAAAGACTAAAGAAGAGCTTTGCTATTTCAGGAGGAACGCCCCCGCCGTAATGCCACTCAAACGTTCCGTAGAACGGCGTTAGATGGTGGCCCGCTTTGGGTATCCACTCAAGCCCAATCTTTATCACAAGGAACGCGGCCGCGCACAACTGCACGAGGATCAACCAGTTGAATACCTTCTTGGGTTGCTTAACTTGATGGTAGTACACAGCCATCGCCATTGCAAACGATGAGAATAGAAGAACGACGGTGTTTAGGCCACCCACTCTCCAGTCAAGCTGCTTGTGAATCACGTAAAAGTGATCCTGATACTGCATTCGGTAGATCATGTACGCGAGGAACAGAGCCCCGAACATCATGATTTCCGTGACGAGGAACGACCACATGCCGACAATGTAAGACTCGCGCTGTTGCTCGAGGTCTTCGTACTGGTGGTAGACCAAATGATTCGCGTGACCGTGGGCTTCAGCCGACATTACTTGCTCTCCTTGGGCTTGCCAAATATTTCATCGTATTCAGAATCATCAATTCCGCTGTCGAAATCGTAGGCTTCAGGAATGTCCGTCGGCATGGTTTCGAAGTTTGTAGTGATAGGTGGGGATTGAGTTGTCCATTCAAGGCCCTTTGCTCCCCATGGATTCGGCCCAACCTTGCGGCCCTTAAAGATTGACCAAGTGAGATAACACGCGGGCAAGGCAAAACCGATTGCAAGGAACGATGCTCCCATTGAGGATGCCAAGTGGTACGGCTGGAACTCTGGCGCAAAGTAGTAGTAGTGATATCTCCGGGGCATTCCCATCCACCCGACAATAAACTGCGGGAAGAAGGTGAAGTTAAACCCGAAGAAGACCATGATCGCCGAAACAATTCCGAGCGTATCTGGATACATTCGACCGAACATTTTTGGCCACCAGAAGTGTAATCCACCCAGGAATGCTGTTACGGTTCCACCGACCATGACGTAGTGGAAGTGAGCTACAACGAAGTATGTTGCCGTCAAGTGGACATCGGTGCCCATCGAGCTAAGGTAGAGACCGGTTAACCCACCAATAACGAACAATCCCATGAAGCCGAGGGCGTATACCATCGGTGTATTCAACTTCACTTGCCCTTTGTAGATGGTCGCAGTCCAGTTAAAGACCTTGATTGCCGAGGGTACCGCGACCACAAAACTCAGAAGAGAAAAGATGACGCCCTGGTACATCGATTGACCAGCGACAAACATGTGGTGGCCCCAAACAAGGAAGCCGATTGCCGCGATAGCCAGCGAACTGTAGGCAACGAAGTCGTACCCAAAGATTTTCTTCCCCGAACCATTTGCAATCAGCTCTGATACGACGCCCATTCCGGGCAAAACCATAATATAAACGGCTGGGTGCGAGTAGAACCAGAACATGTGCTGGAAGAGAACCGGGTCCCCGCCATTGTCGGGCGAAAAGATACCGATGTTAAAAGCGCGTTCAAGCACAACCAAAAGCAGAGTGATCGCAACGACCGGAGTTCCAAGCATGATGATCACGCTAGTGGCGTAGTGCGCCCAAATGAACAGGGGCATCTTGAACCAACCCATCCCGGGCGCCCGCATTTTGTGGATCGTTACGATAAAGTTAAGGCCCGTAAATATCGAGGAGAATCCTCCGATAAACACACCAACCAGCGTGAGCGTCACCTGCGATTTGGCCAGGCTCGAATACGGCGTGTAGAACGTCCAGCCGGCTTCAACACCGCCCATGAAGAACGCGCAAAGGATCATAGCGCCGGCGATCATGTAGAGATACCAGCTCATCAGGTTCAATCGCGGAAACGCGAGGTCTCTCGCCCCAATCATGATGGGCACAAGAAAGTTTCCAAGCGTGGCCGGAATCGATGGAATCAAGAAGAGGAAGATCATGATGATTCCGTGAGCGGAAAACATCTTGTTGTAAGTGTCGTTTTCGAGCATCACTCCGTGGGGCGAAGTGAGTTCTAATCGAACCATTGCGGCGGCAATTGAGCCGAGGAAGAAGAAGAACGTTATGCCGATAAGATAGAGGATGGCAATGCGCTTATGGTCTCCCGTTAGCAACCAAGATTTGAGCGTGTGCTGAACGTTAATATAGTTCAGCGGCTCTTTCGGGTCGTAAAGGCCTTCCGTTTGATCCGGCTTGGCGACGGTGGCGCTCATTTGCTTGTTCCTCCAGAAAGGGCTGGCATAGTCGTAGGGGTCACGGGCGCGGCCTTAGCCACACCCAAAGTCTTGATGTATTCAATGAGATGTCGAATTTGTTCTTCGGAAAGCTGAGATTTATAGTCTGGAGGCATTGTGCCTTCGTAACCTGCAGTCAAGCGCTTTTCTGGAGCAATAATTGATTCGCGTAGGTAGTCGTCATCCGCTAGCGCCGATTGACCATCGGCGAACTTTCTCATCGAACCGGCTATTCCAGATAGGCTCGGGCCCCTCTCCGTATCCTTTTCGCCATGGCAGCTGACGCAGTTCAAAGAACCCGTGTTTCCGCCAAAGAGAGACTTCCCTTGCTCGGCCAAGGTTTGGACATGATCCTTCTTCTTGTCTCCCCCACGGGCGACGAAAGCGGCGTACTCCGGTTGGCTAACCACGTAAACGTAACCTCCCATTTCCGAGTGCTGCGTTCCGCAGTACATGTTGCAAAAGATTGGATACTTGCCTTCCTTTATGGGATTAAACCACATAGTTGTGTATCGACCAGGAATAACCATGTACTGGGTGCGAAAAGCGGGCACGTAAAACGCGTGGATCACGTCCTGCGAAATCATTGTCAATTTGACTGGCTTCCCAACCGGTATGGTCAGCGTGTTGTTTTCGCGGATTCCACTAGGGTGCTGAATATGCCACATCCATTGCTTACCAACAACAAAGAACTCGGCAGCATCTTTCGGCGGGACTCGGACCTTAACGAATAAGCTCGTGCTCAGGCCGAAGATAACGAGCCCCAAGATGAGCGGCGGCATGGACCACGCGATTTCCAGCTTCTGACTGTGGTGAACAATGTTGTCTCTATTTGCCTTTGAGCCACGGCGATATTTGAACGCAAAGTAAAGCACGCACACCATGACCGCAACCGTAAAGAACACGGTCAAAATTGTGATTAAGTAGAAAATGAAATCATGTTCAGCGCCGAACGTTGAGGCTTGCTCCGGAGCCATTGGATAGTTAAACACGGTTGTTGCCCTCCGCATGCTCTTGCTTAAAGCGCTTATTCATTGAGAAAATAGAGACGATCATAGTTAATAGCGTTAGGGCACCTAATAGTTGCGTAGCACTTTGCACGTGAAACATGGTCTTTCCCGTCTTGGTGTCATACGTAAAGCAACCCAATATGGAAACGAGTGTAGACGGAGCGATGCCTTTTTGGCCGGCGAATAGGATTGAGTTCCTTAGCAATGGATTCGGGAACTGATCCCCTTCAAAATAGCTCGAAATGCGACCGTCGGGAGTGGCGAGGGTTAGCACTGTGGGATGAACTACCGTTCCCTTAGCTTTGTTGTACGTGTATTTGATCCCAAGAGACTGTGCTAGTTTGGTGACTTCCTTTTCCGAGCCCGTCATAAAATGCCAGTTATCCCAGGCGAGCTGAGCGACTTGCGGGCGCGCGGCTTGATAGTATTTCAACAGTTCGCGCTTCTTACCCATCGCCAACGCAGGCGTCTCTTCAGGGTGAATACTAACTGTGAGAACATCAAAGATCTCTCCGATGTTGTCAACTTTCATATTCGTGAACGCTCGGAGCTCTCCCTCAAGTTGGCGGGAACAAGTGTTGCGGCAGTTGTAAAAAATGAGATTGATAACCATCGGCCGACCTTTGAAAAGCTCGGCAACTTTAACCGATTTACCATCCTCATTCACGAGCACAGTATCTAGGGCGATCTGGGCATTTGGCTTCTGCTTAAGATCAAGCTGCGCGGTGAGATCATCGCCTTGATCCGCCTTCAGTAAGACGCCAAGATATATTGCACCTGCTCCCAGGATGCCAATGGCGGCGGTTATGAGGACGGCGGGACGTAGTTTCATCAGCCTCCTTTCTTTGCAGCCTCCATTTCTATCGCTTCGCTTACCGGCAGTGTATGCTCTTTGGTGTCTGGATTATCGAATCCTTCGGCCATCTTGCGAGTTTCCTTGAGCCTAAGATTTCGAATATCGGCGGAGGCGGTAACGTTGTCTTGAAGAATCGGATTTGGGGCGTCTGGCATTTTCGCTCGAGACACGTGAGAACGATCGGGCGTCCCGCTTAAATGCAACTTCCCACCAGGACCGCCAAGTTTGACCATCACGAAATAGCTAATCGGCCCGGCAACTATTGCCATCATCGCCAGCGCACCCATGCCTTTCAGAACGCCTTGGATTGGCAGGTCTGTTGTGTCGTAGTTCTTGGTTGGATCAGTTTCAGGATGTTTAGTGTGCATGCTCCACCTCCAAAAGTCTCGTATCGTGTTTAGGCAAGATTGCAGCCTGGTGTACTTGAGAGGCGAACAGCGCGAACCAAAGCCCGCCGAGCCCGACAAATGGTGCCCAATCCGTCCAAGTCAGGAACGATTGACCAAAAGTCATTTCCTTTCCACGCATGGAAGGAATGATCGTCCAATAGACGTCGCTGATTCTCATGAGGAAGATGATCACAACAACCCACATCATGTTCTTGGCATATCGTTTTGTGCGGGGAGCGAGGAGTGCCGTGAACGGCACAAAGAATTGCAGGAGGATGTTGGCCGTGATTTGCCACTCCCAACCGCGCTCGTTTCGGCTCAAGTAGTAAGGCACTTCCTCGGGCAGGTGACCCGAATACGTGATGAGATATTGCGAAAGCGTCATGTACTGCCACAGCATGGTTAAGCAGAACAACATGTTGCCGAGGTCCTTTGTGAGCTGGGGCGTAATCGCGGTAGCGTAAGGCTCTTGCTCGCGGTGCTTCTTTTGCAGGATCAACCAACAGAAGAGTGAGAGCGCCGAAAGCGCGCCTCCAACACAAGAAAGCAGGGGCAGAATCGTCGAGAACCACAGTCTTTCAAGTGACATCACCCAGTCGGTGATCGCAAATGTCATAGTCACAAAGAAAATGACCAAACAAACGGGGCCTGTCGTGTGGCGCTTGACGCCAAGCTCGGGGTCCAGCGTCTCATCCTGCTTGCGCGAGGACGACCGCATGATATGGCTCATAATCGCCCAAATGGCAAAATAAAGAACAAATCGACCGATGAAGAAGCCAGGATTCAAATAGAGCAACCTGAATCCCATGTAAGCGGGATGGTGCTCGGAATGAATCCCGGGTTTGGCCCACCAGAAAAGCTTGTCGAGATTAAGTAAAACCGGAGCGAACGCAACGGCGGTAACACCAAGCGTCAAAGGGCTGCTTCCAGCTTCAGCGAGCCTCAAAATCGACAGGCCCCAGCTTGCTCGGAGGGTGTGGTGCAAACACGTGAGGCCGAGACAACCTAGGACAATTAACGCCCAGAACACCCACGCAAATAAATAGCCCTGAATGGCCAGAACAGAATTCGATCCGAAACCGGCAGCCCACGCGATTCCCCCGAGAAGAGCAACCGCGCCGCCTAGTGGGGCCAGCTTCTTAAAACTGATTTGATTTGTTGTCTCTGTCGTCATCTGGAAATCACCGGTTGGTTGACGGGCGCGGCCGGGAGTTCAGCCGCAACGGTCGCGTTCGGAGCCTGGCTGCGCTGCAAAGTTCGAATATAGGCTGTGATCGCCCAGCGATCAGCTGGCGGCACTTTCGTTCCAAGCGGAAACATAACGCCGTGGCCTTTTTCAATCACGCTAAAGAAGTGCCCCACCGCCATCTTTCGAAGCCTTTCTGTATGGTAAGTCGCGACTGTTCGCTTAAGGCTGAGGCCACGCTGAGCGATCATGCCTTGCCCATCGCCAAGTTGACCATGGCAGTGCTGGCAGAAAATTTCAAATCGCTCCTGACCGCGTAGTATGAAATCCTTATAGGTTTTGAGGTTAAGCTCATCCATCGCGAGTTGAGCGGGGATGTCTCTAACAAGCTTGCCACCGGCAAACCCAGTTGCATAAGGAGATATCTTTTCCACCGCGCCACGGGATACCGTGCCCTCTATTGGCATGCGCGAGTCCATTTTGTCGGGGAAAAGCTCATTCTGGCCCTGAATCTCGGCCCGAGGTTGCACCCACATATCTGAGTGACACCCAGCCAACAATAGGGCCGGGCCAACAAAAATGAGGATTCGCTTCACGACCAGTCTCCCTCCTCTTCTTCGTTGATAACGGTTACATTGAGTGCGTCTGTTTTACCCAAAAAGCTCGGAGTCTCCTTTTCATTGAAATTAGGATCCTTGGATTCGATAAGCAGGAAAAACCGATCTTGGGAGGCTCGGTCAAAGTTAGGCGCATCGAACACGGGATGATGAGGTTGCGGAAGCTTATTGAGGCCGATCATTCCGAACACCGCCCCAAAGGCCGCGAACAGAATCGTAAGCTCATAGGCAGGCGGAATGAAGTTCGGCCAAGAGAACAAGGGCCGTCCACCGACATTATGTGGATAAGCGATAACTGACACCCAATATTGGAGGCCCATTCCGCCTGCTCCACCTAGGATCCCGGCAATGAAAACAGTCCAAGGAACCTTGGCCTCACTGAATCCAATCGCCTCGGGCAACCCATGGACGGGAAAAGGCGTGAAGGCATCCATCTTGCTGTATCCCTCATCGAGCGCCTTGGTCGCTGCCGCAATCAGGCTTTCCGGATTGTCAAACTCAGCAACGACTCCAAAACGACCACCTCGCTTAATCTCGTGCATTAGGCATGCCCTCCCTTCTTTGGCTTCGAAACGTGCAAGAGTTCTCGAATCTCAAAGATTGAAATCATCGGTACAAATCGGATGAACAGGAACATTAAGAAGCCAAACATTCCTATCGTGCCCAGGAACATCGAGATGTCCCAGAGCGTGGGTACGTACATGCCCCAGCTCGACGGCAAGAAGTCTCTGTGTAAGCTCATTGGAATAATCACGAACCGCTCAAACCACATTCCGATGCTAATAGAGCAGGAAATGAACATGACCAGCTTTAGATTTTGCCGATTTTTTTGCTTCCACAACATCTGCGGAATCAAGCCGTTGGTCAAAATCAGAGTGAAGTATGCCCAGGCGTACGGACCGAACAAGCGGTTCTTCATCATTGCGATTTCGCCTGCGTTTCCGCTGTAGAACGAGAAGAAGACTTCAGCAAGATAGCCGTAGAACACGATCAAGCCCGTTGCGAGCATGATTTTGCACATCCAATCAATGTGCTTCATGGTCACAAAATCCTTAAGGTTGAACCACGATCGCATTGGGATAAGGAAAGTCAACACCATCGCAAAGCCAGCAAACACCGCTCCCGCAACGAAGTAGGGGGGGAAGAGTGTTGTGTGCCAACCGGGCAGAATAGAGACGGCAAAGTCAAAGGACACGATTGAGTGAACCGAAAGAACCAGCGGTGTTGAGAGTCCACCAAGTATGTAGTAGGCCTGCTCGTACCGCATCCAATGCTTTGTCGAACCGCGCCATCCAAGCGAGGCGAATCCGTACAAAAACTTCCCGATTTTGCTCTTGGTTCGGTCTCGCAGCGAAGCGAAGTCCGGAACGAGGCCGATTCCCCAGAAGAGTATCGAAACCGTCATGTACGTGGAAACCGCAAAAACGTCCCAAACGAGGGGCGATCGGAAGTTGGGCCAAAGCGCCATCCAGTTTGGATATGGGAATAGCCAATACGCGTTCCAAGGACGACCCGTGTGAAGCAGCGGGAAGAGTCCCGCGCACATAACCGCAAAAATCGTCATGGCTTCCGCAAATCGGTTAATGCTCATTCGCCACTTTTGGCGCATGAGCAAGAGAACAGCAGAAATCAGGGTTCCGGCGTGCCCGATACCGATCCACCAAACGAAGTTGATGATATCAAATCCCCATCCAGAGGGCTGGTTGTTACCCCAAACCCCGATACCTTGATAGAGCAGCCACCCGACGGCGACCATCATCACGTTCAGCAGTGAAAAGAACAGCAAACCGAGGAGTATCCAGTTCTTACCAACCCGCTTGTTGGTGGGATGGTATTGTTCCTGATCAAGGACCACACCACCGATCGTGGCGGTTATCGTATCGTAATTATGCTCACCCTCAATAAGAAGGTCTACTTTCGGTCTGTTGTCTAGCAGATCGCTCATTTGCCACCTTCCAGGCTTGGGTTAGGATTGCGAACTCGACCCAAATAGGTCGTTCTTGGTTTGGTGCCCACGTGCTCAAGGAGAGAGTAGTTTCGCTCCTCTTTCTTCTTCTTCGAAACGGCGCTTTGCGGATTCGCGGTATCGCCAAACGTGATTGCTTTGGTAGGACATGCTTGCTGACAAGCTGTCACGACTTCTCCATCCTTAATCGGTCGCCTCTCTTTCTTGGATTTGATTCGGGCGGCGTTGATGCGTTGCACGCAATAGGTGCACTTCTCCATAACGCCACGGCTTCGCACCGTAACATCAGGGTTATTGATCATCCGCAAGAGTTGAATATCCTCTTCACCACGGAAGTTGGCGTTACCGTATCGCTTGCCAATCACGGCTTGGTCGTCACCCTTTCGTTTATCGTTGTTCTTGAATCCAAAGTCCACTTGCCCGTGTTGATAGTTGTAATAGTTGAACCGCCGAACTTTGTAAGGGCAGTTGTTCGAACAGTATCGAGTGCCAACACAACGATTGTAAACCATCTGGTTGAGCCCCTCGTGGCTATGCGTGGTAGCCGCTACAGGACAAACTGGCTCGCACGGGGCCAACTCGCAGTGCATGCAGGGCACGGGCTGGAAGACGGTCGCGACGTTGCTTGGCTCAAGGGCATCGGCATCCCGAATCGGGCCGCTTCCGGTGTTGTGCATCGGCGACTCAAACTTCCAGGCTTCGCCCACTCCAGTCTGAATATCGTGGCGCTCATTGCCTTTTGCAACCTTGTAGTAACGGTCAATTCTCAGCCAATGAAGCTCGCGACCTCGCGATACTTCCGCCTTTCCGACTGTCGCAATATTGTTTTCCGACTGACATGCCGTCACACACGCGTTGCATCCCGTGCAATAGTTGAGGTCAATCGTCATTCCCCACTGCGGCAAGTCTGGATTCTCCTTTGCGAGAACCTCAGTGTAGTTATAGAGCGTTTCAATCTCAAGCTCTTCATGTTCTTCGGGAAGCAGCTTAGGATTTGTGGACAACGCGGCAACGGTTCCCTCGCGAACGATGTCACGGCCCTCCATTGAATGGTGAACTTGGGCCGTTGCGAGCGGGTAAACGCCCTTGCTTGTTTCGATTGTAACCGTGCAGAAACTGTCGTCCCCACGAAGCTTCATGAAGTCAAACCCGCAGTTTTGGAGAACGCGACCGCCAAACGTTCGACCACCGCCGAAGTGCAAAGTCACACTGTCATTTGCGTGGCCAACTTGCACAAAGACTGGAGCTTCTACCGTGACGCCATTGGCCGTCACCTTCACCATGTCCTCGTCCGAGAGCTTTTGGTCGGCCGCCAATTTGGGGCCGATAAGCACCGCGTTATCCCACGTTAGCTTAGTTAAGGGTTTGGGCAACTCTTGCATCCAGCCGTTGTTGGAGTAACGACCATCAAACAGGGTTGGATCAGGCAAGAATATCGCTTCGATTCCGCTCACTGCGACAGCCGACCCTCGGCTTGCAGTGAAAGATGGGATCAATCGAGGGCTGGAATTCATCCACCCGCGCTTTAGACCATCGTTCCAAACGGCATCGCTCACGGAATATGATTTGCGGGTCACCTCTCGAGCACTTGTTGTGTCACCAAGCAACCCTAACACAACTTCCAACTGGCTCTTCCCCGAAAAGAGGGGCTCAATCACGGGCTGTTGAATCGAAATCGTTCCATCGGGCGTTCGATTGTCACCCCATGCTTCAAGCCAATGGGCTTCGGGAAGCTGCCATTTACAAAGCCTTGAAGTTTCGTTTTCGAAGAGACCTAGATAAACCGAATTTTTCGCTCCGAGCAAGCGATCGGCGACTTTAACATTTCCAGGAGCAGAGTAGGCAACATTGCCTCCCAAAACGATCACTGTGTCAAAGCTGCCTGCGACAAACTCTTTCAAAGAAGCTAGCTTTGGCGTTGGACGCCCCTCAGAACGAGCAACATATTTGACCGGGGCACCGATAGCAAGGTTAATCTCGTGAGCAAGCGCATGGACTTCCTGAGACTGGTGCGCACCGACAAACACAGCTCCCTTGCGAGACTTCAAGTCATCAGCAACAGCCCGCACCCAACTTACGGAAACCTCTGGAATGCTGGCAGCCGTAACCGAAACCCCGCAAGCTGACGCAATCAGCCGGGCAACCGCAACAACCTGTGATGGCTTGACACTGATTCGGTGGTCAGCAAAAGCTCCGGTCGGGCTTGGCGCGCTCTCAACCGCGTATAGCCGGCACATGGCGTCGGCCAAGGCAGGATCTCGCCGGGAAGCAAAATCAGCCGCGTAGCTTACGTGATGAGGAGAACCACTGAGGAAATCGCCATCAAGAGAAAGCACCGTTCCCGCCTGGGCGAAATCGTAGATCGGCATTAAGTTGCCAATCGCCGCCATCTCCCCATCGGAGTTAACGGGTTCATATTGGAACCACTTAGCCTGCGGATAAGCAGCCATAAGCTTTTCCATTTTGGAAACCAGACATGGCGATGCCACTGTTTCCGTAATCATCGCAACGCCTGCACCTTGGCTCGATTTCTTGGCCGCAAAGATTCCTCGCCATTGCTTAAAGAAAGCGTCCCAAGTTGAGATCAAGCCCTCGTTGACCGGATTTCGAAGTCGATCGGGATCATACAGGTTGAGCATCTCCGCTTGAGCGAAGATATCACTTCCGCCTTTACTCCATGGATGATCAGGATTACCATCAATCTTAACCGGGCGACCCTCAATCGTGTCGATAAGCACCGGAAAGCCGTAACCACCAAAAGGCATGATGCTCGCATACTGAACTCGCACGCCAATCGGTCGCCCTTCTGGATCATTTACGTAAGGGACCAACTTGGTTTGGGGCAAGTTGCGACAGCCAGCTAGTCCCGCCAGTGCCGCCGACGCCCCCATAAACTTCAAAACGGTTCGACGATCAATATCGGGAATCGAAAGTCTGTCAGGAAACTCGTCTTCAACCCACGTTTTGAATTCTGCCGTTTCTACAACTTCGTCAAGGCTCCGCCAATAAGTTGGCCCGCCCTCTGACTTGAGCTTTTCGCGTACAGCGTCCCAATCGATTCTAGGTCTAGTCTTATCCAAGTTCAATTCCTACCTGTGGCACACCCAGCAATCCATGAGCTGCTTCTTCTTAATTTGATACTCGTTGAGAAGTTCTTCGCCCTTTGCCAACTCTTCGGCCGTGGGCGAGTATTTCTCGCCGTGAGCTAGAGCCTGCTCGCGCGCACTCAGCCTGTCTCCCGCCTGAATCTTTCTATAGAGATTGAAAACCTGCTGCTTTGGCGATGAAGAGTCGCCATCTTTGTAAAGGGCCTTCTCGGGATTGCGATGACAGTCAAGACACCACTCCATCGAAAAAGCTTGATTTTTGTAGGTCATCTGCATCTCTTGTATCGGGCCGTGGCAGTAGTTACAGTTGATACCTCGATCAATATGGATGGAGTGATTGAAATAGACAAATTCGGGAACCTTGTTAACTTGATTCCAGCCCACTTGATCCGAATCTAAAAACTTGATTGGCGCTCCCTTCTCGTAGGACTGGCGAACCGCTTCAAGTTCAGGGGAGTTTGTCCAGATTTGACTGTGGCAAGTCATGCATGTCTCCGTAGGAGGTATTCCAGCCGTTCCCGATTTCTCGACGTTCGTGTGGCAGAACAGGCAACTAATACCCAACTCCATCGCGTGGTGCTTGTGGCTGAACTTGACAGGCTGAGTCAGAGCGACCATAGCTTTGGTGTTTGCACCCGACCGACTGATGGTAGAACCAGCATAAAAGCCGACCACAGGCACCAATCCGAGTCCAAGCACACTCATCCGCGCCAACGAATTGGCATAAGGCTTAAATAACTGAGCCATAAACGCACTCCTTGCTTTTCATTGCAAACCCCGGCTGGATATCCACATCCGAGCCGCCTAATAGCCTACCATGACGAAGCGTTGTCTGTGTTGACGAAGCACGACCCCCAGAAGGAATCGCGCAATCAATTGCAAAAATGAGGAAAAGTAGGGCCAAATACAGCATCGAGAATTTATAGAGCTTCAATGCGTGGGGTCGATCAGTAGTGATGTAAAGCTGAACACATCGGACCAATAGAATCAAGTTCAGCACGACTGCGCTCCACAGATAGAGTTGGGCTACGCCAGGCCCGTGCGCGGGATGCATAAACACCGGTAGAACAGACACCACGGCGGTAACAACTCCGTAGATGACAATCTGGATGACGGTGGCACGTTCACCATGAACAACTGGCAACATGGGGATGTTGGCTTTCGCATAATCATCTTTTATCATGATCGCCAGAGCCCAAAAGTGAACAGGCGTCCACACAAATATGATTCCAAAAAGAATCCAAGCGAGGGGGCTGAGCTCATTAGTGGCCGCCGCCCAACCCACGAGAGGTGGGAACGCACCCGCTGCTCCGCCTATGACAATATTGTGCCAAGTTCTTCGCTTGAGCATGAGCGTGTAGACAACGACGTAGAAAGCCAATCCAGCGAGCGCTAACATCGCCGTAAGCAAGTTCGCTGCCGCCCAAAGCAACGCAAAGGAGAGCAGGGCCAGGCCGAACGCGAAATAGAGGGCATGACCCGAAGGGATCTTCTGGGTGACGGTTGGTCGGGAGGCCGTTCGCTTCATCGAAGCATCGATATCACGATCTATCACCATGTTAATGGCATTTGCAGCTCCGGCGGCCATGTACCCACCAACGGCGACCGCAAGGAACAGGACGAAGCCAGGCTTGCCCCCGGAAGCCGCAAACAGCGCAGTAAGGGTCGTGAAAAGAAGCAGGCTAATAACCCGAGGTTTCGTAAGAACCAGGTAATCCTTGTAAGTCGCGCGACCCAGGTCTTCCGTAGGGGGGGCAACTTGCTCCGCTCGTTCCACGCCCTCGGCTACACAGGCGAAGCCCCACACAACAAACGAAATCCAAACGGCATCTGCGACCAAGAGGTGGACGAGCGAAAGCGACGTTGGGGCAAGCAGGAACTTGTTCAACAAGCCGATTGCAATTTGGGCCGCAAAAAGCCCGGCAACCCATTTTGAAAGTTCGGCAACAAGCGCGCTCTTCCTCATGTGCGTGAGCAAGCCGGTGATCAGCACCAGATAAACACCAACCGAGACCGCGATGAGCGGATGCAAAATCCTGAGGCGAACCAGAAAATGAGACGAACTGTCCAACGCTCCCTGAATTGCCTCTTGAGTCGACCCAACCGGAAACAGCTTATCGCCGAGCGAGGTAATCGCGCCGCTTATGCCTAACACCAGGAGCCCAAGAATGCCAAAAACGAGCGCCCAACCCATCGCACCTTGCCCTTTCCAACGGGGTCGAGGCATTCCCGAGAGCCAAGCGGCAGCAAGGGCGAGGGCTCCCACTAACACAAAGGTATTAGCGAGATGGACACCTAGGACCACCGCGCGTTCGGACGATTGGTCGTAGGCCACCCAACCGAATTTGACAAGCCCACGCCCGATGATTACTTCGAAGGTGACAAACAGGAGAGCGATCAGGCTGGCTTTTAGAGCGTGGGGATTAGTGGCTCTGCGAAGGAACGCCAGAGCAACTAAGGCCAGAATCAGCAGACCATCTACCGCGCTGGTCAATCGGTGAGAGTATTCAATAATCTCCTTTGCGCTTTTCAGCGAGGGGATTAGCTGGCCGTTGCAACCAGGCCAATGGCTTCCGCACCCATCGCCCGAGAAGCTGAGCCGAACGAAAGCTCCCCAAACGATGGTGAGCAAAGTCCACCCCAAAACAAACCAAGCGAATTTTGCGAGTCGGTCAAGGCGCATTGTGCGTTCTTTGAGTCTACCAGTAGCCCAAATTCAGCCGCTTATCTTGACTTCTTTTTCCGGTTTGTTGGCGGCTTCTATTGGCGCTTCCGGAGCCAGGTGTAGAAGTAACCGAACGCCAAAATCCCGGCAATACTTCCAAGTATTAAGGGCAATCTGCTTGGTGTCGGCGTAACTGCAACATCCGGTGTGGTTTGGGCCGCGACCGCTGGCTTTGGAAGTTTAGGTTTGGTGGGGATAGCCAAAGGCGGAGCCGCCTTGTAGACCAGCGTGCCCTTAACTGTATCAACCGTAACCTTTCCAAATGGCGAGCCGACGCTAAGGCAAAGTCGCATTACGCGATTTTCGGCCATCCGCCGGATTTCATCGGAAACATAGGGGTTTACACCCGTCGTGTAAAACGGCTCCGATACGTGCCAATCCCCTGGTTCGCCCCCATACTCCCGGATTGCGACCGCTTTAGCTTGTTCTTCGGTGATTTGGATATTCGGCCGCTCGTAGGTAAAAGGCGTACCGGAACTCACACGAAACAAGGCACCATCCCGGCGCCGAAACGCGATCTCAACGGAATTTCCGCCGGCAACCTTATAGCCGTATGGCTTGGGAACAAATGAACAGGATACGTAGGGACACTCATTCACCCCAACCGGCCCCTTTGCATCTTCCCATATGATCTTCCCCCGGAATCGGCCCTCATCGAGTTCGAGCGTCCGAAGAATCCCCTCTGCTAGCGACCATGCGGCTTCGTCATCCCCAAAGTCTTCAGCACCTAAGTCGGCTTGTTCAACCTGTTGACCAACCCAAAGCACCACCAGCGTTCCATCCGTTTTGCGGATGGAACAACTCAATTGACCAAAATAAACTCTGCGGAATGATTGTACGCTTGACTCCGTAGCGATTCCGGGCCCATGCAATTCGATTCCAAGTTTGTCCGCATAGAATCGAACTCGGGATTTGATCTCGTCATCGTTCAACTGCGCCGACGCGTTGGCTACCGAGAGTATTAACACGAGTCCGACAAATAGTTGTGATTTCATTAGATTTGCCGCTTCCAATCATTGATGGGGGGACTCCATGGACACCACACCCCTTTCATTCTCATGCAAGGATCACCATAAACTTTCCAGTCGTCGGCAACCATGTATTGCTCATTGTGGTTCTCATAGTCTTGATACGTTTCCCAACATAAAAAGAGGTAGGGATAGTTGTCTATAGCGTCATCAATATCGACCACGATTTGACTCATGTTCTTACCTGCCGCTAACCTTGACCAGATGAACTCTGCGTGTTCATCTGCCTGCTCAGTGCTGATGAGGGGCCGATACCCCAAGTAGCATTGGTCTTGAATAACTGAGTTAGGATAGGCCCAGTCCCCAGGATACGTTGCCCCAAGCAAAAAGATTGGATTTTGACCGCATAAGCATCCTAGCAGGTGCAGAAAGTTGAGTGGCGGCTGGCCCGAGTTAAATGGCGGCAACCCATTTGGGGCGGAGGTTGAGCCTATCTGTGATGTTCTATAGGCTAAGTAGTTATAGGGATTTGACGTGGGGTAAATATTGTCATTTGTTCCACTCCAATGAAACGGCACGTTGCCGTGCGTGCTACAGACACTTGCGGTCGCACCGCTTAAGTCACCGAGATAGGTCTGGGCAGACCAAAACAGAGAATTCCCGGTGCCATACACCGTGTAATTTTTGTTGGCCATATGACCAGCGATAATGGTTCCAACGGGAGCTATATTGGGATCGGGATATTCATAAACAATAAGCCTATTCTTAACTGGCACTGACCCGGCGGTCAATACGTACGGCTGGGCAATATTCGCACACTTTACGGACAACTTCACCGAGAGTGTCGTTCCCGGCGAGTAGTGACTTGAATCAAACATCGCGGCCAGGCTAATGGACATAGGCAACTGCTCGTCATCACTGACAAAGGAAGCGACAAGTGTCGCTACACCATTGCCAATTAAATAAAGCTCCGCGTGCTCGACACCGCTACCCAGTTGAGCACTTCCACTCGCTCGACAGTTTGTGCCGCTAAAGTAATTCGGCATTGGCCCACCTCCGGCCGGAATTTGGATAGTGGGTCCACTGACTTGTTTTGGATGTGCGAATCCGAGAATCGCTAAGAGAAACGCCACAGCGATTGAAAGCCTTTTTCCCATGCTCACATTATAAGAAAGAAAGAAAGAAAGAAAGAAAGAAAGAAAACAAGACTTTTTTGCAAAAATGTCACAACCGTCTACCGGCAAGTAGATGATTGTATGTTATTAACATGCAGGGCTGCTCTAAGCTTCACCGCTTCTTTTTGTTCAAAGCCGCTGCAACTGATTTTTCTATCCAGACCGCGAGCTCTTTGGGGTTGGCGAGGACGGCGCTTGGCAGTTCGCGGTAGTTCTTCATGAGCTCGCCACTGCCGATGACCCAAGAATCCGCGCCAAGGGCTTCGTAATCGCTCAGGTTCTCGGCCCCGACTTTGAAATAAATCCGGTCATCGTCTATGCAGGCAAAGAAAACTTCGTCGCAATATATTCCGATGCCGCCAAACATGGGCTTTGAACGAAGGTTGCAAACGGCTGCCAGCTTAGGCAGCGTTGCGTCACGGAACTCCGGAGTTACAGGCATTGCTCATAATAACCCGCCGACGCCTTTCGCGGTATAGTCATGGTCCGCAATGAGTGGATCCTTCCTACAGTGCGCCGGTTGCAAGAAGATTCTGTTTGCGTCTGAATTTGAGCAAAACCTACGGGTATGCCATCACTGTGGGCACCACCATCGCCTCTCGGCCCGGGAGCGCATCGAGATGATCTTTGATGCGGATTCATTTACTGAAAGCGATACCGATCTGCGATCGGGTAACCCGCTTGAGTTTCCAGACTACCAAGAAAAGCGGCTCGCCGCTGAAGCCAAAACTGGCTCCTTTGATTCGATTGTCTCGGGTTACGCCACTCTTGATACCCATCCCGTGGCTACGGCAGTTTCGGATTTTGCGTTCATGGGTGGCTCCATGGGTTCGGTTGCTGGAGAGAAAATAACGAGAACCCTTGAACGCGCCGCCGATGAGAAAATCCCGGCAATCGTCTTCACAACCTCGGGCGGTGCCCGTATGCAAGAGGGCATGCTCTCTCTCATGCAGATGGCAAAGACAACTGCAGCAGTTCAGCGTTGTAATGAGGTCGGAGTTCCGTATATTTGTGTCTTTACAGACCCCACCATGGCCGGAGTTTTAGCCTCATACGCGAGTGTTGCCGATGTTATCATTGCCGAGCCAAAGGCACTGATCGGCCTTGCCGGAGCACGGGTTTCGAAGCAGGCCGGGGTTTCTAGGATTCCTGATGACTTTCAAACGACCGAATTTGTGTTTAATCATGGATTGTTAGACCGAATCGTCCATCGGCGCGACCTGAAAAACACGTTGACAAGCTTGGTGAAAATGCTAGGAGGCAAGTGTGGCCGCTAAAAGCTGGAAAGAATGGGAACGCCCAATTATTGATGCCACCGAAGCCATCAATAAATTTAAGGAAGCCGCCGCAAAAACGAGCGATCCCGCGGAACGGGCGCGACTCCTAGAGAAGGTCGCCCGCGACGAGGCCCGGCGCGACCAGGCGATAGAATTGCTGTATAGCCGTTTGGGCCCATGGGAAAAAGTTTTGGTTTCCCGTGCGGAAAAGCGACCTTACACCCTCGACTACATTCAAACCATTTTCACGGAATTTGTAGAACTTGATGGAGATCGCCGGTTTGGGGCGGACCATGCAATTGTTGGGGGGCCAGCGAGCTTAGATGGCCGCGGCGTGATGGTTATTGGGCACCAAAAAGGTCGAAACATCCAAGAACGCCAATATCGAAATTTTGGAATGGCCAAGCCCGAAGGCTATCGAAAGGCAATGCGACTGATGGACATGGCTGATCGCTTTGGGATGCCAGTCATTTGCTTTGTCGATACGCCAGCAGCTGATCCTGGGGTCGAGAGTGAGGCGCGAGGAATATCGGAGGCGCTGGCAGCTTCGATGCTGAAGATGTTCGAGTTGCGGGTGCCGACAATCGCTGTCGTGGTGGGAGAAGGCGGCTCGGGCGGGGCGCTGGCTTTAGCCGTTGCGAACGTTGTTCTCATGCAAGAACATGCGATTTATTCAGTCATCCCACCGGAAGGCTGTGCGGCGATCCTTTGGAGAAAGCCCGAAATGGCTCCCCAAGCCGCCGCCGCTCTAAAGCTAACCGCTCAAAGCGCATTCGAGCTTCAACTCATCGACGAGATTCTGCCCGAGCCCAAAGGTGGCGCTCATCGGGACCCGATAGAGGCAGCCGGGCACATCAAACTTGCAATCCACCGATACTTGGAAAGTTTGAGCTCATTGTCAGGCGACGAGGTTAAGCAGCATCGCTACGACAAGTTTCGAAAAATGGGCAGCATGGGTGAGCCTTTCGCCTTGTCTATTGAAGAAGATTAAGCCGGAAATCCCGGGGAAGTCTTGATTAGATAAACCTGAGCGTGGTGGTACGCCGGGTGGTAAGCGAGCCGAGCAAATGCACCTGAGCCGTTGATCATCGGCCCCAAGGCGCTCTTGATGATGGTCTCGCGGTACGGATCAGGTTCAGAAATGGCTGGCCCCGCGTATTCTCGGCCCCTTTTGAGAGCTTCATTCACAAACTCCGGCGTGATTTCAGCGGCCTCGAAGGGGAATGGCGTGTCATTGATCACACCTTCCGTTGCACACGCGGCGAGACGCGCATCGGTGCCAGTGAGAGCGTCGCTTTTGAGTTGAGAGACGAAGGACATTTCGGCTCCAACTACGTGCAAAACCATCTCGCCGATCGTGAGCGATTCGGGTTGGAGCCGGTAGTTCATTTGCGTTTGATTCAGGCCCTCAAGGGCTTGCTCAAGTCGACCGCGAACCAATTCCCACGTGAGTTGAAAGTCAGACATGCTGACAGTTTATTTCATTCGGGCGCGGAGCATTTTTTCGAGCAACTCTTTAAGTGGCTCAACCGATATGCGGGCAAATGCTTCGGCAGCGAAGGCATAGACCAAAAGGCCCCGAGCTTCGGATTCGGGAATACCGCGGGCGCGCAAGTAGAACAAGGCATCGTCCCGCAGTTGCCCAATGGTAGCGCCGTGCGTGCATTTTACGTCATCGGCGAAAATTTCAAGCTGAGGCTTGGTGTTGATCGTCGCCGTTGGCGAGAGCAGGAGGGCTTGATTGGTTTGCTTGGCATCGGTCTTCTGCGCATCTTCGTAAACAAAAATCTTGCCGTTGAAAACTCCAACTGAACTGTCATCCAGGATGCCTTTGTAGACTTCAAAAGAGTGACAATTCGGCTTGGCATGGTCAATCCGCGTGTGATTATCGTGAACTTGATCGCCTTTCCCGATATAGGCGCCGTTCAACCAGGTTTCAGTGTGTTCTCCATCAATAAAAGCATTAATCTCCGAACGAGATACGGCGGCACCGAAGGTAGCTAGGCTCGAAGTATAGGTGGAGTTTGAATGCTGATGAACATACGTGTTTGCGATGTGCACGGTAGTTGAGCCCTCGATTTGGACCTTCGTGTGCTCCACGACAGCACCAGCCCCCACTGAAATCTCAACCACGGCGTTCGAGAAGTATAGGTTATCGTTCAAGCCAAGATGGGTCTCGATCACCTTCACTTGGGCATTCTCGCCGATAAGGATAAGCACCCGCGGATGTGCGGCAAAAGCGCCGTGATCGGCATCGTTCAGAAACAGAAGGTGAATCGGCTTTTCGACAACGACGCCCTGCGGAACCTTAAAGAAGGCTCCTTCGCTTAAAAAAGCGGAATTCAGCCAGACGAAACGCTCATCATTCGTGCTTCCAAGCTTTGATTCAAGGGTTGCAATCGATCCAAGCATGCTCATCTCTGAGGAGTGGGTTTCGAAGGCTTCCTCGAAGTCAATCAGGGCGACCCCGTCGGGTAGCCCGGCCGTGTTCGACAACTCCGGGGCAAATTGCCCATTAATGAAAGCCAATGTATAGGCGTCCAGTGAGCAAACCGGATGGGAATCCAAATCTTGGCGATAAACCGTCGCCCCATAAGCGGGCTGAAACACGGTTTCGCTTAGCTTTCTAAGGGACAGATACTTGAACTCTTCATCGCGAGTTGTGGGGATCCCAGCCGCTTCGAATCGGGCGAAGTTGCTCCTGCGCCACGGCTTGAGGCTCTCCGGGCCGAACAGCGAAAGAACACCTTCCAGAGGCTCAAAATTCGCGATCAGCGAGTGAGGTTTGTCCAACGTCATCACCGAGCGGCCGCCACTTGTTCTTCAATCCAACCGTAACCTTTGGCCTCAAGTTCAAGTGCGAGTTCCTTTCCGCCGCTTTGGACAATCTTTCCACCCACGAGCACATGAACAAAATCGGGAACGATGTAATCAAGCAATCTCTGATAGTGCGTAATAACAAGGAATCCACGCTCGGGGGATCGCAACGAGTTCACACCATCGGCTACAACCCTTAGCGCGTCAATATCGAGCCCCGAATCAGTTTCGTCAAGAACGCACATTTTTGGTTCCAAAACCGCCATCTGGAAGATTTCGTTTCGCTTCTTTTCTCCACCAGAGAATCCCTCGTTTACAGACCGACTGAGCAAATTGTCGTCGAGTTGGAGTTGGTCCATCTTCGCGCGAATGAACTTCATGAACTTAAAGGGGTCCATTTCGGCCTCGCCGCGATGTTTTCGAATGGCGTTAACTGCCGCTCTTAAGAAATACGTGTTCGACACACCGGGAATTTCAACCGGATACTGAAAGGCAAGGAACAAACCCTCGGCGGCCCGAACTTCGGGATCCATTTCCAAGAGGTCTTGACCATCGAAGATGACCGCGCCATCCGTCACCTCATAGTCGCTCCGACCCGCTAGGATTGAGGCAAGGGTGCTTTTGCCGGACCCATTCGGACCCATGATCGCGTGGACTTCGCCAGCGTTCACGGTGAGATTAATGCCCTTGAGAATTTCTTTCTCTTCAATCCGGGCGCAAAGATTTCTGATTTCTAACATGGGGAACAGTCATAGTTTACACTTTTGTATAGATTCATTGCCATGGAAATCCTTGAAATTCTACAGGAGATTTGAGGGAATCTTGCCGACAATCTTAGCAGTGATCAATCTCTGTAGGATCGCATCACAAATTTGGGCGGCATGCTAACCGGCGATATATTTATTCACGAGGGGCTAATTTCGGAAGACCAGCTTAAGCTGGCTCACGAGAAGCAGCGCGAAATGGGCGGAAACGAGCCCATTGCGCGCATCCTTGTTAGCCTCGGGTTCATCGAGGAAAAAGCGCGGGTCCGAGTGCTGGGCAAAGTTTGGGGCGTTCCATTCGTAGAGGTAACCCAACGCCCGCCAGACCCAGAGGTCACGTCGCTGATTTCGGCTCAACTGGCAAAGCGCTTCAAGGCCATTCCGATTGAAAAGCACAACAACAAGCTCGTTGTGGCGATGGCCAATCCGCTCGACATCTTCGTCATTGACGAACTCAGGCTTGCCACGGGTCTGGAGATCGAACCCTTCATTGCGGTTGAGGAAGATATCCAACATGCGATTTCCGAGAGCTACCGTGGAGAGGTTAATGTTACCGACGCCATTGCCGGCGCGATCAAAGACTTTGATGGTGACACGCTTCAAATTTCCAAAGCAGAGGAAGAGGAACTTAGTGCCGAACAACTGCGTGAGCTTGGTGATGAAGCCCCCGTTATACGGCTTGCCAACCTGATTGTTAGCCAAGGCGTTTCCGACCGCGCTTCGGACATTCACGTTGAACCCATGAAGGATGGCGTTCGCGTTCGTTACCGAATCGACGGTGTTATGGTGGAGAGCATGCGCCTTCCCCGAAAGATCCTGGCTCCATTAACTTCGCGCTTTAAGATCATGTCCAACATGGACATCGCAGAAAAGAGGACGCCGCAAGACAACCGCGTTTCTGCGGTAATCGGAGGCAAAGAATACGACTTTCGTGTTTCTACCCTGCCCATGATTCATGGCGAGAAGATCGTTATGCGTATCCTCGATAAGGGGGGCATCAACGTTGGCCTTAGCAAACTTGGCTTTCTTCCGCACAATCTAAAACTTCTTGAGGATTGGTCGAGCAAAAGCTACGGCATCGTGCTGGTTACCGGACCAACTGGCTCGGGTAAGTCAACTACCCTTTACTCGGTTTTGAATAAGGTGAGTGATGGGCAATCGAACATTATTACGATCGAAGATCCCGTTGAGTATGAACTCGAAGGGATCAATCAGTGCGGTGTAAATGTGCGCGCGGGCATGACATTTGCGGCGGGGCTAAGAGCCATGTTGCGGCAAGACCCCGACATTATCATGGTTGGTGAAATGCGTGACGAGGAAACCGCCACAATCGCGATGGAAGCGGCCCTAACGGGTCACCTTGTTCTTAGCACGCTTCACACAAACGACGCGCCATCGGCACCAATGCGCCTCATGGACATGGGTGTAGAACCCTTTCTTATCTCGTCTTCGATCATCGGAGTTTTGGCCCAACGGCTCGTTCGGCAGGTGTGTCCGAACTGCAAAACTTCATACACGGCCTCTCGCGAGAGTCTCGTGCGTTACGGCTTTCCGATTCCGGACGAAATCGGCGCGGAAACTCATGGAGAGCTCACCCTATTCAAGGGTGCGGGTTGCGACCAGTGTAAGAACAGTGGATACAAGGGCCGAACTGGAATCCACGAACTCCTGGACTTTAACGACGAAATTCGCGATGAAATTATTAAAAAGGCACCTGGGCATGTTCTCCGCAACATCGCTTTGAAATCAGACATGCGAACCCTCCAAATGGATGCGGTCCAAAAGATTCTGATGGGGTTCACCACGGTAGATGAAGTTCTCCGCGTTCTTTACGCATAGGCAAGACAATGGCAGCAGTACCACAACCACAACCAATGAGTTCTCGCGAAGAAATTCTTTCGCGCGTTAATGAGATCGCGGTGCTTCCGCATGTCGTCTACAAGATCCTGGAAATTTCAGGTTCGGCGGACGCGCCCGCTACTGAACTGGAACGGGCGATTGTAGTGGATCCTGGTTTCAGCGCGAAACTTCTTGCTCATGCCAACTGCGCATTTTATGGCCTTCCCAAACGAGTTACGTCAATCAAAGATGGCATTATGTTCCTTGGGTTCAAAGCCATCCGACAGATGGCGATGACCGTTGGCATTTTCGACCTGTTTGCCGGAAAGACCGACAGGGAATCCCTTCGTCGGCGAGAATGGTGGCGCACCTCAATTGACTCCGCAGTGGTCTCAAAATGGTTAGCCAGCGAAAAGAGGCTCGCCAATCCCGATGAAGTCTTCACGATTGGCCTGCTGCACTTGATCGGCAAGACGATTTTGGATCGTTCCGAGTCGGGCAAATATGACGGGGTAGAGGACCTGATTGAGTCCGGTGCTACCGTTCTCGAAGCCGAGCGAGAGATTTACGACTGCGACCACATTGATATCGCGATGGGTGCTGCCGCTCGGTGGGGGCTCCCGAATATCATAACTCAGTCGTTTGATTACCTCTCCGCCCCGGAACCAGGGTGCGAATTTGTAAAGACCCGTGCTATTTTGGCATTTAGCCGAGACGTGGCCAGCGTGGCCCGGCTTGGGTCATCTCCCGAGCCGCCAGCATGGTGCCTCGAAGCGCTGGGATTAGCCGAAGGAAGCGAGCATGCGCTGTCCGAACAAGCCTGCACTTACCTCTCCGATGCTGGATCAATGATGAGTTAGTTTTTTGAACGTGGAATAAGGAAAAAGAAGGAATGAATCAAGGTTTTAACTGGGAAGAAGTCATCCAAAAGGATGCTCCGTCAAAGGAAGATGAAGTCGTCCGGCTATTTGGGGATCAAGCCAATGAGCCCGATGTTCACTTTATGCCTACTAGTCAGTCGTCTTCGATTGGTCGGGATGAAACTTATCTGCCGGCCCATGTTCCGCAATCCATTCACGATATTGACGTTCGGGACCATCGCTATGAACCAGTTGCGCAGATCAGCGAGTCGGTCCACACGATGCAAGGGGAAGAAACCAAGCAACTTGGAGACAGCCATCTTGACGAGATTCTTCACACCGCAATCGAAAGGAAAGCCAGCGACATACACATCACCGTAGGTTTACCCCCGATGGTGCGCGTTGACGGTGAGATCGTCGGATTGCCCTTTGCACCACTGACCGAGCAAGAAACCCGCCGATTAATCTTCGACTGCTTAACTGATGAGAACATCAAGAAACTGGAAGAGACACACGAACTTGACTTCGGTTATAGCGTCAAGGGACTGGCCCGTTTTCGTTTCAACGTTTACATGCAACGGAACTCCTACGCTGCCGCACTACGTGCGATTCCTACGAAGATTCCAACCTTTGAGGAGTTAGCTTTGCCCGCGATCATCCGGGAAGTTTCAAAGCGAACGTCCGGGATGGTCTTGGTCACGGGACCTACAGGTTCGGGCAAGTCGACAACCATCGCCACGATGATTGACGACATCAATCGAAACCGTGCGACGCACATCATGACTCTGGAAGATCCGATCGAATACTTGCACAAGCACAATCGTTCGATGGTCAACCAGCGAGAACTGCACAGCGACACCTATTCGTTCCATAACGCCCTGCGAGCGGTGCTCCGTGAAGACCCTGATATCGTTTTGGTTGGTGAACTTCGTGACTTGGAAACGATCGAAGCGGCGCTGACCTTGGCCGAAACCGGTCACCTCGTTTTTGGAACCCTCCACACTCGAAACGCTCCTGCCACCATTGACCGTGTCGTTGACGTCTTCCCCTCTGATCAGCAATCGCAGATTCGAGTTATCTTGGGTAACACCCTCGAGGCCGTCATCTCGCAACAACTTTTGCCTCGATTGGGAGGCGGACGCCGGGCGTCACTTGAAATCATGTTGGGAACTCCAGCGGTTAAGAACCTCATCCGTGAGGGTAAGACGCACCAGATGTATAGCGTGATTGAGACGTCGTCTCAGCTTGGAATGCAAACGATGGATCGCTCATTGGCTGATCTCTTTAAGAACGGCTACACCTCGTATGAGGAATGCTTAATGCGTGCGGTGGATAAAGAGAACTTTGCCAAGCTTGCCAAGGGCGGGTAGATCTTACGTTTCGCTTGACGTCGCCATGCCTCACTTCGGCCGGGTTGTCAAGCGCTCAATACGTTTCTCGTAGTTTGTGCCGACGATGAGTCGATCCACGTAGATCGAGGGCGTGTGGATGTTGTCTTCATCCAACTCACCAACTTCGACCAATTCCTCAACTTCGGCTACGCAGATTTTGCCCGCCGTTGCCATCATCGGATTGAAATTTCGAGCCGTTTTCTTGTAAATAAGATTCCCGGCGCGGTCGCCTTTCCAGGCTTTCACAATCGAAAGATCAGCTTTTAAGCCGCTTTCCAACACATACCATTCGCCGTCGAACTGTTTGGTCTCTTTGCCTTCAGCGATCAATGTTCCGTAGCCCGTTTTCGTATAAAACCCAGGAATACCGGCTCCTCCGGCGCGAATTCTTTCGGCAAGAGTTCCTTGAGGATTAAATTCGAGTTCTAGCTCACTGCTAAGGAATTGCCGCTCAAACTCGGCGTTTTCGCCAACGTAGCTGCTCACCATTTTCTTGATCTGCTTGGTTTGCAGCAGCAAGCCCATCCCAAAATCATCTACGCCACAGTTATTGCTGATGACCGTGATGTCCTTGACTCCGGTTTCGCGAAGGGCGACGATGAGGTGCTCGGGAATCCCGCAGAGACCAAATCCCCCCGACATCACGGTCATGCCATCAAAAACAAACCCTTCAAGGGCAGATTTCGCGTCGGGAAAGACTTTGTTCACGGGTTAGATTTTACTGCGAATCATACAACCCGTGGGCCTTAACCGAATCGCCCTTGTAAATAATCTTGGGTCATCTTCTGATCGGGACCCTCGAACATGGGGTTGGTGGGGCCGAGTTCGATAAGTTCGCCGAGCATAAAGAATGCGGTGACATCCGAAACGCGATGCGCTTGTTGCAGGTTGTGGGTGACGATGAGGACCGTGTAATCGCGGGCAAGTTCCACAATGAGTTCCTCAACCTTAGCACTAGCAATGGGATCTAGCGCGCTGCAGGGCTCATCCATCAAGAGGATTTGGGGCTGGACGGCAAGCATTCGAGCCAAGCAGAGGCGCTGTTGCTGACCACCAGAGAGTTCGAGAGCGCTCTTTTTGCGATACTCATCCTTTACCTCGTGCCAAAGCGCCGCTTTTCGAAGGCTATCTTCAATCACTTCATCGAGTTTTTCACCCTTCAAGCCGTAGTGCAACCTCGGTGCGAGGGCAATGTTTTCGTAGATCGTGCTGGCAAAAGGGTTTGGCTTTTGAAACAGCATTCCTACTTCCCTTCGGAGCTTGAGCAGATCGGTGCCCTTGGCGTAAGGATTGATGCCGTTCACCTTGATTTCGCCATTCATGCGAAAGCCGGGAATCCGATCGTTCATTCGGTTCAGGCATCGCAAGAATGAGCTCTTGCCGCATCCGCTGGGGCCGATGAGGGCAGTAACTTTCTTTTCAAGCGCAGCAAAGCAAATGTCGCGAAGAACTTGTTTCTTCCCGTAGTAAAGCTCAACAGCCTTGGTTTCGACGATCATTTTTACCAGTTCAGCTTGGCCCGAGCTCGGGCTCGGATTAAGGTCGCGGCTAAGTTGATGATTAGCACGAGTAGCATTAACGACAGGCATGTACCCCATATGATTTTCTCCGGAATGACACCGCCCTGCCGATAACCTTCCGCCAAGTGGTACGGGAGGTTTGCGACGGGACGTTTGAGTGAGTCCCAGCCAAGGCTGAGTTTTTCGGTTGAATAGTAAATTGCAGCGGTGAGCAAGATTGGGGGAGCTTCTCCTGCAACTCGCGCGACAGTAAGCACGAGTCCGGTCAGGATCCCCGGTAAGGCGTTTGGAAACATCACCTTCCAAGTGGTCTGCCACTTGGATAATCCGAGCGCGATGCCACCCTCTTCAACGGTTTGAGGAACTTCTTTGAAAGCTTGTTCGGTGGTTAAGACAACCATTGGAATCGAGTAGATAGCCAGCGTCAACCAACCGGCCAAGAGCGAAGTCCCTAGGTTGAACTTAAGCACAAAGATGGCGAGCCCAAAGAGGCCAAAAATGATGGAAGGCGTTCCCGCGAGAGAACTCACGCTTGCCCGAATCGCACGCGTAAGGCGGTTATCGGTTGCATATTCTGCCAGCCAAATCCCCGCAAGCACTCCAATCGGCAACGTAAGAACGAGAGTTCCTGCCATTAATAGGATCGAGCCCCGGATCATGGGCCAAATGCCGCCCTTGCTCATTCCTTCTTGGGGTCCGGTTGAAAGGAACTCCCATGTCATGGCGGGGATACCTTTCCAGAGCACCGTTCCAACGATGATTACAATGATCAAAACCAACACTCCGGCTGATCCGATCGCTAGCGAAGCCAAAGTATTTGAGCGGCCCTGACGTCGCCGATCGCGTAACAGGAGTTCAGATTCGCTTATCATCACACTCTGCACAGTGCCCTCCTTGAAACCTTTTGAGCATATAGGTTGATGGAGATCGTCAGCAAAAACAGCACCAATCCAATCAAAAAGAGATGTCCGTAATGAGGTTTCTCAAACTCTACATTTGCCATTTCGATGCCAATCGTATCGGCGATACCTCTTACTGGCGAAACCAGAGCCCGCGGCGAAAACGGAATCATGTTTGGCGTGCCTCCCGCGAGAATCCACACGATCATCGTCTCGCCGAGCGCACGGGCAAACCCTAACATTCCAGCCCCGATCAAACCTGGCTTAGCGGCCGGAATCACTACCTTGCGCACCGATTCCATCGTGGTTAGACCCAAGGCCTCGCCGCCCTGCCGGAGCGAGTTGGGGAGATTGCCAAGGGTGTCCTCGGCAATGGAAACGATTGTGGGCATGATCAAGATGGCCATCATGATCGCGGCCGTCAATACGCACCTTCCAGAATCAAAGGAGAGAGCTTTGCCAAAAGTGGAAACCAAGCCTGGTGCAACCAACATAAGCCCGAAATATCCAAGGACCACGGTTGGGTGCTTGCCAGCATTTCGATAATGGGCTTGAGCCACTCTCCTACGCGGCGCGGAGCCAGTTCTCGAACGTAGACGGCGGCCATAAGCGCCGGCCCAATGGCGAAAAGCAACGCTAACCCAGTGATGGTGAGTGTTGAAATTAGAAGGGCGATAAATCCGAACTTTGGATACTGAGAGGTTGGTGACCATTCTGACTTGACGAAGCCTCCAAGAGTAGCCGTAAGGTTTGAACCTGCTTTGGGTTCAACTTGAACCTTGAAAATGTAACCTTTTGTTCGGTCCTCATCTGATTTGGCTTGCCACGCGGGTAACTCAATCTCTCCGGAGGGCTGGGCGACGAGGTCAACATCAACGGGTGGGGCTGTGATTCCAGGCGGAGCTTGAGCCAATGTGAGGTGAACGTTATGAACCCCAAGCTTGGGATCGTAGGACGCATCGGGTTCCCAACGAAGCTTTACCTTGGACTCTTTGAGCTCCGGAGTCCCGTAGGCGTAAAGATAAAACGTCTCACCTTCCGAAGCTGACTTCCAAGCTCGCCAGTCGTCACGTGTTAATTGGGCCGAATCTGCCTTTTTCAGGTCACTGACGAGGGGGGACCCCGTTCCAGTTGTGGCGACACCCGCGAGGTCCGAAAGCGTGGGCATCGGCAACGACTCTTTGTCGTCAAGACCATCGAGGCCATCCATATGGGCGGTGATTACGCTCGCATTTGGATCCATCTCCACGGCATCCGAACTCGGAGCGGAAGCAGGTTGAAGGGCAATGCGATACCCGTAAGGAAACTTCCTATCAAACGCATAGCGCGATTCGGAAGCAAGAAAATAGAAAACACTCAGAACCAAAAGCCCGACCGAGATCCCAGAGATCGCCACAAGGCGCTCCATGATCCAATCTGTCAGTCGGGCTTTCATGACTTCGGCAACTACGAACTAGTTCAGGCTGTAATAGCCAACTTGCTCGACAACTTTTTGACCCGATGGAGACAACACGTAGTCAATGAAAGTCTTCGTGGCCCCAGTTGGCTTGCCGTTCGTGTAATAGTAGAGGTAGCGCCAGATCGGATAGGTCTTGGATCGAACATTGGCTTCGGTTGGAGCAATGGCCTCGCCGCCTTCCTTCACCGAAACCGGAACGATCTTTAGCCCAGACTTGCCTTTGAAGTAAGCCACTCCGCCATAGGCGATGCCGTTCTCGGTACGTGATACTTCCCGAGCTTCCTCGCTGGTTGAAGGCAGGAAGCGAACGTGGCCACCCCAGTTCTGGTTCCGAAGAACTTTCTCTTGGAAGAACCCATAAGTTCCCGAGTTGCTATCGCGGCTGAAGACAATAATCGGTGCGTTTGACCCGCCCAACTGACTCCAGTTCTTGATCTGCCCGATATAAACGCGCCTGAGCTCGTCCATCGAAATTGACTTGATTGGATTGTCTTTGTTAACGGCAATCGCGAGGCCATCCAGTGCCACCGGAATCTCATTCGCAACGCCTCGGTTCGAGCGCGCGCTTTGAACCTCGCTGGCTTTCATCTTTCGAGAAGCCGCGCAGATATCGCAGACGCGGTTGATGAATGAGCGGATTCCGATAGAGGAACCGCCACCGGTGACGTCAACGCTAATGCTTGGATTCGTCTTGCTAAACGCTTCCGCCCATCGCTGGTTGAGAATGAGCATCGTGTCTGAGCCCTTCACGCTGACCGATCCGGCGACCGGGTTTGCGAGGACGACACTTGCAATGAGTGATGTAATCATGATTAATCTCCTTAGAACTTCACTTGAAGTCGAATGGTCGTTAGGTTATTGGTGGTGTCAGAGCCTTGCTCTTTGAATATCTCATGAGCAAATGTCAGCTTGGTGCCTGGGTTTAGCATGTATGACCAGGCCACGCCATAACCAAAAATGTTGTCGTTTGGACCAGTATTGGGATCGAAGAACTCGCTCCTAATGCTGATCGTGTTTCGGTAGTTCGGGCTATAGCTCACTTGAAGGTGGTTGCCACGCACGGTTTCGAAACTCAGAGGGGTCGTTCGGGAGGCACCGCTGCCACTAAACTGAGGAGCTCGATCCTTACCAAACATTAACTCGCCGCGCACGGCCCATTGCGGATTCGGAATCCAAGCGCCATCCAAGTAGATCAGGTGTCGCTGGCCGCCATCAGTTGTAATCGTTGTTCCGGCTGCAGGGCTGAACGAAAGAGGGTTTCTATAGCTCGTAAATCCGCTGAGTCCGATCTCAGTCTTTTCGTTGGCATACTTGACACCAACGTGACCGCCAAGGCGAGTGCCCGAGAGGTTTCGGAAGGTGTTGACTTCAAGCTGCTGAGGGTCATTGTAGGTCAAGCTGTTCCATAAACCAGCGTGGACGTATGTGTTTTTGGACACTCCATGCTTAATGTAAACGCCGCGACCTCGCTCGCCGGCCATTCCATTAGGCGTTGGTTGTACGCCGCCCGCTCCGGAAACTCTCGCTCGGTTGAGCTACGCTCGAGCTCGTAGCCAAGGGGAATTGGCTGTTGACCAAAGTAGAGTTCTGTGCCAACCTTGTCGGTGGAGGGCTCGATATCGTATTTAATTTGGGCATCCTTGAGCTCGGCCCCAAGACGCTGAGAACCCGATGAAAAGTCAACAGAGAGCTTATAGCTCGTCTTCGCATCAATCGTGCCGTTGTGCGAAAACCGAGTTCGCCGCATGTTGAAGCCGTCATTAGGACGAGCCGTACTCGCGTTGTTTTGACCGTCGGTGTATTGAAACTGCAAGTAGGTTCCGTTTTTGAACCGCTTGAGTTGATCAACATCATTTGCGATGATGGGCAGGCTTTCGTTTTGACCTTCGATCCAGCCTTTGATCTCCTCAATCTCCTCCTGCATCTTCTTCAACTTTTCGTTGACATCGGCCAGTTCCTGAACGAGAGCCTTTAGTGCCGCCACCGCCTCGTCGCTGGTTGTCAGCTTGCCGGAGCTCGCGATTTCACCGATTTTCATAGTGATGGCTGTCGCCTTATCGCGAAGAGTAATGAATTCTTTCACGCGGGGTGAAAGGGCCTGAGCGGCTTTCTTTGCCGTTTCCTTCTTGTCTTGGGGCTTTTTCTCCTGAGGAGCTGTTGCTCCGACAACTGCCAAGGCAAGTAAGGTCAGGCACGTGAATGTGTGCTTATAAATCATATCCTGGATTCCTCCGATGAAAATGTTGCGGTTGCTTGATTAAGAGAGGATTAAGGGCTGGCATCCTTGAGCCTAAGTGTTATCAACAATAACATTCCCTTAATAAGGTTAAATCTGCGTGATCATGTTTTTGATGCTGCCCGCAAACCTCAAAGCCCTTTTTCTTAATGAGTTTAAGATCGCGCCTGTGATTGAAGCTCGTGCACGATTTGACCGACGAACTGACCGTGATTTGAACTCCGCCGCGAGCGATAACCGATCAGGCTTTGACGCTCGACTTCGTGTTGGCGCGGATTTTGAAGGTCCAAATGGGGTGAGCGGTAAGCTCCGCTATCAATACGCAAACACCGAATCGTGGACTCCCACCCGCAACTTTTCGGACATGCATAGCGACCTCTATCTTGGTTATGTTAACTTCAAGAACGACTCGGGGACGTTTTCGGTCGGGCGTCAACTACTAAACTTCGGTGATAAGCGCCTATTCGAAGAATCCAACTTCGGTCAGCGTTCCAAGTCTTACGACCTCCTCCGATTCCAGACCAACAAGGTTGACATGTTTGCCGGCAAAGTTGGATTCATTGGCAACCGAAGCGAGCAATCGAGGCTGTTCGGCGGCCAAGTTAAGTGGGCCGCTGGCGAAACCCTTGCCTATTTCAAGTCAGACCGATGGGTGAGCGATGCCAACTACTGGACCTTTGATCATCGATACACTGGAAGCTCCGACAAGCTGAGCTATGCGGCGGAAGGTGCCATTCAACGCGGAACAATCAACGGGCGCCGCTTCGATACCTTCATGCTTCATGGAAAAGCTACTTACAAAGCTGGCCCTACAACAAATGTATATTTCGAAGCAAACGCGGCGAGCGGTGGCGGTGACGTCAACACTAATCGAGGATTCGATGCGGTTTATGGAACGGCTCACGTCCACTATGGCCTTTCGGATATGCAGGGCCTTCGCAACATGAATCACTTCGAAGTCGGAGCCGTCTACAAGCCAAGTAAGACCGCTGAGTACACCGTATCTTTCCACAAGTTTTCGCTCCGCGACAAGTCGGACGGTTGGTATGGCCCAGGCGGCAGCATTAATCGGGGTCCAGGTGGCGCTTTCATTGATCCAACCGGATCCTCCGGC
Organism: Fimbriimonadaceae bacterium; assembly: GCA_040081075.1. Classification (GTDB taxonomy): domain Bacteria; phylum Armatimonadota; class Fimbriimonadia; order Fimbriimonadales; family Fimbriimonadaceae; genus JANJUB01. The sequence goes on along the minus strand of JBEBHJ010000014.1, from coordinate 3,376 downwards.
TCCGATGTCGGAAGCGAGCTTAACTTTATGGGGAAGTGGGATTTGGGGCGCGGTCAACGAGTTGAACTTGAGCTTGCCCTGTTTAAGCCCGGCAGCTTCATCAAGGCATTCAACGGCGCATCGACCAAGGATCAGTTCTGGGCGCTGTTCACGTATGGGATCAAGTTCTAACGGAACTCGATTATCCGGTCCATGACGGGATAAGTATCCTGCGAGATAAACTCGCGGCGTTCGGGCCAAATCCGGTAGGTGATTACCTCCCAACCGGGTTTGCCCCCGTTTCGAATTCGCGCAACGTTTGTGGTCTCTCCGTGATTAACCACCACATGACCGGGCCGCTCGAAATTCATGACTTGACTGGAAATGGTGGGTCTGGTAGGAAGAGTCGTGCGACCATCTGCAACCCATGAAACTGTGAGATTATCGCCTTGTACAACCCCCTTCAGCTTAACTGGGTACGAAAATGGATTGCGAACTTTGAGGTCGATACCTCCAAAAGCAACGGCGGCGTCTCGGCCGGGCGGGCAATACGATGGCGCAAAGACATGTGGGAACCGGCGCACGATTTCAAGCCCAGATAATAGCGACGCATTGTAGACCGTGGTTGAGGCTTGGCAGACGCCTCCGCCCCATGCATCTACCAACGTTCCGTTGTAACTTACGGGCGCTCGGCGATACCCCTTATCTCGGCTCCATGAACCTACGGTGTCGTTGAACGAGAACACTTCTCCCGGCTTAACTACCCTTCCATTCAGCTTCAAAAGGGCAAGGTAGGCGTTGTGTCGCTGATTGTCCGTTCTGCCCTGAAGGCTGGTCATGTAGCCCCCGATCACAACTTCTCGGGGTGGCTGCTTTGCCAGGGCGATTCCGACACCAGCGGCACCAAACAAAGCAATTGCGGTGCAGACAGCCGCGGGCTTTGGGGCCTGTATCTTCCCCAACCCCTTGGGTTCCTTCGACACCCTAGCGCACCTCAACGGAGCGGCTAGTTGAGAATGAGCGATTTTGGGGGTCGTACATATTGTAAGCGGTGGTGGGGTTCGCGGTGGATTTTCCCGCCATTTCTGCTCTCATCACGTAGGTGATCACTGATTTTCCCTTGGGAACACGATCCGCGAAGACGGCGGCCCGATCATCATAGAATTGCCAGTTTGACCACCACCAGTTCCAACTCTCGGTGTCGGGCATCGTATCGCGATCGGTGATTCGGAATGCGGCGGGGATTGGATCTTCAATCAGCATGTATTCGAGGTCGTTTGCGCTTTCGAGGATAAGTCTGACTTCTACTAAGTCACCTTTCTCGAAGCGATCAGAGGGGGTCTCGTTTGAGGCAAACCTCGTGGTTCCATCTTGTTGGCGCGTGGTTTCCATGCGATGGTAGGTTCGAGTTATCGTCAGCCCGTTCGAGGAGGCCGGAATGGTGGGTGTGTAGGATTTAAGCTCGGCAGAGTAGTAAGCACGACCGCCATCAGTTCGCTTAACTGTGATTGTGTTGGCACCCGATTGCAACTGAGAAACCGGGATTGTAAGCACATTCTTTGGGCTGCCTAACCGATCACCAGCGAAAACAACGCGGCCGATTTCTTGGTTGTTCAAGGCAACAATTGCTTCTCCCTTGAGGTTGACGGTCTCCTTTGTTGATTTGAAATACTCAGTGAGGGCTAAAATGGCGTACGCTGTATCGCGGGTGCTCATCCAAAAACTCGATTTCTTTTCACTCAGCAAATATTGAACACCCTTAAGGATTAAGGGGTTCGTCGGGTCGGTCTTCGCAAGTAATTGAGTGCACCGAGCGGTCGTCTCGACGCCCCAATAGCCCTCATCCCACTTTGCAATTGGGCCGCTGATCCGAGCTAAGCTCGTGAGTTTCGCTAACGCCGCTGCAGGGTTTGCTCCCGTCGATTTCTGATAGTAGGCGAGGTAGGCGGCCGTTAGGGCCGAGGCTTTCTCCAGCGAAACTCCGGCGACAAATTTGGCCGCCGCGGCTTTCCCGTCCGTCTGACTCAAGACCGATGCCAAGTACATGCGCTTGTTGGTCTCTTCGATCCAAAACCGACTTCTGTAGTCAGGAGTATTCGCCCATTCGGGCGGAGAAATCTTAGTTTCAAGGAACTTGGTTGCTCCTTCTATTCCCCGAGTTAGCATGCTTTCAGGAACATGATAGCCATATGCCTTGGCTCGAAGTAAGCCTTCTAAAACGTAGGCAGTCATGTGGGCGTCGGTTTCATCGTCCTTCCACCAACCCCAACCGCCATCGCTATGCTGCATGTTGGCAAGCCGAACAAGGCTGTCAGACACAATGGCGGGAAGCTCGGGTGCCCTGTCCAGAGGAGGCAATCCGAGTTCCTTGGTTGTTTGTACTGCAACAATCGCAGGCAGAAAGCGGCTCATAGTCTGCTCAACGCAACCATACGGGAAGTCAATCAGGCCATCGAGAGATTGCAAAACGCTCGCCCCGATGGTTGGGGCTAAGGTGATTTTCAATCGACCGTGATTCTTATCTGAGAGCGCGTCAAAGTTGATTTGGAAGCTGGGTTGTTCGACAGAATTACCACTGACCGCTTGTTGGGACAGGACGCCCGCGGGTCGGATTTCGAAATGCTGCTCCACCCCATCAGTGGCGCCCCCATCAATCCAAGCCTTTGCTACAAGATTGGCGTCTCCCGTTTGGGTAGCCGTGAGTTCAATTTGAACGCTTGCGGTACCACCAGCTTTCACGTCGACAGATCGTTGCGAATCTCCGGCGAGCGTGATGTTCTTGGGTTCGAACTGCAATTTAACGGCCGCATCTTTGTCCGTCGAATTCGTGACCACAGCGTTGACGGTTTGCTTGTCGCCCGCAACAAAGAAACTGGGGCCTTCCACCCGAACCATCAGGTCTTTGGCGGACAAAATCTTTGATGTCGCTTGGCCGGCTTCAGAGCGATTCGTAACCCCTCGAACGGTGGCTCGCCAAGTTGTGAGATTATCGGGCAGTTTCAAAGTGACCGTGGCTTGCCCCGTCCCATCGGTGAAAACCGTTGGTGCCCAGAATGCTGTGTCCTTAAAGACTCGCCTCACCTGAATATTCTTTGGAGCTTTATCACCGCCATCCAGATAGAGTTGAGGGAACGAATATTGGGTTTCCACCGAACTGGACACTTTCGGATAAAGTTCGTCGGCGATGCTAAAGTCGTCGGCGGCGATCGCGTAGATGGATTCGTCCACCAGTCCCAACGAGATTTCTGCAGGGACGGGTGAGCCGTTGACCGAAGTTTTCACATTGAAGCTGGCCATTTCGCCCGGTTGATACTTCGATTTCTCACTGGATACTTCAATATCAAGCTTTCGTCGACCAAGATCGATCTGCATCCGTTTCCCTGCCGACGCGTAGGTC
>JBEBHJ010000100.1:0-5141 GCA_040081075.1 Fimbriimonadaceae bacterium | reverse complement strand
TGGCACCGCAGTTCGAATGTCTTGAAGGCTCATTGTTTTCTGGAAATTAAACTCCTCCTGCCGGTTTGCTTCACATGACTGAACGCGACCTCTGCCTGCTTGTCAGAACGCTGGGCAATGTATTTGCTTTGTAATTTCATTGACGCTGGACGGGAAGTTTGTTCAAATCCCAATTAACGAAATAAATAGCCCACAAATATGAAACAGAAACTACTTGGCTTGGTGCGTCGTGACAACCGGGGTCTGGCGTTGATTTCAGTGCTCGGCCTTGTCACTCTCGCGACGATTCTGATCCTGTCATTGTTCTCAGTAGGGCAGACGGAACATAAATCGGCGCGAATCTATGCTGCAGGTGCCTCAGCAAAACAGTTTGCTGATAATGCCGTGAACATCGTCATCGGCCAGGTCCAGGCGGCTGCCGAAGGCACTGGAGCCACTGGGACTGGACGGACCATCTGGGCTTCTCAACCCGGCTCAGTGCGTGTGTACGGCCAAAATGGCAGCTTTTTGGTTGGCAGAAAACTTTACTCTGATGACGTGATGGTAAGCACGACGGCAGGTATTGGCGGTGAGCAGGCGTTTGGCAAAGATTCCACCCAGGATCCCAATTTTAGCAACTGGAACGATCACCCCGACCAGTATGCCGATCTCAATGCTCCCGTCGTGACCTCGGTTGATGGCGAAAGGCATATTTATTTCCCAATCATTGACCCCAGAGCCTCAATTGGAACTACTGATCGTGGCCCTGTCGATGGCTTCACTTTCTATGAGAGCCCAGGATCTGATAGCGGCTATTCCGATGGCGGAAGTAAAATTCAAAACGTCGTAAAAAGTGCTGCTCTTGAAGGAATCAACATGCGGCTGCCCATGCCAGTGCAGTGGCTCTACTTTCTGCGCGACGGCAATACTGGAGTTGTTGACGGACAAGGTGAATGGGCAAGTGCCGGCGTGGCACCCAGCGCCGACAACCCGATTATCGGGCGTGTAGGATTCTGGACGGACGATGAAACCTGCAAAGTGAACATCAACACCGCCGGGGAGCCCAGCCCATGGAACATACCCACAGTGTACTTCCAACGAGATGCCTTGTGGGCAGACGCACCACCTTCATTCAATGAATTCCAACGCTATCCTGGACACCCAGCCACAGTCGCATTGAGCAGCGTATTCGTCCCACCTAGCGGCATATATCACCCCGACACTTATCCCGTGCCTAGCAGCAAGGCCATGAGTTTCAAAAATGCGATTTATGACCTAGCACCCAAGCTGGCCTCAGGGGGATCGCAGGACGGCACCAAAGTATTCGCGCCTGATGAACTTAAAGCAGACACATCCGCACAAGTACTCCTCACCGCAGCTTATAAAGAGTACCTGTTTGCCAATGTCGATGAAATTCACTTCGACAGCGGCATGAAAGGTAAGGAGCGCAATGTAAACAAACTGAGCTGGGGCACGGGAAGCCCTCTAATTTCGCCTGAAAACCTGGAGCATACGAGAGCTTTTCTCACCTCAAATAGTCGAGGGAGCGAATTGAACATGTTTGGGTTGCCACGGGTTGCCATCTGGCCGGTGCCAGAGCGTTCGCGCGGGAAAGCTTTCCGGACAGGGTTCGACGACTCCATCGCCTTGTGTGGAACGCTGGGTTCTGACCCCACCAACACTTACTTCTTTGAGCGATTGGATTCCCATAGCAGTCTAGCAGACATTGGTCGTGATTCCGGCGGGAAACAGGGATTGGTTCGCAATGCCAAACTGATGAATTACCTTTACGCCATGGTGAATCAAGTTATGCCAGGAGGAGCAAGTTTTACGACGAAATACACTGCCAATGGCGGACGAAACGATGCAGCACAAATCTTGGTCGAAATATTTGATTATATTCGCACAACCAATCTCTACGATAGTTTCCTGGCAGAAAGCTATAATACCGCAAAAGATCTTCGGGATGGCGACCCGAATGTGGCGGGTTCAAAGGTCAATGATATCGTCATATTCGACGAAGTGGCCAAGCTAAAGCCTTTCTACACCTACACGGAGCCTCGCTTCAGCACTACGCGAACCAGAGATAACATTGCTGGGCTCACGTCAACAATGCCGGAATACAAAGCCTACACAAAGCAGGAACCCGTGGCGACAGGCATGTATCCGGGGCATGGGCAGGTGCGTCCAAGCGACTGGCTGGCCGGCACAGTCTCTCAACTCGAATACAAGGGTTTTGGCCGGTTTCCTACGGTTTCAGAAATCGCTCTGCACTTTATCTGCACTGGAGATGGGCTTAATGACAAGGGGAGTTATACGGTTACAACGCCTGATGGTTCAGTCATTCGCAGCGGTGGCAAAACCGCAGAGATGATTGACACCCAGGCGCTCAATGTGAGACTCATTCGAACAGAAAGGGTGGGGGGAGGCCTCCCCAAGCGCTTGTACTGGTACTCCAATATTCCGCCGTTCCCAAGCATGAAAACCTTCGAATCATGGGGGTGTGATCCTGGTAGCCTTGGTTCAGGTGGTCCCTATGATCCAGCCCGTCACCCAGGTTGGGATTCTGCAAATTGGAATTCGACTCTTGCATTCAACAATAGTGCTGGGGGTGGGGTGCCGCTTAAGGAGGACGAAAAACGCGTTCAAGCGGCGCTGACAGTTGAGACATTTGTACCAGCCCTAGGCTGGACAAAGATAGCGCCGGAGTTTTCCGTGACCCTGGATGCCAATGCCCTGGCGAGTATTCAAGTCGAGTCCGTGGTCGATGGAATCACTAAATATGTGCCGCTGTTTAGCTCTACTGAAAGCCGGGTATGGAAATCAAGCGGTGTTCACATGGGAGGCACGAGAGGTCTGACTTACACTGGAATAAATCCTGTGGGAGGGAGTTATGGTACCGAAGCCTTCATGACGGGACGCACCGTCAAAGCTCTCGGAACGATGCCTGCCGATTCGGGGTATGTGGGAGATACTGGAACGCCCAATGGAAACCTCAAGGATTTCAATTTTGTCAGCAGTTGCTTCACGGTGAAACGCCAAAAAGGAGCCGACCCCAAAAAGCCTGCGGCCATCCAATTTAAAGGTGGTTCCCCTATTGAACTCAAGATTTATGCCTCGCACGATTTTGCTGGTGGTGGCGCAAATTCAAAAAAGAACAGCATTCCTGTGCAGACAATTCGTTTCCAAATTCCAGATGGGACGATGCCAGTGCCTCACTTAGTTGTCTATTCGAGCGAGCGCCGGGAATACATCGACTCTGGTGGCGGTAGAATTGAAGCAAAGGCGATCAATGCATGCCGCTGGTGGACATTCAATGCCAATGGAGCCATCAATCGCTGGACGGGCAGAGGCAATCTGAATCCAGGTAACCCTTGGGGGGGGGGCGTTGTCAATAATTCAACGCCTGATGAGATTTCTCGGCGCGATACGTATGGACGCATGCATGCTGGTACTACTTCGGGCTACGCCAATGTTGAAACAAGGCCAGCGGGAAAGGCTGGCAAAGTTCCATACGATCGCTCACTCATATATGGTTACGCCAACACTGCAAATTTTAGCGGTGTAAAGGCAAATAATAAAGTGGACCTTGATGATATCGATGAATACGAGCCAGGCAATTTACTGTCGCAAACAGACTCCATGGGTACAGTTGGGTATTACGGCACCGATTCGATCAAAAGCATTGTTCCCCAACACGGTGATTATCGCATCCTTGCAGGGATGAAGGTAGTCCCCGAATCCATGTGGATGAGGCATCCCGTCTGGGCCAAAGAAGAATCCGAACTCTTTGCTCATAGCCTCAATAGTTTTTCCTCCGGAGCTGAACTTGGCTTTGACCTTGGGGGAACTTCAGCAGGCAGAGGCGGTACTTCCCAGGACGAAGAAGCGGACAACCGCCTCATCCAAGGAGCTTGGTATCCACAAACTAAAATCCCTGACTCACCCAATAATGCTGTGGCTTCGAAATGGTCCACGCAATACCGAGACTTTGACAACGGTCCAGGCAATGTTCGAGATGGTGCGTACATTAACAAGGCCGACGACGGCAACCTAAGTGTGATGGACTTGTTTTACGGCAACAAGGGAAGAGGAATTCACACAGTTCGCAATGCCTACTTCTCTGACACGCAGCTCCAGTTGCCAAGCAAGGCGGCATTTTTCACCCCCAATCGCATGATTTCCAGCCCAGGTGTGTTTGGCTCTCTCTCCACTGGTGTGTATGGTAGTCAGCCAGCTGGAGAGCCCAATAAAGGTTTGTATGGAGTGCCCTGGCGTACCCTGCTCTTCCGCGCCGACATTAACGGGCATGTTGGAGCGGCCCAATGGTCAGGTGGTGTTTCCCCTGCGGATCATCATTTCCTGGATTTATTTTGGATGCCCGTTGTTGAACCCTATGCCATAAGCAACAACTTCTCCACAGCTGGAAAGGTGAATCTCAATTGGCAATTGCTTCCATTCACCCATATTCGCCGTGAGACAGCGTTGTATGCCGCACTCAAGGGGGAGATTTTGACTGCAATCAGTCAGAACAATGCATTTGTAGCTGGGAATCCCAGGAAAAGCTCGGGTACGCCAAGCAGAACGAATCGAGTCGCGTACAAGGACTTCAAAACGGGCACTGGCGACTACCCACAAAGTTATTGGTCCGAGGCCGACAATTTTAAATGGGAGCGTCGTATCAACATACCGGAGACTCTACGGCAACTCGAAGAGCGATTCGTTTATAATCCTAGTGTCTATGGCGCAGCACAAGGACTCCTCAGAACAGCTTCTCAACTGTGTGAACTGCACCTGATTCCTGAGAAATTCGGAAACGACGGGCTTAATGCCAATGGCATCGCTTACAATCCCGCGACAAGGACGGGTAAAATGAGGGCGTTTTGGGATGCGAACCGACTGACAGGAGACAACACACGCGAGCGTCCGTATGCGAACATCTACCAAAAAGTCACAACCAAATCGAATACTTATCGTGTCCACTTCCTTGCTCAGAGCCTTTTAAAAGCAAAATCATTGGCAGCAACCACGGTGGATACCACACGAGACACAGTGACTTCTACTTATCGCGGTTCTGCCCTGGTCGAGCGCTATTTAGATTCGGGAAGCGCTGACAGTCCACGCGCCCTTCCCAATTTTGCTTCATTGATTCTACCCGGCGC
>JBEBHJ010000013.1:0-60562 GCA_040081075.1 Fimbriimonadaceae bacterium | reverse complement strand
CTTCTTACTCCACGCAAGCAGGGCCGGATTGGAACGAGTCTGGCCGATATTAGCCGGATAAGCCAACCCCGCCCCGCCCATTCCCGCCGCCCTTGAACCGCCGAGTTGAATATCTTGAGCGGTGACGATGGGTACGGTGACCACAAGACCGAGGAGAGCAAATGATCTCATGGAGTTAAGGACGCCTCGAACCGCGAAAGATTTTCAAGTTGCCGACTAAGGATGCTATTTCGGTAAGCTGAAATCATGCTCGCAAGTGTGCTTTTCGCTGTATTAGCCCAAGGAAACCTCAAGGGGATGTTCGAAATTCCGGACTGGGTGGCACCGTTCATGCATAAGATGAAGCAGGATGGCTTTCTCATGGGTTATCCTGACGGCCTCGGCCGCCCGCACAAGGTAACGCGATTTGAGCTTGCCGTGACCACCCATGCTACGAGCAACCATCTGACGAAAATTGTTGCAGCCTCAGAAATCAAGGACATGGATGTTCGAGAGCGGCGTGAACTTATTGGTATGGGTGGCTGGGCGCCGAGTTTGATCAAACTGGTTGATGAGTTTGGCCCGGAACTCGCCGCGATGGGTATTGACAAAAGCGATCTAAAGAAGGAAGTCACAAGTATGGAGGCCAAGCTGAGGCAGATGAGCCTTTTCAAGGATGTTCCCGATGACCACTGGGCGGCCGCAGCGGTTCGGGAATTAGGAAAGAACGGCCTACTCAGAGGCTTCCCAGACAACAAGTACAGAGGGCAATCGGCCGATGCGAAGCGACGTACAATCAACAATCGCCCGAGTTGGGTTGGCCCCGTGTTGGAGAAGCTGAAGGGTGCCGGTCTCATGGTTTCTTTCGATGGAATGCTTTGCGGGCCCCCACCCTCAATACGCTACGAGGATGCGGTGGCAACCCACACGAGTTGGATGCAGCTAAAGCACTTCGTTGAAGCTGGCGACAAGACATCATCGGATCAGAAGATCGCGGAGTTGGGTCGCTGGGCTCCGGCTTGCCTCCTTAACCTCGTTGATGAATACAGAATCGAGCTCAAATCGATGGGAGTTGAGGTGCCGGCGCTGGTCCAGGAAATTTCTAACCTCAAGCAACGCATGAAGAATACCGAAGGCTCGATCAGTCGACCGAGCAAAACTCCATAACGGAAGCGGGCCAGGGGGTTTCGCTGGAAAGATCGAACCTCTTTTCAGTGAACCGACTTACAACGATGTTGAGGCTTCAAGCTTCCGCCTTGTCTTGTTGAAATGATGCCGGAACCGGTCATGGTCACAAGGCTGATCACGAGGTAGCCCATTCTAGAAGTGAAAACAATGGCCTCGAAATTTGGATTCCTGTTCTTGCGAACAATCCGGTACGCGGCTTGCAATGGCCCCACTCCGGTTTCACGCTGGGCTAGTTTAGCTTGAATTGGACACAGTTTCGCAAGTCTTAGATGAGTTGTGAGCGGATGTCCTGCAAATGGTCTTTACGCATCTGCTGGCCCTCACTCTTGACTGACTTCCACTCGAATACCAATCGTTCCAATGATCTTGGCTACCTGGTGGCATTCGGCTTCATCTGCAACGTGAACCACGGATTTGCCGAGATGATCTACTTCCCAGGTCTCGATGGCGGCTTCCTCGTAATCACATTGAGTCGCGAGCATCAGGATTCCAATCACTTGATCGTAGGTGTTGTGATCGTTGTTGTAAACGGTCACAATCCAGTGCGAGATAGAGGTGAGTTCCTCTTCAAATCGGATGGGAGACTCAACCGGAGAGGAAAAAGTTAGTCGTCCCATTCTCTTCGAATCTGCGTGGCCACGCCGATAGAAGAAATCATGGCGGCAACAATCTCGCATGCAAACCGTTCGTCGAAATGAACCGGGGCTTTACCGTAGTGATGGGCTTCCCATGTTTCCATAATTGCTTCGCTGGCGCTACACCCAGTAGCTTTCATAAGGATCTCAATAACTTCGTCAACAGAGTTTGTCTCGTTGTTGAAAATCACGACCATCCAACGCCCGGTTCCGGTGGGCGATTCGATGAGTTCCGGCATGAGCAACGCTTGGCGCATCGCCCTTATTGTACGACAGTTTTCGGTCGCCTGGGAAGTTTGGGGCGCAAATATAGTTTGTAGAGAAGCAGCGGAATCGCATCGCCGCAAGAAACTGTAATTCGAGGCAGGGCCAGTGGATCAGAGTGCGCCGTTGCAACACCGCGGTTCAGCGTCAGGCCGATCGAATACTTCAGTTCGGCAGCTAGGCTGGTTGTTTCAGAATTGTATGAACCGTAAGGGTAGCAAATGCTTTGCTGCTCAAATCCCAACTCCGTTAGGCCGATGTACGCCGCCGACAGTTCACGCCTCTGGTCATCGGATTCGAGGGTTGCAAGGTGGGGATGGCTCATCGAGTGCGAGCCAATTTCGTGACCACTTACGTGGGCTGCCAGTAGTTCCGCCTGCGTTGCGAGCGGCCGGGCTCTTTCTACATCCCAAGCAGAGGTCTTGCCCATCAACCCAGCTACGGCATAGAAGGATCCCTTTACGGATAAAGATTCTAGAACCTCAAGGCCAAACGTGAGGGTCGATTGGTAGGCATCATCAAAGGTTAAGCAAACGGACCGTGCTCCCCATGAATCGCGCACGTTCTTAGCCATAACGATCTGGTACCGGCGACGCAAGAAAAACTGAATATGGCTTCGCAAACGCTCCGGCTCGACGTTAAGAAATCGGCCCTCTGCCGCCACTGGCCCGATTTTGTGATAGCAAAGAATCGGCGTCACTTTGCACATTCTGCCCCAAATTTAATGAGAATAGCCGTGACGATAATGAAAATAAGCACGTCTAACACGCGGGAACGTAGCAAAAAGAGCCCGTTCCCCGCTAAAATGCTTGGAGCAGTAATGTTTTCTCGCATTATGCTGGAGGAATTGCAAAAAAGATGCATAAGTTGCGCGCAGCAGCGCTTGTTACGGCGAGCCTAGGAGTTATCGCTCTTTCGGTCGCCCAAATTGATGGCCCCGTTCCACTGGCGTGGAGATGGTCGGGATCCACTGCCGTCTCCCCGACCGGTACGCCGGCATTCATGGGAGATAGTGTTTTCATTGGCGTGGGAAATCGGGTTTACGGCCTGGATAAGGCCACCGGCAACAAGAAGTGGCAATACCCTCTCCTTGATGGCGTTGATGGAAACTTTGTGTCGTCGCCAGTCGTGTCAGAGGGTGTAGTTTACGCGGCTGCGTCAAACAGCACGCTTTACGCTATTGATCCCGCTTCAGGCGAAATGAAGTGGAGTTACACTGCGCCAGGCGCGATTATTGGCAGCCCGGTCATCAGTGGTCGATTCATCGTGATGAACGTGGATGGCAACTCGATCATGGCAGTCGGACTTGATGGTCAACCAGCCTTTGTCAATCCAGAACGCGTATTTGATGGTATCTTCGGCACCCTCGTTTCCAACGGCACAAGTGTTATCTACACAACGAGCCGCTACGAGATGTATCAGCTGAACGTAGCTACTCGCCGTTCGGCGCGTATGGCGCGCTTTGAGAGCATTGCCTCAAACTACCAGCCGCTGTTGACTCAGAATAACCTGTATGTCTGCGCTGGCTCCTACGTGATTGCTATGAATCCGCTAAATGGCGGAATGCGGTGGCAAAAGAGCGCGGATGAGAAGTTTGCTTTCGGTCCTGCGCAAAACGTCGACTCGGTTGTTGCCGTTACGGAATCAGGCTACCTGCACGTATTTGACAACAACGGAGCACGTAAGACAACTTCAGCCAAGGACGCCAAGGGCAACACCGTGCGAACCAACATGGTCATTGATCTTGGATCTCGTCCGATCGCCGCTCCGACCTCCGTTGGAAAGCTTTTCGCAGTTCCTACTTCAAATGGGGCGGTCAATCTTGTTGATACCACTGAAGGAAAGCTCGTATGGAGCTACACGATTCGGCCCGTAACCATGGGTCTGAAGGCCGCTTCGGATTCCGGAGCAACTACTCGTGGCAACGAAATCCTTTCCATTCCCGCCTCTGGTCCAGCCATTGTGAATGGCCAGTCTATGTACATATTGGCCGCCGATGGAAGCCTACTTTGCTTCGATCACAATCTCGGAGTTGATCTTACAGGACCAGCCATCAAGATGTTGTGGCCCCAAGCCGGGCTGCAGGTTGGCAACACTAAGAAAGTTGACAATGTCAACGTTCCTTTGGACATCTATCTTCAGGTGACGGATGAGGCGACGGGTATCAACGACGACACGATGAATGTCACGGTCAACGGCGCTAAAGTGAAGTTTGACTACGGTCGAGATGGCATCTTATCCTTGCAGTTTGGAAACAGTGCTATGAACCCGCCACTTCGCGATGGGCGAGCCGTAATCGAAGTGACGGTTGCGGACTGGATGGGTAACTCAACAACGTCGAGTTTTAGCCTCACCATAGATAACTCCCTGCTACCGTTGGTGCGAGCAGGTGGACGACCAGGTGATCCTGCCGGAGCCGGCAGGGGTCGCGGAGGTAAGGGCGGTGGAAACGGCGGCGGTGGCAATAGCGGCCGATGATGTCTGCCGAAGAGACTGAGTTTTGGCAACGCCTTTTGGCGGCCGAACTCAATCCTTCAAAGTGCCGAGAGCTTCTCAGAAGCCTCGGCACTTTCTCTATTGATGCGGTTCGGCAATCCCGGCTGCTTAGCTCGGCGGAGCGAGAGCGATTTGACACCGCCAACATTCCTGCCCTAAATCAGGCGCTGGAAAAGGGAGCCCGAATGGTGCTGCCTAACGAATACCCTCCCCTTCTCCAAACCGTTGAACTGGTTCCGCCGGCGTTGTTTATTGACGGGGACTGGTCCTGCCTTAGCGAGCCCACGGTAGCGATCGTAGGAACCCGGAACGCCTCCACCTATGGCAAAGCCGTGTCTCAAAAGTTTGCGAGTGCGATTGCTTCGGCGGGAGTCACCATCGTAAGCGGCGGCGCACTTGGAATCGATGCGGCCGCGCATCGCGGTGCGCTGGAAGTCGGCGGCAAAACGGCGGCGGTGATGATAACTGGAATTGATGGGTCCTACCCCCGTGAACACGAGGCCCTTTTTCGCCAGATCAAGAAGGAAGGCTGTCTTATCAGTCAGTTTTCCGTTGGGGCGAAGAAACTGGCATGGGATACGAGGCCGCTTGCTCGAAACCAAACCATCGCGGCCCTGAGTCAAGCACTCTTAGTCATCGAGGCGCCGTTCCGTTCGGGAGCCCTCTCAACTGCTCACGCCGCAAACGACCTCGGACGGCAGATTTTTGTGGTTCCTTCAAATATTGATAACCTGAACTTCAAGGGCTCTCACTCGCTTATTCGGGACGGAGCGACGCTCGTTGATCATCCCGATCAGCTACTTGAGGCCATTGGCATCCGTCCTGCTGAAAGGAAGGCAAATCCCATTGATGTTTCCGATTCTCAAAAATTAGTTCTTTCGGTGCTAAGCACGACCCCCATTCCTTCCGAATTTATTGTGGAAAGAACCGGGTTGGACACCGCTCAAGTGATGAGCGAGCTCACGTTGCTAGAACTTGAGGGGTTAGTGATTCGTGACGCCGGGGGCTTTGCCTGTATGCCATGACAACGATTGCAGAATTTTACGGAGCTGAGGGGTACGGAACCTACGAAGTCACTTGGGGAGCAGTTCCTGAGTTCAGAAGGGTTGCTAAACCCGCGAACAATATTCTCGTTCCCGGATTTATTGACATCCATCTTCATGGCGGTTGGGGCATTGATTTCATGAGCGCTTCCCGTGAGGAAATGCTCAAGCTTTGTGATCTTTTGGAAGCAGACGGGTACGAGGGTTTCATGGCGACAACGGTAACCGCCAGTTCACAGGAAGTCCTTGGCGCGATGCGCAGAATGCCAGATCATCCCGCAATTCTTGGTGTTCATCTTGAAGGGCCATTCATAAGCCATAAGTTTCCCGGTGCCCAGCCGCCGGGCAGCATTCAGGAAATACCTGTTCGAGAATCTGACTGGGACGAAGTGTTGACCCATCCGCAGTTAAGAGTTGCGACGATGGCTCCTGAACTACCCCATGCGCTAGAACTAACGACCAAGCTTTCGGGAAGAGGCGTTATTGTGAGCATGGGACACTCGAATGCCTCCTACGAGGAAGCTCGTCGGGGCCTAGAATTTGGCGCCTTTCATGTGACCCACATGTTCAACGCAATGCGCCCTTTGCACCATCGCGAAGCCGGAATCGTTGGTTATGCGCTGTCGAATGATAATGTTGTTTGTGAGCTCATCTACGATCGCCTGCACGTCTGTTTTGAAACAGCCAAGCTACTTTTGAAGGTGAAGCCGGGTGACAAGGTGGTTGCGGTAAGCGACTCCACGGCCGCAACCAGGCTCATGAAGGATACTGAAATCAACATGTGGGGCCAGGATTGCATTGTGAGTGAGTCTGGCTCGGTTCGGATCAAATCTTCTGACACTTTGGCTGGCAGCACCATCACCCTGCTGGATGCGTTCCGCAACCTTCATGCCGACTTTGGGCCAGAAGTTGCCGTTGACTTGTGTTCCCATAACCCTCGCAAAGCTCTGGGCATGTCTGGTCCCCCGCGAACCTACACCCTACTGAACAAACAGCTTGAATTGGAGTGCTGTTTTTCAACGTACGGCGAGAGAGTAGGCTAGACTCTTAGTCGTGATCATTGCCGTCGTTGCCATCGCCCTCTACGTGGTGCTTCTGGTCGCGTTAGTCCGCTTTTCCTTGTATCCGTTTCGTACGCCGGTGTTCTTTTCGGCCGGAGCCATGGGGTTGTCGCAAACCGATGTTTCGATCGCAACATTTGATGGCCTAAAGCTATCCGCTTGGTGGGTTCCTTCGGTTGTTCCGAATTCAAAGAAGACTGTCATCTGCTGTCACGGATATATGATGAACCGGAGTGAGTTATCACCCGTTGCCTTCTTGCTTGCCAAGCGCGGTTACAACTGTTTGCTTATTGATTTCCCTGCCCACGGTTGGAGTCCAAAGCGGAAATGTGGTCTAGGTTGGACAGAGCGCCACGATGTTTTGGCGGCGATCGATTACGTAAAGGAAACCGTGCCGGGCGGTGAAATCGTCCTCTACGGAAGCAGCATGGGGGCGGCCGCAGCGAGTTTTGCGATGGGAGTGCGCCCTGATGGCGTGAGGGCACTTGTCCTTGACAGCGCCTACGATTGCTTGAACGACGCGATTTTGGGCTGGTGGCACTTCTTGGGCGGAAAGTGGCTAAAAGCCGCGCTATGGCCAACCTTGCCCATTTCGGCCCTAGTTCTTGGAGTCAACCCCAATCACGTGAGCGTTTCGAAATCACTTGCGATGGCCCAACTGCCAACCTTGATCATTCACGGAGAGCGCGATCGGTTGGCCGAACCTCAAGATGCAAGAAACAACGCCACCGCTTTGGGCGATCTGGCTCAGATCGCTTGGATGCCGAAATCAAACCACTCCGAGGGACGATGGCTTTATCCCGATCTCTACTACGAAGCGCTCTTTGGATTTCTTGACTCTTTAGAGCCGACCAAACCGAATTCTTGAGCCGCTCGTTCCTCGATGTACTGAAATCGTCGCCTTTTGGTAGTCATCCGGCTCAGCCTTGTAGATGTTGCAGAACTTGTTGGGATTGAGGTCAATCAACGGGAACCAAGATGACTGAATTTGAACCATTAGCTTGTGTCCCTTCAGAAAAGTGTGAAACATCGGGTTCAGCTTAAAGCTCACGGTATCGGGCACGTTAGGTTTGAATGGCACCGGCTTTGAGAAATCCTTGCGGAACTTTCCTCGCATCACTTCCCATCGCACGAGCCGCTCGGCTCCTTCTGGTGTCACATCTATCACTTTCACGATGAAATCAGCATCGGTTCCAGTTGTAGAAACCTTAAGATCGGCAACCACTGGCCCACACAAGCGCAAATCCTCGCTTAGCTCGGGAGTGGAGTAGCGCAGAATATCCTTTCGGTCTTTTAAGAACGTTTGGTCTTCTCCCATATAAGTTGAACGTCGCCCAGTGATCACTCCCGGTTGATACGGAATTGGATCGGCGGGATCAACAATGTAGCGATCTGTTCCGGCGGAGTTTCCGCTTTCGCTGAGTTGCCCGTTCCCAGCCAGGTAGAGATCAAACGGTTTGGTTTCCTTTGTGGGGGGCCACTCGGCAAAATTGCGCCACGCATTTGCTCCGGTATCGAAAACTTGAACCTTCGGATGGTCGAACTTCCCATCGCCGCGAAGGTAAGCATCAAAGAACGGGAACTCGATCTTCTCGCGGAACTCTGTGCTCGTGTTCATCCCAAACTTGTAACCCGCGTAACTTGATCCCGTGCCACCGGCCCAACCGCCATGAGTCCATGGGCCAACGACCAAGTGATTAATCGCACCTTTGTTGTTTTCCTTGATACCAGCATATACATCCCAGGGCCCGTACATGTCTTCGGCATCAAACAGGCCTCCAACGGTCAGAACCGCCGCCTTTACATTTTTCAGGTGTCGAGCGGTTGAGCGAGCCTTCCAAAAATCATCATAGGCATCGTGATTGCAAATGTCTAACCAAAAAGGGATTCGCCCTTTGTAGTACTGCTTATCGGCATTAATCGCCGAACCGAGTTTGAGGAAGAACTCGCGGGCATCTGGTCGACGTCCAAAGCTCTCGATATTGGGGTGATCCTCGGCGGGTGCGGGTAAGTCGTAGCCGAAACCGAAGTAAAAATCGAAGTTATCTTGAAGGAAGAAGGCTCCGTTATGGTGAACGTCGTCGCCGAAGAACCACTCCGTAACCGGAGCTTGGGGTGACACGGCTTTGATCGCCGGATGCGAGTTGTTTAGCGCCGCGGCGGCATAGAATCCGGGATAGGAAATCCCCCAAAGTCCGACTCGGCCATTGTTTGATGGGACGTTTTTGATGAGAAACTCGACCGTGTCATAAGCGTCCGTGCTCTCGTCAGTTTCTTTGGTTCCCGGCTTGGCCTTGATGGGCCTGATTTCTTCCCATTTGCCTTCCGACATGTAGCGCCCCCGAACGTCTTGGGTGGCGAAAATGTAGTCGTTCTCAGCAAATTTCGGCGAACCATCAAATCGGAAGGGGAATTTGTTAGCACCATAAGGCCCCGCGCTGTATGGGGTTCGCTCGAGCATGATCGGGTGCTTTCCATCTGCACTTTTGGGCACATAGACCGCGGTGTAGAGCTTGACGCCATCGCGCATAGGAATGCGATATTCGTGCTTGACGTAAGTGTCGCTGATTGCCGCGCGCTGGGTGGGAGCCGACGCACCTAGAAGGAAGATAAGTGGAATGATGAGCATTTTGGATTCAAAACCTAAAGAAACGTGTGAAGTTACCGAAATCAAGTTAAGTATGGAAGCAAGCGCAATTGCGGTGCATGATCTTCACGTTCAATATCGTTCAAAAAAGGGCAAGAGTGTTGAGGCCGTCCAGGGTTTATCATTTTCGGTCGGGCGAGGAGAAATAGTTGGGTTTTTAGGTCCGAATGGTGCGGGCAAGAGTTCGACGCTTAAGGCCTTAATGGGGTTCGTCCAGCCGAAAGCGGGCCGGGCATATGTATTCGGGTTGGATTGTGGAAGCATCGATTCGCGAAAACGCATCGGCTACCTCCCCGAAGTGGCGATGTACTATCCCTATCTCACTCCACTTGAGACTTTGACGCTTTACGGTGAGTTGCAGGGCTTGTTCGGTTCCAGCCTAAGAAAGGAAGCAACCGAATTGCTCGAGCAAGTCGGGCTTGGGGAGTCACTGCGCAAGCAAAACCGGTCGCTCTCCAAGGGAATGCTTCAACGCGTAGGGATTGCTCAATCTCTTTTGGGCTCGCCTGAGTTGTTGATCTTGGATGAGGTCACAAGTGGGCTCGACCCCGTGGGGCGAAAGGAGCTACGGAATCTCTTAAAGCAGCGACAAAAGCAAGGTGCAACCCTCTTCTTTTCCAGCCATGAGTTGAGCGAAGTTGACATGCTTTGCGATCGAATTCTGCTGATCAACCAGGGCAAACTCATTGAAGAGCGCAAACTCGACACCCTAAAGACAGATTTGCGGCACTTTGCAATTACCTATTCAGGCGATGTGATTCTGAACGATCTTGCAGACAAGACGTGGTCCGAATCAGGCAATCTCCACACCACATTCCAAAACAAAGAGCTCCTCATTCAAGGAGTCCAAAGAGTGCAACTCAATGGTGGAACAGTTATTGATATCATCGCCCAGGAAGGCTCGTTGGAAGATTACTTCGTAGAGACAATCGGGAAGGCAGCAGCATGAAGATTAGAGTTTGGAAATCGTTGGCACGTGGAGTCTTGCTTGACGCCATTCGTCGTAAAGACCTTTGGGTGGTTGGCATCCTCGGCTTTCTCGTTGTTCTTTGCGCAGGAGCCCTTGGATTCTTTGGCTTCGATGGCTTAGAGGTGTTTGCCAAGGACCTTGCGGTTTCGGTTCTCGGTGGGTTTTCCACCATCGTCGCGATCATGGTCTCCTCTCGCGGGATGACCGAGGAAATCAAAAATCGCACCCTCTATCCGTTGCTTGCGCGCCCCATCAGTCGGTTCGATTTGTTGTTTGGTAAGTTCGTTGGGGCCGTGGTTGCCACATGGGTTTCCTTCCTGATCCTGGCCGCTATGACCGGCATTGCCCTAAGTTTTTTTCACGTTCACTTTGAGGCTGTGACGCTTCAATATTTATTCCTGAAAATGATCGGCCTCACCCTCGTTTGCGCGGTTGGCCAAACGCTAAGTCTTGTTATGACGAACTCGGCCGCCATCACAACGAGCCTGATCGTAGCTTTCGGATCAACATTGATTACGCGGGCTTTGGGCATGGGCTACTCGTCCGCACCGCCAAGTATGCAAGCCTTCTTTAAGGCACTCAACGCCGTCTTGCCGCAATACGGATTGTTTGACATCGGAAGCCGAGTTTCCTACTCAGGTTGGGGGACAGCTCCGCTGTGGGTAGTTGGAGCCCTGACCGCTTACGCCGTGGCGTATTGCGGGTTTATGTTCATTCTGGGTTGGACGAAGTTCAACAAGCAGGCGATCTGATGGTCAAGGCCGCTCTACCAATCGCTTTTGCAGGCTTGGGAATCGCAACCTATTTCACGGATGCGGTGATGACCGAACTTCAACCCGTGGAAACTCCGGCTGGACTGGAAGCTCACGAAACAAATGCCGGAGCATCTTTGCTTGGGCAGTTTCGAACAAATTTCTCATCTTGGCTCTGGCTCCGCACGGACTTGTACTTGCACAACGGCGTTGAGATGCGTGTGCTTTCAGATTCGGAAATGAAGGCCGGTCAGTCCGGAGTCGGAACGGGCGACAAGAAGCATTGGGATGACGAAAGCAAGTTGGTCACGGTCATACCCCCCAAGGAAAGGGATTTTCGCGGCATATTTGGCGATATTGAGCGGGCCACAAGCGCTTTCAAAGAGATGAAGGGGCATGACCACAATGAGCCCCAGAAAGCACTGCCTCTTTTTCGCTTGATGACGTGGCTAGACCCTCGCTTCATTCCGGGATGGACCATCGGGGCGAACGTTCTTGGCCGGGAGAAAAATGGCGGGTTTGACCGAGCGGTTGCCCATTTGCAAGAAGGCTTGGCATCAAATCCGGGCAACGTGGAAATAATGGGCGATTTAGGGGTCCTCTTTGCTGGTTCAGACAAGCGTGAATTCGCAACCGCCCTGACCTACTTTGAGCCCATTGTTCGCAAAAAGCACGACTTGACAAAGCTCAGCGAAGAGGAGGCCGATGCCTTGCTATCCGCCTTCCGCTGGACGGCCATGTGTTATCGCGAAACCGGTCGACGCGAGGATCAGGTGAACTGCGCCAGATACGGCCTAATGTTTTTCAAAGATGACCAGGTTCTTGAGCGCTTAAGCCATGTTCCTTCGCTTTTGGTTAATCCGAACCGACGAGCGAAAGATCCCGAGCCCATCAACGTAGATTCAATTTCGGCAGACCAAGATCATGAGCATGCTCATGACCATGACCATGTGCACTAGCCGAGAGAAGCTTCGAGCGTGATCTCCAAGTTCAGGGCGCGCGAAACCGGGCACTTTTCTTTCGCCTCCGCAGCAATCTCCTTGAATCTGGCTTCCTCAATGTTATCAACACTGGCAACCACCGTGAGGTGGCTCCGAGTGATTGTTTGAGCCCCATCTACAGGTTCTAGCGTCACCTCGGCAGTCGTATTGATGGTGTTCGCCAAGAAACCGTTGTTGCCAAGAAAGGCCGAAAGGGCCATCGAATAACACGCGGCATGGGCGGCTGCAATCAACTCTTCTGGGTTGGTGCCCGCTTCGTTTTCGAATCGCTTCGCAAACGAGTAAGGCAGGCTATCAAAGGCCCCACTAATGGCTGAAAACTGACCATTGCCGCTCTTAAGATCGCCGCTCCAAACGGCACTTGCACTTCGTTTCATGATTAGATTGTAGCCGTTTCCGTGATCCGAGCTGGGGCTATGGCTACTCTAACTTGCGAAACTGGTGCTTACCCACGCGCAAGATTTTGCCAATCAAGTCCGTTCGGGCTAGGCGAATCATGGGGTCAGTGGCTTTTACATCGTCTAACGAAACGGCTCCAGCTTTCATTAAGTCACGCGCGGCAGAGTTGCTTTTTGCGAGCCCCAACACGCTAATGAGGCCGGGCAACGCGATTTCATCTCCAAGCTCAACTGGGATTGTGGCGGGCGTCGCCTCGACCACGGTGTTTCGCTTCGAAAACGTCTCAATGAAGTATTGTTCGGCTTCGGCCGCGATTTCGGCGGAGTGGTAAAGAGCCACGATCTCCTTGGCGAGCCGGACCTTGGCGTTGCGGGGGTTCTCACCCTCCTTCAACATGTCGGCGACCTCGCTCATGGGAACGTCGGTGCATAACTCGAACCAATTGCGAATCAACTCATCCGGAATTGACATCGTCTTGCCGAACATATCGTTTGGTGTATCCACGACCGAAACGTAGTTCCCCAACGATTGCGACATCTTCTCTTTGCCGTCGGTTCCGACCAGAAGGGGAGACAAAACAACGCATTGGGGAGTCTGTCCACTTGCTTCCTGAAGCTGCCGCCCCATGAGATTATTAAACTTCTGATCGTTGCCCCCGAGTTCAACGTCAGCTTCAAGGGCGACGGAATCAGTGCCTTGAAGTAGCGGATACATCAACTCGTGCATCGCGATCGGCTGATGGGCGTCCCATCGCTTGCTAAAGTCATCCCGTTCCATGATCCTGGCCACCGTGGTCTTTCCGCAGAGCCGCAACACATCGGCAAAGTTCATCGCCCCTAACCACTCGCTGTTTGGCCTGATTTCGGTTTTCTCGATGTCGAGAATCTTGCCAAACTGCTTCTTCACCGCCTCAACGTTAACCTGCACCTCTTCGGGAGTCAGTTGCTTTCGGGTCTTGCTCTTTCCGCTTGGGTCGCCGATCATAGCGGTGAAATCGCCGATAACTAAGACCGCGGTATGTCCCAGTCGCTGAAAATCGCGCAGTTTCCTTAGGACGACCGCCCAACCGAGGGTGACGTCGCGAGCGGTAGGGTCAACCCCCAGCTTGATGCGAAGCGGCCGGCCCAAAGCAAGCTTTTTCTTCAGCTCGTCTTCGCTGATGATCTCTGTGGTGCCTCGGCGCAAGATCGCAAGTTGTTCGTCAACCGTCATGTAAGGTGAAATTGTGGCACGTTTGAGGCCGCCGCCTTGTTACAGACAGTGTGAGACCAATCAAGTTGATCCCGGTTTTGGTGTTGGCAATGGTTCCTGCAAGCATTGGAGTTATCGCGGCCTTTCGTCAACCCGTTGCAACGAAGGCAAAGTATCCGGTTGAGATGACGGAGAACTTTGCCGTGCCTGTCCTCATGTACCACCGCATCAGTGATCTCACCCCCACCCAAGCCCGGAGCCCGTTGACCCGTGACCTCACGGTCTCACCCAAAGATTTTGAAGAGCAAGTTTCGTATCTGAAGAATAACGGGTTTTCGATCTTGAGTATCTACGATGTTCAAGCCGCTTTATTGAATGGCATGCCATTGCCAAAGAAGTCCGTGGTGATCACGATGGATGATGGCTACCGCGATAATTTCGAACAAGCTTTTCCGATTCTGCAACGCCATGGAGTGCCTGCCACGGTCTTTGTAGTCACATCCGTTGTCGGAGATTCAAAGCACCTTTCATGGGCACAAATTGCTCAGCTACGGGAAAGCGCTTGGTCATTTGGTTCACATACGGTCTCTCACCCTGATCTCACCGTGCTACCCGGGGATCGGCTTGAAACTGAGCTTGTAAACTCCAAGTCTGTGTTGGAACAGCGAACGGCAAGCCCCGTTACCACCATCGCTTACCCAAGCGGTCGCTTCGATGATCGAGTCGTCCAAGCAACTCAAAAGGCGGGCTACTTAACCGGCTGGAACAAGGGTGGCGGCCCGGTTCGTCCGGGTGATGACCCTTTTCGCCTGCCCAGGGTTCGCGTTCATGGGCGAACAACCATGGCTGATTTCAAGCGGAAAGTTTGGAGCGGCGTTTGGACGTTGAAGCTTATTAGTCCCCATCTTGTTTGCTTGCGGGCCGGGTTCGAAGGGTCGCCCACTCTCTCAGGTCGGCGATGTCTTCTTTCATCATCACGCTCAAAGGAACTAAATTTCTAACCTCGGCGATGAGATCTTCCTGGCCCAAGAGTCTGTCACCGTCGAAAGCAGCGTAAAGCGCGCTCACAATAACTTGCTCAATTTCGGCCCCGCTGAATCCTTTTGTTCGCTTTGCTAACTCGTGCAGGTCAAACTGAGCAACGTCGCGGTGGCGCTTCCTTAAGTGAATCGAAAAGATGGATTCACGCTCAGCCAAATCGGGCAAATCTACAAAGAAGATTTCGTCAAAGCGACCCTTTCTAAGCATTTCAGGCGGTAGCGCGGAAACATCGTTTGCGGTAGCGATAAGAAAAACCGGCTTGGTCTTTTCTTGCATCCAAGTTAAGAAGGTCGCAAAAACACGAGCGGTGGTACCGCTATCGCCGACGCCGCTCCCCGAAACCCCGGCAAACCCCTTTTCAAGTTCGTCGGCCCAAAGAACGCATGGTGCGACAGATTCCGAAACATTGATGGCTTTACGAATATTCTCTTCGCTCTGGCCAACCAGGGAGCCAAAGATGCGCCCTACGTCAAGTTTGAGCATCGGCAGGTTCCACTCGTTGGCGATAGCTTTTGCCAACAGAGACTTTCCGCAACCCTGAACACCCAAGATCAGCACGCCCTTCGGTGAGGGGATTCCAAAGTCCTTTGCCTTATCGGTGAAGCTCTTCGAGCGCTTTGTCAGCCAGTCTTTGAGGAGCTCCATGCCACCCACATCGCCCATATTGTTTTGGGCCGGATAGTATTCGAGCAAGCCGGACTTACGCACGATTTGCTTCTTCTCTTCCAGGATCACCTCGATATCAAACTTCTTCTTCTCCACCAGGCTACGAGCAAGCACGGATTCAATTTCGTCGAGGGTAAGACCCTGGGCTGACTTGATGATGGTCTCCTTGGCGATGTCGGTCAAGCTGGTATCCACGTTGGGGTTCGTCTTGACCACTTCGATGCAATCGTTCAGCATCTTCTCAATATCGGTTGCGTTCGGAAGCGGGAAATCTACTACGGTGATGTCCTTCTCAAGTTCCATCGGGAGCACCAACGTGGGTCCCATAAGGATCAGGGTCTGGGCTTTGCCCCTCAACCTAACGGCGAGGTCACGCAACAGCCGAATGACTCGTGAATCACGAAGATACGGATGAAAATCTTTTAAGAGAAAGACCGTGAACTCGGGAGCTTCATGGACAAGAGCAAGTGCTTCCAGTTCTCCCGGCAACGTGCCCGGGCTGGCGGGGCCGGATGTGCGGTTCACCTGGGGTTTCATCCCTTGAGTGAGGCTCCACGAGTGCAGGGTCCTCTTAAGATCGCTGCAAACTTTCGCGAGGCCCTCTTCGACGCGTCGCTCTTCCCACGACATCACGTACAGAATTGGATACTTGGCACGTATCAGGACATCAATTTCGGCAAGGGCTTCAACCACATCATTATTTTGATGGATGTTTTGCTCGCTGTGAGGAATTCGGCTCAAATTCGCGGGATTCTGCCGGAAATGACCAGCTTTTTTGAAAACGCTTGGATATTTGGAGCAATATGTGGACAATGGTAATTTGAGATGCCTCTTGGATTAGTGCCCTTAATCGCGTTGAACTCTATCAAGTCACCAGCCGTGGCTTACTCGACGTTTCGGTCCGGTCGAGCCGGATTTCATTCCGTTACTGTTGATCTTTCGGCGGGCGTCGCTCAGCTCAAGACCGTTCACAACCGCGGGCTCACCAATGTTTGGAGCCTGATAAGTCAGGAGCAGCCAGTTTTTGCTATCACCGGAACCTTCTTCGGGCCAAAATCTCAAACCCCCGTTGCCGATGTTTTGGTTAACGGCGAATTGCTTGCTCGCGGCAATCGCGGATCCGGCATTGGGGTGGGCTACGATGGCACCGTAACGATCTTTGATGCACGGTTTAAGCAAGCATACGATTGGGGCATGTACCAATACGGATTGAGAGGAGCCGTTCGCGTTGTGTCTGGAGGCAAAGTCAGCCCCAATCCAAAAGCTCAAGCCTTTAAGGATGCCGCGATTTGGGGACGGGCAGCCCGAACGGGGTTGGGCTTAACCAAATCAGGCAAACTCGTTGCAGTTGCGACGGTCAACAAGGTGAGTTTGAGCGAGCTCGGACAGGCGATGAGATCGCGAGGCGTTTTGAATGGAATCAGCTTTGACGGTGGGACCTCCACTTGTTTCTATTACAACGGCTCCATGCTGATTTCGCCTGGACGTCGCCTATGTAACATGCTAGTGGTTACCCTTCGGCGTTAGAACTTGAAGCCGAAGAGTCCACCCGTGAAGAACCGGTCAATGAAGAACACGGTGTTCAATATTTGGCCCAACTGGTTTGGATCTGGCGTTTTTGTTTCCGAAACGTAAACTAAGTCCCCGGGTTTGAGCTCAATGTCTTGAGTGTAGTCGTGATTCCTAATCAAACGAACATAGTTCGCTTTCATGAACTGCGGCGCTGTCGGATTCAAAGGTGATCGCCGGATGATAAGTACATCGCTAAACTTCGTGAGCGTTCGAATCCCGCCGCCAGCAACAGAAATCACGTCCGAAAGGCGGTACGTGCCAACGGCAGGATACTCATAAACTCCTGGCCGCTGAACGGCTCCTTGAATCTTGACGAAAGGCTCCTCGATTTGAGGGACGAATAAACTGTCACCGTCCTCCAGCTTGTAGTTCTGCGACGTATCGCCCTTGTGAAGCAATGCATCCAAATCAATTGGGATGACTTCGCCTGAAGTCCGCCGCGTTAGCATCGCTCGCTTAAGATTTGCCTTTTGATTAAGATTTGCGCCGCCACCTCGTGAGAGCAGCATCATAATGTCATCGGTCGGCTTGAAATCGTCGTACGTATCGGGCTTGAACACCTGGCCAGACACCGATGCTCGGATTGGGCTAAATTTCACGATAATGACGGAAACTTTTGGATCCTTTAGATTCAGAACCTTCTTGTAAATCGCGATCAAGTCGTCCTGGACTTCGTCCGTCGTCTTTCCCGCAACCTCAATCATTTTGCTGTACGGGGCGCCTATCCGTCCGTCCGGCGTGACTTCTTGAGTGACTTGGTTTAGCTGTGATTCATTGTAAACCGAAATCGAGATGATGTCATGGGCGCGCAAGCGGTATGCGGGCATGGAAACCTGAGAGAAAGCTGGCACGCAAAGCACCAGCATCATTGCCAGCACAGTGGCTGTTTGTATAAGTCTCAAAAATTTCCTTGACATGGTTCCATCCATGGAGTTTGAACGCCTCCAGTTTAGCACATCATTAATCATCGGCAACTCGATTGCGTCTTCTTCCTTCAATGACGATGGTGAACTCGCCCTTTTCTCCAATATCTCGCATTTCTGCCAGGAAAGTCAAGTCCAATCGAATAATTTCTTGATGCAATTTTGTCATTTCGCGGCAAATCACCGCTCTTCGGTCCCCCAAAACTTCGGCGGCGATCGCTAGTGTCTTTCGGTACCGGAACGGAGATTCAAAGAAAGCGAGCGTAAGACTGGATTCGGCAAAGGGTCGAAACAGTTCGCGGATGTCTCCTGGTTTTCGGGCAGGGAATCCTAGAAAAGCAAATCTCTGTGCAAAAAAACCGCTCAAGGCAAGCGCGTTTGTCACCGCTGATGGGCCGGGAATGGAATCGATCTCGATGCCAAGCTGAGCACAAGCATCAACCAGACGTGCTCCAGGATCGCTGATCGAAGGGCAACCACCATCGGTAAGTAAGGCGCACGATACGCCTGCTTCAACCTCTTTGGCTAGGGCGCTGACTTTTGCATCGTTCGTGTGCTCATTGAGCACACGCATCGGTTTCTTGATTTCAAGGACCGTCTGCAGTTTCCCGCTTACTCGGGTGTCCTCAACAATCCAGAGATCGCAATCCTTAAGCGTCTGAATCGCCCTGGCGGACAAATCTTGGAGATTGCCGATTGGTGTTGCTACCAATACCAATCGGCTTGAACTCACTTGCTTGCCTTGGGTTTCTTGTCTGCATCAGCCTTTTCTTTCGCGAGTCGGGCTGCTTCTTCGGCTTTGAACTTGGCTTCTTCCGCAGCGTCTTTCTTCGCTTGCTCGGCTGCGGCCGCTTTGTCTGCGGCGAGGTATTTGTCGTTCTCCACCTTTGCCTTACGCCAGTCGGACAACTTGGCTCTCAAGGCATCGGCCTGGTCCTTCTTCAGAACTCCCGTTTTCTCCTCAGTCTCAACTCGCTTGGCGATGTCTCCGATTGATCGGCCCGACGTGTCATCGAA
Organism: Fimbriimonadaceae bacterium; assembly: GCA_040081075.1. Classification (GTDB taxonomy): domain Bacteria; phylum Armatimonadota; class Fimbriimonadia; order Fimbriimonadales; family Fimbriimonadaceae; genus JANJUB01. The sequence goes on along the minus strand of JBEBHJ010000013.1, from coordinate 41,717 downwards.
CTTACCCTCCTGAGCCTCAATCGCAAGTCCGATCCACTCGCTCACCTTAGCGCCATCCTTTGCAACCGCATAGAGGCCGACAACTTCTAGCATGATGTCGACAGACTCCGTTGCCGTTGCAAAATTGCCCAAGACCTCAATCCTTCGATCTGTGAGCGCCGCCTGCTCAGGCTTGGGGGTTGCGGCAAAGATTTTCTCGAAGGCTTGATAGGTCACGATTGCCGCAACCTTTTGGCCGAGCTTGGCCGATCCAATGCTCTTTGCCATATCGATAAAGCCCTCGTAGGCCTTCTTTTTGCTACCCGGGTCAAGCGTGAAGTTATCGGGGTTAGCCTCAAACTGGGCATATTCGTACAACGCTCGGTAGGCTTCGTCATGCCATTGGATCAAACCCTTTTCCTTACGCATCGCTTCAAGGGCTTTTTGCATTTTATCAATCGCCTTGGTCTCAGAGTATTGCGAAATGTAGGTTGCTTTGTTGGTTGCGTAATCCGCGGGCAGTTCAGATCGAATCATGTCCAGCCGGTATAACTCGAATGACTGAGGGAAGTTCAGAATGGCCAACCCGCCCGGCTTTAGGCTCACGACCGGTGCATAAGAGGCGTTCACCGAGGCCGTTGTACCGTCAATCTCCATGGTGTTGTCGCTCTTTTTCTTGCCCTTGGGAGCGTCCTCATCCGTGTTTGCGTTCATCGCATCTTCGAACTTGAGCTTGCCTGACTCGATCTCTTTCTTTAATCCTTCTAGCTTCTTGGCAAGGTCAACTCCAGGGTGTTTTTCGGGTTTTAGCACGATTCGCTTGCCAACATAAACGTTCTTCGATTGCCGAATGTCGTCATCTGTTGCATTGATCTGAGATCGGAAATGGGCGATCAGGCACTGATTGGCATAAACCGTTCGCACCTCGTCCCCTTGTGGACCCTCTAGTAGTTGATTCAGCCGAGTGGGATCGGTGTTCTGATCAATGACTGATTTTGGGGTTTGCTTGTATTCCTTTTCGTAAAGGGCGTTGAAATCGGCTTCCGTCGCGTTTGGCTTGAGTTTCTTATCCGTGATCCACTGCTGTTTTTGCGCCTCGAATGCCTGTTTCGTTTGCTCAACTACAACCTTGCCGATGGTGTCCGCATCGAGATCGACCTTTTCGCGCTTACAAAGTTCACGCAACATCGTGGAGATCACTGCCTGCTCAATGGCGTTATTGTAGATGCTCGCCTGCATGAAGGCTGGCACGGTGGTCATTCCCTGCAGGGCGTATCTTTGAATGGAATCCGTGTAAATTCTATCAAAAACGGCCTCGCTCACCTTTTCCCCATTGATGGTCGCAATTCCTTCACCGGGAGTAACGGCATCCTCGCCTCGCAGTTTTTGGGCGAATGAGCAGTTCCCCGATAGGGCGAAGCTCAATAGCAACATGCCCATCACAATTCCGAGGAGGATTCGGCATCCGAGCCCACCCTCGATCATCTCACGCATTTTATTTACAGTCAATTTTTTAAAGCCTCATGGCTGAAGATTGAGTCAGCCTTAACCAGAATTATGACTTACAAACAAAAGTAGACGCAAACTGGTGTATAATCCGTCTACGCATATGGTGAACAACCGTTCACATTTAGGAGTACACAATGGCTAAAGGACTAACTCAGCGCCAACAGATGATCTTGCAATATCTGTTTGAGTACGCGCAAATCAACGGATATCCTCCCTCGATTCGAGAAATCGGAATGCACTTTGAAATTGGCTCGCTAAGAGGTGTTACGGTTCATCTCGACGCTTTGGAAAAAAAGGGTTACATCGAGCGAAACAATACTCCGCGATCGATCAAGGTTACTCACCCGGATTACCAATCGGTCGGGCAAACCCTCATGCTTCCCTTGCTTGGCTCTATTGCAGCTGGAGTTCCGATTCACGCTCAAGAGCACATTGAAGACATGATCCCCATTCCAACCGGCATGGTGAAAAGCGCTGAAAATGCTTATTGCCTTAGGGTCCGGGGCGACTCGATGACGGGCGAAGGTATCAATCCCCGCGACATCGTTGTAATCAAGCAACAAAAAACCGCCAATCATGGTGATCTTGTGGCCGTGTTGATTGATGGCGATGCTACGGTCAAGAGAATTCACTTTGATCGTGACGCCGTTCGGCTGATTCCAGCAAACCCAAACTACGACCCCATCGTTATCGAGTCTGAAAACGCGTTTGTGCTCGGTCGAGTTGTTGGTTTGATCCGCGATTACGACAACTTAGCCTACTAACGCGGCAAAATAAAGGAATGCGCTTTTGGGGCTTGCTCCTTTGCCTCCTGACAACTCTTGGATACACCCAAGAGCAGACCCTTTTGCGCATGATGGCGGGGCCAGCCCAAGGCCTGCCTCCTAAAGAAGCCACAGACCCTCGTTCGATCGCGCGTCGAGCCGTCTTTGAAGAGTTCCAGAGGAAAAACCCCGACATCCGCGTTGTGAACGCGGGCGGCTTGGAACTCACCGGGGATCGTGGGGAATCAGGCTTCCTCATGTCAATGGCGGGAAACACTGCTCCCGACGTTTTTTATGTGAACTTCCGGCAATATTACAACTATATTGACCAAGGCTTTTGCCTTCCTCTTGACAATCTAGTGGCGGCTCGCCCCGGCATAAAAGCCCGCCTCAACCCAACCATTGAGAAGGTGTTGAGAACCTACGACGGCAAGCTCTATGCTATTCCGTTCTACCAAGTGGCGATGGCTCTGTACTACCGCAAAGACCACTTCATAGAGGCTGGACTTGACCCAAATAAACCCCCAAAAGATTGGGATGAAATGATCGCTTATGGGCGTAGGTTGACCGAGTCGAAATCGGGCCGATCCGGTTTTGTCTTTTCTTCGGGAACGGGAGGACGAGCCTACCATTGGAGCAACTTCGTTTATCAAGCGGGTGGTGAGGTGGCCGCGCCCTCGGAAGGAGGCATTTGGCGTTCGGCGATTGCAACTCCTCAAGGTGAACAAGCCCTTCAAATGTACCGAAGGCTAACTGCCGAAACTTGGGACTCTGCAGAGGGAAAAAAGGTCGGTCCGATCACCCTTCTGACCGCCGACCGGGGCAGCGCAATTCGCACCGGGCAAGTCTCCATGTGGTTTGATTACACCAATGATGTACTACTGAACATGTCCGACCTGGACCCCTCAATCTTGGGCGTTTCCGCTCTCCCCGCCGGTCCAGCTGGTCGGGCCAACGAAATCAATGCCGGAATGTGGGCCATTAATGCCACGATCAAAGACCCAAAAAAGATTGCAGCCTGCTGGAGGTTCATCGAGTTCTTTAGCGGAGAGGACGCCGCCAGAGTGAATACCCAAAGATTTGTTGAACTGAATATGGGGCAACTGGTTAGCCCCTATTGGCTCGAAAAGTTTGGCTATGCCGACTTGGCAGCCCAAGTGGATCGCGGTTATGTGGAGGCAAACCGTTCGCTCTTTACTACCGGGCACCCCGAGCCGTACGGTCGAAACATGCAACAAGTCTATGCTGTTTTGGACGCGGCTCTTGATCGAGCCAAACTCGAGCCAAATGTCCCAGCCGCCAAGATTCTGTCGGACGTAGCCAAAGAGATGGACCAGAAGCTCTTGGGATACTCGCCGCCCGAAATTCTCGCGAAGCAGCGAACCTGGGCTACAGGCTTTGTTCTCGGGCTTGGTATCGTTTTGGTTTTTGCTTGCTTTGTAATCATTCGGAACGCCCGCAAGTCCGATCTCTTTCAAGCAAGCCAGATGGCGGTCGGAACCAGTCGTTCACGCGTTCGTCGTTTTGTATTGCTCTGTCACGCACCGGCTTCAATCAGCATTTTGCTTTGGGCTTACTATCCGCTGTTTAAGGGGCTACTGATTGCCTTTCAGGACTACCGGATTCTCGAACCGCCGAGATGGGTGGGGTTGGATAACTTTATAGCCGTATTCTCCCAGCCGGTTTTTTGGCGATCGCTGCTGAATAGTTTTCTCTATGTCGGGCTGACACTTATCATTGGGTTTTTCATTCCGGTATTCCTCGCGATCGCGCTAAACGAAATCCCTCGATTCAAGGTTCTGTATCGCACGATTTTCTACCTGCCCGCTATGACCAGCCCAATCGTGGTCGCCTTTCTTTGGCGTCAGTTCTATGATAAGGCGGAAACAGGCATTCTCAATTCGCTTCTTTCGCCAGTCATCGATTTGTATAACTTAGCTGCCCCCCACTTAGGCATGAATGTCGCCCCGAAGGGGGTGGATTGGCTTGGAAATCCTTCGCTCGCAATGTTTGCTGTGGTGCTTCCAGGAATCTGGGCAGGAGCAGGCCCAGGCTCAATCTTGTATCTTGCCGCTCTCAAAAATATTGTCCCCGAGAGATACGAGGCCGCTGACCTCGATGGAGCAACGTGGTGGCAAAAGATCCGATTCATCACGCTCCCGGGGTTGAAGCCGCTCATCTTGATCAATCTGCTTGGTGTTTTCATTGCCGGATTCAAGGCAATGGAGAATGTTTTTGTTCTAACCGGCGGCGGACCGTTGAACGCCACCCGAACGGTCGGACTCGAAATCTGGGAGAATGCGTTTATGTTCTTGAAGTTCGGGTACGCCACCGCTGCAGCGTGGATGATGGGGACGGTCCTCATTGCATTCACCTTATTCCAAATCCGGAGCCTTCTCCACGTAAAATTCAGTGCGGGGCGAGCCTAATTGTACGAGTCGATTATCCGGCCCCTCCTGTTCAAGTCTGATCCAGAGAAAGCTCATGACTTGGCCATGAAAGTGATTTCTGCTGGATTGATATCGGCACCAACATTTGAAGATGGCCGTTTGGAGCAGGAACTGTTCGGAGTTCGCTTTCGCAATCCAATCGGCCTAGCCGCCGGGTTTGATAAGAACGCGGTTGCCGTGCCCTGCTGGCCGGGTCTAGGGTTCGGATTCACCGAAGTTGGGACGGTCACATATCATGCTCAACCTGGGAATCCCCAACCGCGACTGTTTCGTCATCCCGAGTGCGAGGCGCTGGTTAACCGAATGGGGTTTAACAATGAGGGGGCGAGGGCCGTCGCCGAACGCCTTGACTTAGCCGGTCGATCAACTCCTTTGGGCATCAACTTGGGCAAGTCGAAGCGTACTCGGCTCGAAGATGCGGCGAATGATTATGCGAACAGCTTTGCTTTGCTCAAGGATCATGGTGATTACTTCGTGATCAACGTTTCATCCCCAAATACACCTGGCTTGAGACAGTTGCAGGACAAATCGGCGCTGAAGGAGATCATCCAAGCAGTCGGAACAAGCAGGCCACTCTTCGTGAAAATCGCCCCGGATCTCTCTGAACCCGCGATCTTGGAAGTTCTTGAAGTTGCCCTTGAGGAGACAGTTACCGGAATCATCGCAACTAACACCACCCTCGATCACTCATTCGAGCAAGGCGGACTCTCGGGCGCGCCAGTTCGCACCAAATCAACCGAAGTCCTGCGTATTCTGAGCAAGTCGGCTCCCCCGAACCTGATCCTCATCGGGGTCGGCGGTATCTTTAATGCGGATCACGTTTGGGAAAAAATGGCGGCAGGGGCTCATTTGTGCCAGATGTATACGGGTTGGATTTACGGCGGCCCAGGCGTCGTGCCTAAAATCTTAGAAGCCCTGTGCGAGAGGATGGATCGAGAAGGCGTGAAGTCCTTGGCCGAAATTAGGCAGTCTAGCCGCTAAGAATCTCGCGCAACTTTCTTTGTTGGGCGAGGAGCCGAAGCTTTTTGAGGGCTTGAACTTCAATCTGGCGAACGCGTTCACGGGTGATGTTCATTTCTTTGGCAACGTCATCTTGGAAGGCCGGGCTACCTCCGTTAAGTTGGAATCGCATTTCCATAACGCATCGCTCCCGATCACTCAATTCTCTAAATATTTGTCGAAGTTCGGCTTTAACTTCTTCGCTGATCACTTGTCCCTCGGGGTCAGGTCCATTATCTTTGATAAGGCCACCGAGCGTTGTCGCTCCCGAGTCTCCCACTGACATATCCAGGCTCAACAAATCTTGGCAGGAACTCATCGTGACCGCAAGCTTCTGAACAACCGTCCCCATCGACTCGGCGATTTGCTCAAGTGTAGGATCGTAACCCAATTCGGCGGCCAACTTCGTTCGCTCACGTTCGATCTTTCGCATTGTTTGGGCAACGTGGGCAGGAATTCTGATTGCCTTGGCTTTGTTATCAATGGCCCGCCCAATGGACTGTCGAACCCAGTGCGTCGCGTAAGTTGAAAACCTAAAGCCACGGTCAGGATCAAACCTCTCTGCCGCTTGCATTAGCCCGATCGCCCCTTCTTGGATTAAATCTTCCAGGGCTACTGACTTGTGCTTGTATCCTCGAGCGATGTTGATCACGAGGCGCATATTGCACTCAACGAGTCGCTGGCGCGCCGCCTTATCGCCCAGTTGGACTCGGCGCGTCAATTCTTCTTCCTGTTGAGCCGTAAGGAGGGGCTCTTGGGTTAGCCGATTTAAGTAATTCGGAATCCCGTCCTCAATATCTACCGCGTGCTGGTTCTTCGCCATTTGATGCTCTCTCAACCGTGTTGCCAAGTGGCGGGCGCAAACTTCGTGCCACGAATGAGATGTTTCTAAAGAGTCTCAATATCCAGACGCCACTTATCCAGATCATGTTCGGTCAATTTTTCCGCAATGTGCAGAAAATTTATCAACAACAAAAACAATTAGGGGACCTCCCTAAATCCGGCGACACACTGTGCCGATCATTTGAGGGAGCCCGTAGTGGCAAGGCCTGAGCATGATGCGAGGGCGGGAGATTCTCACTGATGTCAAAGAAAATATTGATCACCGATGACACGCTGTTTATGCGGGTCACCCTTAAGACCATCTTAAAGGAAAACGGATTCGACGACGTTATCGAGGCGTGTAATGGCCAGGAGGCAGTTGATCAGTACGCTGCCCACAAGCCCGATCTCGTGTTGCTCGATATCACGATGCCAATCAAGGATGGGCTTTCTGCCCTCAAGGAAATTCGGGAAGCCGACCCTAATGCCACCGTTGTGATGTGTACGGCAATGGGACAAAAGAATGTGGTCATAGAAGCTGTTCAATCCGGAGCCAAAGATTTTATTGTTAAGCCATTCCAACCAGATCGCGTGATTGAGAGTGTCCGCAAGTATCTTGCCGCATAACAGAGGAGAAACACATGGACGTTAAACTAATCAATCCTTTCATCATGGCGACCTTTTCGGTTTACGAAATGGTTCTCGGCGAAATGCCGACCAAGGGCCAACTCGGTATTCAATCAACCTGCAGCACGGTATCTGACATCAATGTTGTGCTCGGGCTGACCGGAGACGTTACGGGAACCATCGTCTTTGGTATGTGTCAACAAACGGCGCTCAAGATCGCTTCAAAGATGACTTTTCAAGATTTGAAGATTCTGGACCCGCTCGCAAAGTCCGCGATCGCCGAGCTTTGTAACATGGTCAGCGGCAATGCCCTTCAAGACTTGTCGGATCAAGGATTTGTGTGCGACATCACGCCCCCGAGCCTCATTAAGGGCTCAAATGTTGAGATTAACCTGATGGCGTCACCAGCCCTTCGATTGCCGGTCCAGACTTCCCTTGGCGAAGTGCTAGTAACCGTGGCACTCAGCGAGCAATCCAAAGCCCAAGCGGCTTAGAGGAACTATGTCAAATCAAGAATCCACTACCGAAAATGGAACATTTCAGATCGTCGCGATGCGTGTGCATGACGAGGTCTTTGGGATCCAAATCGCAATTATCAACACGGTGATTACGCCTCAGCCAATCACCCCAGTTCCTCAAACGGAGTCATTTGTAAAGGGTGTAATGAATCTTCGTGGCAAAATTCTCCCCGTCTTAGATCTTCGGGAGCGGTTTGGTTTTAGTTCCGAACCGACTGATTGTGACAAGAATAGCCGCATAGTCATCGTCGAAACGAATGGCTTGACGGCCGGGTTGATTGTGGATGAAGTGTCCGAAGTCCTCACAATATCGAAATCATCCGTCGAGCCTCCTTCAACTCTGCTGCGCTCGCTCGACGAGAAAATGATCACTGGCATTTGCCGAACGATGCTTAGCGGGCGTGGTCACGAACCAGAAGAAGGATTCGTTCTTCTTCTTGATGTTGAAGCCGTCTTGACCGAGGGCCTTCCTCAGTACAACATGGATGAGGCGGTAGCTGCTTAGATCATGCCAAAACGCGTCTTAGTCGTAGATGATTCTGCTTTTATGAGGAGGATCATCGGGGAAATCCTTGGGGCATCGCCCGACCTTCAGGTCGTGGGGACCGCTCGGGATGGTGCCCAGGCAATTGAGATGCTTCACGAGCTCAAGCCCGACGTAATCACGTTGGACATCGAAATGCCAACCATGAGCGGAGAGGAAGCACTGGCTCGGATCATGAAAGAGCGACCGACGCCTGTGGTGATGCTCAGCTCGTTAACCCAAGCTGGAGCCGACATTACCGTTAAGTGTCTGCAAAATGGAGCCATCGACTACATCGGAAAACCCTCAGGCTCAACATCCCTAGATATTGCAAAAATTGGCGATGAGATTCGAGCTAAGGTAGTTGGCGCGGCCAACGCAAAACTTAGCCATTCTAGGCGCACCAGCCAACCGAAGTCTTCAACCGTTCGAGCCGCGCGACTCCGCGCGCTAATCATCGGTTCGTCTACAGGCGGGCCAAGAGCTTTGCAAACAGTAGTCCCGCACTTGCCGGCAGACCTTGGCGTGCCCGTCGTCATCGTCCAGCATATGCCCGAGCACTTTACAAAGTCGCTGGCAGACCGGCTCGACAATCTCAGCCACATTTCCGTCTGCGAGGCTATTGAGGGTGACCGCTTAAGGCCTGGACTGGCGTTGCTAGCACCGGGCGGAAAGCACCTAAAGATCAACTCCGATGGGTCAGTTTCGATGACCAACGAGCCAGCCCTTCACGGGGTGCGTCCGGCTATTGACATCACGATTGGTTCGGCAGTTCAGGCGTTTGGTGGTGACGTTGGGGCCGTGATCTTGACCGGTATGGGTAAAGATGGAGCCGCCGGCTGCCGGGCGGTTATGGCTCGCGGCGGGCCCACGATAGCGGAGCATGAATCAACTTGCGCGGTTTATGGGATGCCCCGATCCGTCATCGAAATGAATGCGGCAGAATACGTTTTGCCTCTTGACGAAATCGCGGGAGCCATATCAGCCCTGTGTAAACCCCAAATTAGTCGGCGGGTTGCCTAAGGAATTCCTATGAAATCACCAGATCTTTCGCAATATCTCGGCGTGTTCCTAGATGAGGGGCAGGAGCAACTCGATTTGCTTGAGAACCACCTCCTGGACATGGAGCGGGTTGAGCCGACCACCGAAGTGCTTCAGGCGATGTTTCGCGCAGCGCACACTCTAAAAGGTTCGAGTCGAACCATGGGATTTATGCGCATCGGCGACTTAACCCATGAGATGGAGAATGCCCTAGATGAGTTACGAAACAACCTCATAACACTGACCACTGAGCTTACAAACGCGTTGCTTGAGTCCATGGACCTCCTCAAGGAAATGATGGCTTCAGTTCAGGAGTGCGGCAACGACAGCTCTTTCGACAATGCTCGGGTGACTGCATTGACAACAAAACTTGAGGCAGCACGCACCAATGCGAAGGGGGGTTCAACTCCCGACGCTCCAAGTTCCCAAGGATCAACGGAGATCGCGTGGACTGAGGCGACACTTGGCGCGGCGGAGGCCGCGCAAGGGGCGGGTGCTCGAGTTCGGGAGATCACGATTTCGCTTCGTTCAGATTGCATTTTGAAGTCTGTTCGAGTCCACATGATCATGTCGGCATTGAATGATGTCGCGGAAATGATTGGCTGCTTGCCAAGTGAAGAAGACTTAGAAGAGGAGCGATTCGAACTTAGCTTCAAATTGGCAGTGGCAACTGAAAAGAGCGACGACGACATTTTGACCGCGATCAACACAGTTTCCGAAATTGAATCAGTTTCATTGTCGGACCTCTGTGCAGATGCGCCGGTTTTGGATGAAGCCCCGGAGGCGATTGCAGTTGCGGTTGTGCCAACGGCAAACTCCCCGGAAATTCGAGAACCAACCAAACAAGCCCAATCCGGCACGATCCGCGTATCAGTTAGCCGACTTGATAGTCTGCTAGACCTCGTAGGCGAACTTGTTATTGACCGGAGCCAGATACAAAGAATCGCCCAGGCACTCGACGACAAATATGGCAACACGGAACTCGTTGCACAACTCAACGAAACAACCCACCGAATCGCCCGAATTACGGCTGAGCTTCAAGATGAAATCATGAAAACTCGGCTCTTGCCGATTGATGGTGTTTTCCAAAGAATGCCCAGAATGGTCAGGGACGTAGCCCAGAAGATCAACAAGAAGGTTGATCTGCAGATGGTGGGCGGTGATACTGAACTAGATCGCGGTCTGCTCGACGTCCTGAGTGATCCAATCATCCACTTACTTCGAAATAGCGTTGACCACGGCATCGAATCTCCCGAAGAGCGACTCGCCGCAGGCAAGCCAGAAACCGGCAAAATTGTGCTCTCGGCGCGCCACTTGGAAAACCAAATTTGTATAGAAATCAGCGATGACGGAAAGGGAATTGATTCGACCCGATTGAAAGCAAAGGCACTTGAAAACGGCTCATTAACCCAGGCTCAGGCCGATGCCATGACGGAAGCGGATGCGATCAAACTCATTTTTGCGAGCGGGCTTTCGACCGCCAAAGAGGTCTCTGATATTTCGGGCCGCGGAGTCGGCATGGACATCGTTCGCTCCAATATCGAAAAGATCGGTGGCAGAATCCACATTGATAGTCAGGTCGGGGTTGGCACTCAGATCAAGGTGATGCTTCCGCTAACATTGGCCATTTTGCGCGCCTTGCTTGTAAAGGCGGGCACGGCGGTCTACGCGCTCCCGCTGGCGAGCGTCGTGGAGACAATGAAGTTGGGGACCACGGGTAAAAGCGCAACCCGTGAAAAAGTTACGGGCAAGGGTGTTTTGGTGTTGCGGGGTGAGACCGTCCCGCTTGCAAACCTCTTGCAAGTGTTACAAAACAATCCCGAAGCTGCGAAGTACAAGTCAATCTCAAAAGATGCGAACGTCGTGGTAATCGGAAGCGGAGAAAAGAAGGTCGGCCTGTGCGTTGACCACTTGATTGGGGAGCAGGAAATCGTGATTAAGCCATTAGGAAAGTTATTGGGTGACATACAAGGGATTGCAGGGGCCTCAATCCTAGGCGACGGAAGAGTCGCATTGATTGTGGATTGTGCAGGAGCGGTGAATATTTAAGATGAACTGGGGAGATGCAGATTATTCACAATTTGGGGCCAGAGTCAATACAAAGCTCGGAATTAGGCTGAACGATTATAAGCCGGACCAAATGATCCGCCGCCTGCGGGCATTGGGCGAAAAGCACGGATGCAAGTCATTCGCTGAGCTTGCGGCGCAGATGGATCGGAACTCCGATTTGCTAAGTCAATTCCTTGATCACTTCACGATTAACGTTACGGAGCTGTATCGAAACCCTGAACTCTTTCAATACTTTGAAAAGTCGGTCCTGCCCGAGCTCACCAAGAACTGCATTGGACGCCCCTTCGAAGCTTGGAGTGCTGGCTGTTCTTACGGGGCCGAAGCCTTCACTTTAGCCACGATACTTCAGGAAAATATCTCCTCGGGGAACTGGAAAATTAGAGGCACCGATATTGATCTCACCATTATCGCCAAAGCAAACTCGCCCAAATTCAATGAGCAAGACATGACTCACGTGCCCCTTGATCGCAAGTCAAAGTATTTCATGACCTTGGACGATAAAATTTGGATGCCGAATATGGCAGTCAAGCGCAATATTAGCTTCAGCCCTCACGACCTGCTAAAGGATCGTTATGGAATCAAGCAATATGATTTGATTCTCTGCCGCAACGTCGTAATTTACTTCAATGACGACGCGAAGGATCGCATTTTCCAAGGGTTTTATGATGCCTTGCGACCCGGCGGATACCTGTTCATTGGCGGAACGGAGCGTCTGAATGATCACAAGAAAATAGGTTTTGAACTGTCTAGGCCATTTTTCTATAAAAAGCCAGCGGAAGAGCCTGCTTTGCTTCGTCGCGCCGCCTAACAAAAGGGCAACCCGTCTAAAATAGACGGAAATGGGGAATCGTCGTTTTCTTGACATGAACGGCTACCAGTGGACCGTGCTTTTTGCCGCGTGGCTGGGCTGGGGCTTCGATGTTTTCGATAGCTTGCTGTTCAACTATGTCGCGCCAAATTGTGTTCCAACGTTGCTCGGCATTCCCTTGGGAACGCCCGAAGCCAAGCATGCCACCTTGCTATGGGTTGGAATCCTTACTTCCCTTCTGCTCATAGGATGGGGGATCGGCGGCATCGTATTTGGCAAGGTTTGTGACCGAATCGGCCGAACTAAAACGTTGTTGTTGACGATGATTCTATATGCGGTAGGCACGGCGTTGTGCTCGGTCGCTCCAAATATCTGGGTCCTTGCTCTGTGCCGGTTGATTGCAAGCTTCGGCATTGGGGGCGAGTGGGCCGCCGGAGCGGCGATGGTTGCCGAAGTTGTTCCCGAAAAACGCCGGGTAGAAGCCGGAGCTATCCTTTATTCATCGGCGCCAATGGGCCTCTTTTTGGCGGCATTCGCCACCAAATACGTTGAAGGCCACTTGTTTGCTGGTCAGCCGGAGGTGGGCTGGCGTTATGTGTTCTTGTGTGGGTTACTCCCAGCCCTCGTTGCGTTTATCATCCGCCTCTTTATCAAGGAGCCAGAGAGATGGGAAAGCGCAACAGACCGTGCGAATCCGGCCAGAATCAAAGAGCTGTTCACCCCCGAATTCAGGAGGACGACCTTAAGTGGGCTAGGAATGGCGGTTGTCGCGCTCCTTACGTGGTGGTCCTGCAATGCCTTCATTCCTACAGTTGGAGCGGCTCTAGCCGGTGTGGAAGCGAAAGCGCAAGGGCTTGACAAAAGGGCCACCGAAGCCCTCGTTGGCGCCTGGAAAGTCTTGGGTTCAAATTGGTTCAATCTCGGCGGTTTGATCGGAACTCTGCTTACGATTCCGGTGGCGAAATACATTGGAAGAAAGGTGATGTATGGCGGCTATTTCCTGGCCAGCGGAATCGCAATCATGACCACGTTTGGTCTAAACGTTCCCGGCGAAACCAGGCTGTTCTTGTGCTTCTTTATCGGGCTGACCGTGTTTGGTGTGTTTGGCTCCTTCACTTATTATCTTCCTGAGTTGTATCCAACGAGGCTCAGAGCGACCGGGGCGGGCTTTTGTTACAACGCTGGCCGGTTCATCGCCGCCGGCGGTCCACCGATCGTCGGAATGGTGGCGAGCATGGGCGCGGACACCCTTGCGACCGCGATGAGAATCTTGTTCTGGGTGGGTCTAGTGCCGCTTGCGGGCCTGTTGTTGCTGCCGCTCGTTGTGGAAACCAAAGGAAAAGTGCTAGCGGATTAGCTACTTCTTGGTAATCGCGTTCCCAATGACATCCAGAGCGACCATGACGACCATGAAGCCGATACCTAAGCCAAGAGTCATGCGGCTAATCATGTCCTCGACAGTTGCCCGACCTTTATAGGTTGTTCGGATACCACCACCACCAGACATGGCATCACCTTTGCCTGTCACCATGATGAGCAAGATGAAGACAATCGCCACGATTACGGCGAGAATGAGCAGGGCATTATAAGCGGTTTGCATCGGAACTTTGGCATTAGTGTACCCGGTTAGACCTCATTTTGAGTCTGAAAGCCCAGTCAAGTGATCTTTTTGAAGCTACGAGCGTCTGTGCTGGCATGAGAATAACAGACTATGAACAATCAAAAAACCTCAGCGACGTAGCGATTTCGCTGACGAGGGACGAGGCGGAAGAGCTCCACCTTTACCTCTGCACCCTGCTCAAGCGACCCAGTGTTTCGGCGATCCATCTCTCCGAGATCACCAATGGAAAACTTGAACGGGACCTTCGACTCGAAATTACGCAACCACCTTTTCGATTAGCCGTATGAACTAATCGTGGGTTGTTTTCGAGTTATTCTTTGCATCATCTTTCCGCCGCTGGCGGTTCTTGATCGGGGTTGCGGCGCGATCGTGCTAACGACGATTCTCACCCTGGCGGGTTGGATTCCCGGAGTGATCGCGGCAATTCTCTTCAATACAAGGGACCTAAAACTCTGACGTTTTAGCCTCGCACCAAAGCTCATCCCACTCGGTCGGGCTCAGCTCGACGAGGGGCTTTGGCGAATGAGCTTCCATGCGTTGGAATCGGTTTGTGAATCGATTTAACATTTTACGAAGAGCTTCTTCTGGCTCGACCCCATACCAGCGTGCGACGTTCACTGCGGTGAAGAGTAAATCACCAATTTCGGATTCGATCTCGTCAGCGGTTGAGGCCGACTTCAACTCTTCCTCTTCCTCGCGCATCTTCTCCCACACGGCATCAACATCGGGCCATTCAAATCCCGCGCGGGCTGCTCGCTTTGAAATTTCGTGGGCTCTTAGCAACGAGGCCATTCCGGTTGGGACTCCGGCAAGCAGCGATTTTGGCGTATCCCCCATTTCAGACTTCTTGATCGCATCCCAGTTCCTGAGGACTTCGTCCGCGTCGGCAACCTTTGTCTCGCCAAAAACATGGGGGTGGCGACGAATCAACTTATCGACCAATCTTCGTGCCGCGGATTGCGTCGAGAAATCCGAAGCAATCTGCCCATGCATGACCGGCTGCAGCAACAAGTCGCCGACTTCCTCTTCCAGGTGTTGCGAATCGCCAGAATCTATTGCATCCAGAACCTCATAAGCTTCTTCGAGCAAGTGACGTTTCAGCGAATTGTGGGTTTGGGCTTGATCCCAGGGGCATCCACCGGGACCTAGCAAACGATCTACTAAGACAATTATTTCCTCAGTTGGACCAAGTGGCACGATGATTGCATCATGTTCTAATAGCTCTAATCTCCCTAACCGAGTGAGCGAGAGGCCAAGTCTCTCAAAGGTGATTCTCAACTCGGTTTCCTCCGGGATAAGGAATCGGCGAGGCGCCCTCTCAAGCGCCTCCAAGATCCCTTCACTCCAAAGCTCTTCTCGCTCCCCTAATCGGTAAACAGTTGGCATTTAAGGGTCAGTTTATCGGAAAGAAGGCGCGGCGGTAGACTACAACAATGGCTGCCATTGCGACTCCATCCTACGAGTGGGACCTCGACTTTTTCTTTCCGGGACCAGATTCACGAGAATTGGCGGCGGCGAAGGTCTCGTTGATTTCCGCGATTGACGCTTACGAGCGTGCCCTACATAATCCGACCGTCGATTCGGTGCTCACTTCGCTTGAGAACGTGATGTCTCAGTTCCCCACGATATATGGATACCTCTACTGTTTGGTGAGCGTTGATACTCGAAACGAAGCCGCCCTCAGCCAACAAAGCGAGATGGATGCCCTTTATTCGCGCTTGAAAAAACTTCAAACTCGATTTGCAGCATGGGTAGGAACGCTCGATGTTGAAGCCGAGATTGAGGCTTCGCCGCGTGCCAAGGACCATGCCTACGTTTTGCGAAAGTTGAAATTCCATGCTTCCCACTTAATGTCGCCTGCTGAGGAAGCCCTAGCCTCAAAGCTGGCGCCTTCAGCCGGGATGGCTTGGGGCAAGCTTTACGATACATTTTCAAGTCAGATCGAAATTCAGTTTGAAGGCAAGGCCGTCGGCATGGCGAGTTTGCGCAATGTTGCTTACGACGAAAGTCGCGAGCGCAGGCGATTAGCTTATGAGGCTGAATTGGTAGCTTGGAAACTTAATGATGTGCCGATCGCTGCGGCGATGAACGGCATCAAAGGTGTTGTTAACACGCTAAGCGAGCGCCGCGGCTGGACGAGCCCCTTGGCTCAGGCGGCTTGGGAAAACGGCATTGATGAGGCGACGCTAGAAGCGATGATGACTGCCGCCCACGAGGCATTTCCCGACTTTCGACGTTACATGAACGCTAAAGCCAAAGCGATTGGAGTAACGAAACTTGAATGGTACGACCTCTTTGCCCCACTTCCTTCCGACGAAAGCCACTGGTCCGTCGAGCGTGGCTGCGACTTCGTTGCCGAGCAATTCGATACTTTCTCAAAGAAAATGGGCGACTTCGCCCGCCGATCGTATGCCGAAAACTGGATTGACTTCCCGCCAAAGCTCGGGAAGGTTGGCGGCGCCTATTGCGACACGTTGAAGGACGAAATTTCTCGAATCCTGATGAACTACGACGGCTCGTTCAATAACGTTAAGACGCTTGCCCACGAACTCGGACACGCCTACCATTCGCTCTGTCTTAGCCAAAAGCCCGTGCTGTTACGCGATATCCCTTCGACTCTCGCCGAAACGGCGAGCATCTTCTGCGAAACAATCGTGAAGAACGCCGCTCTCGCTCAGTTCGAAGGAAAATCGAGATTGGCCCTACTAGAGGCATGCATCATGGGGCCATGCCAGACGGTGGTTGATATCACGAGTCGCTACCTTTTTGAGAAAGCCGCATTTGAAGGGCGCAAGGCTCGTGACATGAGTGCGGGCGAGCTCTGTGAGGCGATGACGAACGCCCAGAAACAGACTTACGGTGATGCGCTAGCATCGTACCATCCCTATATGTGGGCGGCAAAACCACACTACTATAGCGAGTCGTCGTTCTACAACTTCCCGTACATGTTTGGGCTGCTGTTTGCGCTAGGTTTGTATAAGATTTACGAACAAAACCCTGACGAATTCCGCGCGAACTACGATCAGCTGTTAGCCAACTCTGGCTCTGCCGATGCACCAACCCTTTGCGCAGGATTCGGATTGGATTGCCGTAGCGTCGAGTTTTGGCGAGGAAGCTTGGACGTGATCCGTAAAGATATTGACGCTTTCGAAGCCTCAGTCTAACATTTCATGAGCGTCTCGAAGGTGACGATTGTGATGAGGCCCGACGGTGGGCTCGTCCGAGGCGGAGGAGAGGTTCAGGCCCATGATACGAGAGCCGCACTTGAACGGAATGGAATCCCGGCCAGCATCTTTACCCCGTTAACAACCGAGGTTGGCGATCTTGCCCATTTTATGGGTTGCCAGGAATCTTTCGCTGATACAATTAGCATTCTGAGATCGCGCGGTTTGCCGTGTGTGACGTCAAGCATTTGGCATCGGCCCCGCCCGGTTACCCGTGTGGCAATAGATCGAATAATCAAGCGAGTGAGTGGCACCTATCCCCGAAAGTTGCACAACCTGTTACACGCTTCCAACCTTGTGTTTACGCCAACGGCGGCCGTGGAAGAGAGGCTCACAGCTTTCTTCGGACTCTCTCAGGAAAGGATGTTTCGAGTGCCCAACTCCGGTGTGTCAACTGATTTTTTGGAAGCGACGCCTGATGCCTTTCGACAAGCCTATAGCATTGAAGAAGACTTCATTTTGCACGTCGGAATGATCACCGAACGCAAGAATCAGCTCGGGCTGATTCGAGCCATGCGTGGTAGCGGGAAGAAGCTTGTGCTTCTCGGCCGTGTGATGGATTTGGAATATGCCCGGAAGTGCAAAGAAGAAGCCGACTCGAGCACCCTCTTTCTAGATCCGCTAGCTCATGGATCACCGTTGATCGGGAGCGCCTACGCAGCCGCCCGGGTTGTTTGTATCCCCTCTTTTCTTGAAGACTTCTTGATAGCCGGTATTGAGGCTGCGATGGCGGGAGCGCGCTTAGTCCTCAGCAACAACTGGTTTCCTCAGGAGCTATACGAGGAGTTCGCCCTTTATCCCGACGCCAACCGCCCGGACAGTATCCGTTCCGCAGTAGAGAGCGCGTGGGGAAAACCGACGGACAGGGGTCTTCAAGGCGATTGGTTCGCCAAGCGATACGGATGGGAAGCGGTGATCCCGCGGATCATCGAA
The DNA here is from genome assembly GCA_040081075.1 of Fimbriimonadaceae bacterium. Lineage (GTDB taxonomy): Bacteria > Armatimonadota > Fimbriimonadia > Fimbriimonadales > Fimbriimonadaceae > JANJUB01. The sequence continues at coordinate 23,829 of JBEBHJ010000013.1, read as the reverse complement.
GGCTATGAACGAGCTGTCGCTCAGAATTCTCGCCTGGTGTAGCTGCAACAAAAAAAAGTTAGGTTCTGCAACTTCGACCTCTGAACTCGCGTGTAAATCCAAAACTTCAGCTTGTCGGCCAAGCTACGATTCCGCCGATCATACACTTTAACCCACTTTTGTGAGAGCGGGATTATTTGCTTACTCATCTCTTTTAAGAGTTGATCGTAATCTTCGTTTGGCTCGCCGTACTTCTTCAATTCGGTGAGCAATTCCTGGGCGCCTATGAATGAAATCCCACCAGCCCCGGGCTTCAGGTCTATATCGAAAGTGATACAGATTAAACCGCCCGGACGAGTCACGCGGGCTAGCTCACTTGCAGCCTCTCGAAAGTTGGGCATATGCTCAAGAACAGAAATACAAAGTGTGGCGTCGAACGATTCACTAGCGACGCCCAAATTGGCCGCATCTGTAATCATTAGCCTACAATCGGACTGGCCAGGACCTTTCAGGGCGCGAAACGTCTCGATGTAGCTAGAGTCTATATCGGCACAAGTGACTTGATTGGCGTGAGTATGTACACAGAGAAAGGATGGGAAGAAGGTCAAGCCTGAGCCTGCATCAAAGATGTCATTCGCTCCGCTGCTTTTCACTTGTTGGGCAACATAGGCGTACTCCCAACGGCGACTCCAGTGTTCGAGGGGATCAATACTCCACTTCGCACCATAATCTGCAAGGACCTCAGCATTCGATCCAAGAAACTCCTTTGAATGACGGCGCAAATTGGCAAAATTCGGTGAGCCTATGAGTTCAATGTAAGCTTCTGGTGAGGGGCATCCCCCGGGCAAACTCGCCACTCAAACCCCATCCGGATGCCAGTCACCCGAAGCATTCATTCTCGTGCACAAATCTTCGTAGAGGGCATACCCCTTTTCTTTGTCGAGACAAGAAACATGGCCTTTCATGCCAGCCGTTGTGAAACCAATACTCACCAAGCCAAAGAGACGATCAATGGGGTCGCTTCTAAGGGTTACCGACTGAAGCTTTGAGTCTGGGATGAGACCCGTTCGAAGCATACTCATTCCATCGCGAGCGACAAACACGTCGCGCACGCGTCCATAGCTGCAAACCCGTGAACGCCAGAACCCAAGCAGGCCAGAAAGCAGGATGGCAACGGCAAAAGTCCAAGCATACTTGGGGCCAAAGCTCGCGACAACTCCTCCCGCTACGGCAAGCCAAAACCACGCCGAAGCGATCGCTACTCGGAGGGCCATCTTTGAACTTGTCTTTTCAAATCTTAGTCGAGCGAGGTCGAATCCGGGTAAGAGCATATTGATGCAGATAGGTAGCTCCTCGCGGTCCACAATCGGCACGAATGCTCCGGTTACGGCATGGCGACCTTCTCCATCCTTTTCTTCACCAAGTTTCTGGCCCGCCGTTTGTACGTGAACTTCCCACAGCCCTATGAGCCTGCGTATGAGGCTTGAACGCAACTCAACCGTTTGAACTCGACGGACGACGAGAGTGGTGCGATGCTCGTTGAGTAAACCAAAGGAGCGAATCAGCTTGCCCTGATCAGAAACGATTTTGAATCCGTACCACTTGATAACGGTGCTACCCATGGACACAATCCATCCAACAATCAAGACCGCAAATGCCATGAGGCCCCCGGCAACCCAGGTCTGTTGCGTGGCCTTGGCGGGATCAAAATTTCCAAACACTTTTTCAAGAATCGCTTGGCCCTTGATTCCGAAACGCTCCGACTCCCAAATGAAGCCAAGCGCCGCAAAGGACATCACGAGCGCCCGATTCTCGGTTGCACCGGCGGTTAGCAGTTCCTGAAGGCTGGTTTTCCAAATCGGCCTGGCTTCTGAGGGGGGTTGAAACTCCACGCCCGTCGTGTTCGAAGTTCCTTTGGACAAACGGCGAACGATTTCGTCGGCATCCTCGGCGGAAACGTATTGGAGGCGAACTTCAGAGCCATGCTCATGGGCGCCAGTGTCGATTTTTATGGCGGAAAGACCCAACAATCGCGGAATAAGGTCGCGTTGAATGTCTACAGATTGGATCCGGTCAAGCGGGATGCGACGATCCTTCTTTTGGAGCCAGCCGCTACGTAAATAGAATTGATTATTCTCTACGCCGAACCTTGTGACCATGTAATTCACGAATAGCCCAACCACAGAGAGTGCGCCAAAGCCCAGAACCATGAACTCAAAGACGTTATTTTGTTCCGCGCCCGGATCACCCATTCGGGAAACCCGATTGAAAATGAGAACTCCGATTAAGAAGATGAAACGCTGAATGGTGTGCACCAAACCGACCACCATTGTCAGCGGATGAATCCGGCGCTCAAAGTTCATCTTTGCCTAGAAGCTCCTTTCGCAACTGTTCCGCATCGGCCGTTGGAATACCCGGAATTCTGGTGTGGTCGGCGGCAGTGTAGACGTGCAGTTCGGAAATGCCGAATTTTCGTTGCCAAGGGCCGCTCGTGACATCAATGTGCTGGATGCGTTGGCGCGGGATGCTCTTGGCGGATTTCCACATCACTCCGTGCTCGACGCGAATCTCATCGGGCATGATTCCGAATCGCCAGTTGTTGTAGCCCGTTTCTACATAGAGCTGACCCAGCAAGAAGATGACAAGAGCCAAGATCAACCCAACTAACAAAAATGGAAATTTAAGTTGAAGCTCTGACTTCAACATCCGCTCCGTTGCAAATCCCCCTCCAACAAACAGCGCCGCCCAGAACAAACCCGAAATGAAGTTGTTGATGCGCCATAGCTTTCTCACATCCGGATGCAACTTCCTGGCAATATCGTGGGAGAGTGTTGTCATAACGAGCTTATGAATGGTACCTAGCCAGAGCGCGGGTTCTATTGAAGCGGAGCATCTAGGGGAAGATAGCGCGCGTGACCGTCGAAGAAAACGACATTGGATGCACCTTTGTGTCGGGTTGAACGTTTCGAGAGGTCGGAAATCAGGCTATCACCTGCAGTGTCGGTCTCCAGATACATCACCGTGGTATCAATCGCCCGGATACGTATTTCACTCATTCCCGCGAGTCCAGCCTTGAGCGCAAATCCAGTCGGTTCCTTCTTTTCGGTGAAAAGCGGGCATCCCATAAAGTAGCGAACTTGCCGTCCGGACTTAGGCATTCCATCCAGTTTGCCAAAGGCATTCGGCCGTCGTGGTCGCTCATGTACATAAGGGTGGCAATACTTGTTTGTTTGAGGTTAGAAAGGCAGGCAGCGAACTTGTCATTTCCACTCTTGGCCGGGGTAAAGACGGGATAGAGGACCGCCAAGAGACACACTGGAATAACTAAAATCAAAATGATTACGGCCACTCGATTTTTTTGGCAAAAGGAGCTCACCTATTTCACTTCCTCGCCTAACTTGCGATATCTGGCATGCGTGTCAAAGAAAACGAGGAAAGAGCCATTACTGTGTCGGCCGCTACGAGCCGCCAAGTTAGCCACAACGTTTCGGCCGAGCGCATCAGTTTCGAAGTACATTACGGACTTTTCGGGTTCCTTGACTTTGCCCACCTCAAGACCCGCAACGCCAAGCAACATGGCGTATCCGAAGTGCTTTTGCGTTTTCATTACATCCGGGCAATCCATGTGTGAGGGGTTTTTCATGATCTGATCCAGCGCATCAATCCAGTTTTCGAGCGGCATATGATCGTCATTGTCCGACCAATACATCGCATTGACTGCACCAATTGCCCTCAAATTGGACAGACAGACGTTCTTGTATCTGCCCGTTGTTGACTCGCGCCTTGTATACAAAACGAAAACGCCCACAACCAAGGCCGTCATGGGGAGAGCAATTAGCAAACGTTGAAGCAAAGTCAATCTCACTTACTTCACTTCCTCGCCTAACTTGCCCAATGGTCCCACCAAGGCCATTGCTCCACACTCCTAGTATAGGACACAATTCCCATCCTGCCGAGTCTCAGCTTCTCTGCTCAATGCCTCCGACTTTCTCCCGCTCGACTCCACTCTAGCGCTTTTTTCCGATCATCGCCCCAGGTGACCAAAAATACGTTCGCTCCCTCCTGCTTGAACGCATAATTGAACACTTCACGTGTGCCATCTTCAAAGTTAAGGATGAGTTCACCTCCGCTGGCCGTCCACGTTCCACGCCAACCGGAGCCCCCTCGGGAGGAGAGGCCGCCGGTCCAAGTGATGTCTCCATATTGGTTCTTTCCGGAAAAGTTTGCGTTCGTTTCGGAGTTGCTTTGATAGCTGAACGTGCCATCAGCGGCAAGGGTTGCCGTTGAGTTTGTCTCGCGTCCGGCCGTCGCATTGTACGACCAATGCTTCCAGTTGCCCACCAGTTTTTGATCTTTTTGGCCCTGCCCCCAACCAAAGGTGTAGAAGATATCGCGCAAAGCCTTATCTCGTTTTTCAAGGACATCTTTTGAACCAATTGCAATGAGAGCAACACCATTGCCCTTGAGGATGGCGGCGTAGGCTCTAACTTGAGCGGGCTTTCCGTTGGCGGTTCCTTCCCACGTGATAAACACGCCTTTGCCGTTTCCAGCGGAGGCTTTTTCAACTTTACCCACGCGCTTCATATCCGGCAAGCTTGCCTTGAGCGTTTCATCCAGATAAGCCAAGACTTCGGGGGCACCCGGGTCGGTTGCGCCATTCGCGGGCTCGGATGTGATCAGATAGAGTTCATTTTCTGTCGCGTCAGGAGGTGTAAGTCTTAGCCCCAACTCCGTTTCTTCAAGTTTCCAGTTCGCGGGATACCGCATCTTGCCACCGTTGGCGTGGGTGTATTCCTTCCCCGACTTAAGCAGTTCGGTTGGTTCCTTTACAAATTTGGCGAGCTTGCCCGGGGTCTTTGGTTCTTCGGTTTTGGCGGCTTCACCCACGCGTTTGAAGTTAATCGTATCTGCACCTGTCCAATCCGCCTTGCCCGCCTCATCGAGTTCAGCGATTTTCATCTCCAATCCGTCAGTAGTAAGCTTCGCTTTGAACTTCAATTTCTCGGTGAGCACACTAACGTCGCCTTCCGCATTTTCTCCAGACACGGTTCCGGTGAACTTAAATTCCACAATCGAGACTTTGGCCGTCCCAGTCAGTGAAGTGCCGGTCTGAGTAAGGTCTAAATTGAATTCGGCCTCATCCTGGGTTCCTTTGTAAGAACCAGAGAAGTCTGCCCCCAACGATAGTGATGCGGCGAGCAAAGAAAAGAAGCAAAGAAGTGGTCTCACTTCGCTAGTATAGTTTACGGCTCGCCCATTTCGACTTCTAGGCCAATGAACTTCTTGCCGGGGGTTAGTTTCCCTCCGGGCAGGGGCCACGATTCGAGAACATCGAACGCGGGGATGTTACGGGGGCGTTTGCCGTATCGAGGGATCCATTCAACGTTTAACTCGCGCCAAACCTCACCACTCTTTGAAGCGGGAATGAACTCAAGGGTGTGAACATAGGGCCCGGCCGGAACCGCGCGCTCGATCAACCCATCCGGGCATTTCTCGCCCGGCAAGAGCGTGAATCCTATATCCGAACGCAGCTTATGGTGGGGCACCCAGCGGTGATTATCGTGATAGATGCAGAAAATCTCGCGTTTTTCAAGCTGGTCGGGAGGACCACCGAGGAGATCGCTGAGCAACTGAAACGGCTGCTCCATCTCTTTGTAGGGTCCGATAACTCGGTAAGCGGCAATCCTTACGCCCTTTCGGCGGGAAACCACAGCTTGATAGCCTAGGTCCGACTCGCGAACTTGGATCATCACATCCGAAACGCTCGGAACCCAGTGCAGCGCACTTGTATCGCCGAGTTTCCAGCACTTTTGGAGTCGATGGAACTCGGAGGGGGCACAGCCAAAGGCATGTCGAAATGCTCGGGCGAAAGCTTCCGGGCCCGAAAAGCCTGATTCTTCCGCCAAATCAGTGATGCTCTTGGGAGAAGTTTGGAGGGTGTAGGCGGCCCGTTCGAGCCGCAATCGCCTCGTCAGACAGGCAGGAGTCTCGCCTAGAGCGTGCGAAAACATCCGGGTGAGATGAGTTCGGGAGTAACCCGCCAAGCTGGCGAGGTCAGGAAGTCGAAGGGGACCAGACTCAGTTTGGAGCACTTTGCCAATGACCCGCATCACACTGCGGTGGTGGGCTCCTCGTGTTTGAACGCGCATGATGAGCTACTACGCAACATCAGCGGTCAAACATTTCGAAACATCTGCAAAAAACTTAGCAATTTGAACCCTTCTCGTTGATGTCTGAATTGGTTGAACCTACGCGGTAAACTGAAATGAGATGGGAAGTGCGTACACACCAGGATTAACAGTTAGTGGAGACATCGTCGTTCGCCGCATTCGTAGGTTGCCGATTAAAGGCGAAGTGCTGATCAACGTCGGCGATTCCGTGACGCCTGATCAAGTTATTGCGCGTGCTTCATTGCCAGGTGCTCTGCAAACCATTAAGCTGGCCGAATCGCTGGGCGTAGAGCCGCAGGATGTGGAGGGAATGTTCCAGCTCAAGATAGGCGACGCGGTTGAAAAGGGCCAAACGGTTGCTGTGTCCAAGGGATTCTTCGGACTCGGTAAACAAACCATCGTTTCCGATCACACCGGTACAGTCGAATCGCTTTCGACCATCACCGGAAATGTTCTCGTACGCGAGCCGTCGGTCCCGATTGATGTCAACGCTTACTTGCAAGGCAAGGTCGCTGAGGTTATTCCCGAGGAAGGGGCCATCATCGAAACGCGCGGAGCCATGGTGCAAGGCATTTTTGGAATCGGCGGTGAGCGCCGTGGCGTGATCAAGATCAAAGTGGGTGGACCTGACCAGATTCTGCACGCAGACAACATTAACGACAACGATAAGGGCTGTTTGTTGGTGGGGGGAAGCGGATTCACGCTTGATGCCATCCAAAAGGCGGCTCAGGTCGGGGCAGCTGGCATCATCGCGGGTGGTGTCAAGGATAGCGACCTCATCAAGTACTTGGGATACGACATCGGCGTGGCGATCACTGGCCAAGAACAGATTCCGCTCACTCTACTCGTAACGGAAGGCTTTGGCTACCTCAATATGGCCAGCCGCACGTTCGAATTGCTGCAATCTTTGGAAGGGAAAACCGCAAGCGTTAACGGGGCGACTCAAATCCGAGCGGGCGTTATTCGACCAGAAGTTATTGTTCCGCTCGAGCTAACTGGAACCGCTGCGGTCGCCGGAATGGGCGGCCTTCTTGAAGTGGGATCTTCAATACGAGTTATCCGAGAACCCTATTTCGGCCAACTTGGAACGGTGATCGATCTACCGCACCAATTGATGGTTGTGGATTCGGGCACGGAGGTTCGGGTCCTCAAGGCTCGGCTTTCGGATGGCAAAGAAGCGCTCGTGCCCCGAGCCAACGTTGAGATCATGTCGAAGTAATTACTTCGGCATCACGTAGTTCAGAAAGGCGAAATCCTTGTTGGCTTGTTCTTTGTGGCAAGTCCAACAGTGTTCGACTCGTTTGTCTTCAATGGTGATCGTACCGTCGCCGTTCATCACCAGAAACTGCCAGTCCCCCGTCTTGGGTTGTGAACCCTTTTTTCCCTTGATCATCACGGTCATGATCTCAACTTTTGATCCCTCCTTCTTCGCAAATTTCGTCTTGACAAGGGTTGATCCCGGTGGAAACTCAACTTTCCCTCCGCTTGCGGCCGCCTTCTCGCCAATGGGGTTCACGTAAACATGAATCCAATTGCTCATGTGGGGATTCGCAGCTTCGTGAGGCATCGGCCCGCGGCAGAGGTAGCTAACTTTGTCGGGCACGTAAGCAGGACTCACCGTCAAGCGAGTCCACTTTTTGAAGAAACGCACCGAATCAACCGGGCGGAGCATCGACTGCTGCGAAGCACCGAATGCGAAAACCGTCGCACCAAAGAGAAAACACCATTTCATATTCAAACTGACGCAGCACCCGCCGGTTGGTTACCAATTTCGGGCAGGATTTTGCGGCTAAAATCATCCGAATGCTTTTTCCGTTCAAAACAAAGAACCCACCCGAATCTCCTCCTTACGCAACTATCTCGTTGATGATTATCAACTTGATCGTCTACGTTTTCACGACTAATGGTCTCGTGATTCGGGAAGAAGTCGCGATCCAATACGGTCTGAGCGGCAATCACAACGGCATTTTGAACTGGTTTATCAGTGCGTTCTTGCATGGCGATATTTTTCACCTATTGGGAAACATGTGGTTCTTCTATCTGGTTGGGTTTGCTGTTGAGGGCCGCCTAAAGTGGTGGAAATATCTCATTGTCTACGCGGCCTCTCACATGGTGGGGAGCTTGCTTCACTACCTTTTCTTCGCCCAATCAAATCCGGAAGTGCCCGCGTTCGGTGCGTCCGGAGCGATTATGGGCGTGCTGGGAGCGGCGCTCTACATGTTCCCGTTCAGCAAGGTTAAGTTCGTCTTTGGATTGGGCTGGTTCTACTGGACCACCTTTGAATGGCCGATGTGGGGCGTGGCCCTCTACTACCTCGGCTTTGACCTTGTCTTTGCCCTGGTGAATGCTGAAGATGGCACGGCCCACTTTGCCCACTTGGGCGGCGCGCTCGGCGGGTTCTTGATGTGCATGGCATTTTTGCCCCACCGTGATTCAGCCCAGGCTTCCGACGCAAAATCCGTCGTGAGCGATGCGGGAAGTGACTACAGCATCCTCAGTACGAGGGAGCTTGCTGATATAGCTAAGTCCACGCCCGACGATCCGTTTGTTGCTTTGCATTGGATGTATCGCTCCATGCGCGATCCTTACGGGATCAAGCCCGAGTGCTCCCAAATGTTTCATCGGCTTCTGCCTCGAATGCTACGCGAGATGGATGAGCCAGTCTCGGTCGGCGCATGCATCTTAGGGTCGCCCGCCGGTGTGCCCGTTACAACTTTCCTCGAAATTGCCCATCGAGTGGAGAAGCAAGGCCAATACTCAATGGCGGTCCAACTCTTTGATCACGCATTGAAGAGCCCCGACGTGCGACCGCAAGATACTGAATCGGCTTTGTTCCGGATTGCGATTTTGAGCGAAACTGCGTTGGGGAACCCACAACGAGCCATGGCGACCTATCGCGAAGTAGTTTCCAAGTTTGGTGTGAGCCCGATGGCAGATCAAGCCCGAGCCCGGTTGGCCGATATGGAGCGTCGAGGATTCCACTTCTAGAGGCTCGAACTGCCATAATTGCGCCATGGGTAACTGGATCGCAAGCGTGGGAATGGAAGTTCATGCCGAACTGCTCACTCAATCCAAGATGTTTTGCCGCTGCCCAGTGGCATTTGGCGGCGAACCAAATACCCGAACGTGCCCGGTTTGCCTCGGCTTACCGGGAGCTTTGCCCGTCCCTAACAAGCGCGCGATTGAACTCGTAATCAAGACGGCTCTGGCCCTGAACTGCACGATTGCGATGGAATCCATTTTTCACCGCAAAAACTATTTCTATCCCGATCTAGTGAAGGGTTATCAGATTAGCCAGTACGGAGAGACGAACCCGCTGGGATACTACGGCTACCTGGAAATACCCACGAAAGAGGGAGGTTTCAAGAAGATAAAGATACGGCGGATCCACCTAGAGGAGGATACGGGCAAACTCATGCACCTTCCCAACGGGGGATCAGGCATTGACTATAACCGTTCGGGCGTCCCCTTGATGGAAACCGTCACAGATTTTCCCCCAGATATTTCCGGGCCAGAAGACGCCAAGGAATATCTCACCCAACTTCGAGCGATTCTGATCTACATCGGTGCCTGCAATGGCAAGATGGAGGAGGGCTCACTGCGTTGCGAACCGAACATCTCGATTCGACCGGAAGGAACTGACAAACTCGGGACAAAATCTGAAATCAAGAACTTGAATAGTTTTCGAGCGGTTCAACTCGGCGTTGACTATGAGATCAAGCGACAACGCGAAATCCTTGAAAGTGGAGGAACGGTGCTCCAAGAGACGCGCGGATGGAACGACGCCACGGAGACATCGTTCGGCATGCGAATAAAGGAGGCCGAGAACGATTACCGCTACTTCCCCGATCCTGATCTTGCCCCAATGAAGTTTGATGAGGACACAATTGAGCGGCTAAGGGCTGAACTCCCCGAGCTGCCACTCTCCAAATGGAAGCGGTATCAGTCGGATTTCAAGTTGAGCGGTCAACACGCTGATCAACTTGTTTCTGATAGGGACTGGGCGGAATATTTTGAGGAGGGCGTCGCTCTGGGAGGCGACCCCCAATCTATTTGTAACTGGATGATCGCGGACCTGTCTGGTTTTCTGAACGAGAACGGCCTCTCGGCGCGTCAATCGAATATTACGCCCGCACACTTGGTGGACTTAACAAGGTTGATTTCCGAAGGAGCCATCAGTGGCAAAATGGGTAAGGACGTTTTTGCCGATTCGGTAAAGACGGGAGCGATGCCGAGCGACGTGGTTAGGGCGAAAGGCCTGAGCCAGGTGAGCGACGCGGGTGAAATAGAGGCAGTAGCAAAACGAGTGATCGGCGAAAACCCTGAAGTGGTCGGCCGATACAAAGAAGGGCAACTAAACGTAAAGGGCTTCTTGGTGGGGCTAACGATGAAGGCAGGCGAAGGGAAATTCAATCCCGGCCTCGTCCAAAGTGCAGTTCAAAAGGCACTTGATGATGTGGAGTAAATGAGAAGGACATTCGGAATCATTGCAGCGCTTGTTTTGGCGCAAATCACGTTCGGCCAGACCGTTGAGAAAAAGCGCATGGATGTCATCAACGACATCATTTACAATCGCATGGTTGATCAAAGCGATGCTTGGTGGGAAGATGGCGATTATCCCCGCATTATCAATATGATGTGGCTACTATTTATTGCCAATCCTAACGACTATGAGGCGGCAACCAACCTGGGATGGATGCTGGCCAATATTGAGCGGTACGACGACGAACTCGCAGTTTATGTAAAGTATCGTGTTTCTAACCCAAACAATGCCGAAGCGTCATTTCCAGAAGCAAACTTCTATTTCCAAAAGAAGGCATATGCCAAGGTTCCGCCGCTGCTTGAAGCCTCAATCAAAAAGTCGCCTCATGCAAATAGCTACCGGATACTCGCTCATTCTTACGACAAACTTGGACTGTTGCAGGACGCAAAACGGGTTTGGCAGGCCTACTTGACCAAGAATCCGAACGACGAAACCGCCAAGAACAACCTCAAGAAGATTGAGGCCAAGATAAAGGATTCTCGCTAAACTTGCCCTTCCGAATTTCGACTGGTATCGAGAACATCGATTTTCCCAAGCTACGAAACTGGCTCGCCGAAGCCTATTGGTCAAAGCTACGAACCGAAGAGGTCATTATCAAGTCCCTCGATAACTCTGATTGTTTTACGGCTCACCTTGGCGACGAAATGGTTGGCTTTGCCCGTGTAGTTTCCGATCGAGCGACATTTGCATGGCTTTGCGATGTTTACGTTGATCCCGGACATCGTGGCACGGGGGTTTCAAGGGCCCTTATGGATGCCATCATGACCCATCCCGACTACGCGACGGCCCGATGGCTCTTGGGAACCCGCGATGCTCATGGACTTTACGAGAAGTATGGGTTCGTCACGAGCACGGAGCCGGATCGTTGGATGACGAAGGGGTTTCGGGATCGCTTTGAGCCTTAACAAACTGTTGCATGGCAGTTAAGGTTTCAGCACTCACATGGTGCTCAATTCCTTCGGCATCAATCTCGGCAGTCTCGCTGGAAACACCAAGGGCGCAAAGGAACCTAACGACGGTCTCGTGCCGATCTCGCGAGAGGGCCGCAATTCGTTTGCCTTCGGTCGTTGCGAAAATAGGTTGGTAGGGCTCCGCCGTCACTAATCCCTCTCGCGCCAATCTCCGCACGGTCTTGCCAACAGTTACATGGCTCACGCCCAAGTGTGTTGCGAGGTCAACGGCGCGCGCTTCGCCCTTACTACGCACCAAATCTTCAATCAACTCGAGGTAGTCCTCGGCGTATTCTCTGCGGTGATCATCTCGTGTTCGTTTGAAACGGTTCGTCATTGGGGAATCAGAGGGGGTAACCTTCTCGTAAGTATTGTAGCCAGTCTGGGATTACAAAGAAAGCTTGACGTTAGATCAGGCGGTGGGGGCCGAACACATTGACCGATAGAAGCACGGAAAGCCATATTGTTTTTGACGATGTAGAAGTCAAATACTCGGAATATGTGTACGGGTTACGCAATGTAAGCCTCACGATTAAGCCTGGGGAATTCGTTTTTTTTGTAGGGCAAACCGGGACCGGTAAAAGCACAATTCTGAAGCTGCTTTCAAAAGAAATCCGCCCGACGGCGGGGACAGTTTGGCTATGGGGGATCGATTTAGAGAGCATCCCCGACGCGGAGATTCCCCTGTTGCGGCGTTCTATGGGCATCGTTCCCCAAGACTACGGTCTTTTGCCCCGGAAAAATGTATTCGAAAATGTTGCCTACGCAATGCGCGCGATCGGAGCCACGAAGAAGGATGTGCGCAAGCGAGTTCCTGAAATATTGGAAATGGTAAATCTGGGGCACCGCGTCGATGCCTTTCCTGACCAACTATCTGGCGGAGAGCGCCAGCGAGTCGCCATCGGGCGTGCCTTGATCAACAAACCCTCTCTACTTGTTGCCGACGAACCAACCGGGAATCTTGATCCAGAACACAGTTGGGGCATCATGGAGCTCCTTCTCGAACTCAATCGCCGAGGGACAACGATTTTGGTTGCGAGCCACGATATTCTGATCGTCGAGCGTATGGGCAAGAGAGTTATCACGATGCAGGGAGGTCGAGTAGCGAGTGATGATACGCCGGCGCCCCTGTTGATTGAGGAGGAACCAGTTCCGGTTATTGAGCTGCTCGCTGAGGTGCCAGAGGATCCGGAGCCGGAGCCGGAGGCAGAAGAAGCTCCTCGGATCGATGAACCGATTGAAGTCGTCCCTGACGAACCAGCCGTGAAGGAGGAAGATTCCGATGTTTGACCGTCTTGAGTTTCTTCTCATGGAAGCCCTCGTGGCGATCCGTCGCAATCTTCTCATGACGTTCGCGGCTGTCAGCACGGCCGCCGTCGCTCTCTTTCTCCTGGGCGGGCTTGCCTACGTGTATTGGCAAGTGAATCAACTGGCAACGGATGTCTCGGGCAAATTTGAAGTGAGAGTCTGGCTCAAAGATGAGGTCAAAGGGGCTCAGATTACAAACCTCGCGAAGCGTATGAGGAAGGTAAACGGGGTGAAAAAGGCGATGTGGGTTCCCCGCGACAAAGAGTGGCAGAAAATGCAAACGGAGATGCCCGAGATGACTCGGGGCGTTGACCAAAACCCGCTCACCGATTCTTTCAAGCTGATTCTCAACGAACTCGGTGATGCACCAGGCGTAAAACGTCAAATTCAACAAATGCCCGAAGTGGTTCAAGACGGCGTGGTTTACATGAAAGATCAGCAAGAGTTGATGGACAACGTGCTCCACATTGTGCGTTGGGTTGGCGGGGTTTTGGGGTCGATTCTGTTGGTTACTTCAGCCATCTTAATCTACAATGCCATCCGCCTCACCATCCTTGCCAGACGAAGAGAAATTAGGATCATGCAACTGGTCGGGGCTTCGAACTTGACGATCAGAACCCCATTTATTATTGAGGGAATCCTGCAAGGTGCGACCGGCGGCATAGTCGCAGCGCTACTAATCCGAACGGCTCAATCCATTTTCGAGGGCAATGTGAAGCAGTTTATGATATCGGCCACTTTCCCCACGTTTCCCACTTGGACCGCGATCGGATTGCTCGCCGGAATCGGAGCGGTGTTTGGGGCCTTTTGTTCGTATCTGGCCATTCGCGAACCGCTTCGGTATCGAGTTGGGAGTGGCATATGAGGCTCATCAAACTGGGCTTGTGCCTGTGCGTCGCCTTAATGGGGGTCGCCGCACTCGAAGGGCAAAGCTCAAAGCCGAAAACAAAGCCCAAGAAGGAAGTTCTCAAGGATAAGCTCCGGGACCTGAACAGGAAGGAACGGCAGGCCAAGGCCGAACTGAACAAGGTGAAGGGTCAAATGGGTGGCGTGCGCCAAACGATTGACCAGGTTGATGAGAGAATTGATAAGGTAGAGGCGCGATACCAGACAAACGAGGAGCGACTCGCCAAAGGGCGGGCACGCCAGAAGTCGCTGGCTCAAGAGCTTGCCGGGGCGCAAAAAGACTATGAAGCCAAGTCCCTTATGGCGCGTAATCGGTTGAGGTTGATCCGCATGTATGGTCAGGTCAGCTTCGCGTCTGCCCTAGTTGGATCCAAAGGCGTGAGTGATCTTGCTTCCCGTTCCCTCATTCTCAAAAAGATATCAGACCATGACCGAGACCTGTTCGAAGAAGTCAAAAAACTGCGAGATGAAATTGATAGGGATAAGAGGGATTCGGATGTCCTCGTGGCCGAATTGAAGACCTTGCTTGCCGATCAGCGGGTTGCTCATGCGGAGCTCACAGCGGCGAAGAAGGAGAAGCAAGTTGCCCTCTACTACCTTCAAAATGAGGCTTCTGAGCTTCAAAAGATGATTCGCCAGTTCGACGAAGCTGAAGCGTCCGTCGAAAGCTTGATAAACGCCAACTCAGCAGGTTTTACGGGCAAGCGCCCGGGACGACTCGCGTATCCAGTAAATGCGAGAATCACAAGCGGATTTGGAGCGCGCTACCATCCGATTCTGCATTACAAGAGAATGCACAAGGGAGTTGACTTTGGGGCGAGTCATGGAACGGTTATTCGATCCGCGGCGGCCGGAGTTGTGATTCACGCTGGGCGGATGAGTGGTTACGGCAATGTGGTGATCGTTAATCACGGCGGCGGACTTGCGACCTTATATGGGCACTGCTCTTCGATTCAAATTTCTAGTGGCGCAAAAGTGAGCCAGGGCCAGCCCATAGCCAGAGTTGGTTCTACAGGGCTTTCAACGGGGCCTCACCTTCACTTCGAGGTTCATATTAACGGTAAAGCCGTGAACCCCCGCAGCTATCTTTAGGCACAAAAAAAGCCCTCCCCGAAGGGAGGGCCTCCAGGGCCTCAGGGCTTGTATAAGTTGAACGACAGATCATCGCGCTGTTGATTGCATGGATCAATCAGTGGTTGGTTGACGGTCGCATTGGAGTTGTAGGCAATTGCTGGGCAGAACCGCATTGGCTGAAAGGCAGACCACCCGAAATCGGCGATGCCGTTCGGACGATAGCTAAGCGAGTCGTCCTCAGCCACGCACAACCAGTATTGACCAACCGGAAGGGCCGGGCCAGTTGGCAAGTTGAATCGGAAAACAGGGCGGTTCTGACAGTCGGGTCCAATTCCGATCTTCTGCGGGATCACGCCGCAGAAACTCCAGATTGCAGCCTGATTTGGGCGGCAGGTTGCGGCGTTGTTCGTGTGAATCGAGATTCGCATGACGCGATTAAGTTGCGTGGGATTTGAGACTGTTCCCCAGAACGAGATCATTGAGATCTGAGTTGGGGTTGCAATCCTAAAGTCGTCGAAACACATCCGGCGTGCCGGCAATGGGTTTGCGCACGACACGACCCCGGAAGTCCAAGCGGGTAACTTGGTCACCGGATTCCAAGGTTGTGCCCAAACCGCAGTTATGGCAAAAGACGAGGCCGTTGTTACGGCGAATGCGAGTCCTATAAATGTTCTCATTTTGTTTGTCTCCTAGTGTTGCGCCGCCATTTGCGGTGCCTGTGAATATTAAGGCAAGCACAGCGTCACAGAAACGTCACAAGAAATTTTTAAAAGCGTCACAAGCAGGATAAACTGTCGCGGTCCATGTCACTTTCCGATCTTTCTAAGCTCAAATCCGGCATAAGCCGGCGTATTTCAAGTTTCGACCGTACCGGAGGAAATCGTGACCATATTCAAATTCCCGCCGGGCAAACGGTCACGCTCGCGGAAATGGAAGGCTCGGGAACCATCACTCATATTTGGGTCACGATCTCTAGCCGCGATCCGCTTGCTCGGCGAAATCTGGTTTTGAGAATGTATTGGGATGGGCAAGAGCACCCAAGCGTGGAAGCTCCGATTGGAGACTTCTTTGGACAGGGTTGGGGACTTGGCTATAACTGGGCTTCACTACCGTTGGCTGCCACCCCTCGCGAAGGAAATGGGATGGTGTGCTACTTCCCAATGCCTTATGGCGCCGGCGCGCGAGTGACCATCGAAAATCAAAGCGCCGAAGACTGTGGAGCCTTTTACTATTATGTGGATTACGAACAGGGGCCGATTGCTGAAGCGGCTGGGCGTTTTCACGCTTGGTACAACCAAGAGATAACCCAGCCGGAATCAACAACCGGCGATGTTGAGAACGAATGGGCGATCTTCGCGGAAACCGCCAAAAACCCGACAGATGCAAACAACTACCTCTTCGCCGAGATCGAAGGCGCCGGTCATTTTGTGGGAGTGAACTACTTTGTAAACTGCCCGACGCCCGTTTGGTACGGCGAAGGCGATGACATGTTTTGTGTTGACGGTGAACCGTGGCCCTTCTCATTGCACGGAACAGGAACGGAGGATTATTTCAACCAATGCTGGTCGCCTGATGAGCCTTACTCACATCCCTACTTCGGAACGGCGCGGGCTCCCGGTTTCGGCAACTCGAGCCCTCGCTTTGGTTGGCTCGGTCGCACCCACTGCTACCGTTTCCACATCCAGGATCCGGTTCGCTTCAAGAGATCACTGCGGGCGTCCATCGAGCACGGTCATGCGAATTGCCTTACCCTTGAAATTGCAAGTGTGGCGTATTGGTATCAAACCCTCCCATCAAAACCGTTTCCACCGCTGCCCTCGGATCGCGTGCCACTCCCCGAAATCACCCCGACCGATGCCCACCGATGGCGGGAGAGGTGGCGGCAAGCTCGCGGAGGGGGCCAGCAATGGGGCAATGAAAAGTAATTAGTTGCGACGCTCGACCGCGTAACGTGCAATCTCACCCAGAATTCCATCTCGTAATGTGGATGGGAGGGCGGCAATTGCTTGGTCAACTAACTCGACCGCGTGTTCTTGGGACCTCTCGATCCCGAAAAGTGCCGGATAGGTTGCCTTTCCGCGCTCTCGATCACTTCCTGCCGCCTTGCCAAGCTCGGCGGCGGTTGAAGTTTCATTGAGGAGGTCGTCGGCAACCTGAAATGCCAAACCCATGAGCTCACCGTATCGAGAGAAGGGCCCCGTCTCCGCGCAACCCGCGCATACCGCTCCCATCTCGCAACTGGCGGCGATCAAAGCCCCGGTCTTCATGCTATGAATAAACTCGAGATCCTCAGGGGTGAACGACCTTCCTTCGGTCAACACATCAACCACTTCACCACCAACCAAACCCCTTGAGCCCGATGCCCGAGCCAGGATTGCAACACACCGTGCCTTCTGCGCATCGTTGATTATCGAATTTGAAATCGCGGTAAATGCCAGAGCGAAGAGGGCATCTCCGGCAAGAATTGCGATGGCTTCTCCAAACTTAACGTGACAGGTGGGACGACCACGGCGCAGGTCGTCGTTATCGATCGCGGGCAAATCGTCATGAATGAGCGAAAAACAGTGGACGAGTTCCAATGAGCAGGCAACATCCAATGCCGGTTCGTAAGTTCCCCCCAAAGCTTCGCAGACAGCCAAGCAAAGGACCGGCCTAATTCGCTTGCCCGGCGCGAGAGCGGAGTACATCATGGCTTCGTGCAACTCCACAGGCCTTTGACTAGCCGAGGGAAGGAGGGATTCGAGCCGTTGTCCGCAAGCAACCTGGTAGGCCGTAAGTCTCGAATCTATCGCCATTCAGTGCAGTTTACCGGCGAGTCCATTTGAGCGGCGGTAAACTCATTGGAATGGCCAACATCCGACCGTTTCGCGGCTTGCGTTTCTCTAAAGCCGCCGGACCAATTGCCGATCTTGTTGCTCCCCCGTATGATGTAATTTCGCCGTCCGAGCGAGAGACTCTTGCGAGTCGAAATGAACATAACGTCGTCCATCTCACGTTGCCCGAGAGCAAACCTGACGACCGGAGCAAGTTTGTAAAGTACATGCGCAGCGCATCGCTCTTGGCCGATTGGCGTCGATCCGAGGCAATGGTTCCTGAGAGCTCTCCCGCACTCTATCGCTACACGCAGACCTTTACTATTCCTGGTTCGACGACTCCAATTGTGCGGCAATCGCTGATTGCTCTCATCAAAACCGAGCCCTATTCCAAGGGGATCGTTCTACCGCATGAGCAGACTTTTCCGAAACATAAGGAGGATCGTCTGAGGATTCTAGAGGCTACGCGATCGCATTTAGAGTGCATTTATGGATTGTTTGAGGATGAAGGGGGCCAGATTTTTGACCAAATAGAGCAGGCTACCGTCGGCGAGGGGATTGACGTGACCACGGATGATGGAGTTCGTCACGTCTTAGAGCCGATTACCGATCCTAACGCATGTGGGAGTTTGGTGCAAGCCATAGCCCCAAAGAAGGTCTGGATTGCAGATGGGCATCACCGCTATGAAACGGCCGTGACTTTCCGAGAAGCCCAAGGAGAACGGAGCGACATCATCGCCGAAGACTTTATGATGATGGCTCTCAGTTCCATGTCTGATCCGGGTCTGGTCCTCCTGCCGACGCACCGAATCGTGAACCAGATGCCGATACAGGGGCCAGCCCTTGAAGATGCATTGCAAAAGTTTTTCAATACTCAGAGCCTCCCTAACTCGGAGCTGTTGGGCAAACTTGAGGCGATGAATGCGCCCGATACAAGGGTCTTTGGAATCGCTTTACCCGGCGGCACTGGAATCCTCGCAACCCTCGATCAACCGGAAGACGCACTCGACTGGATTGCCTCAGATGACAGCCCTAAACTGAAGCTGCTAGATGTGTCAATTCTCCATGATGTGATATTTGAGAAGATTCTGGGGCTCACTGGACTTGACTTCTTCAGTTACACCCGCGACCCCGACGAGGCGCTGCAGGCCGTAGAGAATGGGGCCGGAGCCTCATTCTTGATGAACCCGCCTACGGTAGAGGATATGCGCATCATTGCGCTGGGTGGCGAAAAAATGCCTCAGAAGAGCACCTATTATTATCCCAAGATCTTGAGTGGTCTCGTGGTTTGGTCCCTTAACGATTTTTGAGCCATGACCATTCAACTTCTTGGAACAGGCGCGGCCGAGGGCATCCCGGCGATCTTTAGCGATACGCGAGTAAGCGAGTTCGCCCGGACGCATGGCGGCAAAGACGTACGAACGCGGTGTTCCGCCCTATTGGATGGGAGAGTCAAGATCGATTTTGGCCCGGATAGCCTTTATCAGATCCAACGAGAAGGGCTTGACGCGCGGGATTGGGAAGCGCTTGTTTTCACCCATTCGCACGATGATCACTTCAGCATCTCCGAGCTTCAATATTTCCTTTATCCATTCAGTTCACGAACGGAAATGCCGTTCCCGATCTACGCAAACGAAGTGATTTGCAACCAGATCAGGCAACACTACCCAGACTGGCCCTTTGACTTAGTGCAGACCAGGAGCTTCGATACATTTGATATGGGCTCCTACAAGCTAACCCCCGTTAGCGCTCACCACATGGATGATGAAGATGCCCAGAACCTGCTGTTTGAGAGGGATGGAAAGACGGTGCTCTACGCAACAGATACCGGAAAGTGGTTTGATCAGACGTGGGATTTCCTTCGGGGAAAGAGGCTAGACCTTCTGATTATTGAGTGCACAAACGGAGTTGCCTACAGCGATTACGATGGGCATCTTGGCGTCGAGTCACTCGGGAGTGTTCTGGATAGATTGCGCCAACAGGGAACCCTGGACTCAGTCACGCCGGTCGCATCAACGCACCACTCTCATAATGGAGAAGCAACCTATCGCGAGTTGGTTGAAGTACTACAGCCTCTCGGAGTAACAGCCGGATTTGATGGCCTCACAGTTAGTGTTTAGTCCAAGTTTACGCCATTAACCGTTAATATAAAGCGGTAACCGATTGTGTCCGCGGCTTTGCGGCACATCACCATACGACTCAAGAAGATTTCAAAATACTCCATTACACTGGCGTAGCTCGTATCAATATCCAGCACCAACTGGACCGTTTGCTCGCCTACGGCCAACTCAACCCGACTTTTCTGAACCGCATAGTTCACACGGTCGTGAATATCGAAGGTTTCCATGATCGGATTCTGCACCCGGCTGAAGTGAACATCACTCTTATCGGCAATGATCAACGCTGCCGACATTGGGCTGACCGGAACTCCGGCCAGCTCTTCGTGGTTGCCAATTGCACCTAAAATCGGGGCGATTTCTTCGCAGGGCATTCCCATTTCAGTGAGCAAAACAAATGCGATGTTAGCCCCCGTCATGGGGTGGTCCACCCGGTTGATTACGTTCCCAATATCATGCAAGTAGGCCGCAATCTGACCCAGCTCGATGTATCGCGTCGGATGGCCCGCATGCTCGAGAATCGACCGGGTTATCCCGCTGACAACTCCAACATGACGGTGCCCATGCTCGGTATATCCCATTGCCTTCATCACTTCATTCGCGCCATCAATCAGCGTACGCACTTTGGGGTGATTGCGGACATCTTTAAACGACACTAGGCTTGCATCGATCTCGCTCATCAAGCCAGTTTATCGTAAACCGCCGAACTGTAAGGTGATCACGCGTATAATGCAAACATGACCGAACGCGAAAAGTGCGCCCACCTGCTCCGAAAGTTTGGTTTAGGCGTAACGGAGACTGAACTCAACGAGTGCGAAAAAAGAGGGCTGAAAGCATCGATAGAATGGCTGATTGATGCTCAAGAGACGTCGGAGACTTTTGATCTAAACCCGTGGTCTTTCGCCTACGATAAGCCCGGGGAAGCAAATATGGACACGGGCCGATATTCCGCCTGGTTCGCGCTTAAACTGGTTACCTCCATGCGACCTCTCGAAGCAAATATGACGCTGTTTTGGCACAACCATTTCTCCGTCAGCGGCTCAAAAATCACCTTCGGGCCGATGATGGTTGATCACGTCGAACTCCTGCGTTCACATGCGCTGGGCAACTTCCGAATTCTCCTCGGCGAAGTCTCACGCGACCCGGCGATGATACGATGGCTTGATACGGACACCAACATCAAAGGGCGCCCTAATGAAAACTTTGCCCGCGAACTACTGGAACTCTTCACATTGGGTGTTGGGAACTACACCGAAAAGGACATCCAAGAAGTAACAAGAGCCTTCACAGGATGGTCCGTTCGAGCCGCCTTGACGGAAACGCGAGGACTCACCGCCGACGCTCAGTTGAAGTTGGCGATTAGGGACGAGCGACCGATTGTGGTCTTTACCGATTGCCCTGCCCTTCATGATCGAAAGGAGAAGAAGATTTTGGGGAGATCTGGCAATTTTGAAGCTGACGATGTATTGGATTTGCTTGTTTCCCATCCCGCTCATGCGAGATTTTTGATGCGTAAGCTGTGGTCCTACTTTGTGTATCCGGATCCGGATCCCAAGCTGATTGATAGGCTGGCCAAAGTATATACGGATGCAAAGTTTGAAATGAAGGTAGTGTTGCGATGGATTGCGAACTCTAAGGAGTTCTGGTCCGAAAAAGCACAGCGGTCGGTCGTAAAGAGCCCCGCACACTACACGTTTGCTTTCCTCCGCCAACTTGGAGTTAGGGAAATCTTAGCCACCGCAAACTTGAATGTCGTTCGCGATTTGGCTCCCGTCGACTCTCGCATTGTTCAGCTGGCGCGCAGCATTGCGCAACTAACCCGACGACAAGGCATGACGCTTATGTTCCCCCCCGATGTTGCCGGCTGGGAGTGGGGAAATGCCTGGATCACAACGGCTAGCGTGATCGAGCGAAATCGTCTAGCTGATGTGCTCCTTCGGAACGGCTCCGGTTTCCCTGCGGCCCTGGTATCCCGCTTTTCCGCTCGCCCTCCCGCCACCCCAGATGAAGCGGTTTCGAGACTGATAGAGTGGTTTGATGTCCCCGCCAATGATGAGGCCAGAAAGATAATGGCCATGGCTTTTGAGCAGAACGGAGGTCTTGCCGCACTTTCAAAAGCGCAATCGCTCTCCAAGGCGGTTTCTTCGGTAATGCGATTGGCGACGTCGCTTCCAGAGTTCCAGATGAACTAACGAGCCAAGTTTTCAAACAAAGCGAACTTGGGCTGAAAGGCCAACTCAACCGTTCCAATCGGGCCGTTTCTGTGCTTTCCGATGATAATCTCGGAAACCTCGGTTCGATCTGGGTCCAGATCGGCCTCCTCTGGGTTCTCGCGGGCCTTGTAGTAGTTTTCGCGGTAGATGAACATGACCAAATCCGCTTCCGCTTCAATCGAACCCGACTCGCGGATGTCGGCCAATTGAGGGCGCTTGTTTTCCCGATTCTCAACGGCTCGGTTGAGCTGAGATAGGGCAATAACCGGAACATCCAGTTCTTTCGCCATGGCCTTCAAAGCACGCGCAATTTCACTGATTTCTTGAACTCGGTTCTCACTGCGACGATGGCCTCGCATCAACTGGAGGTAGTCAACCACTACGAGCGACAAGCCGCCCTCGCGCTTTAGGCGCCGACATTTGCCTCGCATTTCCAAACCACTGAGATCGGAAGACTCATCAATGTAGATGGGCAAGTCATAAAGATGTTCGCACGCATCCGCCAGTTTTTGATAAGTATCGGCCTGAATGTTGCTCTTTTTGAGCACGTTGCTACTGATTTGAGACTGCATCGACACAAGTCGCCGAGCCAATTGCCGGCCGCTCATTTCGAGCGAAAAGATGGCAACGTTTTGATCGGGAATCTTTCGTGCAACGTTTAGGGCCATCTTCAAGACAAGCGACGTTTTTCCCATCGATGGTCGAGCCGCCACGATCGTCAGGTCGCCTCCATAGAATCCCGTGGTCATTTCATCGAGATCATAAAATCCACTTGGTACACCGAGCGTCGGCTCGCCGGTGTCAACCAGGTTATCCAAGTCAATCATGAAGTCTTTCGTGAGAGACTTGATGTCATGAAAGTCTTTTCCCAACCGCTGATTTCCAACTTGGAAAACGAGCGTTTCGGCATCATTTAGTTTTTCTTCGGGATCGCGCTCGGTATCGAGCGTTATCTTAACGATGTCGTGCCCGGCCGAATTCAGCGCGCGAATCATGGCCCGGTCTTTTACGATCTGCGCATAGTAACTTGCGTTGGATGCGCTCGGAACGATTTCGGCAATCTGAATGAGATAGTCTTCGCCGCCGATGTCTTGGAGTTTTCCACGGGCAACAAGCTCGTCCTTGAGGGTGACAAGGTCAATCGGCTTGAAATTCAGCGAAAGTTGCTGCATGGCCCGAAAGATTTCTTTGTGCGCGGGGTGATAGAAATCGTGATCCTGAA
Source organism: Fimbriimonadaceae bacterium (assembly GCA_040081075.1). Lineage (GTDB taxonomy): Bacteria > Armatimonadota > Fimbriimonadia > Fimbriimonadales > Fimbriimonadaceae > JANJUB01. The sequence goes on along the minus strand of JBEBHJ010000013.1, from coordinate 534 downwards.
CGATGCCAAAAACCTGCTCAGCAGCCTGATCTTTGATGAGCATTGAGCCTAAAGCGCTCATTTCCGCTTCGATATTGTAAAGCTGTTGAGCGTCTTCGGCCATTGGTCCTTTCGCATTCTGACAGGAAATGGCCGCGCAGTTTTGAGCCCCAAGTTCAACTGGGGAAAACATGGGGACAACTCGCCGATTATGAATTCTTCAAGCAATTTTGAGATTGGGAACTTTTATTTATTTGTGGTAGTCTTTCTAATTGGCTGAGAAGCCAATTCGTCTAATTTCTGACTCGGTCAGAGAACGGGGGACCCAATAACAATGGGGTGAAAGGGAGCGAACAAGCTCCCCAGGGTAACTCTTGGCCCGAACCCGACAGCTAACTCCGTAGACGAGCGAGAGTCTACTGGGCAATGGTGCCTGGTAAACACCCGCATTTTCAGCCGAAGTAGGCATGGTGCTGATCTTCGGTTAAAACCGGAATCGGTTGGTGCCTGCCTGAGCACCTCCTGTTGAGCAGGGCCCCTTGACAAAGGGGCCCA
>JBEBHJ010000012.1:0-61043 GCA_040081075.1 Fimbriimonadaceae bacterium | reverse complement strand
CCGAGCAATACTGGCTCAAGGCCGATGCGCATCGGTTTGTTTAGGGGCTTCACTAGACTAGTAGTATGAAGGCGGCAATCTGAACTTCGCCTGAAGGTTTCCTAATCTCCGCGATTGATTTGCGGACGATTTGGTTGGCCCCGAACACCCGATGGGGGCGCGGATGGCGGCTGGGGTGGATTCGCGGGCGGCGGTCCTCCGGGGGACTGCCCGCCACCACTTTCGCCCGAATTCATCAGCGCAATCAGCCGTTTGAATTCCCCAGGGTCCTTCGCGCGGTGAACACCATCTTCCATACTTATGAAACCATCACAAACGAGGTGGGCCAATGATTGATCCAATGTTTGCATCTTTTGCTTCATGCCAGTTTGAATCATTGAGTTGATTTGGAAACTCTTGTTTTCACGAATGAGGTTACGGATCGCGTTCGTGGCTACGAGCGCTTCGTATGCCGCGATTCTGCCCTTTCCGTCTTTGCGCTTCACCAAGGTTTGCGAGATAACGCCCACCAGGTTGACAGACAGCTGCATGCGGATTTGTTGTTGTTGGTGAGTGGGGAAGACGTCGATGATTCGGTCAACGGTTTGAACTGCGTCAACAGTGTGAAGCGTAGCAAAAACAAGGTGACCAGTTTCAGCAGAAGTGATTGCCTGATGGATGGTTTCGAGATCACGCATTTCACCAACCAGGATCACGTCCGGGTCTTGACGCAAAACATACTTCAGGGCGTTGTAGAACGTCATCGTGTCTTCGTACAGTTCGCGCTGATTAATCAGCGACATTTTGTCTTTGTGCACAAACTCGATGGGATCTTCAACGGTTACGATGTGGAGTGGCTCGGTTGAGTTAATCCTATCCATCATTGAGGCGAGCGTGGTCGATTTGCCCGAGCCTGCTGGCCCCGTAACCAACACCAGTCCCCTTGGCTTTGTGATGAAGTCAAAGGCCGCCGGAGGTAGCCTCAGTTCTTCCATGGACTTCACTGTGTAAGGGATGACACGAAAAGCGGCTTGTGTGCAGTTTCGCTGTTGATAGACGTTGCCGCGGAATCGGGCGACGCCGGACACTTCGGTGGCAAAGTCCAGATCGTGCTCTTTGTAATAGCGCTGCTTCTGCTCGTCTGTGAACATCTGGAAGAGTGCTTCCTTGAACTCGTCCGAAAAGAGCGGGGCTTCATCTTGAAGGTGAACCAGCTCACCGTACACGCGAACGTAGATTTTTCCCGAATCAGTTTTGAAGTGAAGGTCGGAACCGTCCATCTCGACGGTTTTGCGAAGTAAGCTTTCTATCCTAGGATGCACTTGGAGCCTCCAAAAGTCCGAGATTCATTGCACGTCGCTGGAACTCAATTGGAACTGAAGAGCGTGCGAGTGCTTGCTCGTATTCTACGACACCGTTCTTAACGAGATTGAGAAGGTCTGAGTCAAGAGTTCTCATGCCGAACTCTCCACCAGTTTGAATTTCGCTATAGAGCTGGTGCGTTTTGCCATCTCGAATAAGGGTCCGAATCGACGGAGTTACAAACATCGCCTCAAATGCCCCAACCCGGCCCTTGCCGTCTTTGGTTGGAAGCAACGCCTGCGAAACGATGCCGCGCAGAGTGACGCTCAACTGGGTTCGAATCTGGGGTTGCTGATCAGGATCAAACACATCGACGATACGGTCTATCGTCTGGGCGGAGTCAACGGTGTGAAGCGTCGAAAGCACAAGGTGACCCGTTTCCGCAGCCGTGATTGCCAGCTGAATGGTTTCCAAATCCCGCATTTCGCCGACGAGAATGACGTCAGGGTTTTGCCGCATAACGTGTTTCAAAGCCTCGGAGAAAGCGAAGGTGTCAGTTCCCAGTTCGCGTTGATTGACGATGCTTTGTTGATCAGGGTGCACATACTCAATCGGATCTTCGATTGTCATGATGTGGCATCGTTGATTCAGATTGATGTGATTGATCATCGCCGCCAAGCTAGTTGACTTTCCCGAACCCGTGGGCCCAGTCACCAAAATCAAACCACGCGGCATGAGGGCAAGCTGTTTCGTGACGTCCGGCAGTCGCAACTCTTCAATGGTTCGGATCTTGTAGGGAATTACCCGGAAAACTGCGGCCACTCGCCTCTGATCCCAAAACATATTAACGCGGAATCGGGCGGCGCCCTCAACGTAATACGAGAGGTCAAGTTCTCGTTCTTTATAGAGTTTTGCCTTTCGCTCTTCCGTGAGAATGCTAAACAGAAGGGCTTCAGTGGTTTCGACCGTCAGCGCCGGGTAATCAGACCGCTTCAACGAGCCGTGGATGCGCATTATGGGCGGTTGTCCCGCCTTGATGTGCAGATCGCTAGCCTCTTTATGAACGAGGTCCCTTAACAGATCGTCAATATGCAAAATTAACCCCTTTATCGTCTGAGCATTTGTTTAAGCTCTGACTGGATACCTGCGTAGTTTAGCGCGGTTTGCTCAGTGATGATGCCCGCCTTCACAAATTTGTAAAGGGATTGATTCATGGTTTGCATTCCCCAGAACTCGCCTTCGTTCATCAACTCGTACAGGTCGCTAAAGTGACCGTCTTCGATTTTCTTCGAAACCGTCGGCGTACAGACCAGGATTTCCATGGCACAGATTCGTCCGTTTCCATCAGCGCGAGGAACGAGCTTTTGGGAAACGATGAATCGCAAAGAGTTTGCAAGCCGCATGCAAAGGTGATCCTTTTCGTGCGGAGGGAACATGTTAATGATACGGTCCATCGTTTCGTAAGCCGAAGACGTGTGAACCGTGGAGAAGACCAAGTGGCCCGTTTCGCCAGCTTGAAGTGCAGTTTGGAACGTGGTTGTGTCGCGCATTTCACCAACGAGGATTACGTCGGGAGCTTCACGCAAAACGGCGCGCATTGCAGGGAGGAAGTCTTCGGTGTCAATTCCAACTTCTCGTTGTGTCACATACGACTTCTTGTCCTCGTGAACGAACTCAAGCGGGTCTTCGATCGTAACGATGTGACATGAACGAGTCAAGTTGATCATGTCAAGAACGGCAGCAAGGGAAGTCGTCTTTCCTGAACCTGTCGGACCCGTAAAGAGAATGAGTCCCATACGGGGATTTCCAAACTGCTTCAGGGTCGGGTGGAGCCCCAAGTCTTCGATAGACAAGATTGTCAGCGGAATAATTCGGCAAACGATTCCATCGGTTCCCTTTTGCATGTGCAGGTTAGCTCGAACGCGGCAAAGATCCTTAACGGCAAACGCCAGGTCCATCTCATACTTTTCTTCGTAAATCCGCTTTTGCCGATCATTCATCAGGTCTTGATTGATACGGCGAGTATTTGCGGCATCCATCACCGGCCAATCTCCCGGAACGGGTTTCATGGCACTGTGCTGACGCATCATTGGAACTGAGTTCGTTTTAACAAAGATGTCTGAGGCTCGCTCGTGGAAGCCAATCTCAATCAACTCATGAATACTAACGCTTGCTGGATCTCGCATATCTGAAATAACTCCTGACTATCGCTTCTTTTTGTTAACGCCGGGTGTGCTCCGAAGCAGCAGCAAGTATACCAACGCCCCCAGCGCAAGGCTCATCACTGCGAAGATTGAAATCAGGAGCACCCGATTGTCTCCCGTGCTAGACGGTTCCTTGGGTGGGCTTTGTTGCTCAATAGTGTGCTGATTTGGAAACTTAATTTCTTCCTCGTTTTGGCTGATGAGTTGAATGCGATATTCAAGGCCCGCCGGATCTTGGTTGAACTTAGCTTCACCGGCCACGACTTTATCAAGAAAATACTGGCGAACCGTGTTCTTCGTGGGCACCATGTTATCAAACATGATGTTGATTCCTCCAATCGTGTAGGGTTTCGGCGCGCCGCAGAATGCCTTGAGGATCGGTTCAAGATTTATTTTGCCGTGCTCCGGGTCTGTAATTCCATCAATTCCAAAGCTTGCGCGCACGAATTTTAGTTGCTGAGCAGTTTGCAAGTTAGGGCTGACAATTGCCAGTCCCCTGGGGGCACTTCCTAGAATCGTTCCTAGTTTTAGGATTTGCCGTTCCAGCAGTTCCTTGGGATACCCTTCTTTGACCATCGTTATCTCGACGATGTCTGCTCCCAACTGATGCTTATGGACGACCATCAACACATCCGGCTTGATGAGCTCGAACATGGATGTCTGGGCTGGGCCCACAGCAGCCAATACCAACAGGCAAACTACAGAAAATAGTTTTTTCAATAATTGATAATGACTCATATTTCAAAAGCCCCGTGAATCATGGAACCAACTGAACATCCGATACGTCTAACCCCGTCTAGCAACCGCTTAGATGAAACGAATTTCAAAGAAAATTCGTTTAGATATGGAAAGCGTGCAAATAGGGGTATTGGGAAAAACATGAGTGAAACAGAAGTCGCAAGAGAATCCGGGCAAGGGCTGTTCCTTACTCCCGAGGGATTCGCCACGTTGCATGCAGAACTTGATAATTTAACCATGGTAAAGCGACCGGAAATTGCCGAGCGGATCCGTGAGAGCCTGCAGCATGGTGAATTTAGCGACGATAACTCTGAGTTAGATGAAGTTAAGTTCGAGCAAGCATTCGTAGAAAATCGAATCGGAGAGTTAAAGGCGATTTTCAGCGGTGCCTCAGTGATGGATGTGACCCAAATTCCGACCGACCACGTTGGAATGGGTTCGCTGGTCACCATCAATGACCCTGAGTTTGGTGATGATTTCGTCGTGCGCCTGGTTGCCAGTGTAGAAGCCAATCCAGACAAAGACCTTCTGAGCAGCGAATCCCCGATGGGATTAGCCATGTTCGGAAAGGTTGCTGGCGACACATTCGTCGTAGATGCTCCCGGCGGCGTTAAGAAGTACAAGATCAACTCAATTTCTCGTTAAGGGATGATCTTGATCAGTGGTTCATAGTGTTTAAGACGATTCCAAGGAAAACCCCTGGGATCGCTTTTTCTCCCTTTGGGTTGGGCCACAGCTTCGTGGCTTGTCAGATATCGAACCGGAAATCTACGCACGAGCACAGCGATCAAATTGTCCAAAGCTTGAATTTGGTTTTCCGGAAACACATCGAATCCATCATTGAGATTGACGAGTTCGATGCCCACTGAAAAGGCGTTGACTTTTTCGCGTCCTTCGCTATCCAAACTCACTCCAGCATGCCACGCACGATCAAACGTGCTCACTTGTTGAACGATTGAGCCATCTTTGCCAACCGTAAAGTGAGCACTTACTTGGCTTTCTGGCTTCAAAAAGTGGGCAACTGTCGCCTTTAACGTCGGTGTGACGGTTGCATGGATTACGATTGTGTCAACCGACGTTCCTGGTGGTCGAGCGTCAAAGTTGGGGCTTTGAACCCAGATAATGTTATTGAACCCCGGATCAACCCAGGGCTCGGGCAGCTGACTTCCAGACTGACCTAAGAGGTCCAGGAGGAGAATAGCAGATGCAGAGAGGGTCATCGGTTAGCTCTATTATGCAAAGAAAAGGCGCTCACCGTTGAGCGCCAGGCGTGCTTGTCTCTGAATATAACCTTATCGGGATCGAAGATTTTCCATCCCAACATAACCAGGGCTTGCGGCGACATTGCCGTAAATCCTTACTTCATCATAGCCACCGATCGAACCGAGGTCCCAACCTCGCCATTGCCAACTTGTGTTGTTAATGGGAGCAAATACGCCAACTCCGACTGGCAGACCAGCCCGATAGAACCGAACCCCCATCGCAGTAACCGCGATGCCCGCGTTTGGAACACGGAAATGACCACCCCATTGTTTCCAGACCTGCTGGTAGCGGATGCGAACATTGGTGCCTCTGCCGAACATCGCATTTCCGCTGATCGGTGGCACAATGGTATTGGTCACCAACAACAAGCCGGTCAAGTTAAGGCGAGAAAAGGCTCCCGCCCCAGCATAACCTACGAATGATGGCGATGAGCCCAAGGGAATCGTGTTGAATGTTTCGCCGATGGTCGGCGAAAATGGTGCCAAGATTGGCGACTGAGCGCTAGCCAAGCCAGCGGTGATGACACTTAACGCGGTGAACGTTACTTTGACTTTTTTCATATTAACCCCATTCCTCGTGAGATTCGTTGATCCCACGAATTAACTTGACTTTGAGGTTCGGAAATTGTTCCAACTTTCAAACATTTCGCGCGCAATTTCAATCTTTTGAGTTCGAATGAGCCCCTTGTCTCTTCGCTGTGCGGGGCTCGAAGGCGGCTCTGGAAGCAGGCCCCAGTTAATGTTCATGGGGGCAAACTCTCTCTCGGTGTCATCTTGGAGGTGGGCCAAAAGGGAGCCGTAGGCGGTCTCGCGGGGAGGAAGCGTCTCTTCGCCGAGCGCGATAAGTCCCGCCAGAATTCCGATCGCAGCCGACTCTACATATCCTTCCACGCCGGTCAACTGCCCAGCGATCAGCAAACCGGGGCAGGGAAGGAACTCCAATCGCGGGGAAAGCAGCTTTGGAGCGTCAAGATAGGTGTTTCTATGAATGACGCCGTACCGTACAAACTCCGCGTTCTCGAGGCCCGGCACCATTTGAAAGACCCGCTTTTGCTCCCCCCACTTAAGTCGAGTTTGGCAAGCGACGAGTGAGTAGAGCGTCTTTTCCTTATTCTCGGGGCGAAGTTGTAATGCTGCGTGTGGACGACGCCCGGTCCGTGGATCTGTTAGTCCGACCGGCTTGAAGTTTCCAAATGCCAGGCTACGGGCGCCCTTCTCGGCGATCGCTTCGATTGGGGTGCAACTGGCGAAATATTTGATCTTTTCCAATAACCGTTCTTCTCGCTCACTTTCGGGAGCATCGCGTTTCCCTCCAGCCTCGAACGCATGGATCGGAGCGCGCTCTGCTGCGACCAGTTCGGTTACAAACGCTTCATATTCCTCACGATTGAAAGGGCAATTTAGATAATCATCTCCGCCCTTGTCATAGCGCGACTGAGCGAACGCAATGTCAAGGTTGATTGAACTTGTCTCTACCGTCGGAGACACTGCATCATAAAAATACAAGTGCTTGCGGTCGGCTTTGGCCGCGAGCCATTCGGCCAAAGCCGGAGAAGTCAGAGGGCCGGTGGCGAGGATAACCTGGTTGCCTGCCTGCAAATCGCGCTCCAAGTCAGCTGGACCATAAATGCACTCAGAAAACTCCACCAGCGGATGTTCTTTGAGTCGGCGCGTTATCGCTTCACCAAAGAGATCTCGATCGACTGCAAGGGCTTGCCCGCCTGGAACTTCGTGCTCGAAGGCGACTTGGAGAACCAGCGAGCCCAAAGCCGCCATTTCGGCCTTGAGTTGCCCAGCGGGAGAATCGGGAGACTTAGACTTAAGCGAGTTTGAGCAAACCAACTCGGCAAAGTAGGAAGTCGTGTGGGCCGGCGTCGAGGCGGTGGGACGCATCTCCACGAGGCGCACCCTACCGCCTCTGCTCGCGATTGCCCAGGCGGCTTCTACACCGGCAAAGCCCGCCCCAACTACAGTGATTGTTTTCATAAAAAAAGGCCGCTCAGTTTTCACCAAGCGGCTTCGATGACTTAACCCTAAGGTTACTTTCCGAGTGACTTTGCCTTTTCAACTTCACCGAGAACTTGCTTCACGCCGCCGTATCCGACGAACTTGTGAAACTCGGTGCCATCTGCCTTAAGGAAGACGACGGTTGGGAGTGCGGTCACACCAAACTTCTCATCAATTTGTGAAAAGTCTGAGTTGATTTTGCAGAAAACGAAGTCCTTGCTATAAGCCTTGAACTCAGGCGTTGTGAAGGCTTCGGCGGCCATCATCTTGCATGGGCCGCACCAGTCTGCCATGAAGTCAACAAGTACGAGCCGGTTGGTTTTCTTAGCCACTTCGAGTGCCTCGTCGAAGTCGTGGTACCACTTGTCTGAAGCCATTTCCTCAGCCGTGAGCTCTCGTGATCCTTCGGGCGCTTTGAATGCAAAATCGCCGCTTGGCTTAGCATCGCCGCTAACCACAAACTCCTTGGTATCCAAAAGGGCTCGCGAAGAATCAGTGTAGATAAACTCCATCTGGCGGGCTAGTCCGGCAGAATCAAGGTAGAAGTTCGCTTTTTTGCCGGATTTGAACTCTCCGTTGACAACCTCAAGGCTCATGCCCTTTCTGGTCTTGTTTCCACCGCTTACCGACTTGACATCCTTGAAAATCTTGTTGTCAAAGAAGGCTGCAAACAAACTAACCTCGTCTTCGGCGAAAAGTGCGGCAAGCTCTTTGTCGTTCTGTGGTTTCTTGAAGTAAGTGTTCGCACCTTTGTCAAAGGTCGTTATCGTAGTGCCATCGGCTACAACGGTCGAAGTTGGCGAATCGAGTTTGATGAGGTTTGGCTTACTTAGTTCAATCGAAAATTCGCGACTGGTCCCGCCAATGCGAGTTACGGAGTAAGTAGCTTTGAGGGATTGGGCTTCGTTGACGGCCTTTACGTAAGTGTCAAGATTAGCGGCGGGGGTTCCCGCACCCAGCACGCCGTATAGAATGGCAAACTTTAACATTGTTTCTCCTGCGAACGATGTGCAATCTATGATTCACAATCATTCACAATAAGGATATCGCAAAAATGCCCGAAGATTCAGGAAATTCGTCACCTTCTCGCAGAATTTGGGCATTTGCTCTAATCCTCGCCTTGCTCCACGGCTTTTTTGCTTTGATGTTTGCGAAGGAAACCCCGTATCTCATGCCGGGACGCGTTTTTTCCATGGGGGGCGGTCCAAATGGGTTAGCAACCGATGATATTGGAGCGCCGGACGAGTTGCAGCATCTCATTCAAATCGGCCGACTTGCCAATGGAGAGCCGTTTCCGCACCTCGTGCCGGGTGATCCGAAGATCGATTTTTATTATCAAGGCCACCAAACGCCGTTGTTTTACTACCTTGGTGCAGGTTGGATGAAAATAGCCGGGATTTCGGAGACACCAAAACTCGCCGCTTTTCTTCAAACCCACGAAAACCAACAACTGAAAGACCTGTTGCTCAAGAATACATTTGAAGAAATCGGTTCTACTCGCGAAAAGGTAAAGGGTGAATCCTTGCGCATGAGGCTTCTTAATGTCGTGTTTGGCTGCCTCACTGTTCTTGGGGTGTTCGCACTTGGTAAGTGGGCATACTCGGAAAAAATTGGCATTTGGGCCGCGTGTTTTGCTGCCCTGCTTCCCATGAACATCGCCCTGAGCGGTGCAATCAGCAACGACCCGCTTCTAATCTGCCTGTCAACCTGGGTCATCGCCCTCTTAATCGGGTCGATGAGGACCCATCTTTGTTGGAAACGTGCCATTGGGATTGGTGCCTTGACTGGCCTCGCTCTTTTGAGTAAATCTTCGGCCATGGGATTGCTGCCAATCCTAGCCTTTGCGTTCTTCATGTTCAGAAAGGAGCCTGACGGAGTTGGGCGATGGTTGAAGTTGGGTTCATTGACCTTGGGTGTCGCGCTCATCTTTGGTGGAGCTTGGTGGATTCGAAATCAACAAGTGTATGGAGAGCCGTTTGTCATCAGCACATTTTACGAAGCGTTTAAAGACCGCACACCGACGGCCGAGAAGTTTATCAATCGGATCGGGGTTGGCAACTATTGGAAAGCTTTCGCCGAAGTAACGGCCCAGAGTTTTGTGGGGGTCTTCAGCTATATGGACATCACCCTGCCGGATGGGCTTTATAAGTTTGGATGGCTCCTTTTTTCCGGGTTTGGCCTGATCGGTTACGCGGGATTAAAGGGACGGGGTCGGCTTCAAAATCTCACCCTTCTGGTCACGTTTATCGTGGTGTTTGCTTTGTTTGTTCAGTTCAACCGCATATTTTGGCAACCGCAAGCCCGTTATGTTCTGCCTGCACTAGGGCCAATCGCGTGTCTCCTGGGAGCGGGTGTTAACTATTTATTCGAGCGGACTAAGACGTTTTTGGTGCCGGTTGGCTGGGTTGCCTCCCTTTTGATTCTAGCGGGTTTGAGCTTGAATCAGATCAAAAGTGATTTTCCTATACGAGTAACTGCAGGCAAACAAAACACGAATGCTGCGCCGTAACGTCTATAAGGAATAAGTTATGTTGTTATCTCTTTTGTGCGCCACGACCTTGCAGTCGACTCCAATCACCTACACTTGCAAGGCAACTTCGCTGGCAGCGGTTGTTTCGGCGCTTAGCGCGCAGTCGAGTCAGCCAATGCGAGTAAGCGGCCCGATTGGCAATTTGGTGCTAATCGCCTCGTTTAAGGATCAGCCCCTCAAGTCGGTAATGGAGAAGATCGCGCAGGTCGCCGCCGGTCGCTGGGTTACCGAAAACGGGGTTTCAGTGCTATCAGCAGATTCCAGTGCGCTAAACGTACGATCACAAGCAGAGATCGCCCGACGGAGCCTTGTAGTCAAGAGGGAGCAAGGTCGACTCGCGGCTGGTATCAACTCGAAGCCAGTTGACTTTGGTCGTAATATCCAGGAGTTGATGTCTGTGTATCGTCAACTTGAACAACTTCAGGAAGCGGCTGATGAAAAGTTGTACCAGCGGTTGGAGGCTCTGACCCAGCAACTTCCGAGTGGAACTCTAATTAATCGAATTGTCACCAGCTTCGACCCCAATGTGCTCGCAGGACTTCCGCTCAACCAGCGGGTTGTTTTTGCCATGACACCAACAAAAATGCAGCGAAGCCTGCCCTCTAGCGCTCAGGCTGCAGCTCGAGACTTTGCTCGAAATCAGGCGCAGGTCAACCAGGCCTGGAATCAACTTCCGAAAGAGGACCGCGAGCAGGCCGCCGCGATCTACATGAGCGGCAATTCGGAGGGAACCCCCACCGAAGTTTTGGTCACCGCAACCCGATATCAGGACGACAACATTGGAGTCGATCTCACTGTGCTCGACGAGAAGGGAAGAGTGATCACTCAAACATCCATCGGCATCGGCTCGGGAGGGGATTTTCAAGAGAAAATTGCCGAGGGGGACGTCAAGTCGACGAAAGAGGCACCAAAAGAGAAGCCCGATGACTCGCTCATAAAGATAGAGGACGAATCAAAAACCGTCTTGGCCCTCTTGAGACCCGATACAGCTGGCATCGTGCCTTGGCTAAAGTGTCCAAAGGCGCTCCAGGAAAAGCTACAGAAGCCCGAAGAAATTGATCCGCTGAGCTTTGCAACCAGTGATTTGATTCTGGGTTACGCTCAGGCAAAAGGAAAGCCATTTCTGGCGGTCATTCCGGATCGAGGAATGTTGCTTGGCTCCTACATGGGCTCGGCGACAGTCTCGACGGTTCAAGAAGCCTTGAAGCAATATGGAATTCTTGATCTCAGTGAAAAGGACGATTGGTTGACGGGAGTGAGCCCCACTTTTACCGACGACCAAGCCGGCGCAGCCAACCGACCAGCTCTTGGAGCTTTAATCCGAACAATTGCAAAAGCGAACTTTGCAAACCTTGATATGTTGGCCAACTATGCGCGTAACTCCTCGGTCAACCAGCCTTACGATGGCATCTATTATCTGATGATCCAGAACTTGTTCGGGCCGTGGTTAACCGGGCTAAACCCCTCAGATCTCACCGGTTTGAGATTTTATGGTTCGCTATCTGCAAACGTACGTGAAAATCTCAAGAAAGGAATGGCCTTTTCTGCGATCGGCGGCGAAGCTCAGCAAAATCTCGCCCTTTATATCTATCGGCAGGGGCAAGTGTCCGGAGCAATTTTCGACGAGCCCAGCGCAGCTCAGGCTGAGGTTGATGTAGCGACCGCATCCTTTGAGCTGCACACTGATCCAACTGAGGTTCTTCCGTTGGGAATTCCTGCCAACACCTTGATCAAGCTGAGCGCTCTGACGGATGACGTCGTGATTCCACAAGGTGGAGCCTCTACTCCGCTTGCCGCCGGCGACCTCGCTTCTCAAGTGGCAATGGAAGAACGCCCCGACTTGTTTCCATGGGCCAACGAGAACCGGCTTCCCAGTAAGTTCAAAATGAGTAAGCGGCAGAACTACACGTTCTTGTTTCACTTCACTCAGAGCTTGGGTTCCGTACTCTCTCTCATAGATGTCTCGCAAGGCGACGGTCCGGTCATCACAAAAAACGAACTGCCAACCGACTTCAAACGGACATTTGATGATCAGCTGAAAATGATGAGGGACATGTACAAGGACATGAAACCTGGGCAAGGCAACCGGGGTGGTCAACCGCCTCCGAAGTAAAGGCCCCAACACTACGCAAGAACCCAAAGGTATACTGATGGGAGCGACTTCGTGTCGCATTTCCACCGGAGGATCGAACCTAAACTATGCCTGGAATTGGCACAATCGTACAAGTTATGGGCCCTGTTGTTGACTGTCGTTTCACGACGGACACACTGCCCGAAATCTATAACGCTCTCGTCATTAAAGACGCGGCCCGCGGCATTGACCTTACCTGTGAAGTGGCCCAACACCTCGGCGATGATCTTGTCAGAACCGTTGCTCTCAGTACCACCGACGGCCTCGTGCGTGGCATGAAAGCTGAAGACACGGGATCGCCAATCACGGTACCCGTCGGCGAAGCCACGTTGGGACGCGTTTTTAATCTGCTCGGCAAGCCGATTGACGTTTTGGAAGAAGGAGAGCACGCCGATGCTCCCGATGTGCGAGTAGCCAAAGCGGCTGCTCTCGATGCCGCTCCAAAGTGGCCCATCCACCGAACGCCACCAAACTTCGAGCAACAGTCAACGAAAGTTGAACTTCTTCAAACTGGTTTAAAGGTTGTTGACCTTCTTATCCCGTTTAACAAGGGTGGAAAGATTGGCCTTTTTGGTGGTGCCGGTCTTGGCAAAACAGTTTTGATTCAAGAACTCATTCGAAACATTGCCGTTGAAGCATCGGGCGTTTCCATGTTTGCTGGCGTTGGTGAGAGAACTCGTGAAGGTAACGACCTTTGGCTCGAAATGAAAGAGACCAAGTTCACCGACAAAGATGGTTCGGTTAAGGCGGTTATCGATAAGACCGCGATGGTTTTTGGTCAGATGAACGAGCCGCCCGGAGCCCGACTTCGTGTTGCGCTTACGGCTCTTACGATGGCAGAGTATTTCCGCGATGAAGTCGGAACTGACGTTCTAATCTTTATCGACAACATTTTCCGATTCGTTCAGGCTGGTTCTGAAGTCTCTGCACTTCTGGGCCGAATGCCAAGCGCGGTTGGTTACCAACCAACGCTGGCTACTGAAATGGGCTTCCTTCAGGAGCGAATCACTTCGACTTCAAAGGGATCGGTAACATCGGTTCAGGCGGTTTATGTTCCGGCTGACGACCCTACCGACCCGGCCCCGGCAACCACGTTTGCCCACCTTGACGCTTACGTGTACCTCGACCGAGCCATCGCATCGAAGGGTCTGTATCCGGCGGTTGACTGTCTTCAGTCCACCTCCAAGAACCTCGACCCGCGAATTGTTGGTGCTGATCACTATAACGTTGCACGACAAGTTCAACAACTTCTACAGCGATACAAAGAGTTGCAAGATATTATTGCGATTCTCGGTATTGACGAGCTTTCGGATGATGACAAGCAACTCGTTGGTCGTGCGCGAAAGATCGAGCGATTCCTCTCGCAGCCCAACTTTGTTGCGGAGCAGTTCACCGGTAACCCCGGACGCTACGTTCCGATCGACGAGACCGTCGCCGCATTCAAAGAAATCGTATCTGGCAATTTGGACGAGATTCCGGAGCAAGCATTCCTTTACTGTGGCGGCTTAGATGACGTCATGGAGAAAGCGAAGAAGCTTCAGTCGGCCTAAACCCTGATTGACTCTTTAGAAGCCGCGCCAAATATGGCGCGGCTTTTTTGTTTAAACTTTGCCGTTCGCTTTTTGCTGTTTGCGGAATCGCCACCGCCGGGCTACGGGTACAGAGAACATGTAAATGCCACTTGCACCCAGCAAGAACAGACCGATTGCCACTGCGGGCAGCGCCCAATTGTGCATAAAGTCGCTGACAAAGCTTAGATCGTGGATGCTCTCAATAAGGTTGTCGTTCCGCTTGGAAACCGATAGAACGCGGGCAGTTTTTGCACAAACCTGCACCTCGTGGTAACCCTCTTTGCTCATGACTTTGAATACATTTTTGCTCACGTGAAGTTCAAAGCGATAGAAGTCGTCTGGTTTAGCCAGTTCGGGTATCCCCAAGGCAAATACGGCATCGGCCACCTTCCCCAACGATTGCACCTCGTTCATGTTGGCTACCGCCTCTCCCTTTAAGGTTGTAGGCTGAATCCACGCGAATTGCTTCTTTACGGCGAGCAATAATCCCGTGCAAGCCAGAACCACCAAGAAAATTGAGCAAGTAATCCCCACCCAACGATGAAGTGCGCGCAACCTGTGAAACATTCCCTATTATGTGCTAGTTAGACTGTAGGTGGAGGAATGATTGCCAGACATGATAAGGTGGAACCAAAACAGGCGCCAATATCGTTAGGCTGAATATGGTTGACGCGTACATTAGCGCCTTGTTAAGAGTTCTGGGTGGGTTCACGAGCAAACTCGTGGCTCTGTCATTGCCCCTCGCGATCTTTGGTGGACTGGTAATTGTTGCTCTCTATCTGCGACACAAGGATGATGCCCTCCCAAAACTGCGTGCGCTTGTCCCCTACTTGTTGTTTATCTTTGTATTTTGCGCCGGGTGGACATTGCTAAGGGAATTTCGAGATATTCAGCGCAATTCCCTTGAGTGGGTGGCAACGGCTGAGGTCACGGAACATCCAAAGGCCGATGCTCCGCAAATCTATCAGTACAGCCCGTCGGTCGTGAGGATTGTAGAGAAAACCTACACGCGCACGCTCAGCTTGCCGCCTGACTTGGTTCAACGCATCGGAACCGACGGCATTGGAGTGCTGTCGCCCTATTTAAGCGATCCGACAACCGAAAACGTGCTACGAATGGTGGACTCGTTCAAGCGAAACGGGCAGGATGTGCTTTTTACGCGACAACTCACCCGCATGGATGAGGAACCAATTGGATTCAAGGCATCGTCGGTTCAATTGAATGTGCAGCGCAGCGAGGAAACCGGTTACGAAGCGGTCTTGGAGGGCTCTTATTCGTTCGAGAACGAAGACTCGGTAGACCATGAGCTTCGATTTGTTTTCCCTCTTGCTACCGGAGGGGCCACCGTACGTGACCTCTCGCTAAAGGTTGGTTCCGATACGGTAACCGAGCCCGACGATTCGGGCAACTACTCGTGGAAGGGCACTGTCCCCGCCGGGGGGAGCCGCACTGCGGTGGTCAAATATGTCGCCTCCGGAAGCAAGTCGTGGAGCTACGACATGGGCACTACCCGGCGCACCGTGCGCGACTTCAAGCTAACCGCCAAAGTAGATGGCACCTTCCGATTCCCTCGAGGAACCATTGAGCCGTCCGCCCGAACGGCTACAAGCGCGGATTGGCACCTTTCAAATGTGATGACCGCGCAAAGAATTGGGCTTGCTTTCCCTAAGAACACGTTTGCGCAGGATGGCTACTTGCAAGGGCTGGCGTCGTTGCCGATGGTTTTCGGGCTCGTTCTGGTTGTTTGCATGGTATACACCGGTCGCCTCGGTCTGTCGTTTAACATGGGTCAGTACCTTGCGGCGGCTGTGGTCTTGGCGCTGGCATTCCTCGCGGTTCCGGTTATGTACGGCTATATTGGCCCGCTATCAGTCCTTCTTTGCCCACTGGCGGGGGCGTTAATCCTAGGATTAGTGGTAGATCCTCGGTGCGCGCCGGCCGCGATGCTCGTCGCACTTGTCCCCGGCGCCATGCTGAGCCCAACCCACAGCGGAATCCTGATCGTTCTCGTTGGCCTAGCCTGCGGCGTCGTCATCTGGAAAGCTAGCCCTCGAACACACGCTTTGCCTTGATTTGCGGTAGCATTCGAGATTCAGGGGTAAGCGTCAAAATGCAAGATTCAAATAACCTTTCTCGTCGTAAGTTCATTCAACGAACCGCCACCGCCGCCGCCGGCCTCGGATTAGGTGTTTCCGCATTGGCCCAGGATGGAGTGCTTGGCAAGGGCAAGAGCGAGCGAGGAGCTAACGATAAGATCGTTTTTGGTTTGATTGGCTGCGGAGGAATGGGCATGGCTAATGCACGAAACTTCATGGGTCATCCCGATGCCGAGATCGCCGCAGTTTGCGACGTAGACTCAGCGAGAATGCCGGGCGATATAAAGGCGATTGAGGAGAAGTACGGTCGGCGACCAGAAGTTTTCCGCGATTACCGCAAGATGCTTGAGCGTAAAGACATTGATGCCATCATCGTGGGATCGCCAGACCACTGGCACGCATTGAATCTGATTCATGCTTGTGAGGCAGGAAAAGATGTTTATTGCGAGAAGCCGATTAGCTACAGCATTCGCGAAGCCAAAGCCATGACGGCAGCCCAAGATCATTTTGGTCGAGTAGTACAAGTAGGAACTTGGCAAAGGAGCGATCGAGAGTTTACAGATGCGATCGCCTATATCCGCGCGGGCAAACTGGGCAAAATTGTTCACTGCCGCGCTTGGATTGCCGACGGAACGCGAATCGGAAAGCGACCGGTTTCGACACCCCCAACAAGCCTGGATTACGATATGTGGATCGGTCCCGCCAAGATGGTTCCTTATCAGGACAATCGTGTGCACTGGAACTGGCGATGGGTGTTAAACACGGGTGGCGGTTTGACCACCGACTGGGGCGTTCATATGATGGATATCGCGTTGCTCGGAATGAGTGCCGGCCAAGACTTGGTGATGCCTAACAAAGTTACGGCAACTGGAGGCAACTGGGCGATCCAGGACGACGACCGTGATGCGCCTGATACGATTGAGGCACTGTTAACGTTCAACAATTTCGCGATGACGTGGTCAGTGTTGCGAGATCATCCGGGCAAGCCGGGCCACGGTACAGAGTTTGTCTCAGCCGACGGTCGTACGGTTCGCGTTTGGCGCGGTGGCTGGATGATTCTCGATGCTGACGGCAAAGAAATTCCCAAAGAGCAGGCTGATCCAGTCGAATCGACTCACTGGCGCAATTTTCTTGACTGCGTCAAGACGCGCCAAAAGCCCCGAGCAGATCTTCACTCGGTTGCGCAGACTACGATCTGCTGCCACTTGGTAAACGCCTCACTTTTCTCTGGCGAGACGGTGAAGTGGGACAAGTCTAGGATGGATATTGTAGGAAAGGCGGGCAAGAACACAACCGCTTACCACCGAGAGTATCGCAAGGGTTATGAGCTGAAAATGTATTAAGCGGCAGTCTGGTGTTGTGAACGTGCTGTCGAACCTTCCAAGGGTAACATCGGTTCAATGATAGTACTTCCCATTGCCTTCCTCCTTGCCCAGGCCGATCCTGACCTAGACAAGGCCGTTCTCAACCTGTACAGCGTGATCTCCGGCCCTGCCGAGAAGAAGCGGGATTGGGTCGCTTTTCGCGGCATGTTCGCCGAGGGTGCGCAAATGCGGGTGATTGGCAAAAGCCGGGTGGTCATGCTCACGCCGGAGGACTATGTTGCGCGATCGGGGCCTTTTCTTGAGAAGAACGGATTTTTTGAGAAGGAAGTCAGCCGGAAGAGTTGGGTTTACGGCCCGATGGCGCAAGTTTGGTCAACTTATGAGTCGCGCAAAACGGAATCCGACGAAAAGCCCTTTGCGCGCGGGATCAACACTTTGACTTTAGCGAAGACGGCGGACGGCTGGAAGATTGTCTCGATCTCTTGGACCGATGAAGCGACGGCTGGGCCGATTCCTAAGGACTTCGGGGGGTAGGTTGGGCGCGAAGCTTCGAAAGCGCGTTTGGCTTTTGCTTTTAGGGGTAGGTGGAATTCTGGGGGCGGGCTTCTGGCTCTCTCCACTCATACTAGGCGGTGGTCGGGACTCAACCCATGAACAGTGCGCGTCAAATTTAAAACAGATTGGGACGGCAACTCAAATCTATATGAGTGAAAACGACGACCTGCATCCCCTAGAAAATTGGACAGACGTTCTTGGAGACTACAGTAAGACCACAGATCACTTCTCATGCCCTGTCGGAAGGAATCTAGCTCTTTCCTACGGATAGGCAAAGAATATCAAAGCAATCGGTGTTAATCCATGGGTAGTGGAGAACCCAAGCAAGTTCATTGATTGCTTTGATTCAGATGCAAGAGGGCGAAACGTGGTTGCCAACCTTGCGGCAATGTCATATGCGCGGCATCGTGGAGCCTTCGCGGTTAGGTTAGATTCGAGCGTAAAGCACATGAAGAATCCGCATTCGCCGGCGCCAACGCCTTGACTCTAGGTCTTCAAAAACGCCGCGACATCGGCCTGAAGCTTCGCTAACTCTGCCTCATCAATGTACATCATGTGCCCGGCCTCATATTCGTGGCAAACAAAGTTCTTTCGGAAGGGCCCAATCTTCATGTGTTCAAGCGTGTAGTAGGTTGCAGCGAACGGCGTAGCCAGATCATAAAAGCCACTGGCAACCATCACTTTCATATGAGGATTCTTTGCCAACGCATCACGCAACGCAATCGACACGTCGGGATGCCCCGCGCGAGCCGAGCCCCAGTCCCAGGTTCTCCAAAGATCCAGGCCACCTTCGCCAATCACTCGATACAAATCATCGCTTGGATACCCCAAAACTCGGCCCAAGTAATCGTTGATCATCGCCGTGTAAGGCGCCCGAATCGCCGCCATCGCCGGATCGCTGGAGAGTGAGCTCTCGGTGAGGCTCGCATCGTATCCCGTGAAACGCGTGTCTAAGCGACCAAGAGTTTTGCGTTCATCGCGCAAAAGCTCCTTGCAAAACTCGTGAATATTAATGCGCAAGTCTGTAAGTTCGAGGAATCGCTTAGAAAGGCCTGTGTAGCCAGCGAGTTTATCAACAATCTTATTGCGCGTCGCCTTTGGCAAAGCGTCGCCTTGCTCAAGTGCCAAGAGATATTCTGTTGTGGCGAACTTCTCAACCTCGTGCAAAAAGGCCCGAAGGTTACGGCGTTTGCGAATCTTGCCGTGATAGTGAGCTGCCGCCGCGTAGGTGGGAAGGAAGTAGATGTAAGGCGTGTCGTTTCCAGGCGTGAAATCCAGTGTTTGGAACTGCAAGACCGAGGACACCAATACGATTCCCTTAAACGCGATGCCAAAATCCGCAAGATAACCGGCAAGGCCCGCGGCGCGGGTTGTTCCGTAGCTCTCGCCGGCCATATAGAGTGGAGACCCCCAGCGCTTGTTACGGCTCAGATACAGACGAATGAACTCGCCTACACTCTCAAAATCGCCCTTCAATCCATAAAACTTCGCATCGAGTTCCGGCTTAACAGCACGACTGAAGCCCGTGCCGACGGGATCAATGAACACCAAGTCACAATGCTCAAGCCACGTCTCGGGGCAATCCACAAGTTCAAACGGCGGAGCGGGCAACGATCCATCCTTGTTAAGCTTTACGCGCTTGGGGCCAAGCGCACCTAAGTGCAACCAAACGGATGAACTGCCAGGGCCACCGTTGAAAGCGAACATGAGGGGACGCTTTGCGGGATCGGCGCCGGTTTTGGTGTACGCCGTGTAAAAGAGCCCGGCTTCCGGCTCACCTTTATCATCGCGAATGGGCAACATACCTACCGAGGCGGTGTACTTAAGCTTGCCCATCGTATGCTCGGTAACAACCGGCGGAGCGTCAAGATTTAGTAACTTACGGAGGTCTTTCTTGTCGTCGGCAGGGGGAGTGGGGGCGGTTTCAGCCATGGGTTATTGATTATGGATCAAAGCTCAGTGCTGGGGCCCAAGGTATAATCCGGTCCCGTGCGCTCGTAGCTCAGTGGATAGAGCAACAGGTTGCGGACCTGTAGGTCGGAGGTTCGAGTCCTCTCGAGCGCGCCAAATTTCCCTCAACATGAATTCTTGGAGATAATTACCGGGTTTTTGCTCGCTTCAACGAACTTCATTTTCTTCAGTTGTATAATTGTTGGTAATGAGGTTTTTTGCTTTTTTAGCTGTGGTTTCGAGTGTGTCGCTTTCTCAAGCGTTTAACATGACCTATAACGGGGGAATGAACACGTTACCGCAGGCCCAAGGCTGGACGTATGTATCGAACAGCGGATTGGGAGCTCCAACCGTTACTGGTGGTGTTCTGAGCGTCAACTCAACCCAAGCGAACACGGTTCGGTTTTACGATGTAACCGCTACCGACCCAACAAGTTTTAGCCTTGGCGCCAACATTAGTGGGTTGGTTCAAATCGATTCATCCAATCTGGTGAGCACACCAAACCGCCGCGCAGGATTTTATTTGGCCATGACGGATAGCGTTGGCAGAGTTGGACACCTTGGGATTACCGATACCGGCGTTTTCATCAGCACGGCATTGGACGGCTCGGGCTCCTCGTTTGTGTCCCTAACCACAACGGATCGACCCCACTTTTACAACCTGACCGCCGTAGGCAATGTCTTGACCCTGTACGTTGACGGAGCGGCCGTAACTTCAACCGCCGTAGGAGCAGCCGGAATCTATGGGGCAAACGACGTTTGGTTTGCTGATGGTTCCTCAGCCGGGGAGAGCTCGTCAAAGATTCACTATGTAAACTTCTCACAAAACGCTGTTCCAGAACCCGCTTCTCTAGCTGCGCTCGGTTTAGGTGTAGCGGCAATGTTGCGACGACGCCGACGCAATCTCAAGTAGCTTCAATGTAGCTTGGCCCGCGAGATCAATCTCGCGGGCCTTTTCTTTTTGGTCTTTCGAATAAACTCACGCAGATGCATGATCGAGCGTTTGACCCAGAGCTGTGCCTATTTTGCGGTCAAGTCTTTCGCTTTCGGCACGTTGATTCCGGCTTTGCAGGAATTGATGGGCCAAACGTTTATCGATTGAACACATCCGGCGAACTCATCGAGGGAGATTCGACAGCTTTTGGATCCCTTGTTCGGGCAGAACTGGACTATGATCAACTTTGGGGGCGATTGGCTGAGCTCGGTCCAGAGTTGGTTGGTATGCGGCGCCAGGGCCACCGAATGCTGAGGCCAAGTGATCCCGTCGAAACCTTTTTTTGTTTCCTCTGTTCATCCAACAACAATATTAAGCGGATCACGCAGATGATCGATAAGTTGGCGTCTTTTGGGGAACCGATGCCTGACCACACCTTTCAGCGCTTTCCTACCGCACAAGTTATCGCCGAAGTGGGAGAGGCCAGGTTGCGAGAGCTTGGATTTGGCTACCGAGCCCGGGGAATATCAAGGGCGGCTCAAAAGTTGGCGAATGAGCCAGATTGGTTCAACTCTCTAAAGAAGGCAAGCTATGCTGACGCCGCGGGCCAGCTGCGTGAACTTGATGGCGTGGGTCCCAAGTTGGCCGACTGCATCGCTCTGTTTGCGCTTGATCATGGAGAAGCTGTTCCGGTCGATACTCACCTTTGGCAAGCATTCTGCCGCACGTATCGTCCCGATTGGCGAGGAGTTACCCTAACCGAGAAGAGGATGAGAGATGTTGGTGAGTTTATGAGGGACCGATTTGGCGATCTGGCCGGCTTTGCCCATCACGTGCTTTTTGTGGATAACCTCATGCGCCGACCAGTAAACAAATAGGTAGACTAACATCTATGCTTTCTGTTGAATCCGCGCTCAAAAAGTACTGGGGCTTTGACGCGTTGCGCCCCCTGCAAGGAGATATGGTTCAGGTTGCATTAGAAGGTCGGGACGCCCTCGCAGTGATGCCTACAGGCGGCGGTAAGAGCCTCTGCTTTCAGCTTCCTCCGTTGCTTGATGGCGGCCTGACCCTTGTGGTTTCCCCCTTAATTGCTCTGATGAAGGACCAAGTTGACGCGCTTCAGCTTTTGGGCGTTCCGGCTGTGACCCTTAATAGCAGCATTAGTCCGTCCGACCAAGCGGCTGCCATAGAAGCCATTCAGCAAGGGAAGACCAATCTGGTCTACATGAGCCCAGAGCGACTCTTTTTGAGCTCAACCTTGGAGTTGTTGCACTCAGCTTCGCTGAAACGGATCGCCATAGATGAGGCTCACTGTATAAGCCAATGGGGACACGACTTTCGGCCAGAGTATCGCCAACTCACCAGACTGCGCGAGCTGTTTCCACAAGCCTCAATTCAAGCTTTTACAGCAACCGCGACGCCGAAAGTTCGAAAAGACATTGGAAGACAACTAGGAATGCGGCAGGCAAAGTTGTGCGTGGGGGTGTTTGATCGACCAAACCTCACCTACCAAATCGTTCCTAAGCAAGATGCGGTTGGTCAGATTCTTCAAGTGGTCAAACGTTTCCCCGAGGAAGCCTCGATCGTCTATTGTATAAGCCGGGCCGATACTGAGCGCATTGCGGCAGCGCTCAGCGCTAACGGTATTGAGGCCAAGGCCTATCACGCAGGATTGGCGCCGAACGAGCGAAAGGAAATCAGTGAGGCATTTTCTCAAGAGAGACTGCACGTAATCGTCGCAACCGTGGCGTTTGGAATGGGAATCGACCGCGCGAATGTGAGGTGCGTAATTCACGAATCCATGCCCAAAAGCATTGAATCGTACCAACAAGAGACCGGTCGTGCTGGTCGAGATGGCCTGCCAAGCGAATGTTTGATGCTTTATAGTGCAGGTGACATCGTGCGTTGGCAACGCGTGATGAGCGGATCAGATCGGACTCAGATCGAACGAGAGCTACTTGAAGAAGTACAACGATTCGCCTCGGGGACGACGTGTCGGCACGCATTTCTTAGTCGCTACTTTGGCCAAGACTACGCAGTCCCTGAAGATGGATGCGGGGCTTGTGACTTGTGCCTTGAAGGGTGGAATGAGGTTGAGGGATCAACAGAAAGAGCTCAAGCCATTCTTCGGCTCGCCCTAGAAATGTCCAGTCGTCATAACGACTTCGGGTTTGGTGCGGGACATTTTGTTGCGATTCTGAAGGGCGCTGATACCAAAGATATCCGGCGCCATTATCATGAGGATTTAAAGGCGTATGGTGCTTTTGAATCATTCGACCGCGCTCACATTAGTTCGTGGCTCAATCAGCTGGTTGACCAAGGGTTTCTAGCCCGGGAGGGGCAGCCCTATGCGTCCATTCGGATCACAGAGAAGGGGAAGTCGGCATTGTTGGCGGGTGAAAGTATTGCGATGCGCGAAGCGCTAGTCGCCATCAAGCGTGGGCGACAGAAAGTGGCGTTTGCCTACGACGAGGGCCTGTTTGACCGCCTGCGCCAGTGGCGACGAGAAGTAGCGGCAGAGCGGAAAGTTGCGGCGTTTCTGATATTTTCGGATAAGACTCTCATGGAAATAGCCTCAGTGCGTCCACTGGACATAAGCTCTTTCAAGGGTATTTCTGGGATTGGTGACAAGAAACTTGCAGAGTTCGGCCAGACCGTGATTGATCTCGTCACCGAGTTTGGTGCCAGGCAAGGCGGTCACAAGGGGGTGGTTAACGCGGTGGTTAACAAGGCGCCCCGCAATTCCAAGTCGCAAGGAACACTGGACGCGCTATTCGCGAAGCGCATGCCGCTGCATGAAATCGCGGAGAAGGTGGGCTTGCGACCTACGACGGTTGCCGGACACCTTGAAACATGGATCAAGGTCCATCGCCCGCAGGACGTTACGGCCTGGGTTTCGGAAGAGAACGCCAAGCGGATCCGTCAAGCTCTCTCGGCTTCGGAGGATGGTCGCCTGCGGCCCATTTATGAGGCGCTCAAGGAGGAGATCCCTTATGATGAAATCCGAGTGGTTAAGGCGCACGCCGAAGCGCTCGCTGAGGTTTAACTCACGACCTCATCACGCTGGGGCACCGAGTTTTGCGCCCCTCGGCGAGTGACTGAAATGGAGGCGGATTTAATGGCAAGCTCGATTGAAGGAAAGAGTTCGTAACCTTGGGCCAAGAATGCTGCCAGGGTTCCACAAAAGACGTCCCCGGCCCCCACAGTGTCAATAGCATGGACGACGGGGGCAGGGAAGTCTCGGTGGCCAAGCGGGCCGAAGTAACTGCATCCTGAGGCACCAAGGGTCAAAATCACGTGTTCGAATCCTGCGGCAAGCAGCCTTTCGCCCGCCGTTCTTGGATTATCTGTACCCGTGAGGAGCGCGGCCTCTTGTTCATTTGGAACCAGGAGATTCACACCTTTTGCAATGTCTGCTGGAACGATGGCGGCTGGAGCTGGGTTCAAAATGCGCCAACTCGCCGTCGAACTATGCGCAAAAAAGGCGGCAACGGCTTCGAAGGGAACTTCTAATTGCGCAAGAGCGACCGTAACTGGGACCGCTAACTTTGTTTGATCAAGGGAAACTAATCGGTTCGCGCCGGGCGCAACGACGATTTGGTTGCGGCCCTCATCATCGACGCAAATGATTGCGGTGCCTGTGTGAGCCTGCATTGTGGAGACTCGAGAGCAATCGATCCCCTCATCGCTTAGGCTGGCTTTGAATCCGCGGCCAGCCTCGTCGTCACCCACGGCACTGATGAACGTAACTTCAGCTCCCATGCGACAAGCGGCTAAAGCTTGGTTGGCACCTTTTCCTCCCGCAAACATCTCGAATGAACTCCCGAGGATCGTTTCCCCGGCACCTGGCAAGCGAGGGGCTCGAACGACATAGTCCACGATCGAACTACCAAGAACGGCAACTTTCACCCTCGGACTTTACCGCAAGCTAAACTATCTTGGAATGTGTGCGCGCTACACGCTAAAGGTCGGGGCTCAGACCGTGCTTGATCTCTTCGAACTGAGCTCCTATCCGGATGTTCCCGTCAGACTAAATGTTTGCCCGACGGACTCAATGCCGGTCGTTGTTCAAAATCGCATTGGAGAACGCGAAGTTCGGATTATGCGGTGGGGTTTGGTGCCAAGCTGGGCTAAAGACATCAAAGTCGGAACTCAAATGATAAATGCGCGGAGCGAAACGATCTTCGAAAAGCCGTCTTTTCGGTCGGCGATTGACCGGCGCCGATGTTTGATTCCCGCAGATGGCTTTTACGAGTGGAAAGAAATCTACGAGGAGCACACCGATCTCTTCGGTGAAGCCAAGAAAGGCAAGCCGAAGAAGAAACCGTATCACATTACGGTCCAAACTCAGCCCCTGTTTGCCTTCGCGGGAATATACGAAAAGTGGTCCAATCCTGCTGATGGTGGCTTGATCCACACGTTTTCGGTCATTACGTGTCCTCCGAACCGCCTTGTAGAAACGCTCCACGATCGCATGCCGGTGATTTTGCGCTGGGAAGATCACGGGATGTGGCTGGATAAGAAGCTTGACGATAAGCAGGCACTGGTCGCGATGATGACGCCTTATCCCGCTGAAGAAATGAAAATGGAGCCGGTAGGCCCCCTTACCGGCTTAATTTAGACCACAATAAGTCATGCGCCGCCTTCTAATAGTTGCTGTTTTTGTCGTAGGCTGCTCGACCTCAAAGCTTGGCAAGCAGGCGGATGGGAGTTACCTCGTTGCGACTGGTCAGGTCTTGCGGCCCGCTGGCTCATTGATCACCTTTCCTGGTCGCCCTGTAGATTTGTGCCTTGGCAATGACGGAAGGTTCGTATTCGCCAAGGAAGATAACGGTCTGACCGTAATAGATGCGGCTAAAAAAGTAGTTGTCCAACGTCTCAGTTCGAGTGGAACAAGTGGTCACGGTTTGGTCGCTCTGACAAACGGAGAGGTTTGGATGGGCGACGCCAAGTCAACTCTGCACTGTGCTTCCATGGCTGATGGAAAGTGGGCTTGGAAGCGAAAAATCGTATTGCCAAAGCCCAAAGTAGGGGGTGAGGTCTACCCGAATTGCTTGGCTTTACAAGGCGAGCGTCTTTGGGTGGCGGCTTCACGGTCAAACACGCTAGTTTGTGTTGATCTGGCAACCGCCAAAATTCTTCAAGAGATTCCTGTTGACATCGCGCCGTATGGCATTGCGATTAGCTGCGAAACTGCTTATGTAAGTTGTTGGGGCGGACCTACGCCGACTGAGAAAGACCTTAAGGAGCCAAGTTCAGGGGTTATGGTTAAGGTTGATGATCGGGGTGTTGTGACCGGTGCATCAGTGCTCAAGATTGACCTCCGGGTAGGGAAAGTCGTTGAAAGGGCGACCGTTGCTCTGCAGCCTATGCAAGTCTTGCTTCACCCATCCGGGAACGTTTTGGTTGGGCATGGAAACGCGGATCATGTAACTGTTCTCGATCCAAAGAGCCTAAAGATCACGGCGACGATCAACACCGAACTCGACCGCCGTTTGCCGTTTGGCACCATGCCAAACGCGCTGGCGATAACTGCAGATGGAAAGCAGATATACGTTGCTAATGGCGGAACAAACTCGATTGCTGTCGTGGATTGGGCTTCAAAAGCGGTTCAAGGTCATATTCCATGCGGGTGGTTTCCGGGGGCGCTGTTTCTTGACAGAGGCAACATTTGGGTTGCGAACGTAAAAGGTGTTGGCATGCGCGAAAGGCGCAATGACGGAAATTACAGTGTGTACGACACAACCGGCCTTGTCCAAAAGATTTCGGTTCCGTCAAAAGCCGAGTTGCGTGAACAAACCAAATTAGCTAAGGAAGGAGCGGGTATGAAGTTCGCCCTAAACGCAATCGAACGCGGCAAAGCGAAGAAGGGGAAACCGGTCCCGGAGAGGCTTGGAGAAACTTCACCCATCGAACATGTGGTCTACATTCTCAAAGAGAACCGCACGTACGATCAGGTTTTTGGAGATATGGCAAAGGGCGATGGAGATGCTGAACTTTGCATTTACGGCAGGGAAGTAACGCCGAATATGCACGCGCTGGCAGATGAATTTGTGCTCCTGGACAACTTCTATTGCAACGGCGTCAATAGCGCGGATGGACATTCTTGGGCCATGGAAGGGGCAGTGACCGGTTACCTTGAAAAGAGCTTTGGAGGATTTACTAGAAGTTATCCCTACGGAGGAGATGACGCGATCAACGCGGCTGCAAGCGGGTTCATTTGGGATCCAATTTTGGCTCGCGGCCTGAGCTTCTCAAATTTCGGGGAGTTTGATTCCGCAACACCCGATCCAAAGCGAACTTGGCAGGAGCTTTACGAAGAGTCTAAAGGCGGGACGATCACGACTAAGTTCAAGAAAGATATGCCGCACCAGCGCATGCGTCGATATACAGATCCTGATTTCCCGGGCTGGAACATGAACATTCCCGACCAGGTGCGTGCTGACATTTTTCTTAGTCGGCTCAAGGGCATGACGGAAATGGCGAACTTCACGATTATCTACCTGCCTCAAGATCACACAAACGGGACCGGGGCTTCGACGACCACACCACGCGCACACGTCGCCGATAACGACCTGGCGGTTGGGCGCATTGTTGATGCTCTCAGTCACTCAAAGTGGTGGCCCAAAATGGCAATTTTTGTGATGGAAGACGACCCTCAGAACGGATTTGATCATGTGGATGGGCATCGGTCGCCGGCTTTGGTGATCAGTCCCTTCATTAAACGCCACACGGTGAGTTCGAACTTTTACAATCAAACATCGATGCTCCACACGATGCTTCGAATCTTGGGGTGCCCAGCCCAAACACAGTTCATGGCACAGTCGCCATTGATGTCCGCTCTCTTCACTGAGACTCCCGATACAAGACCTTATACTCATCATCTCAATTTGATCCCACTTGACGAAATGAATAAGCCGAAGAATCAGCTTTCGGCCTTTGAGCGCAAGTGGGCTGAGCTTTCCGCAAGGCAGGATCTTTCCAAACCAGATGCGATTGAGGATGATACGATGAATCGTATCCTGTGGCACGACGCCAAAGGAACCGCACCCTATCCCGAAAAGTTCTCAGGCGCCCATGGTCGTGGTCTCAAGAACCGAGGCTTGATTGTGGAGATTGCCGAAGACGAAGATTAGTCACCGGTAGTGTGAGGCATTCCCGGTGTCGGATCCACTTTCTTTTGCCAACTCTTCCAATACTCTGGATCTTCCAAGGCAAGGGCTTGCGGGGTTAAGTAGAGTGGCGCGTGCGTATCGAGCATGACGGCAAGTTCATCAGTCTTAGTTGCGCCGAGAGACGCTTCAACGGCGCCTGGCTGCGGGCCATGCGGGATTCCAAGCGGATGAATCGTGATCGATCCCTCCTCTATACCCTTGCGTGACCCGAACTTGTCGTTGCAATAATACAAGATCTCGTCGGAGTCCACATTTGAGTGAACATAGGGAACGACAACTGCATTCGGGTGATAGTCCAGCATTCTTGGGCAGAACGAGCAGATCACAAAGCCAGCGCCCTGGAAAGTCTGATGAATCGGAGGAGGCATATGGAGTCTTCCCGTAATAGGTGAGAAGCGATGAATGCTGAATGCCCATGGGTAGACAAAGCCATCCCAGCCGACAATATCGAACGGGTGCGTCGCGTAATGATAGTTGGTAATGCGACCCCGAGCCTTCACTCTCACCGTGAAATCGCCTTTCTCATCATGGGTAATGAGTTCCGAAGGTGGGCGAATGTCTCGCTCGTGATAGGGAGCGTGCTCCAAGAGTTGGCCAACTTCGTTTTTGTAGCGTCTCGGAATTTCAATCGGCCCGTGACTGTCAACGGCGATCATTCGAACTGGAAGAGAGTCAAAGGCAAGCCGATAAATGGTGCCGCGAGGAATCACCAAGTAGTCTCCCGGAAAGAACGGAATATTGCCATACATGGTCTCAGCCACTCCAGAGCCATCGTGAATGAAAAGCATCTCGTCGCCTTCAGCATTCTTGTAAAAGTCGGTCATTTGCTCGGCAATCAAAGCTTGGAACCATATGCAGTCGCTATTTCCCATCAATGGGATTCGTCCGCTAACTGCATCACCCATTGGCGTCATGCGAGCCGTTTTTAGGTGACGATGGTGCAACGCCTCGTCCTGCAAGAACTCGGGTTGAACATATCCGCCGTCTTCCCAACTTGCAACTTCGGTGGGTTGATTGAGGTGGTAGGTCAAGGACATCGGACCGCTAAATCCGCGTGTGCTAATCAATTGTTCGGGAAGGAGTTTATCGCCTCCGTTGCGGAACTGGGTGTGACGTTCATCGGGGACGTTGCCTAATCGGTGGTAGCGGGGCATACGTCTATTTTACTTGAGGCTCATCTTGTTGTCGAAGCCGCACAGAATCACGCTCATTGCAAGTCGTGTTGGTAGCTGTTCAATCGGCAAAGAGTGCAGGCAGGCCACCCGTATGCCAAAACAAAACCTTTCCTCCAATCTGCTTGGCGCGAGCCAACTCTATAACGCCAGCGAAAGCTTTGGCCGTATAAACGGGGTCAAGGAAAATCCCTTCGGTTCTTGCTAGCCACGTGAGAGCGGCTGTGCTTTCTGTGGATGGCACGCCATAGGCGGATCCGGCCCAATCCAAACGAAAATCAAGGTCTGCCTCAGAGAGATTCTTGTTAGTTCCCGTCACCTCATCCAGCTCGAGAAGCAACCGCACCAAGTCTTCCATGATCTCTGGCTCGGGATCGCAAGCCAGGCCCACAACCCTCGTTTTGGTCCCAGCGAACCCATAAGCAAGGCCGGCGTGAGTGCTGCCACTGCTGCAAGGTGTAAGAACCCAGTCAAAGTCCTCACCAACCTCCTCGGCTGCCAACGCAAACGCGAAGGCTCCAACCCCGGAAGAGCCTCCGATCGGAATACGATATACGCGCAACCCCTCGGCTTCCAAGCGGTCAGCGATGGCATCGGCGTGGGCATAAAGAACCTCCCAGTCATCATCCTCAAATGCATGAAGTTCGACGCCGAGAATATCATCTAAGACGACGTTTCCGGTACGAGCAATCGGCTCGCCCGATTCAATCGGTTGACCGTGAATAGCGGCATAAGGGAGATTCATGATCGCGGCGGCGCAACGCATCCCGAGGGTAGCGCAGCCTGCTCCCAATTGCCTAATGAAGTTCGACTGGGCTGCCCCACACGTGACAACCACCTGCGCGTTCATGGACTGGGCTTCACCCAGCAAGTATTCAAGCTTACGACCCTTGTTTCCGCCAAACGCAAAACCAGTTAGATCGTCACGCTTGATCCACAGGTCAATCCCAAGCGCCTCGGAAGCCCGATCAAGGCGATGGCAGGGAGTGGGAAGTTGGCAAAAGGCAACCCGGTTCATGTGCGCGAGAACCGAAATGTCTTTGCGATCTGTTCGGCATCCGGCAGTTCGGACCCTCCGACCGAGGCACCAATCACAAGGACATCAAAGCGTTCGTTTCCGAATGCCCAAATGTAGCGGTGGATCGGAAGCTTGAGCTCGGGCTGACCAGTGCTCGCCCCGCTGAACTCGCCGATGACCACACGACCTTCTCCAGCGGGAAGGGTTACCTTCGCCGATGTCGGCGGCACGTCGCTCTTCATTGGGGCCGAAGCGATGGCAGAAGCCGCCTTCCCAGCTGCTTCTGCAACATCAACGGGCTCGCGTTCAGTTCGATGCGACACAACGACCACTCCCGCGATCGGGTCTTCGCTCCGCGCGTAAAGACCGTGTTCGCCGGTTGTTTTCAAGAGGTTTGCCGAACTTGTGGCGATGCCCCGAGCCAAATCATGAAGGTTTCCCTTGATATTAAGCTCCTGGTTCTCCATTTCCTTAAGTTCAGAAACCTGCCAATTAGCGGGAATAGCAAAGCCACACTTTTCACCAGCGATGTCGTGCCAGGTCCAGCCCTCAGGTAGATCAGTGGGTCGCTCTAACGCTTTGGCGGAAGTTGGACCGCCAGAGCTACACCCGGCTATCAGCACAAACAGGACAATGGGCAGTGTCCTCATTCAACCGTCACGGACTTGGCCAGGTTTCGGGGCTGATCAATCTCACAACCACCCATTCGCGCAACATGATAGGCGAGCAACTGGAGGGGAATAACGCTCAGCAATGCCGACAGGAACTCACTTTCGCATCGAGGAACTTTCAACGTGTACTCGGCGACTTTCTCGACCGTCGAGTCATCCTGTGTTGTAATACCAACAATGGTTCCTCCGCGGGCTTTGATTTCCTGCATGTTCGAAATGACTTTTTCTCGTATCGAAGAATTGTCGAGACTCGCGTCGCTGGTTGCACCAAAGATCGCTACTACCCCCGGTTGAATGAGGGCAATGGGTCCATGCTTCATCTCGCCAGCTGGCATTTCTTGAGTCGGGATGTACGCAATCTCCTTTAGTTTAAGGGCACCTTCGAGAGCGACATTTGCGTCAGCTCCGCGCCCTAGGAAGAAGCACAGCGGGGCTTTGCTAATTTGAGCGGCCACCTCCAGAACCGTATCCTGTTCTTTCAGGCACTCCTTCGCTTTATCATCAAGTGTTCGAAGTTCGGCGACAACGTCGGGGACGCGAATGCCAGGAGTTTCAGTTACCTGGACAACGTATAGTGCCAAGAGGGTGAGCACCAGAACTTGAGCCATGTAGGCTTTCGTGGAGGCTACGCTGATCTCTGGCCCAGCTTGGGTGAAGATGGTTCGATCACATTCGCGAGCGATGCTGGAACCCATGACATTAACGATTCCCAGCGTTCGGATTCTCCGCGCCTTGCATAACCGCAGGGCAGCAAGCGTATCCGCGGTTTCACCTGATTGGCTGATGAAGATTGCAAGCGACTTTGGCGATAGAACTGGATCGCCGTAGCGGAATTCAGAAGAATAATAGACGTCGCAGGGAAGTCTCAATAGTTTTTCAAAAAGGTGCTTGCCCATCAAGCCGGCGTGATAAGCCGTGCCACAAGAAATGATGTTGATTCGATCAATCTCGTTCCAAACGTTATCAGAGAATATCTGCTCAAATCGAATCCGATTTTTCTCATCAATTCGACCGGCGAGGGCTTGACGAATTACCTCGGGCTGCTCATTAATCTCCTTGAGCATAAAGTGCTCATATCCACCCCTTTCGGCGGCCGAGACATCCCATTCAATGTCCATAACCTTGAAGGGAACGTCGCGGGCGTCACCGTCCATGATTCGCGCCGTGTCTTTGGTTAAGATTGCAATATCATTTTCCTCCACAATCACGACCCTTTTTGTATAGGGCAGGAGGGCGGCAATGTCGCTTGATAGCAAGTTTTCGCCTACTCCCAGGCCCATGACGAGTGGGGAGGCATTACGAGTGGCAACAAGCTTGCCTTCTTCGCGCTTAGCCATTACGACGAGCGCATAGGCTCCTCGCAGTCGTTTGACGGCGAGCCTAACTGCTTCCTCAAGGGATACTCCTTTTGCAAATTCCTCGCCGATAACGTGGGCGGCAACTTCCGTGTCGGTCTGAGACCGGAACTCGTGTCCTCGTGCCTGCAACTCTTCCCGAAGTTCAAGGTAGTTTTCAATGATTCCGTTGTGAATAATTGAAACCTCTTCATATTTATCGAAGTGGGGATGAGCGTTGGTATCGGTCGGGGCCCCGTGAGTAGCCCAACGGGAGTGACCCATCGCCGCCCTAACATCGGTGTCGGTGACGGCAACAACTTGTCCCAATTCACTAAGTTTGCCTGCTTTTTTTATGATTTTTATTTCGCCATTTTCCGGGTAGGCGATGCCCGCGCTATCGTATCCCCGGTATTCAAGTCTCTTCAGGAGGTCAAAAACGACCTCAACAGCCTTCTTGGGGCCAAGATATCCCGCGATTCCACACATGTGGATCAATTCTACTCCGGGAATCGTCCAATAGAGACTTTTGCGGCAGTGAACGCGCTGGACTTTGCTGGCGTCTATACTGAGGTTGAGCCCTTGGTTAGCCGAAAATTTGAAGATATAAATGGCGCATAATGACCAAGCCGAGCCATCCCTTCTCATCGTGAGAATAGATGACAGCATGAAGAATTCGAGAGGAGTTGAAGAGGGCGGAGAACATCTGTTGCCGACCTCTAAGCGTTACCATCGACATTTCTATCATGTGGTCAAGCGATGGTTCGACTTTATTGCGGCTTTGCTCGCGCTAATCATTCTGTTTCCATTGTTCATCCTGATTTCCATTCTTGTTGCAATCAGTTCTGGATTGCCGGTGACTTTCAAGCAAACGCGAGTGGGTTATCAAGGCAAGCCTTTTTCGATCTACAAGTTCAGAACGATGGTTCGAAATGCTGAGGAGATATTGAAGTCGCGGCCCGAGTTGATGGAAGAGTACAAGCGAACATTCAAGATTGAGAACGACCCAAGAATTTCAAAGGTTGGCAAGATACTCAGGAAAACTAGCCTCGATGAACTGCCTCAGTTCATAAACGTGCTTAAAGGGGATATGAGCCTGGTGGGTCCAAGACCGATCGTCGTGCCTGAACTTGATAAGTACGGTGAATCACAAGACATGTACATGGCCATGCGACCGGGTTGCACGGGGCTGTGGCAAGCATGTGGACGTTCAGCTACAACGTATGAAGAGCGCATCGCACTGGATACGGAATATTTCCAGCGTGCCGGTTTGCGATTCGACCTTTACATCATCTTCAAAACCGTTGGCGCAATCATCTCGGCTCGTGGCGCAAAATAGCCAAACATGAAAGTCGCCCTTATCCATGAGTGGCTCACGGTTCCGGCGGGGTCTGAAGAGGTCTTTGCTGAGATGTGCGACCTTTTTCCGGGTGTTGTTCATAGTTCCATTATCGATAAGGATCGTTGCGGGTTTCTTAAAGGATTGGAGTGCCGGGCATCCTTTCTTAGCAACCTGCCGCTTGCCAAGAAAAAGCACTGGCTTTACGCTCCTTTGATGCCCTTGGCCTACCGAAATTTTGATATGAGCGAGTTCGACCTCTTGCTCACAAGCTCACATTCGTTCGCCCATGGTGTTCGAAAACGCCCCGGCGCCCTCCACATTTGCTACTATCACACTCCGGCAAGGTCGCTTTGGGTCCCGGAGATCGATGGGCGAGCCTCCAAATCCTTCCTTCATCGCGCTATTGCAAACTGGCTCAAGCCGAAGGACCTTGAAGCTTCGAAAGGTCCAGATTTTCTGCTTGCAAACTCGCACACAATTGCGGCCCGGCTTAAGAAGTTCTACGGCCGGGATGTTCACCGCGTAATCTATCCTCCTGTTAAGACCGAACGATGGAATTCGGTTCAGCGGGTATCCGAAGATGAGGGCTTTCTCTATTGGGGGCGACTCATTGACTATAAGCGAGTTGACCTCCTGATCGAGGCCGTGCGGGAGACCGGCGACAAACTGAATATCGTTGGCAGTGGTCCGCTAGAACTTAACCTCAAGGAGCAAGCGGCGGGAATGAAGAACGTGATCTTTCACGGTCGCCTGTCGGATGAGCAATTGGCGGGATTAATGGGCCGTTGCCGCGCGGTTCTCTTTGCCGCATACGAGGATTTCGGCATCGTGCCCGTGGAAGCGATGGCCGCCGGTTTGCCCGTTGTGGCCTACGCTCAGGGTGGGGCCGCCGAAACCGTTCTGCCTGAGTTTGGTGTCCAGTTTCCAGAGCAGACTTCATCATCGCTAGTAGCTGGCATAAAGGCTCTTTCGGGGCGTCAATTTGAACCGGGTGTTCTCAAAAAACACGCCGCGCAGTTCGATGTAAAAGTGTTTCGAGAACACTATGCGAAGACAGTAAACGAGCTGTATGAAATGAACACAAAATGAACAAATCAGATTTTAAGAAATTTGGGAACAAAGTGGCACAAAGTGTGCGTCTCACTAAGTGACGGATCAAAAAAACCGTCACCCCCCATATCCATAACATTGAGCCATTATTCAATATTCATAGGCTCTTATTTAAATGGCCCCATCCTCGTGGTGGGGCCTTTTTTCTTTCAGGCGGTACCCTTTAGGGGTTCATGTCAGTTCGAGTTCGCTTTGCCCCAAGTCCCACCGGCCTCCTTCATGTAGGTGCTTTACGCACGGTTTTGTTTGACTACCTTTTTGCAAGGGGTCGTGGAGGCGTAAATATCCTGCGCATAGAAGATACGGATCGAACCCGTTACAATCCCGACAGCGAAGCAGAGTTCGTCGAAACCTTGCGTTGGGTCGGCATCGACTTTGATGAAGGGCCGCACATCGGAGGACCCCATGCGCCTTATCGGCAAAGCGAACGAAAAGAGGCAGGCATTTACGCGCGGGAAATTCAAAAACTACTCGATAATGGAAGCGCTTATAAGGCCTTTGACACTTCGGAAGAGCTGGACGAAATGCGCGAACTGCAACAGATCAACAAAATGGCTACGGGCTATTTCGGCGGGAAATGGCGTGACGCCACGCCAGCCGAGGTCGCCGATGCTGAAGGGGAAGGCAAGGCTTACGTTATTCGACTGAAAATTCCACGAGATAAGACAATCGTGTTGCATGACCTCATTCGGGGCCGAGTTGAGTGGGATTCAAACGTGATTGATGACCCTGTGTTGATTAAAGCAGATGGTATGCCCACTTATCACTTCGCCGCGATGGTCGATGACCATCTTATGGGGATAACGCATATCTTGCGAGGCGAGGAATGGATTCCATCGGCACCAAAACACATTGCTCTGTTCGAAGCTTTTGGCTGGACGCCGCCCATTTTCGTCCATTGCCCGGTCATTGTTGGTAAAGATGGCAAGAAGCTCTCTAAGAGACACGGGGCAACCCGCGTATTGGACTATGCTGCTCAAGGATTCATGCCGCAATCCCTCAAGAATTTCATTGCCTTGATCGGATGGTCACCGGGGGAAGATAGGGAAGTGCTTACTGAGGAAGAGTTGATTTCTTTGTTCGATCTGGATCGGTTGCAACCGTCACCCGGAAGGTTTGACCTGGAAAAGCTGCAATGGTTGAGCGGTCATGCAATCAGGGCTCTACCGACCGAGGAATTGCTCGACAAGGTTATCGACTTCGTCGCCTTTGATTACGCTCGTGAATTTCATCAAGCCGAGGTGAGTGAAGAAGAAGGGGGTAGTGCTGAAATGGAGAAGCGAATGGCGCGTTGGGCTTCGTTGGAACTCCTGGCGGCTAGGGCGAAAATGGATCGAAGTTTCGCATTGCAGTGCGTAACGCTTGAGCAAGAGCGGGTTACCACTCTTGCGGACTTTGGCGAAGCCTGCGAGTTCTTCCTCGTGGACCAACCGAGGATGGACCCCAAAGCTGTTGAAAAGTGGTTTGGACAGCCCCACGTCCCGAAGTTATTTGATGCCATTGTTGCCCACTGCGAGTCTGGACAGGATTGCTCAGTCGCCGGTTTCGAACAACTATTGCGAACTTTTCAAACCGAAAATGAGATTGACAAGCTCGGCCCGATTGTGCATCCTACGCGCGTAGCGTTGACGGGCAAGACGTTCGGCCCGGGGCTCTTTGAGCTCATGAACGTGCTCGGTCCGGCCCGAATTGTGGCCAGGATTCATTCTGCAAAGAGCCTCATCGGCCTTAACTAGGCTTGCAATGTGCCACAATTAGGTTCAATGGCGATTGATACCAGCGATTTTAAGAATGGCATGCACATGTTCCTGGAAGGGGACGTTTACACAGTTATTGAGTTTCAGCACGTAAAACCTGGAAAAGGTGGCGCATTTGTGCGCACCCGATTACGTAAGATAAAGAACGGCGCAACGCTTGAGAAGACCTTCAGGTCAGGTGAAAAGGTCGAACCAGCATTTGTCGAGAAGAAAAAGATGCAGTTTTTGTATCGGCAGGGTTCGGAGCTCGTCCTGATGGATCTTGACTCCTACGAGCAAGAGCAGGTTGCATCAGGTTCACTCGGGGATCAGGCGAAGTACTTGAAGGAAGACATGGAAATCATCATGCTGGACTGTAACGGTGAGGTGCTCGGCTATGAGTTGCCAGCTTTTGTCGAGTTACAGGTCGTAGAAACTGATCCAGGTTTCAAGGGTGATACCGTTAGCGGAAGCAATAAACCCGCTAAACTTGAAACAGGTGCAACGGTACAAGTTCCCTTCCATATTAATGAAGGGGACGTCATCAAAGTAGATACCCGAACCGACAGTTACCTCGAACGCGTCAAGAAGTAGACTTTATGAAGCCCGAGTCGCCTAAACAGCCCAAATACGGTCCAATCGCTGATCTCGAAGATACTTTCGGCGGGATCATTGATCAAATTGCCAAAGTCTGCCTCTATGGCGGTCTAGTTGCGCTACTGATTGGATTGGGTGGCCTTTTCATGACGTACCAAGCTTTCGCTGGAGGTAACACGGGTGCTCCAGAAGCACAAGGGCTCGCCAATATTGCGATGCTCACTAAGATCGTGATCGTGGGTGCGATCGCCTCGATCGTTGGCAGCACGTATGCGTGGTGGGGCGAAGAAACGTTGCCCGTTTTTCAGCTTTTGGTTAGTGCTGCAGTCTGGACGACGCCGTTTTGGATTCCATCAATTGCAGGGGTGGCCAGCGATACCGGGAAACGAGTTGCGGGTCCGGCACTTGGAGCAATGCAACTTGGCGGCACCATCATGGCAGCGCTTTCGGTTTGTGTTCTGGTCGCCGATATTACCGTCCGCATAAAACAGAGAGCAGCCCAAGGCGCACGTTCAGAATCCCTCCGCTTCGGGAAGGGCATGAAGGAAGAGAAGGACATCAAAAATGTTCTGATGGGCAAATGCTGGCAACTTCCATTCTGCAGGAAATTCGTGCGGGAATCATGTCCGATTTATCTTTCACGCCGAACTTGCTGGAAAGAGCGAGTTGGATGCATGTGCGAGGAAGAGGTTATTAGAGGGGCCATGAAGGGAACTACAATTTCCAAGGACTCCGTCGCTGCCGCTCGGTTCATCCCCGTAAACAACAAGCTTTCAGCTGAAGCCAAGAGGGAGCGCTGCAAGCAGTGCGTCATCTACAACGAACACCAGAAGCACAAATACAAGGTTGCATTACCCGTCATGATCGGGGGCTTCGTGCTGATTTATGTTGTGATGCACGGGGCGTTCATGGGAATCGCCAACAACATCATCGGCAATATTGACCGCGCGGTGAGCAACATCACGTTTACGCCGGGTGGAAAGGTTGAGAAGGAGATGACTTCTTCGTCGATCCCTGTGCAAGAGTTCTTGATGATCTGCATGCTTGTCGTAGTGTTAGCTTACGCACTCAAATTGCTTGAATACTTGATTTTCAAGCTGAAGATTTAAGCAATGAGCTTGGTCGTGCTTGACGGCACTTATGGCGAGGGTGGCGGCTCCCTCATTCGCACGGCTTTGGCAATGAGCGCTATCACCCAGCAGCCAGTCCGAGTATCTTCCGTGCGTGGAAATTTAAAGGCTCAGGGGCTTCAGCCTGAAGACCTAACCATCTTAAACGCCTTCAAGCAATCAACGCATGCTGAAACTGCTGGCGCAGAGTTTGGTTCGACTGAGTTCAGTTTCTTGCCGAGTCGGGCGCCGATCGCACAAAATTCCTCCTTAAAAGTTCCAGAAGGAATGGACGGATTGAGCCATGCAAACTGCAACATCGTGCTAAACACGTTGCTGCCGGTCTTGGCTCGCACGGGGGCGTATTCGGAGCTATCCGTGGAAGGTGAGACTTACGGACATGGCGCACTTGGCTTTGATAGCTTTTGCGGCCCAACCTTGACTGTCTACCGTCGCATGGGTATCTATGCAGTTGCCGACCAACTAGAAGCCGGTTTTGGCCGTCATTCTCGCGGCCAGGTGCATTGCGAAGTTGAGCCAAGTGCCTTCAACGGGCTTGAATGGAATACTCGAGGCGAATTGCGCCGGGTGAACGCGATTTTTGCGATCGGAGATCTTCCGGAGTCAATCGCGCAGCGTGGCGTGGGTTATCTTAAGAGGCTGAACCAAGGCTTGGGGCTTGACTTGGAAATCGAAGTCCTTAATTTGAAATATAAAACGCAAGGGCTAAATCTGACGATTTGGGCGGAGTTTGAAAGCGGAGTTGGCGGAACTCAAAGTAGCGGAGCTCGGGGCTTAAGGGTTGAAACTGTGGTTCAGACTGCGTTTGAGGAATTCAAGAAGTTTTACCAATCGGAGGCAACCCTAGATGAGTTTCTGGCCGACCAGGTGATTTTAGCGGCCGCATTAGCCGAATCCCCATCTTCGTTCAGAGTTTCGCGTCTCAGTGCGAGACTCCTCACGAGCATATGGGTGATCAAGCAATTTCTTCCCATTCACATCACTGTGAAGGGAAAGCAAGATCAGGCCGGCTTGGTCACGGTCAAACGCTAACTAAGGAAGGGATAACGATAGTCCGACGGAGGATTGAACGTTTCCTTGATGGTCCGAGCTGACAGCCAGCGGAAAAGGTTTAGCTGAGAGCCGGCCTTATCGTTGGTCCCGCTTGACCGGGCACCTCCGAATGGCTGTTGGCCGACGACGGCACCCGTTGGTTTATCATTGATATAAAAATTGCCAGCTGCGTTTCGCAATTTACGGGTTGCAAGTTCTATCGCCCCGCGGTCTCGGGAGATCACCGCGCCGGTTAACGCGTAAGGTGAGGTGTCATCCAAGATTTCAAGAGTTTCCTCAAACTTGGCTTCGTCATAGATATGAACCGTTAACACCGGTCCAAAAATCTCTTCGCACATGGTCAAGTACTTCGCATCCTTGGCCTCAATAATGGTGGGCTCGATAAAGAAGCCCTTTGATTTGTCAAAGTTCCCACCCGCCCAAATCGTTTGGCCATCACTTTTTGCTTGCTCAATGTATTTAACAATGCTGTCAAACGCTTTTTCATCGATTACCGCATTAACGAAGTTCGAAAAGTCTTCGACACTTCCCATTTTCAACGATTTAACATCGGTGATCAATTTCTCCATAACCTTTCCGGCAATATTGGACGGAAGATAGGCCCTCGACGCGGCCGAGCATTTTTGACCTTGGTATTCAAAGGCACCTCTTAGTAGAGCGGTTGCAACTACGTCGGGGTCGGCACTTGGGTGTGCAATCACGAAGTCTTTTCCGCCCGTCTCGCCAACGATCCTCGGATAGGATTTGTAGTTAGCAATGTTCTCGCCAATGCTCTTCCACATACGATTGAACACGCCCGTGGAACCTGTGAAGTGAACGCCGGCGAAGTCTCGGTGAGCGAAGCACGCATCGCCAATCGTCGGCCCATCAACATAAACCAAGTTGATAACTCCATCAGGCAATCCTGCTTCAATCAAAATGCGCATGAACATCTGGGCGCTATAGATTTGCGTGTTTGCAGGCTTCCAAACAACAACGTTTCCGCACATTGCTGGCGCTGTCGGCAAGTTTCCTCCGATTGCCGTAAAGTTAAATGGCGTCACGGCCAGGACAAAACCTTCCAGTGCTCGGAACTCCATTCGATTGTGAACGCCCGGCCCTGATACGGGTTGCTGACGATAGATGTCGTCGAGAAAATGGACGTTGAACCGAAGAAAGTCAATAATCTCGCATGCAGAATCTATCTCAGCTTGATAAGCATTCTTACTTTGCCCCAACATAGTAGTTCCATTCATGTGGTAACGATACTTGGTGGCAATCAGTTCGGCGGCTTTGAGGAAGATCGCGGCCCGCTCCTCCCATGGAGTCTCAGCCCAGGCTGTACGGGCGTTCAGGGCGGCCTTGATCGCTGCATCTACATGGCTGCGATCCCCGCGGTGGAAGTGGCCCAAGGTGTGGTCGCGCTCATGTGGGGGATGAATCGCCTCGGTCAGGCCAGTGCGGACCTCGGCGCCGCCGATGTACATTGGAATGTCGGCCGTTGCCGATTTCAATTCAGCCAGAGTTGCCTTGAGGCTTTCTCGCTCAGGAGTATTAGGTCCGTACGTGAGCACCGGCTCGTTTGGGGGGAGAGGATAGCGGAAGTTGCCAACTTGCATTGGCAACTAGTTTACTTTCCCGGTAACTCTTTACGCGGCAACTTCGCTCTCAGAACCTTGAGTGACGGCCGTTGTCGTGGGAATCACGGCATCCATAATGACCCGAACGATTTCGCGGCGTACGTTTCGGTGCCTGGCTAGCAATCGTTGGTGGACCCAGGCCACAAATTCCATGTCGGAAGCTTGGTTTATGAGATCAACGGGCTCGCCGTGAACGTCTACCTTGAACTCAAGCGATTGCTCGGAGCACAGCGGCACAAACAGATCGACTTCTTCTGGTGCTTCTTGCAAGAAGGGCCAGTCCGAGGTATCGGATAGATCCCATTTCCACGCAAACACCTGCT
Source organism: Fimbriimonadaceae bacterium (assembly GCA_040081075.1). GTDB lineage: Bacteria > Armatimonadota > Fimbriimonadia > Fimbriimonadales > Fimbriimonadaceae > JANJUB01. The sequence continues at coordinate 20,179 of JBEBHJ010000012.1, read as the reverse complement.
GATTGCGTTCGATGTTCGATGCGTAATCGATCCCAAGTTTTTGGAAAGTTTGGGATCCGTGATGATACAGAAAAGCAGCATCTGCGAGCCACAACGTATAGCCCGCTAGTTTACAGCGCAAGTTGAGGTCATCATCTTCAAAGTTGCCGAGTCCGAACCGAGGATCAAATCCTCCGATATCTGAAAGGCAAGCTGGCGACATCAAGAAATAGAGGCCTCGAACCTGTGAAACCTGCGAAGCGGAGTCATAGTTCTCACGATGAAACTTTTCAGCTCGGATCATCATCTCAGCTAGATTAGAGAACGCGCCAACGTCAACCTGTTGACGACCGTTGACTTTGTTGCTCATGGGACCAATAATGCCGGGATTTAGCCCTTGTTTGGCGAGTTCACCAAACGTGTTTACCATCTCAATCGTGCAAGCCACGCTTGGAATGACATCATCATTTACCACCCCGAAATAGTCAAACCATGCATCCTGCCAAAGGTTATCGAGGCCCTTGTTGGCTCCAACGCCATAGCCGTGATTTCGATCAAGTTCCACTAATCGAACCATGTGCGGCGATTGGGCGGCGAGCTGTCTAAGCAGTTCGAGTGTCTCCTGATTGGAGCCGTTGGAGACAACCGCAAACTCCACTTCTCCTGGATAGTATCGGCTGATTCCCAGAATGGTTTCTTGAAGCTGAGCAAAGTTGTCCTTAGTTGGTATCGCAAGGCCCAACCGGGGCCATTGGGGCAATTCACCATCGCCAATAACGGCGATACAGTACATAGCATCATCGTCAAGGCCCTCCCGAATGAGTCCTGGCCATCGGCCCTCTTGAGACAAGAACCGCACTTGGCGATCGGGAAAGTGATTTCGCACCAACTCGGCAAACTCATTTGGAGTCCACTCAATCGTGTGGTGCGGATTCAGTGGTTTGTCGCTCAAGCTGTTGCCAGGTGAGTGGGTTTTGCGATTGGGGGTTGAGATAACGATTTTGCCCGTGCAACTTTGCAGGGCCTTAAGAAATGCACTTGGGTCAGGCAAGTGCTCAATGGTCTCGAAGCTGGTCACAAGGTCGGCGGCGCTATAGTCAAACTCGCAAACATCGCCAGTAACATACTGTGGCCCGTTATAGCGTTTCGAGCTGTACTCAGTTGCCTCGATGGAAATGTCAACACCCGTGGCCGATGCCGCATAGATAGAGGCGAAGTTCGTCCCATAGCCTTCGCCACTGGCCGCATCGATCACGTTGGTGTTGCGGTACCAGGGGTGGAAGTAGAGATAGCGTTGCCAATGAAAGAGCTCAGTTGCAATGTCGGAAGCATGAGGGATCATGCGTTCGCCGGTCCAAGGTAAGTTTGGAGTCATCCTAGTATTTTTATCGGGTAAATCGAAAAAAACTGGAGGCAACAAATTTAAAACGCCCTTCAACCACTTTGGGTTGAAGGGCGTTTTCTCAATACAATGCTAAGGGCCGACGTTGCCGTTGATATATCCCTGTGCCTTGTTCCACACAGCTGTGCCCACCTTGCGGCCCAAAGCTTGGCCCTCAAGGTTAGCCGGTTGAAAGTGGATGCCACCGTAAATACGTGAAATACCCGCTTCCTCCGCTGCATCCGTAAAGGTGCCCCAGCTCAAGGTCACGCTCGTTGCCGGAGCGGTTACATCAACACTTAGGCTTGCTGGAGCAACGGTCACCGAGCTCCCAAAGCGATCACTACCCGTGAATCGCTTAAGGACTTCTGCACCCGCCGAACTGAAGGTGCTGTGACCAGACACAAACTCAGCGAACGGAGGCGTTATGAATGTTCCTGGTTGATAGGGAACCCATTGCGCTCCATCCACCATTGTTCCATTCCAAAGCTTTACCTGCTTGCCCGCATTCAAAACGCGAACGCACGTAATTGGTCGGGAGTTGTCATAAAAGCGCTTGGCGTCCCATGCGGCGATGCCAGCGTCCATCAGCGCGTTTCCAAGCATAAAGAACATCTTGACGTCGTCATCGAGGGAGTGATTATCGCGTTTCGAAACATCCTGAGCAAACAGACACCAGTGACCAGGCGGCAACTCAGAACTCGGGCCATTTGCCCAGTATTCTGCAATGACTTTCTCTCTATCGCTGAGATTAGCCGCAGTGTCGACAATCTGTTGAGCCTGATCCCTATAGGCTTGAGTGCCGAATTTTGCGAAAGTTGACGCGGGTCGGAACTGAGATCCTGAGACCATTCCAAATGGCTTAACCAGGCCGAACTGGGGCCCGACAAACCCAGGTGTCGCTCCATTTGTAAATCGGAGCGGTTGCCATCGATCGGGATCGTTTACAGTGTCAACCGTGTTCACGGGGACATAGCCAGTCGTATCCGCATAGTTGTTAAGTTGGTTTGACTTATCGGCATGCCGGAAAGTTTTGACCTCTTCAGCGCACAAGTTTCCGACGCCTGACGGTACGGTTTGATCAACGGACACGTCGGCAGGATCGTATCCTTGAGCAACCATTTCCGCGTCAAACAGTGCCTTTTGGCTTGGATAGATATCGTTAAGCGTTCGGTAGGCGGCATAGGCAACGGCCTTAGCCTTGTTTGCTTCGTTTCGCTCGCCAAAGGGTCGTCGAATGTCGGAAGTCCAATGGACACCCTTTGCCTTTGAGTCGTAGGCAGCCCATGCATCATAGATGCTGGTGTGAACAACAGCGATGGCTCGAGCGGTCATCGGCGGGCCCAGTTTGGTGTTGCGTATTGCTTGAATCAAAGTTTGATTCCACCGGAGAACCGGATTTGTCGTGCCTAACTCGGCATAGGGCGTGTTACCAGCGCAGCTCACTAGGGCCAGGGCCAGTGGCATCAGTAGCAGGGTGTATTTTATCCGCATACTGTTATTATTGCGAGGTCGTCGCGCGGACTGTAGGGTAAAAACTGATAAACTGTTCGTCTTGAGCGAATTTCGGAAAGGTTCTTTTGATCGTAATCGCGCGCCGCGCGTGCTGAAAGACCTTTGTCCGGTCCAAGCCGTTGATTCCATCTTAGAGATTGACCTACAAGACTTGTACACGGCGGGAAAGAAGCTGCTTCTGCTAGATATGGACAACACGCTGACCGAGTGGCGTAGTGAAGAGATCCCAGAAACGACCCTGAGTTGGGTTAAGCAAGCTAAGGAGCTAGGCTTTGCCATTTGCATTTTGAGCAACACCAGAAATCCTGATCGGCTGAGTCGACTGGCCGCGGTTTTGGAGTTGGACTTTAAGTTTGGAAAGTTTAAGCCGTCTCGCCACATGTTCATAGAAGCGCTCAAGGACTACAAGTGCGAGGCCGATTCCGCCGTGATGATTGGCGACCAGATGTTCACGGATGTACTGGGCGCGAATCGGAGTGGCATAGACGCGATCCTTGTTCGTCAAATGGCCCCAAAAGAGTTCTTGGGCACGAAGCTTGTAAGTCGCACTGGCGAGAAGATTTTACGTTCGAGGATCAACCGAGCCCTGCAGACAGAAGAAGAGATGATCGGCGGGGCAGCAGCTTTCGAAATGCTGTCCAATCCAACGGTTCGCCAGTTCATCAAGTTTTGCGTAGTAGGGGCGAGTTCAACCGTTATTGACTTGGGGCTTCACTACGTGCTCATGTTCGTGATGCCCTATGGCGACGGTCTTCTTAGTCGAAACTTTGGTCAACAACTCGTTGATAGTGGTCCATCGCTGTTCAGGTCGCTTGCCGACGGTGCCGAAGGTTACGACCCAGCGCTCGCCGCGGGACCCGTTTTCAAGATCTTTACCGCCGGAATAGCGATCTTCAACGCTTTCTTTTGGAATAGGTTGTGGACCTTCCGGATCACCGGAAAAAGAGAAGTCGGTTCTCAACTTCGTAAGTTTTTCGCTGTAGCGATTATCGGAGCGATGCTTAACTCCGTGCTAGTAGGTTTCATGAGTAGCATCATCCCCGGGCACCCCAAGCGAAGCTGGGCGATCGCAAGTTTGATTGCAACGGTCGTTGTGGCGTTTTGGAACTTTTTCGGTCAAAAATATTGGACTTTTAGGTCGCCAGGGGCTTCAACTCCGAGCGATGACTAAGCCACACAAAGATTGGAGACGCCATGAGGGTCGTAACAATGGCCATGATCACCATAACAGTGTAAAGGGTTTTGGTGATAACTCCTTGAGCTAGCCCGATGTTCAAGATAATCAGCTCCATAAGCCCTCTTGCGTTCATGAGCACCCCGATCTTGTTCGCGTCTTGCCAAGTTTCTCCCGTAAATCTTGCGGCCAACGTGCAACCACCCCATTTACCAACGATTGCAAAAACGACAGCGAGAACGGCAAACATGGCCAGTTGAGGATCAATCAACAGGCCGATGTTCGTATTGAGTCCTGAATAACAAAAGAACAGGGGCAGGAGTAGTGAGCCGGTTGTGTGCTCAAGGCGGTTTTGCATCTCTTGGGAGAAGTTTCCTCGCGGCATCGCGATCCCCGCAATGAATGCACCGAAAACGGCATAGATGCCGATCATGTCGGTGAAATACGCAGCAAGACTTAGGATCAAAAACGTGGTTACCGCGATTGGGGGTGTGATCTTACCCTCACGCTTTGTCCAACTCTCTAGTTTGGCAAAATAGTGTTTGCCCACGGTAATCATCGTGATAGCAAATGCCGTACCGCCGCCAAGGGCGACCTGAACAATAGACATATCATGGTTCATAGAGGCGAGGACCACGGCCAGGAGCGCCCAGGCAAACGCATCATCGGAAGCTCCGGCCGCCAATGCGAGGGTTCCCATGCTGGTTCCGGAAAGACCACGCTCGTAAATGATTCGGGCAAGCATTGGAAATGCGGTGATACACATGGCCGCCCCCAGATAGAGGGCACCCTCGGCGGCACCAACGTTGGGAGTGAAAAAGCTTCCGTTTTGCACCATGGAGATGGAGAGAACAGCTCCAAGCGCGAATGGAAGAGCGATGCCCGCCAACGAGACAGCCACAGCGCCCCTTGCTCGCTGCTTGAGGAGGTCTACATCAAACTCCATCCCAACGCAGAACATATAGAGTACAAGGCCAAGTTGGGACGCAACATAAAGGATGCTCATGCTCGGATGCTTTCCCTTTGATCCTTCAACGACCATGGGGAAGAGCCACGCCTGCGCATTGGGTGCGATCATTCCAAACAAGGAAGGGCCAAGCATCACCCCGGCCACCATCTCCATGACCACCTGCGTCTGACCAAGAAACTTGCTTCCCAACCAACCTACAACCCTACATGTGGCGAGGATTACGGCAAGTTGCAGAAAGAATCTTACGGCCAGATCTACATCGGTCATGGCTTCTTTTTCCTTTGATCAGTCGCCACAAGCCCCTTGGGTAACCGAGTGTCGAACGTGCCTCGCGGAAAAGAACGCACGAAGTTGTATCCGATTGAAAGCATATCCTGGGGATCTTCTGGCTTATCGGAAAAGACGGGGAAGAGCAGATAATTAGCCATTTTTGAGGCTCGGTCCGAAGCCACAATACGAACAGGCAAGAGCTTGCCTTCAACTTGGTGGATCGTGATGTCCAGAACACCGAAGTTACGGGTCCATACTTTGAGTCCCAGCGGGGTCCGTTCCACGCGTTTATCTGGGCCAAGAAGGGAATCTACCTGGCGGGCTCCTTTGAGCAGTTCAAAAAGGACGCACCCAAACTGAGGGTTAAATGCGCTCGAGATTTCGCTCACCGAATCGGGAGCGTTCTTCAAAACGTTCGAATCGCCAAGAATCAACAGGGTTTTTCCATCGCTGATATAGCGACCGGCTTCATCGCCCCAGAGGCCGGACGCTGAAATGGAAAAACGCTTGCGTCCATCTAACCGAACGATCCAGCAAGAACCAGCCTCGTACGGGAGGTCCTTCTGACCGCGCGATAACATGCTCATTTGAATTTCGACTGGCGGAATGGTTTCAAAACTCCGGAGCACAGTCTGGAAATCTTCAAGCGGGGTTGTTGGAGGAAAAAACATTTAACGAATAGTGGTTTTACCCCCGCGACTTGTGATATGGTTGAGGCGTCCATCAAGGAGAAGGAAAAATATGTCTCAAAAACGCGCTTCTGACGTTGCCGAAGAGTTCAGCACCAAGGCACTGGCCTTTGGAGGAGGGGGAATACTTCTCCTTGTCCTAGGAATAATTTTCTACATCTTCCGGGGAGATGGTGCGCTCGTGGGGCTTGCTTACGTGCTACTAACCCTTGGAACGGGGTGCCTGGCGTACGCGATTTACGAACTAATCCAAATACGTAAAATCACTGGCGTGGTGGTTGAATGTGGTTATTGTCACTTCAAGAACCGGTTGACGGAGACTCCCATGACGGATTTCATGTGCGGCAGTTGCTACAAGATGATCCCCATCCTCAACGGTCGCGTTCTGGCAGTTCATCAGGTTCAGTGCGGCTTTTGTCAGGAGTTGGCCTATTACAATGAAAAGACCCAAGTCCTACTTTGCGAGCATTGCAACCATGAAATTCCGATCTCACAAGACGATGGGATGGCTCCTACAAAGAAAATTGCACCCGGATTCGCGGTACAAGAGGACCATAACTTCTACGAGTTCATCCTCGTTTCCCACGACGGGCACCACACCGAGAATCTCATCCAAGCACTCCAGCATACACTTGCTTTGAATCGAAACCAGGTTAAGGACATGCTAGAGAATCTGCCCGTAACCCTCTTGCAAGGGATTCCCAAGATGAAAGCTGAGATATTGCAGGCTCAACTTGCCGCGCACGGTGCGGTTGCCGAATACAAAGTGATGCCCTAGCTCAAAAGAAAAAGGGCGCAGAGCCTCATGCTCAGCGCCCTTCTTTTTTACGCTCAGGTCTTATTCTTCGGTTGACTCGTCTGGAACCATGATCGTCTCATCTCCGGCCATGTCGGCAAGGGACGGGAAGCTCAAGATATCCTCGAGACCTTCCAGACCATCTTCGTCAGCCTCAACCAACGCCGTAAGCGATTGGTCAGCCCAACTTGGGCCTCTCTGAACATCAATAGCGACGTCTCGGTATTGTCGAACACCCGTACCACTTGGTATGAGGCGACCAATAATGACGTTCTCTTTCAGGCCGACCAGGTTATCCTTCTTGCCGCGAACCGCAGCTTCCGTTAGAACCCTCGTGGTCTTCTGGAATGATGCAGCGGAGAGGAATGACTCAGTAGCCAAAGATGCTTCAGTAATACCAAGCAGGATCCAAGTTGCGCTTGCTTCCTTCGGGTCTCTTTCAACGTTCTCACCAGTGATCGGATCAACATACTTGATCGTTTTGCCTGCCTGAATCAGCTCCCGAATCGAGGTATTGGCTCGCTCGAAGGTGAATCGGTCGACGATCTGTCCGGGAAGGAACGGAGCGTCACCCGGCTCCTTGATCTGGCGCTTCCTAAGCATCTGGCGAATGATAACTTCAACGTGCTTGTCGTTGATATCTACACCTTGAGCTTTGTAAACGTTCTGGAGGTTTTCGACGAAATAGTCGTAAACGGCTGATGCACCGGCAAGTTCCAGAACCTCGTGCGGATCGCGTGGTCCTTCGGTGAGAGGGTCGCCTTTAATGACTTTGCTTCCTTTAACGATCGGCAACTTACCGAGCGGCGGAACCAGAATCGGGTAGTAAATGTGGACCTGCTCAACTCCGTGCTTCTTAAGCACGGCTACAGCTGCTGTCACTAGCTTTTGGCCAACCAGCTTGAGGACCGAAGCATCGGCATCGCCCCAGTTTTGCTCGTCGCTGATGTAGGCATCCTTGATGGGGCTCATTACCGGAACTGTCGCCTCGATAACAATCCAACGTCCAAACGATGAGTCGGCGATGGATCGCACGATGCCAGTGACAGGGCAAATAATCGCCTTACCACGTGGCTGACGTCGAGCCTCAAAGATTTCTTCAACTCGGACAATACCGCTCGACTCACCCGTCCACGAGTAGAAGAAGGTCTTTCGAGCCTTTTCCCACTGCTTTCGTGAATCGCTATCCGCCTTGTCGGCAGCCTTCTGAGCGGCCTTGATCTGGCGCTCCGTTAGGGCTTTCTTGGCTTTTACCGGTTCATCTTCTTCGGCATTCGTCGTCAAAGGTTTGTCCACGAAGACGGCTCGCACGGCATTTTCTTGAGACTCAAGGAGCTTGCTCGGGTCGAACTGCTTCAGGTCCGTATCAGTCGCGACGGCGAAGTCCTCCATAAATTGGCGGATAAACTTACCCGTCTTATATTGGTTGGTACGAGCAATCGTAGCCGATCCCGCAACACCACCCGTGTGGAACGTTCTCATCGTAAGCTGCGTACCAGGCTCACCGATCGACTGAGCGGCGATGATGCCAACGGCAACGCCGACTTCAACCAACTTATTAGAAGAAAGATCAATGCCGTAACACTTCGCACAGATTCCGTGATCCAGCTCACATGTAAGCGGACTTCGAATCTGAACCGACAGCAAGTTGTGATCATTCACATAGAAGCCGCAAGCGTTGTACTTGTCAACGATTTTTTGATGCTCTTCTTCGGTTTGAACGCCATCGTACTCCGCTTGGAACGCATTTTCGATCTTCGTGACTCGGTTTGATTGCTCGCGAGTAATGATCGTATCATTCTCAACCACAACTTCCTTAGTTTCCGGATCAAGCAACGTTGCGAGAGAAACACGGCCCCACATTCTGTCGCCAATGGGTTCAATGACCTCACCCTCATCCATGATGCGGTGCACATAGCCACCTTCAAGGGTAAGGCAATCGTGGCCCCTGATGATCACATCTTGGGAAACGTCCACGAGGCGTCGGGTTAGGTAACCAGCGTCAGCGGTTCGGAGAGCGGTGTCGGCCAATCCCTTACGAGCTCCGTGGGTCGTAACGAAGTATTCCAACATCGTCAAGCCCTTATGGAATGACGATTTAACCGGCAACTCGTAGATAACCTCGTTAAACTGGTTAAACATCAGACCGCGCATTCCGGCGAGCTGAGCCAGCTGCTTAACCGAGCCACGAGCACCCGAGACCGTTGTAATCGAAAGCGGGTTGAACTGAGTCAAGCCATTAACGATTTCCTTACCGATCGTGTCGTAAGTCTTCGTCCAAAGTTCAATGAGCCGGATCGTCATTTCGTTAAACGTAAGCATTCCTCGTCGGAACTGCTGTGTCGTTCGAGTTGACTGGTCATCGGCTTCCTTGATAAGCTCCTCTCGGCGAGCGGGAGGATCCATGTCCGTAATCGAGATTGAGAGGCCGTATCGAGTCGCCCATCGGAAGCCAAGGTCCTTGAGATCGTCAAGGAACTTGATCGTGCCTCCGACACCAACTCGACCATGAACTTTCATGATCGCATCGGCAATAGCCTTCTTGGAGAGCTCCATCCTCAAGAATTCATCGGAATGCTTGAGTGGGTAGGGAAGAACCTCGTTATAAATCAGCTGACCCGGGGTGCAAGTTCTGGCAACAATCTCGTGCTCCATTTCAAGCGGCATGAGTTCGCGCTTCTCCTCACCTTCCTCATCGGTTGTGACTTCATACTTGAACTCTTGGCCCGTCTTTGGATCACGATAATCAACCTCATCGTCGGGGCGGAACACCGGACGACTGATTCGCATCTTGATCGGCTCATTTAGGTGCAGCTTGTCGCCAACTGCGGGAGATTCTAGCAAGTAAAGAACCTCTTCAAATGATCCGTAAACCCTTGGGGCCGGGTTCTTTTCGGGGTCTTTTTCGTGGGCTTGCTCCTGAGCTTCCAGCCTAGCTCGACCGGCTTCGCTGACGAAGGTCAGAGCGTAGTTGCCCAAAACAAGGTCTTGGATGGGCGAAACGGTCGGTCGACCGTCCGCCGGTGAGAACAAGTTCTGAGTGGATAGCATCAAGACGCGAGCTTCAGCTTGAGCTTGAGTGCTAAGCGGAACGTGAACCGCCATCTGGTCGCCGTCAAAGTCTGCGTTGTAAGCGTGGCAGACTAGCGGGTGAACCTGAATCGCTTTTCCATCCACAAGGATCGGCTCAAACGCTTGGATTCCCAACCGGTGGAGCGTCGGCGCACGGTTAAGCAAAACCGGATGCTCACGAATGACTTCCTCTAGACCGTCCCAAACGGCGGGGTGCATTCGATCAATCATCCGCTTAGCCGTTTTGATATTCTGGGTGATCTTCTTCTCAACGAGCGTCTTCATGACGAACGGCTTAAAGAGTTCGAGTGCCATTTCCTTCGGCAAACCGCATTGGTGAAGCTTTAGGTGGGGTCCAACAACAATAACGGATCGTCCGGAATAGTCAACGCGCTTTCCAAGCAGGTTCTTTCGGAAACGACCTTCCTTACCCTTAAGCATGTCGCTCAAAGATTTCAGCGGACGAGCATTAGAACCCACGACCGGGCGAGCTCGGCGGCCGTTGTCGATCAGCGCATCAACTGCTTCCTGGAGCAGGCGTTTTTCGTGATTGATGATCGACTCTGGAGCGTGGATCTCCATAATCTTTTTCAATCGGTTGTTTCGGTTGATGATCCTTCGATACAGATCGTTGAGGTCTGAAGTCGCAAATCGTCCGCCATCAAGTTGCACCATTGGGCGAAGTTCGGGTGAGATAACAGGACAAGTGTCCAAAATCATCCACTCGGGACGACTCTTGGAAGAAATCAGTGCGTCTGTAATCTCAAGTCGCTTGATCGCTCGTGCCCGACGTTGAGAGGTCGTCATGATGATTTCTTGTCGAAGGCTTCGGCTTAGGGTTTCCAGATCGACGCGACCCAGAAGCTCCTTAATGGCTTCGGCTCCAATATTGGCGCGAACCAACGGGCGGAGGTCTTCTCGAAGCCGTGCACCGATGGCATCAAGCATCTTGCTCACAGCGCGATACTTGTCTTCATCAATTAGGGCATTTCGCTCAAGCTTGGCAAGGATATCGGATGCAATGTCAAGGTCCTTCAGGCGTTCGTCAGCATCTCGGTACTCAGCTTTGATTCGATCATTGATCGCCTTGGCTCGGTCTCGAACGGTGAGATCGTCGTATTCATCGGGGTTACCACCGACCTCTTCCGCAAATCGGGAAAAACTTTCTTGCTCAAGCTCACGCATCTGTTGCATGATCGCAATCTTTTCTTCCTCGACGGCCTTTCGGATTCGAGGCATCTTTTCCTCGATGCCAGGCGTATCGATGTCGATAATGATAAAGCTGGCGAAGTAGATGACCTTGTCAAGCAATCGGGGCGAGATATCTAGCACCAAAGCGAGCGGGGAAGGGACGCCCTTGAGATACCAGATGTGGCATACAGGCGCGGCCAGTTCAACGTGGCCCATTCTTTCGCGGCGGACCTTGCTTCGGGTGACTTCCACACCGCAGCGCTCGCAAGTAATGCCCTTGTATTTGATTTTCTTGTAGCGACCGCAGTCGCATTCCCAGTCCTTTACGGGGCCGAAAATGCGCTGACAAAACAGCCCATCTCGCTCCGGTTTGAAGGTTCGATAGTTAATAGTTTCGGGTTTCTTGACCTCACCGTGTGACCAGCTGAGAATATCAACGGTTGAGGCGATTCCAATGCGGATTTTATCAAAGAGGTTAACGTCTGCCATAAGTTCCTTTTCAGGTTCAATTCGACCCTAAATACACATAGCCAATGTTGCCTATAGACAGGCACAAGGAGGGCAAGGTGTAGAAGGGGATTCGCGCAAGGCTAAATGTTACCCGATTTGAGCAACTTTTGCAACACAATCTCAGCTAGAATTTAGCCATGACGTCGCCCGAGATGGTCGAGTTTTATCAAGAGCATGGGTATGCTCTGGCCCAGTCCCTATTTGATAGTGATGAGGTCTGTGCGCTCCGTGATCACTTTATGGATTTGAGGGCCAAAGGTTCCTATCCGGGAGACACGGAAGGGGTCAACGCGTCCCCGAATGATCCCCTGAGAAAGTTTCCCCGGATGATCCACATGCACCGATGGGATCCGAAGAGCCTTGATTGGATGACGGATCCTCGCATCAACGAGGTTATCACGGCCCTTTCGGGCGGAGTCGAACCCTTTGCTGTTCAAACGATGCTCTACTTCAAGCCTCCCGGAGCCCGAGGACAGGCGTTGCACCAAGATCAGTATTATCTGCGTGCGGTTCCCGGCACATGCGTCGCCGCGTGGCTAGCCTTAGACGATTGCGACGAGGAAAACGGCTGCATGATGGTCGTACCGGGTTCACATCGGTGGCCGCTACTGTGTACAACTGAAGCCGATACAACCCAGAGTTTCACCGACGTTACGGTGCCTCTGCCCCCTGGCGAACGAGCCGAACCATGCGTCATGAAAGCTGGCGATGTTCTCTTTTTCCATGGCTTGCTTGTCCACGGCAGCTTCCCCAACGTTAGCACCGACCGGTTTCGACGTGCCCTGATTGGTCATTACTTGACCGGTGATGCGAAGCAAGTAGGCAGTTGGTACGAACCGGTTTACAAAATGGACGGCACCATTGTTGAGTTTGAGACAACGCCAGAAATGATGCCATGCGGAGTTTGGGCGGAAGGGAAGTTTGTGGTTGAGGAACGGAAACTGGTCGAAGCCCACGAATAGGCCCAAGCGATGGCAAAAGGCGGCTGGTATACTTTGGTTCTTCGGCCCGGTCGTCTAGTGGTTAGGATGCTGCCCTTTCAAGGCGGAGGTCGCGGGTTCAAGTCCCGTCCGGGCTACCACTTAATTGCTTTTTGAAACGTCCACTCTGTGTGACGAATGTTGCCGCAGTTTTGCAAGCCCTTGAGCAAATCGCCCCTTCAAGGTTTGCGTTTTCGTTTGATAAGATAGGGCTTCAGGTTGGCGATTCACTCGCAGAAGTTAGTTCTGCAGTGGTCTCTCTCGATCGATCTCTAGCTGCAATTGACCACTGTGCCTCCGTGGGGGCTGAGCTCCTCGTTGCACATCATCCATTGATCTTTGAACCGCTTCCAAATGTCACTTGCCAAACGCATGTTGGACAGGCAGTTTTGGCCATGGCGCACGAGCAGATTAGCTTCATCGCAACGCATACAAATTGGGATTCTGCGATCGGCGGAATTAACGACGCGTTGGCCAATTCGCTCGGGCTGGCGGACGTTTCCTGCTTTGGATCAGCCGCTTCAGTTGACCAGCGCAAAATGGTGGTGTTTGCTCCTGAATCTCACGTGGACGTGGTCATTAGCGCAGCCAGTAATGCGGGAGCTGGGGTCATCGGCGATTACCGCCGGTGTGCTTTCCACTCGTCTGGAACTGGCATGTTTGAGGCGGCGGAGCGATCGCGTCCGTTCAGCCTCAGTGGAGGCATCGAGCATCGTATTGAAATGATTCTTCCGAGCGAAATTCAATCAAGGGTGGAGCGAGCCGTTCGCGAGGTTCACCCATATGAAACGCCTGCGATTGATTTCCTTTTAGTCTGCGCCAAAGGGGAGCAGCCGGCGGGCAGAATGGGAACGGTAAAGAGGACTCGTTTGAGGGACTTTGTGCATCACATCAACGGCCAACTTGAAACTCGATCTTGGGTTTGGGGTGATCCCGATGCCGTTATTGAAACCGTTGCTGTCGTTGGTGGCGCGGCGGATTCAGAATGGAAAAATGCCCAGCGGGCCGGAGCACAAGTTTTCGTAACAGGAGAGGTCAAGCAGCACATCGCGCTAGAAGCGGTTGAATCTGGGCTTGCGATCATCGCAGCTGGGCACTATGCAACCGAGCAACCGGGGGTGATTGAGCTTCGAAATCGGCTCGCTCAGACAGTCCCATTGGTGGACTGGCACGTCTTTACGCCTGAAGCCGGTGCCGCCGGACGGCCTTGGACTTAAAGAATTTCGGTTCCCACTCTTTCCGCACTTTCCAGTGCACCTTCAAGGAATCCCATCCAATCTGCCGTGTGTTCGCCCGCGAAGAATACGTTTCCGACGGGCTCTTTCAAAAGGTGGCGCAACTTATGGAAACCCGGCTTCATGTAAGAGAAGCCGCCGCCGGCAAAAGGATCAGCGGCCCAATCGTGTTCGCGGACTTCAAGCGGAGCTTCATCCCAGGGAGGAGTTCCGATTGGCAGTGCTGAGTCTTTTCCACAGACGTAGGCTGTTAGCACCGATTCAGATCCCCAGCTCCCGTTCCAGGTCTGTTGAATGGGCGTGTCGTAGTATCCCGATCCTGACCAGTTTTCTCGTTCCCACCAAGATTCCCTGAATCGATGAATAACCTTCTTGATTGGGGCCATGCCACATTGCTGAATCGCTTGAACTTGCGCCTTGGGAAGTTTCGGGGTGAAGTCGACCTGCGCTAAGGCCGGTGGAGGAAGAGTGAGGACCGCTGCATCTACCTTGTAGGATTGCTCTTCGAAACTCAGCTTTACGCCAGAACGGTCTTGGGTAACACTGGAGAGGACATGATTGAAACTGCTTGGACCTTGTACTTCTTCAAACATTGCATCGCACAGCTGTCCGAGTCCTCCCTTTATGCGGTAAGCGCTATGTTCACCCCCCGAACGGTTCAGATACATTTTGTAGAATTCTAGCCATCCCCAAAGCCCCACGTCGCTTGGATCGGTCCCTTCATCTGATCGGCACGTTGCCGTAAGCCACCAAGTCGCGCGTGGATCGGGCGCAACCCGTCGTATCAAGTCCGCAAGGGTGGGTTCAGGACCGATTTGTTCTGCGGGCGTACGGGCAAGCCGCGTGGCTTCCCGATGAAAGTGAGATTCCGCGATAACAGCTTCACCCCAAAGATCGTCCACGGAAATAGACTCACCGAAAGCGAAGATTCGCCTCGGCCTTTCATCCGTTACAAGAGAGAGATTGTAGTTCTTCGCTAGCGAAAGGATACGTTCATGGTCACCGTCAATCCACTCTCCTCCGGCGTCATAATGCCAGTCGGGAATTGTCCAAACTCTTCCACCGATCCGATTTCGGGCTTCGAAGGAAACGACCTCATGTCCGGCATCTTCCAGGAGTCGGGCTACACGTAATCCCGCTAACCCTAAACCTACGACGCCGATTTTCAAGGTTACTCTTCGTCGTCGTCTGCGGGTTCCGCGGCCTTGGTTTTTCTTGTCGGCTTTCTCTTCCCGCCGACGCCCATTTCAATTCCAACGGCTCCCTCGGTGAAGCTTGCGCGGACTCGAACTTTCCGAGAAAGTTCCTCTCCGATAATAACTGACCAGTTAGCGCGATCAAGAGCCCACTGCCACATCACATCATGATGCTGATAAACGAATTCAACACCGTCTTGAACGATGTCACTCATTGCGGTCTTAAGCTTTTCGTAACCGGCGAGTTGCGTCTCTCCCGCCGACATATTGGGCATAAGTCCGACTATCACTTGAACAGGCTCTTCTTCTGGGCTCGACTTCGTTCGCTTCACGACTTCGGTTGATTCTTGAATCATTTCGATCTGTCGTCCCATGGCCTCTGTAAGTTTCACGTAATCTTCGGGCCATGAATACTGCTCGCCTTCGTATATCGCTAGGGCGTGTCGGCCTGCCAAGGAAATGGCTGAGGCAACCAATGCCGCATCGGTGGGCAAAAGCTTCGGAAGGGCTTTCCTGATTTGGTCGTGAGCGGTTTCAAGCTTAGTCAAATTGATCGTGGTCAAATACAGTCTCCTGGAAATAGGCGCGGCAATCCTGCGCCATAATAATGCAAGTTTACCCTCAAAACAGGAGAATACACCTTGAAACTTTGGCACATTGGCATTAGCGCATTGGCACTCGCATCAATCGGATGCAATAACTCGACCACTACCGATCCGGCGGGAAGCGGTACCGCAAAGGGAGCTGAATCCAACGACGGAAAGAAAAAGCTGACTATTGGCATCGTTTTTGACAGCGGCGGACGGGGCGATAAGTCGTTTAACGACTCTGCGTACGCTGGCCTGTCGCGCGCCATGAAAGAGTTTGGGGTGATCGAAAAACCGGTCGATAGCCAAAAGGAGTCCGACTATGAGACTAACTTGGAAACACTCGCCGAACAAGAAGTTGATCTCATTTTAGCCGTCGGAATATCAATGGGTGCAGCTGTGGACAAGGTGGCGCCCAAGTATCCAGACATTAAGTTCGCGTGGGTTGATGGGTCGGTTAAAGCTGCAAATGTGCGCGGTCTCTTGTTCAAAGAAGAGGAAGGCAGCTTTTTGGCTGGATACCTTGCCGGGTTAATGACGAAGTCAGGAAAAGTCGGCTTTATTGGAGGCCAGCAGATTCCGTTGATCAAAAAGTTCGAAGCGGGCTACTTCGCAGGAGCTTTAACCGCCAAACCAGATATTACGCTCTTACCGCCGAAATACACCGGTAGCTGGAATGACGCCGTCGTCGGCAAACAGAGCGCGAAGACCCTGTATTCGCAAGGCGCAGACGTGATTTTCCACGCGAGCGGTGGATGCGGTCGAGGCGTTTTTGAAGCGGCAAAAGAGGCAAACATGTTCGCGATTGGCGTTGATAGCGACCAGGATTACATGGCGGAAGGACGTATTCTGGCTTCGATGATTAAGCGTGTGGACGAAGCCGTGTACTCAACGATCAAAGACGTCATCGATGGAAAATTTAGCGGCGGCCCGAAAATTTACGATTTGAAAGCAAGTGGCGTAGGTCTCTCCGAGATGAAGTTTACGAAGGATCTGATCGGAGCCGAAAAGTTAGCAAAAATCTCGGATATTAAGGAGGCGATTATTGCAGGAACGATCAAGCCGCCTACAACCGACGAAGAGCTTGCGGCATTTAAGGCGTCGAGATGATTCCATCGGTCTCGGCAACAGACCTTGATGCTGAAATTAAGGGTGCCGCGGACATCAACCTACTTGATGTCCGCGAGACATTTGAGCTTGAGATATCGAAGCTGAACAACATCACACACATTCCTATGGGGGAGTTGCCCCAGCGGTTGGCAGAACTAGATCGAAACGCCAGTTGGGTGGTCATTTGTCGAACTGGGGGAAGGAGCGGCAGGGTTACGGAGACCTTGCTGGCAAATGGTTTCTCAAGCGTAAGGAACCTTGACGGCGGGATGAATGGGTGGGCAAGAGACGTTGACTCAAACCTAGCAATTTATTAACAACAGTAAGCGCGGTTCGTGATAACATACTACTGTGACGAATATTCTCATTGCGGCTCTCCTTGCGCCGCTGGTTGGGGGCCAAACTGCCGAGCGGATTCAATATCTGGTTCCTTCCAGCTACAGTGCCAAAGCGGACCGACCGATTTCTTTCGAGTTGGGATTTGCACCAAGCACGGTTGACGCCGCTACCATTTGTGGCCGAGACACGCGACGTAACTTTGAGGGCGACCTTGCCGAATTCGGTTTGGATGGTCATGAAGCGGCCCTCTGCGCGATTGTTTTCAAGAAATCCACCGTGTCGAACTCGGCCTCACTTTTGAAGCCATGGGGAATTGTTGCGTCGGGTACCGCCAACGTGATTCAAACGGCATCGTCGGCGATTGCGGGAGAATCGGATTCCTCAGTCATCATGAACCGGCTCGGACTTCCGACGGAACTTCGCCTTATGACCAGCCCGCTTCATGCGGCTGGGGCAGATGTAGCTCTGAGATTCTATGGTTTAGATGAAATGGTGGAGGCGGGTGCACCGGTGTTGGCTACATACGGAGGAAGCGGAAAACCGCAACGGCTGACTACCGACCGGGCCGGGATGGTCAACTTAAAGAATGTAGCAGCTGGGGTTTGGAAAGTTGCCGCTGCTCAAATGCACGGATCGAATGTGTACATCGCCTCAATCACCTTTGAGGTGTCGAAATGAGAGGGTCTGTCTTTGGACTCTTTGTGGCTTTGGCACCTCTGTCATTAGCTCAGGTCGAAATTGGACCTCACACGCTTGGTGCCGGGTTCACGGGACGCATTTCGGCTATTGCCACCCTTCCAACGGATGGAAACACCTATTACATCGGGGCCGCGGATGGAGGGGCTTGGAAGACGATCAACGGCGGCGCAACCTGGCAAAACTTAACCGACACCTTGCCAACCTCATCCATTGGCTCTATCGCCGTCGCTAACCGGCTTGTGATTTACGTAGGAACCGGGGAAGCAAACTATGCCCTTCACAGCCGTTATGGGCTCGGAATTTATAAAACAACGAATGCCGGGGCCACGTGGGCGCATCTAGGAGAATCTGTTTTTGGGGGTCGTTGCATTAGTAAGATCGTCCCAAGCTACCGTAACGCGAACCTGGTTTACGCGGCTGTAACCCCAGCGGGAGGGTTTCCGCAAAAGAGTGCAGCCAAGGGGCACCCTGGAAAAGATGGTGCGCTTGGCGTTTTTAGGTCGACTGATGGTGGCGTTACTTGGGTTCATCTTACGGGCTTGCCCAATAAGCCTTGTACCGACCTGTACATGAGTCAGGCGAGTTCGAGCGTTTTATTTGCCGCTATCGGGGATCCATTTGGTGCTCCCGAAAACGGAATCTACCGCACGGTGGATGGAGGCACCACCTGGACTAAACTCGCCGGCGGGTTACCCACGGCTGATGTTGGGCGCATTTCGATTAGTGAAGCCCGGACCAACTTCAATCGGATTTATGCCTTAGTTACAAGCGTCTCTGACGCGGGAGGTGGCGGTGCGGATACACTGGGCGCGTATCGCTCAGATGACTTCGGCAATACGTGGACCCCGCTGGCGATCGGCAATATTCAGTCGACATACGGGTGGTATTTGAACTGTGTCGGAGTATCTCCGGTAGCTCCTGATAGTGCATTTTTCGGTGGACTAACCCTCTCGCGAACAGTAAATGGTGGTGCCTCATTCACGTCTGTCACGCCGCCTCACGTTGACTTGCACGCACTCACTTACGATGCCAGCGGACGGCTTCTTGCCGGGTGCGATGGCGGAGTTTATCGTTCCAGCGATAACGGAGCCACGTGGACCTCGCTCAACAACGGCATTGGAACGACTCAGTTCTATGCTGGAGTAGCGGCCCACCCAACAAATGTTAACATAGCGATCGGAGGGCTACAAGATAATGGGACGGTTATTCGACCGTCAGCGACTATGAACTGGAACGCGGTGATCGGTGGAGACGGAGGCTGGGCAGAACTGAACCAGGTTGCACCGCTTAATATGTGGGGTCAACCCCAAGGTCCGGCTCAACTTCGGCGGTCGACCAATGGTGGAGCGAGTTTCGCCTTGGCCAGCACCGGTATCAACAGTGGTGAGCCCAACGCTTTCTATACACCAGTTGTGTATTCGCCCGGAAGTACAACGACGCTATTCTGCGGAACAGATCGGGTGTATAAATCCACCAACAACGGCACGAACTGGACGGCCGTAAGTGCCGATCTAACTCCAACTAGTTCGGGTGCGATTCGGTGCCTTGCCGTTTCGCCTATGAACGCCAACAACGTTTGGGTGGCCACAACCGATGGCGTGATCGCACGATCAACCAACGGCGGAGTATCGTTCATAAACTCCTTAACGGGGATTCCAGGTTGGATCAGAGTGACTCGCGAAGTCGTTCCTTCTCCGACATTCGCAACGACTTGCTTTCTGGCGGTATCTCAGTTTGGAACTTCGCAAGTTCGAAGGACCACGGACAACGGAGCCACCTGGACATCGATTGATGGGGATTTGCCCGATATTCCTGTCAACACGATTGGCATTGATCCTCGACCAACTCCAGACGTCTTGTATGCGGGAACTGAGTCGGGACTGTACAAGAGTGTAAATGACGGCGTGAATTGGACAAAAGTGCCCGGCTTGCCCAACACACCCGTAATCGATTTGCGTTACCGGGCCACAAACGGCAGCTTGCTTATTGCAACGCAAGGTCGAGGTGCCTGGACGCTCAGCCTGTAGTAAAATGTTCTGATGTTAGAAGGACTCATCGAAAGCATTGCATCAAAATTTGGGCTCAATCCTGCCCAAGCTGCCGGAATCGTTAAGGCAATAACCCAACGGGCTCAGTCTAACCCACAGGGACTCATGGAGGGACTGCAGTCAAACGGTCTTGGTGCACAGCTCAGCTCGTGGATCGGAGGGGGTGAAAACCAACCCATCGCTGCAGAGCACACAGATCATGCGTTAGGAGCAGATTTTGCTGATAGCACCGCCCAGGAAATTGGTGTCGACCCCCAAATCGTACGAGAGGCATCGGCTCATGCCTTGCCAGAGATTGTGAACGATGCCACCCCCGACGGAGTTCTTCCAGAAGGAGGCTTGCAAGGTGCGCTTGGAGGCATCATGGGCAAGTTGGGAGGCCTCGATCTAGGTGGATTGCTGGGCGGGGGCGGGGGCGGCCTTCGCCGTTTCCTCTGC
>JBEBHJ010000099.1:0-5257 GCA_040081075.1 Fimbriimonadaceae bacterium | reverse complement strand
CCCTTATCACTGGGCGGGGAACTAGGATCGCTTGCATGATCGCCAGCCTTGTCGTCAACCGGTGGTGGATTTATGTTTTCAATTTTGTGACCAAAGAACAATTCAACCAAGGCTTCATCCGTTCCACCGGAAGATTGTTTCCAACCATCTGATTTGGATTCTTCCCACTTGGATCGCTCGACGAGAAGATTTGCCGACTTTTCGAAATTCTTTTCGATAACCAGTTCCACACTTGGCGCATTCGGCGAGAACTCGAACGCTTTATCCACCAGTTTCGCTCGAAGGATCCACTCCTCATCCTCTCGTATCACTAGCGTGAGCCGCACGGCTTCCTTGTCTTCACTTGATTCAACTTCCTTCAACTTGCCTTCAGGCAGTGACAGTGCTTCCGTCAGCTTCTTTGCGAGTTCGGGATGACGCACGAAGTTGTGGCTCGTTTCCGTTGACGTAGGTTTTGGAGGTTCCCGGTTTACCAACCCCTCCAGACTCTTGGAGCTGTTAATATCAAGGGGCTGAGACGGGGGCTTTGTTTGAGTTCCTTGTTGGCGCATCATCGCGCCGATCGCGAGCACACAGACAATCATGCCAGCCGCAACAGCGAAGATAATCGAATAAGGCGGCTTCTTGGTGTGAGTGATTCCTAGGTTTTCCGCCGTTTGCGTCGTTTGAGTTTCGGACTGTTGCTTGAGAACGGCGGCCAGCTTCTCTTTGACCACCTCTGAATCAGGAACGATGTCGAGGGCAAGTTCGTACCACTCAACCGCTTGTTCCAAGTCGCCGCGCTCGGTCATGATATCGCCCAACAATTCATTTGCCGACTCGTTGTTGGGGAAACGTCGTAGGATGCCAAGGCAGATATCCTCAGCTTGCTTAAACTCACGACGCATTCTCAGCAGGTTTGCCTGCGCCAGTTCTGGGTAGACCTCGGTGTCGCTTCCAGTTACGCCCGGGGCATCCTTCATGGGTGCGCCGCATTCAGCGCAATATTCCGCCTCTTTGGGCATCATTGCGAAACACTTTTCGCAAAGAACTAAGTTAGTTTGTTCCTGTGCTGCCAAATCCACCTTCTCCGCGACTTGTATCATCCAAGTCAATTTCTTGCGTCAACTCGACTTGTACCACCGGACATATGACGAGTTGGGCGATCCTTTCGCCGTTTTCAAGTTTGACGACGGAATCACTCAAATTGATCAGGATCACGCCAATTTCTCCGCGATAATCTGAATCAATAGTTCCCGGAGCATTAACCATGCCAATTCCGCGCTTCAGGGCGAGCCCAGATCTGGGTCGCACCTGGCCCTCGAATCCCGGTGGAATTGCCATTCGGACACCGGTTTTCACGAGTTTTCGCTCAAGGGGCTTCAACTCTACTTCTTCCGTGGAACGTAGGTCCATGCCGGCTGAACCCGCGGTCGCATAGACGGGCATCGATGCTGTCTCTTCAAGAACAACGGGGATTCTCAAAGTTCGCCCCGGAGCCCAAGCGCATCCGCGTTTGCTCGAAACGCCGTGATGAGATTCGCCGTGTGTTCATCTAGCGGGATGCCGATGTCTTCGGCCCCTTCCGCAACTTCGTCTCTATTGACCCCGGCTGCAAACGAACGATCCTTCAATTTCTTCAGCACGCTTTTCGCTTCAAGGTCCAAGACAGACCGGCTCGGACGCACGTAGACGCAGGCCGTGATCATGCCACTTAGTTCATCGCAGGCAAAGAGAAACTTCTCCATCGGCGTCTCACGGGGCATCCCAAGGGCTTGGTTGTGGGTTCCGATGGCTTTGATGATCTCTTCTGACCAGCCCAAATCACGCATGTGTCGCATTCCCCAGCCTGGATGATCGTCGGGGTGTTGCTCATAATCAAAGTCGTGCAGTAAGCCGGTGATGCCCCACGTCTCGACATCCTCCCCGTTCTTAGCCGCGTAAAAACGCATGGCTGTCTCAACCGCCAGACAATGGCGACGCAGCGAGTCAGAAGGCGTGTGCAAACACAGCAAGTCCCAGGCGGCAGCACGATCAAAGGGCATGAGCCTATTTTGTCAGATAAAGGCTACTCTCTTCTCAAGGCAACGATCGGGTCAAGTTTGGCCGCACTGACAGCTGGGTAGAAGCCAAAGACCATACCGATAATGGCAGAGAACGCAGCCGAACCGATTGCAGCGGTAATCGGGAACGGAGTCGGGAGTCCACCTTCATTGGGGAATTTGTTTGCGGCGCTGATGATGGTTGCAAGGGATCCAAGCCCATAAGCCAACGCCATCCCGATAAGCCCACCTACCAGGGAAAGCGTGCCAGCTTCAACCAAGAACTGGGTCA
Source organism: Fimbriimonadaceae bacterium (assembly GCA_040081075.1). Classification (GTDB taxonomy): domain Bacteria; phylum Armatimonadota; class Fimbriimonadia; order Fimbriimonadales; family Fimbriimonadaceae; genus JANJUB01. Next base: position 2,944 of record JBEBHJ010000099.1, on the reverse strand, counting down.
TGACATTTTTGCCGCGCGCCCCAACCGCCTTGCGGAGGCCGATCTCGCGCGTTCGCTCGGTTACCGAAACCAGCATGATGTTCATGATGCCAATTCCGCCAACCAGAAGTGACAGCGCAGCCACGCCGGCCAGGACGACTCCGATTCCACCCAAGATGCCATTAAACACGGCAAGCATTGACTCAGAGGAGTCCACGCGGTATATCTTCTTGTTTCCGCTGCGGGCCATCATGGCTTCCCAAATTTTGTCCATGATCACCTTGCCCTCCACGCCCGCCTTGGGTTCCACTGTCAACATCATGACCTTGTCGCCGCCCTGGAGCTTTTTCTGGAAGGTGGTGATAGGAAGATAGATATCCTTTTCGTTGGACTGACCGAAAGCTGCCTTCTTTTTGAGCACGCCGATCACTTCAACGGTGATGCCATTCAGAGTGACAAACTTTCCCAGCGGGTCGGCACCCTTGAAGAGCAAGTTTCGGAGCTCTTCGCCTATGATTCCGACGTTGGCCAGTGAATCGGTGTCGGCGCTCAATATTTTGCGCCCGCTTAGTAGGATGAAATCGCTTTGATTGCAGTAGTTCTCTTCAATAGCCTTTATGGAAGCGTCACTGACTTTATTTTCGCCGTATAGGGCCGTGGTCCGCCCCCCTTCCGAATAGGGTGAAATCCGCTCGATTTCGGGGATCCGATCCCTCAGGTACTGAGCATCTTCCATGGTGAGACCGTCAATCTTGCCCGCGGTTTCGCGCTCAAGTCGGCCTGGATCAAAGAACACATAAACCGTATTTGCGCCCATAGTGCTGAACTCGCCCGCCATATAGGCCTTGAAGCCATTGGTGATCATGACGATGGTGGTTACCGCCATAACTCCGATGATCACCCCGAGCATGGTGAGGAAGGCTCGCATCTTGTGGAGCCTAAGCATTTCGAGGGCGATAAGGAAGCTCTGCGCAAGCATCTTAGTTGTTGTCGCGGCCCCCGCCACCTTCCATGAATCCGGAGCGACCAGGTCCGTTAAACTTGGGCTTCAAGACCTTGTCTCCGTCGCTGAGCCCGGACACGATTTCGATTTTTGTATTCGTTCCAATGCCAACAACCACGTCCTTTCGAACGGGTTTACCTTTCGGGTCCGAGTTTGCGACTTCAACGTAGGAGCCCTTATCGTCTTTAGCCACAAAGTCGGCAGGAAGGGTCAGAATGCCCTTCTTGCTACTTGAGATCAACTTGCATTTTGCCGACATTCCCGACCTTAACCTCGTGTCGGCGACAGTAATCCAAACCTCAACTTCGTATTTGACCACCGTTTCGGCCGAAGCGCCTGCCGCGGAAAGGGAAGCATTGCTGGAGGGGGCGATCTTCTGCACGCTCCCTTTAAACTTCTCTCCGGGTACGGCGTCGATTGTGATTTCAGCTTGCATGCCTTTCACGAGTCGGGCCGTATCGATTTCGTTCACGTTCAGCTTGACGCGCATCGTGCCACGATTTTCCAGCCGATAAATTGGTGTTCCCGGGCTGAAGCTACTTAGACCTGATACGAGTTCTCCCTCTTGAACTAAGCGTTTGGAGATGACTCCGCTCATTGGGGCACGAAGTTGAGTTTCGCGTAACTGGCGCAGGGAGTCGTCGAGCCCGCTTTGAAGTTGTTCAACGCTGGACCTATTGGCCACATTCGAATACTTCAGAGATTCTACGTCCCGAAGTGCGATTTTCGCTTTGGCTAGATCGGCTTGCGAAGACTCGTATTCTTTTCGTTTAACGATGTCCTGAAACGTATTGGCTTTGGCCTGAGCATAGGCTGACTCAGCGCGGATCAAATCTTCCTTAGCTCGTTGCAGCTCATTTCGAAGCGCTTGGTCGTTCGTGTCAAATGTCTGCTGGGCTTGTCTCAACCGCGCTTTCGCTAGAGTCACTTGGAGCTCAGAGTTTTCAACAGTCTTTTGAGAAACGTAACCGTCCAGGAAAAGTTGGCGTTGTCGGCTCAAATCTGCCTCAGCATTTTTGACGTTTGCGTCAGCCTCCTCGAGGGCCACTTTCACGGCGATTCTCTGGTTGGGCTGCGAACTTTTTTGAAGTCTCTCAAGCTCATTCTTAGCTGCGTCGAGCTGAGACTTGGCGCTTCGGACGTTGGCCTGGGTCAGAATCGGCTGAGCTCTTAACTCGCGTTCGATTTGGGCGAGACGCAATTCGGCTTGCTTCACATTGGCAAGAGTAGTAGCTCTCCGCTGAGAAATTTCGATTTCCGTCTGCGACACACGGCTCTGGGCACCCCGAACTTGAGCCTGATTTTGTTTTACGGTCAAGGAGGTCTCTTGGGGATCAATGATCGCAATCAATTGACCCTGGTTGACATAGTCTCCATCGTCTACAAAGAGCCGCTGGATTCTTCCCGAAACTCGGCCCTTCACATCCACCACGCGTACCGCTTCAATCGTTCCGGTTTCAATAACCTCAACGGCAATGTCGCCTTTAGTGACTGTGGCAGACTTGGAATCCTTATTGGGGTCAACCGGCGGTTTGCCGCAGCCAATGAGAAAGACAACGGAAAGAGCTGAAACAAGAAGTGCCGACGATTTCATACGGTATGTCTATCGTGACGCAATCTGGCTTATCTTCGCCAGAGCATGGGGCTTTTATCCTAGGGTGCGAATGCTTCACAATAGAGGCATGGTTGGGATTGAAGAGTTAGAACAAGAAGCGTTTGCGGTCCTTGATGCATCGGGGACGACCACTGAACTCCGCGACCTTGAACTCAAATACCTGGGTAAGAGTGGCCTGTACACGGGTTTACTCCGGCTCATCGGGCAACTTCCTCCAGAAGAAAAGCCCCTGTTTGGTCAGAAAGTTAACGAAGCAAAGGCTCGTCTTCAAACCGCATTAGACGAAAAAGCTCGGATTCTAAAGCGACAAGAACAGGCTGTCGAGTTTGAAGCGGATCGGATTGATG
>JBEBHJ010000098.1:0-5354 GCA_040081075.1 Fimbriimonadaceae bacterium | reverse complement strand
GGACGAGCGAGTGCGCGTACCGCTGGACCTGCCAGGGGAGACGGTTGTGTTGGAGTTTCCACAGATTTCAACGGAGGAGTGGCTAACTGCGCAGGCGAAGGTTTGGGCGGGTTTCAATTACGATGTGGCACCGGGTTATCCGGTGAACATGGTTTATGATTCGGGGGTCGGGTAGCGCGGTTCCTCCATCCAAAGAGGTTAACCTCAAACCCCCATCGCCACCCCCGCTAAGGGTCTCAAACCGCCCAAAACACTATGGAAACTGCCCCAATTCCCGGCATGAGTTGAACACGCGCGCGCGAGGCGAATATCTCCCACCCGTACCTACAAACAAGACCCCGCGCCGCGCATGTTATTGAGGAAGTCGCGATAATACTTTGCTCTGCCAACCAGTTAGTAGATCACCGCCAACCTACCAATCTTCCCCAAGCCAAATCGCCCCAATCCGGAAAAGAAAACGCTGCCTTGGAAGTTTCCAGCGCTTGTAATCCAGGGACGATATCGAAACCAAAGCTCCGAACCTCGTTACAAAAAAATAGATATCTCCGGCCCAGATTCAAATCCACTTCGGAACACCTCGGATGGGTTCAGTCATCATTACAAGGCCTCGGTGTCATTACAAGCTTCGCCCTGCCTCCAATACATCCCGTACTTACAAAGCCTCGGTAGCTTCCTTTTCTTTCTTAAACGAGGATCGCTTCAATTCTCCTCCCTTATTCCTATCTAGTCGGTAGCTTCTATATCCTCAGTAACATAGAGAGTTAGAAGGTGAACCTAAAGAGGTTAAGCTGGAGGCCGGTAAAGGTCGGTTCGCTTGACCACAAACTTAAGACGACGAGCCCGCTTTGGAGCCGCTTCCTGAGTGACGATCAAGAGTCCGCCTTTAATGAGTTCGTCCAGGATTCGGCTCCCGGCCATTGGCGCAGCTGCGCCTCGCACCCCGATCAGCTCACCAACGAGTTCAACTGGCATAAAGAACTCACCATCCTTCTCCTCATCCTGCAGGTACCACCCCGCCGACGCAACGAGCGTCAGCCTGGCCGGACTTGCTCCCGAGAGAGTAGCCCACACTTCCGTAAGCTCCAACGGCGCAGCTTGCGCTTTCTTAAAGGCGAACTCAATCGGACTCATACCATCAGGGCACCGAATCTTTTCCCAAGCATCCGCAAACTCCAGCCAGATCGTCTCCCGATCAAACCATTCCGGCGAACTCGTTCCAATCAGTGACAGCGATAACACCCCGTCAATCAGCATCTCAACGATCTTGCGATACTCCGCAGGCGGTACCGCGTTAACTGCTTTAGCCGCCTTCGCATGAATCGCTAGGAGCGACCGGGCTAGGTCGAACGTATATCGGAAGGGTTCGCGCATGTTTGGAGGAGCGCCAAGCGCAGGCCAAACAATGCCGTGAACCGCCTTGCGGTAATCAACGGAAATCGAACCGTAGGCTTTGCGAAGAAACTCCAGCGGCTCCGCCCCCGGCTCTGCAATACTGCGCCACTTCTGCTCTAGTTCGAGGCCGGGCATCGCCCCCATCTGACCCATGGTTAGATTCGAGCGCAAGGTGGGCAACAATACGACCCCCGGCATCGTGTCATTGCCGTCCGAAAGGCAAGCGTCAAACACTTGATTCCATTCCTGCTCTGTCCTCACGTTACGCACCCGCCTTGAGGTTCTGCTCCTCGATGAACTGCTTCAGCGCTATCGCCGAAACCCTTCGGGCCTTAATCCCGCTCATCCAGACCGAGGGAATCTTGCCCTCGGCAACTAACTTGTAGGTCACGCTCTTTCCTAAAGAAAGAATCTCCGCCACTTCCGGTATTCGATAAAATGCTTTTTCCATGTAACTCCATTGCGTAATCTCGTATACGCAATGTATACTGTAACTCAATGAACGCGGTTGATGAGCGGGTTTTCAGTAACGTTTCGGTATCACCTGATGATTTTGTCGATCACTCTAGGCTTAGTCGCCTCGCAGGTGGTTATGTACTTGAACCGGAGTGGGCTAGTTTGCCCTTCATGGTTACACGCGCGAATGTTGCGCCCTCAAAGAGCAACCCCGACGAATACCCTTTCACCGGGCCGGTGATCGCTCAGCCGCCAAACAAGGCGACGTTTTTCAATCCTCCCAGGGATGGCGCACTCTTTCATGTGGAGCCTGAGCTTGCATCGGAGCGAGTTCACATCCCGTCCGGTCGCATGATTCATCGCCAGTTTGCGGCACTGCCGGATGATGAAAACAAGATTCTAGCTTTCGCGAACCAATACGGTCTTCTTGGCAGGATAAAGCTGTTCAGCACCAAAGGTTTTTTCAGGGCCGGAGAGTTCATTTCCGAGTGGCAGGCCGAACGCGACAAGGTGAGGCTCTTGCTGAGTGTTTTCGATGAACCGTTTAGGGACGCCAAGACAGACCCTGATGAGGAGCTCCTGCGACTTGCGCCGCTCTATGCTACAAGACCAAAAGAGGGCCGGAATGCGCCCGGAAAGCTTGCGCTTATCCATATTCTTCAGGAGGCTGACTCGGGGAAATATCAACCCGTTCAGATGTACAGCCTTATTCTAAAGACGTTTGTCTTGATAGAAATCAACTTGGGCGTTGACATTGTCGCAGAAATGATCCCAGGGGCACGCATCAGGCTCATGCCCAAAGACCTCCTAGGCGCGATATACGTTCACTTCCTAAACGAAATCATCGGATCAGTCCGAACGCCCATCAAATGCGGAGGTTGTGGCCGGTGGTATTCACCCAAAGACGCAAGATCCAAATATTGTTCAAACGCATGCAAAGTCCGGCAATACCGGGCAAGGAAAAGAGAGGAAACTAATGGCAACTAAGAAACGAGGACAAAACGAAGGCACAATCTTCCAAAGAGCCGATGGAACATGGGTCAGCCGCATCAGCCTAGGCTATGACACCGTAAAGGGCACAAGACGCCAGAAGGCGTTCTACGGCAAGACCAAAGAGGAAGTCCGAAAGAAACTCACCGAAGCCCTCAGAGGCAACGACCTAGGCGTAAACATCGCCCCAGCTAAACAAACGGTCGCAACCTTCTTAAACGCTTGGCTCGAAACGGTAGCCAAGCCGAGAGTAAGAATCAAGACCTACCGAAGCTATGAGCAGATCATAAGAAACCACCTTATCCCCGGACTCGGAAGGCATGAGCTGCAAAAGCTAACCCCCCAACTCGTACAAGCCTTTCTGAACGCCAAAGCCGAGACCGGCCTCTCAGTAGAGCACCTACGCCGCGTATTGCGTACAGCGCTCACACAGGCGGTCAAATGGGACTACGTACAACGCAACGTCGCAACGCTTGTTAGCTCGCAAAAGCAAAAGAAGCATGAGTTCCATTATCTAGATCAGGATCAAGCCCGAAAGTTCATAAAGGCAGTCAATGGACACCGCCTTGAAGCCCTCTTTACCGTCGCCCTCTCAGTCGGTCTCCGGCTCTCCGAAGCCCTCGGGCTAAGATGGGATGATATCGACCTCGAAGAAGGAACGCTTCGCGTCAGAGTTCAACTGCAACGATCAAAAGGAAAGGTCGAGTTTGTCGAACCAAAGACCGAACGAGCCAAACGAACCATCCCCCTCCCCAACTTCGCTATTACCGTCCTGAAACGACACAAGGCAATCCAGGCCCAAGAAAGGCTAATGATCGCCGACAAGTGGAAAGACTACAACCTTGTCTTCACATCCTCAATAGGAACGCCGGTCGAGGAGAGAAACATAAGAAGAACCCTCACCGCCCTATTAGAAACCAACAAACTCCCAACCCTACGTTTCCACGACCTACGCCACTCATGCGCGACGCTTCTGCTAAGCCAAGGCACCGACGTAAGAACAATAATGGAAACCCTAGGACACTCTCAGATAGCCCTAACTCTGAATACTTACAGTCACGTAGTCCCATCCCTACAAAAAGAAGCCGCGACCAAGATGGACGAAATGCTAGGAGTAGGGTAGCAACATGAATGATCTGGTGTTAGTTCAGTTCAAGCTTTGCTTGTAACTTGTCAGACCACTTTGGCAAGGCTTGCTGGACGTTCGCATAGAACACGTCCTTACCGTTAGTCGGAGCTAGTCGAAGCATGATTATCAAAGCGTACAGATGCTCTTTCAATTTTGGATGCCCCTGGTCGACGGTCAACCATTGAAAGTGTTTGTGCTGTCGTCGACCACTTGGTAGAACGGGGTTTCGCATTTCCAGCTCTTTAACTACATCCGGTGCCAATCGCTCGTAAACCAGATCTTTCGTTAGTTTGCCAATGAAAGCTGGTCGCTTTGATGTGAACTCTGAGTAGGTCAACCCGTACACCCTGAAGAGTTCTCGATAGAACTCATCTGGAAATGTCTTTACCCAGCGGCGCAATTCATCAGAAATGAGTTGCTTAAGAAGCTCAGCTAGCGCATCACTGGCGCGATCCCGCTGATACCCGGTTGCCTCGTCGACCAACGCGACGATCCCAACTGTCGCTAGCGATCTCACCAGGATGTCGCATTCCATGGCAATCCTATATTGGCCCCTTAGCAAGGCATTTGCATCGCGAGCTCTAAGGTAAATATCACAAACTTTCGGCAACGCCTCCGCATTGAAACCATAGGCCATGCGCCCGCCCACTGTCCTGAACTCAAACGGTCGCAGTTGTTCCTTTACATCGGTGTCGACAAACGCCTGTAAGTTCTTTGCGGCCAAGAAAGGAATCATTCCATCGACGCTAGAGCCTTGCCCTCCCTTAGCTGATCTTGCTCGCCCAATCGCCTTGAGAAATCCCTGCTGGGTCAATACGCGTCGACCGTCTTCCAAAACAGCGCACGGGATTACAGCATCCCCTACTCTTAACTCTCCCGCATGGGTTGCCTTTGGCAAGTTGTTATCTTCCATTACTGGATTATGACGCGATTGTCGACGATTTGTCGACCCTATTTCCTATTTTTTCTCATTTTGTGTCGACGAGTTGTTAAACAGCTGAATGGTTAACCTCGAAACTACCAAGGGGATAAGAACCCAAACCCTATCCCCATGTAATGACAAACCGAGGTACACCCCACCCCGTCCGAAGCGCATACAAGATAGCAACCCCATGGAAGAGACAATCATCGAATGGAAGCGATAATAACAAGATGGAAATCGAACGCGAACTTGTAGGACTCATTCGACAGTTAGCCCTATGGGCCGATGATACGGAGGATGAAATGAAAGCAGAAATGATTGAGCGTTACGGTTCAGTGGTTGCTTATGCCGAGCAATGCATGCTGAGGTTAAAGAACCTATAAGCCCCTAGAACTTGTCATGAGAAAAACAACCCGAGTGACAAGACAATCTCCGGTTAAACGCAACGCCGAATCTATTCAAATA
>JBEBHJ010000011.1:0-61597 GCA_040081075.1 Fimbriimonadaceae bacterium | reverse complement strand
CCGTAGAGGTTGCTCATCACGACGTTGCCGTCGGATTGGCGCTCTGCAAGGCCGAAACCAACTACCGCAGTCATCGACCCATCGGGCGTAAGATCGAACTTGTAAGTTGGGAGCGTGGCCGCAAAATTCGTTCTTCCAGTCTGAGTGGCTTGCTTGCCGGGCTCATATCGATAGGAAACGGTTAAGCTTTGACCGGCCCGCTGGGCGCGCATGAGGTAGACAACGCCAGCGGCGTAATCCATCTGGTAGTCCTTGCCTCTCTCGAGCTTGCGCCCGTTGAAAGTTACAGATTCTGATCCAGCCACGATTGAGCCAAAGCGCAACGGAACTCCAGGCTGGTTACCTTTGAGGATGACAAGATCAATCGTAGGTGTGCCCGCAATTTGGGTTTGTGAATCGCCATTTTGCTGACCGTTCGCATTGAACGGTGTTTGAGCTCCTACCACCCCCGAAAAACCAAAAAGACTTCCCAAGAAAATGGCCGCGGTCGGTTTGCGGCGTTTCATCTTGTCGTTAGATTCAAGTTTAACTGAATCTACGTTATATTGTCGGTCAAAATGCCCAAGGGTTACGCTAAATTTGCATCAAATGCAAATAAAGTGCGGATTTGGCCCAATTAAGCCCAATCCGCACTTAGTTTAAGCTGCGAGCCGCAGGCTCGGTTCTTCGGTGATGACGAACTTTGAAGCGATCGCCCGTAGGGCGTCAGCAACGGATTCTAGGTGCTCAGCCGAGTCGGCGAGTTGCTCGGTCGAGGCGCGAAGCTCCTCGGCGCTAGCCGCAGATTGCTCGCTGATTGCAGCAGAACCGTCTGCCGAGTCGCTTACGCCGGCAGCAATATCGCTCATTTCTGAAGTGAGCGCATAACCCTCCTCGGCAATGCTTCGAAGCACCTTCATTTCTGCAGAAGTTTCCTTTGCGTCAGCTCCAACCTTCACGATTTGACTCACGGTGTTGTTGATGCTCTCAAGGATAGTTCTTAGGACTTCGCCTGTCTCTTCACTTCGTGCTGAACCCTGACTGACTTCCTCACTCATTTTTTCAAACGAACTAACGGCCTGGCCAACCGTTTGACTCACATCTTTGATTAGTAAGCCGATTTCTTTGGCTGCATCTGAAGCTTCTTGGGCAAGCTTTCGAACTTCATCGGCAACAACCGCGAAGCCTCGTCCGTGTTCGCCGGCTCGAGCAGCTTCGATCGCTGCGTTCAGCGCGAGGAGGTTGGTCTGCTCAGCGATATCTTCAATAGCGCTGACGATCGACCCGATCTTTTGTCCCTTCTCCTGAAGTTTCTGAACCTCTTCCGAAGACTTTGTTGCCTGAGCGGCAATGCTGTCCATTGCGGCCATTGTTCGGAAAACCGAATCCTCGCCTTTAGAAGCATTGCTGGCCATTGCTTGAGCCGTTTCACCCACGGTGGCAAGAGATGCGTTTGCCGAATCGAGAGCCTCAAGGGAGTGGTCAACCGTTTCAAGCTGCTTGACGGAGCCCTTCGCGGCAGTCTCAATGCTGTTGTGCAACTGCTGAATAGAACTTGCGGTCGAAGAGGTTGTTTGGGCTAAAGAGTCCGCACCGATCGCAATTTCGTTTGCCGTCTGGGCAGTAATGCGCACAGACTCATTCATCATCTTGCTTGCCTCGCTGAGCCGGTCAGCTCCTTCAGTAAGTTGACCAACGGTCTCGGCCAAGCTTGCACGAGCCCGATCATAGGCGTTAACCATTTCATCAGTTCTGTCCGCCATGCTCTCAAATGCTTGTGCAATATTGTCATGAGGTCCTTCATTCATTCGAACGGACTGAATGGAAGGTTGGTAGGCGAGATTGCCGGCCGCGAGCATGTTCATGGCCTCGGTAAGTGGGCTAATGACATTACTCTCTAGCTCTTGCGCAGCGGAGGCTACAGCCTCTGACCGCTTTGAAATTCGGGAGCCCAGAACCCATAGGGCCGTTAAGGCAAATAGACCCATGAATGCGGTACCGAAAATCGAGACTTTAAGGTTTCCGGCAGTGGCGGCATGAGCACTTTGATTAGTCAGCTTCGAATCCTTTTCGATGACATCGCTGAGGTTCCCCATTTTGTCTTCAAGAGCTGTAAAAGCCTTCATGAAGGTTGGGAAGTCGGCTTTTGCCGAAGCGTAATCAGTGTAGGCCTCTGCAACTATGCTTTCGGCACTTTTGATATAGGCATCCAAAGTGGGCTTGACCGAGTTTAGAGCTTTGGACGTTGCCTCGCCCTTAGGAAGACTGTCGTTCTCCTTAATCATTTCCCGAAAGTGCTCGGTGTGCTCCTTCAAGCTTCCCTCGTTATCGCCTCTGTCGGCCCCTCCGATACTAGCGTCATAGAGGGCAGAAATGACATCAGCCCGCAGTGCATCGTGCATCATGTCCGCTTCTAAATGATTTCGGAGGAGTTGAGACTGAACGATGGAATCATCGAGCCCAGTGGCCACCGCCTTTGAGGAACGAAACTGAAAAACGCCGATGATGGCCGAGATCGCCACGGTTGCCACGATGAGATAGGCAAGCTGCTGTTTGATCGAAAGGTTACGCAAAATGAAATTCTCCCAGGCTTATAGCCTGAGTTAATTTCGGGCAAGCTAGTTCCGAACTTTAGGTCAAATTGCTGGATTTTGAATCGAAAGAAATGATGGCACCATTCTTGAGGATAATGATGCCAATGATTACATCAGTTCTTCTCGCACATTTGGCTCTGAATACACCTCTTCAAGCACGTATTGTTTCGGTTGATCGGCACGAAGCATTTGCCGGGAAGTTGGGCCATCGAGTCTCTTTTGACCTTGTCGTAGAGTCAGATGGTGTGCGCTACCGAGTTCATACCGGCCGCTACCATACGAACGTGGCGGGCAAAGTCCCGACGTTCTCGATCGGCGATAACGCGAGTTTCCCAATGTGCCAATTGAAAAAGATGCCGTGACCTTGTTGGTCACAGCATCTCAATTTTTCAACTGCACCTAAAATCGGATTCCGTACGCAAAGCTCACGGAGTGCGCAATTCCGTCGGACTTCACCGAAGGAAAACTCACGATCGGTGTGATCACCAATCCAGGTAGTTGCTTAACTGGAATGTTGATTCCGAAGTTGAAGGCGTTGTTTGGACCACTCATCCAATCTGCCATCAAACTCCAGTCCGAGCCCAGGTCATAGTCAGCTCCGAACATGAGCCGATACCGGTCATCTCGGATTACGCCACCGTGTAGCCTGAACTTGTCGAAGTCCTTCCGGGCGACCAAATACGGATCGCTCTTGTGGTTGTCGTAGTTCCAAAGGCCAACGCTCAAAGCACAAAACGCGTCGTCTTTGATGAGCAGCTTCGCCCCGTACGTGGTGTTGCCTTGGAAATCGTTCGCAAAGCCGAACTCAACGCGATCAAGCGCGCCGACCACAAAACTGTGACCGTGACTATAGGCGCCACCGGAAATGTTCTTTTCGTTTCCGGCAAAACCATAGGTGTATGAAACCTCTCTATGACCTAAAATATCTGCGATCGGCATAATGCAAAGCGCGGTTCCGCTCGCAAAACTGGCCGCCGTAAGTGTGAGTAATCCTGTTGTAACTAAAATGCGATTCAGCATCTATTCCCCCTAGCCGCAAAGATGTTTCCATGCCCGGCTAGGGGACTAACCTGTTAAAACTTTCGGTTAATTGCGCAGCGGCTTGCTAGTTTCCAGCATATGTTTAACTCTGGCGACGGTCAAAGCGTTATGGCACAGCTCAACAAATAAGCTTCGCTCAAGTTCCAACGCTTGCTCAAAGCTCGTTGCTTTTCCTACAACAGTCTTAATCTTCTCGGCAATATGCTTGTCATGATCAGTTAGTGTCCCCTTTCCATGGAGATCCTGCAGGGCCTGATCAATCATTCCCACCAATGGCCCAGTTGGTAGCACCCATGAGGGCCGCTCAGATGGCCGAACCTGCTTAGCTGCCTCTCGAGCTTCGGTAATAAGTCGCTCGGGGTGGTAGACAGTAAGGTCTTCCGACCGGAGATAGCCAAGCTGACGAGCATGATCGGCGCTCGTCGAAACCGCGCCTATAGCCAGATTTTTGGTGGCATCAACAACGCCCTTCGCCCCGTGAGCTTGAGCGCGTAACCCCAATTCTGAGGTTCCTCCACCGCCGGGGAACAATCCGACCTTTACTTCGGGAAAGCCGATTTGGGAGTCGGCTAGCGATACCATTTGTGGACATTGCATAGCAAGTTCCAAGCCAGCACCCAAACAGTATCCAAACGTCGCACTCACGATACGCTTCTTCGATAGCGTGACTGCGACGTTTTGGAGCAACTTAAGGCCCTCGTTGATTCCATCAAAGTCCGCTTGCTCCATTCTATCGAGGAACCACTTGAGGTCGAATCCCAGGGAGAAGTGCTTGGCTTCTGAAGTGAGCACAAAAGCGCCGGTTTGACCAACAAACCAGTCATCGAGATCAGCAAGCAGTGCGGGCGAAATCGTGCCCATTTTTGTGGTCGTAGATATCGCCCGAACGTCATCTCCGAGATCTCGCACATTGAACGTGGGTCGAGAGTCTACGATCGGATAATCAGCGATTTGCCGATACTGGGGCTCGCTTGGGACAAACACGTATTTGCCATCGAATGATCGAAGGGTGCTGTCGACGTAAAAGGGTTGGGGCACATCAAATTTTTGGTGCCCAATAGAGTCAATCATCGCGAAGGGCCCTTGCTCCCATCCGAAGCCCCACATCATAACCCGGTCGAAGTCGAGGACGTTGTGGCTAATCTCCCGTTTCAAATAGCGAGCGTATTTCAACACCGGCACGAGGTGGTGCCGCAAGAATTCACCCGCTTCATTGTGCATTTCAAGCGCCTTTCCAACTCTCTGACCAAGCGGTTCCTTAGCAATACTGCTCAGGTAATCAAGATTAACGTCTTGTCGATCCCGATAAGCGTGAGTGTTGAGATCAAGTGCAACGAATTCCTTCCCTTCTCGGCGATAATAGCCTTGCCCCACTTTGTCTCCGATCCAGCCTTTTTCAAGTAGAAATTGCATCGATTTCGGCGTAGCCAGATTGGCCATATAAGGATCGTGGTCACAACGCTCCGTCAAGTTAGCCGCAATATCCTGCATGATGTCGAGGCCAACAATGTCGTTAAGCCGAAAGCTGGCTGAGCGCGGGCGGCCCAAAAACGGTCCTGTTATCGCATCAACTTGCTCAATGCTAAGTCCGAGCTTTTCCGTAACATGAATCGCATGGAACATCGCCCACATTCCGAATCGATTGGCGATAAAACCTGGAGTGTCTTTCGCATGAACAACTCGTCGGGCGACTTTGTCCTCTAAGAAATGAGTCATCGCTGCGATCGCCGCCGGATCCGTGCCATCGGTCGGAATCAGTTCCAACAACTTCAGATATCGGGGCGGATTGAAGAAGTGAGTGCCCATGAAACGGCGCTTAAAGCTTTCACTGCGCCCCTCACAGAGCAGTTGAATTTCGAGGCCGCTTGTATTAGTTGTTATAGCCGTTCGCTCTGAAATGAGGCCATCCAAGCGCTCAAACAGGGTGCGTTTCGCATCCATTTTCTCGACGATCGCCTCGCAAATCCAATCGGCCTCAACCGCCCAGCTAAGGTTATCCTCGATGGAGCCAAGCCGAATTTTTTCCGCTGTCTCTGGAATAAAGAAGTGTGGAGGTCTTGCGCTCTTGGCCCTTTCGAAGGCTGCTTTGACCGATTCGGCCGACAAATCCAACAACGTGACTTCAAACCCAAGGTTCGCGAGGTGGGCGGCAATACCCGAACCCATGGTTCCTGCTCCAATAACCGCGACCGACTTTGCTTGGCTCCAATGCTCGTAACTCACCGAAAAGAGGATACCAGCGGCTCATGTTATTAGGATTTGTTTACAAAGAACCTACAGATAGTTCTCAAACGTCCGAACTCACGCTATAATCATTAGCTTGCGCATTTACAAGCGATTAGGAGAATAAACAATCAGAAGAGGTCATTTCAGAAGAGATTCGCGCCCCGAGGGGCCCGTAATCAACGAGCGCGTACTACGATTCCGCGATGTACGTGTCATCGGTCCAAACAACGAACAGGTCGGAATTCTACAACCCCGCCAAGCCCTGCAGATGGCTCGTGAAGCGGGTCTTGACTTGGTATTGGTTGCGGCCAACGCCGAACCACCCGTATGTCGAATACTTGATTACGGCAAGTTTAAATACCAAACCGAGAAACAAAAGAAGGAAAGTAAGAGCGTAAAGCAAGAGATAAAGGGTATAAAGATAAGCCCGCGTATTGCTGAGCACGACATTCAAACCGCTCTCAACAAGACGACTCAGTTTCTTGCTGCTGGACACAAGGTGCGTATCACTTGTCAGTTCCGAGCGAGGGAGGCTGCACGTCCCGAGTTAGGTTTGAATAAGCTTAAGATCATGGCGGAGCGGATGGCCGAGTTAGCCGTTGTTGAGCGAGAGCCAGCGATGGAAGGCAGGCTGATGATTATGGTGTTCGGTCCAAAGCCGGGTGTAGTAATCAAGAAGAAAGAAGATGGCAAAGCTGAAAACACACAAGACAGCGGTGAAGAGATTCAAAGTGACGGGATCGGGGAAGATCACTCGCCGGAAGTCGGGTAATTCCCACCAGTTCCTTCACAAATCGGCATCGCAGAAGCGACGCCTAGAACAAGAACCAGTCTTGTTCAAAGGCGAGCTCAAACGCGTCAAGCGCATGCTTGGCATGTAACGCTT
Organism: Fimbriimonadaceae bacterium; assembly: GCA_040081075.1. GTDB lineage: Bacteria > Armatimonadota > Fimbriimonadia > Fimbriimonadales > Fimbriimonadaceae > JANJUB01. The sequence goes on along the minus strand of JBEBHJ010000011.1, from coordinate 54,871 downwards.
GTGGCTACCTAACGTAGCCACAACTCTCTACCACTACCGCCCGGTAACGGGATTGGGAACCGGTCAGAACAAAAGGAGAAAAACAATGGCAAGAGTTAAACGTGGCCTTATGCGCCACAAACGGCATAAGAAGATTATTGAGAAGGCGTCCGGCTATTTTGGTCGGAAGAAGAACGTCTTCAAGCGCGCGCACGAACAGGTAATGAAGTCGGGGCAATATGCCTTTCGCGACCGAAGAGCCAAAAAGCGAGATTTTCGCCAGCTATGGATCACCCGTATCTCGGCTGGTTGCAGTGAGTGCGGCGTTAAATACAATGATTTGATTCACGGCATGACAGTTAAGGGCATGCAGGTGAACCGAAAAATGCTGAGCGAACTGGCGATCCATGATATGGAAGCCTTTAAGTCTCTCGTTAAGCAAGCAACTGCTTAGATTCTAACATGTACCCGCCGGGTTTTCATTCGGCGGGTACTCTCAATTTCGAAGTGCATTTTAACCCGAATCCCGAAAGATTCGAACTCCTTGATATCCAATGAATACAGACGAGCGCGACCTGATGCAAGACGATGAGCGCCACGAAGCCCCGGCGCCCGACCCACTACACGATCTTTCTGATCCCGACTTTCCGGAGGCAAATGCCGATGACGTCGAAGGTGAAATTAATGCCTTAACAGCCGAGCTCAACGAGGTGAAGGATCACTTACTAAGAACGCTCGCCGATTTCCAGAATTTCCGCAAGCGTGCGCAGCAAGAGAAGATTGCGACGCAAAAATTTGCGACTGAACAACTTATCCTTGATCTGCTACCTGTTTTGGACAACTTCGAAAGAACCAACCAAGCTGCAGCTCAAGGGGCAACCACGGATTCGCTGCTCACCGGAGTTCAGATGGTTCACAAACAGCTTCTCAATGCGCTGGAGAAACGTGAACTAAAGCGCATCTCTGCGGTGGGAGCCGTGTTTGATTCCGAATTGCACGAAGCTATCGGCACCGAAGAAACGGATGAGTATCCCGAAGATCACGTGTGTGCCGAAATTGAGGCTGGATACAGAATTGGAGACCATACGATTCGGCCGGCACGGGTGAAGGTTTCCAAGAAGCCATGAGCCGCAAATTCTTTGGAACTGACGGCATTCGCGGGGTTGCGAACCAGGATCCGATCACCATTGAAAATGCCATGCGGATTGGAATGGCGGCTGGAACCGCTATCAGGCGCAACGGGCTGCCAGCAAGTGCGGTTATTGGCCGAGACACACGCCTAAGTGGGCCGATGCTCGGCGCTGCCCTCGCTTCAGGCTTCTGCGCCGTCGGTGTTGATGTGCTCTCACTAAGTGTTGTGCCTACACCGACGGTTGCTTTTTGTGCTCGCCGAGGGTACGGCATTGGAGCCGTCATCAGTGCGAGTCACAATCCAGCGAAAGACAATGGGATCAAGCTTTTGAGCCATGAAGGCGGCAAGTTACCGGATTCCCTAGAGCTAGAGATTGAGGAGGCGATGACCGGGGACTTCGAAGCACGACCAACCGGAGGGGCGCTGGGAACGATTTTTATGGATCGTGCGCTAGTTTCTGACTACGTGCAGTTCTTGGTTTCACTTGTTCCCGAAGGACTGGCCGGCATGAAAGTGTGCGTTGATGCCGCCAACGGAGCCGCGTTCCAACTCGCTGTCGCCGTTCTCGAAGAGTTAGGTGCCGACGTCAACTTGCATTATGCCAGTCCAGACGGAATGAACATCAACGACCATTGTGGAGCCACTCACCCGTCCGAAGTCCAACGGTTGACGGTGGAACGGGGTTGTGATATTGGGGTGGCTTTCGATGGCGATGCAGACCGCGCCGTGTTTAGTGATGATCATGGGCGGCTCATCAATGGAGATCGAACGATGGCGATCTGGGGGGCTCACTGGAATCTCGAACCGCCCGTCGTGGTTGGGACAGTGATGAGCAACTCGGGCTTTGAGCACTATCTGAGTTCAAAGGGAATCAAGCTCGATCGAGCAAATGTTGGCGACAAATACGTTTCCGAGCGAATAGCTAACACGGGCGCGAAAGTGGGGGGTGAACAGAGCGGTCACATCATTTTCCCGCACCACGGCCCGACGGGCGATGGCTTGGTCACGATGTTGGAGCTCTTGAGGGTTTTGAAGCGAGAGGGTCGACCCTCATCAAGTTTCTTCGACGAATTTGCGAACTGGCCGCAAGTGTTGGTTAATATGCGCGTCGCCGACCGCGCGACCTGGGCTGACCAGCCTGGAGTAAGCGAAGCGATCAGCGAAGCTGAGACGATGGCCAGGGTGAATGTGAGGGCATCCGGAACCCAACCTATTGTCCGGGTGATGGTTGAAGCTGAGGAGGAAGCGCAGCGGGACAGAGCTAAGGAACTAATCGTTTCGGCACTGACGAACCAGGCTGGAGGCTCAATCTATGGCGTGGTTGATCTCACCAACTCACTCGGCGAGTGATCACTTTGAACAACATGGCGCAGTAGAACCATTGCCATGGCTTGTTTTCCAAAGCTGACTTCCAACCCAATAGCCTGCAGCCAATAGGGCGCAAGCGCATGATGCGAGGATAATCCTATCAAGTGAAAGTCGTTTCATGGCTCGTCGGTAATATGCGAGTCGGGCCCCGGGTCTGGGCCAAACTTAACGTGACCATCTAGGAACAGCCAACTTCGCCTGCTTTGAAAGAGGTTCTTGTCGTCAACCGCATGCCAAGCAGGCGCACAATCACTGGAGTAAACGGTTTTTGAAGAATCAGCTATAGATGCCAGTGGAAGGCCACGAGGTAATTTGGGGAAGGTATAGCTACTGCCCACCAAGTCATAAAAATTTTCTACGTAAGCGGGAATACCAGTGCGTCTAGCTCCGCGATCGGCTGGGCAGGCAAAAACTTGCTTCGCCCCTGCGTATGGACGAAGAACGACATTGGCGCCCGGAATAGTTGGGTCATACGGAAACACATCAACCAGATAGCGTGCCCAAGCGTCAATGGCAGCAGGGAGCCGATCATCGTAATCACCAACATACAGCATGGTTGCTGCACCAATTTGATGAAGATTGCTAAGGCACTGAGTTTTTTTAGACGCCTGCTTAGCCTGAAGGGTAACCGGCATGATAATAGCTGCAAGGATGCTCATGATCAGGCCTACAACTATCACCTCAATGAATGTAAACGCTCTATTCACTCTTTCCTTCCAATATGATTTTCGCCTTTGGATTCCTCGAAATAAATTCATTCACCGAGGAGTGGTCGCGGTTTCTAAAGCTCGTGAGCACATTTTTGGCGATGGGGTTATTTGCCTCATTTAGAAGCGCCTCGTGGCAGGCTATCAACGCTTGGCGGATTTGATCAGGTTTGTCCAGCGGCAAGATGACCGTCAGGGCTAGAAGTTGACCGCTTTCACCCTCGTCAAGAACCAGCTTTCTTAGCTCAGCGAAATCTGAAGCGGACAAGACTTTTTCCCTCCTGACCTTCCTAGATAGCCTCAACCCACCGCTGTAAATTTCTCCCGACGAGAATCCCGCCGACTTGGCGACGCTATCCGACTTTTGCAACGGATCTACTGGCTTATTGAAGTGCCAGATTAGGGCACCAAGTACGCCGATGGTTAGCGCCAGCGCGCCCCACGCGTGCGATCTTATTGTGGACATGCCACCTGTGGAGGCTGCTGTTCATGACGCGTGCAACAATCTATGCACTGTTTTCTTGCGTTTGGCGGTGCGCTACAATTTTGGAGACAGCAAGCGGTGCACAACGTTGGGTCTTGAAACTCTCCGCCTGATCCATATTCCTTGCACGGCCCCGCGCAACCGGGCCAATTGGCCAGGGCCCTGGTCGTAACCAAAAATGTGCACACGCAGATGACTATCGGGATTAATACTTTCATGATTAATCTTAGTATACGAGAGAGAGAGAGAGAAAAAAAAAACTACAATGAGTCAAAATGTTTGGTGCGTCAATCAATAATTGTATCTAGCTGATGCGCGTGTTGAGCGCACCAATTTTGTCAATCACCCACCCGAACTCATCTTTGCTCTCGACCCGAATTGGCTCACACGCCCCCATGAGGATGAGATCGCTCTCGTAGAGAGCACAGGTTTGGCTCGCGTGCGAAATCAACTCCGCCGGCGTGTAGTCCAACTCGCTAAGATTTGCTCCACCGGATTCAACACTATTCACCTTGAACGTAGCCGTCATTCGGTATCGTCGCCCGCGCCCATCCGCGGTCACGGAATCATCAAGTTCGTTCGGCGTCGTGAGGGCCGGGCCAAGCGCAAACCCAATATCAAATCCCGGCCCCCGGTGAGGCTCGACAGAAAACACGGAAGCCAAAGTTAGACCTAACACCAAATCATCGGAAGTGCGTACATCCACGCGCCCGCCGCTCCCGCCGATAACAATCGCCAAGCACGGAGTGATTCGAAGTTCAGCTTCTGGAAATCTCAGAGTCTCGTTTGGGCCAAACATCACGCTTGGATTGAGATAATCGAATTGCAGTGAGTTGAAGCAAGCAAATCGAACGGAACTGGCCCGAACGATCGGCGCAAGCAGTTTTACGTCCATGGGTTCATGAATGGCGACGGGCTCGGCCCCGACCGTTTCATAGAACCTGCCATCGTACGCCATCCCCGTCTTTACGACACCGGGATCAGACTCGACATAAAAGCGACATAGCTTCACGCGAACTTAACCGGGCCCCGAGTCTTCCATGCCCCGCGCGTAAAGTCGGGAATATCAATGCTTTGACCACGGTTCGCGACCGACCATTCGGATAGTGGGCTGATCACTGACCACGAAGCGCCATCGTAAACATCCTGATCCATCGGCAAGCCATTTCGGAGGCAATAAACAATTCGCCACAGCATCACGAAATCCATGCCACCATGACCACCAGCATTGGTCGCTTCGTCCCCAATCTTCTTCCAAAGAGGATGGTCATACTTGGCGTACCACTCTTTCAGCCCTTCCTTTTGCGTCCAAGAATCGGTCGATTTCGTGGGATCAGAACCTTCTAAAACCAGGCGATCTGGGAAGCCCGCCCAACAACCTCTCGTGCCTTGGAGCAAGTTGTGACGGGTGTAAGGTCGAGGTAGTTGCTCGTCCCATTGAATCATGATCGTCTTGCCAAGAGCGGTCTGAACGATGGTTGTATTGATATCTCCGCACGTAAACTTGTGTTCGCGGCGCATGTGGCCTTCAGGGTAGTGCTCTTTCGCGTAGAGTGCCCTCACGAGGGAGTTCGATCCCATTGAGGACATGTACTCCATCTTATCGCCTCGATTGATGTTCATGTAATGGCCTACGGGTCCGAGACCATGGGTTGGATAGAGGTTTCCGTTTCGCTTAACATAGTGGAGCGTTCGCCACGATCCCGTTCCGTGGGCGATCTCGTCCATCTGACCCCTCAAGTCGTGAATATAGGCTGCCTCGCCATGAAGGACCTCGCCAAAAAGGCCCTGTTGAACCATGTTCAGAACCATCAGTTCCTCGCGACCATAGTTAACGTTCTCCATCATCATGCAATGGCGTTGCGTTTTCTCGGCGGTGTCCACAAGTTCCCAACAGCCGTCCACAGTAATCGCGGCGGGAACCTCAACGAACGCATGCTTACCCCGATTCATGGCGTCAACAGCCATGGGTACATGCCACTCCCAAGGAGTCGCGATGATCACCATGTCAATGTCATCCCGATCCAGCATTTTTCGGTAGTCGTAATCGCCGTTCGTGTAAACAGTTGGGGCTGGTCTTCCCGCATCAACCACATGCTTAGCGCTTGCGTTGGCACTAGGAACGTGGGGATCGCAGATTGCTTTGATCTCAACCCCATCGAGGAGCATCATTTGGGAGACATGTCCGCTCCCTCGTGCCCCAACGCCTATGAATGCTGCTCGCACTTTATCGAGTTTTGGGGCTGAAAATCCGATCACATTCTTTCTCGCCTTTGAAGGACGTGTCTTTCCCAGGTTTTGCCGCTCGTCAGCTTCAGAAAGGCCAGCCAGAGAGGCGGCGGTTGCAGCACCAGCCGCCACGAGAAAATCGCGGCGATTGAGATCATTTTTCATGCTAAGACTTTACCCTCTCGATCCATGCCCGCCCAATAAGCTTGCAAAAATGCTGGATTTTCAATAATTGTGGATAACTTCTGGTGATTGTCTCTTGCCTCTCAGCGTGTCTTCCGCTATCATATCGGCGCGGTGAGAGCAACATTGTTTAAACGGATCATTTTGACGGTGGCCCTATGGGCTGGCGTGTGTGTGTGGATTCACGCGATTACCAAGGAGCCGGGTGTTCCCCGTTTAAGTTCCAATCATGTGGAGGTAGTTTCAGGATGCGTAAAAACGCCTTCACGCTAGTCGAAATCATGGTGGTGTGTTCCATCATCATGGTGCTGTCGGGTCTAACCTTCACAATCATGGCTCCCGCCCGAGAGCAGGGTCGCCAAACTCACTGCGTTTCAAACCTAAAACAGATCTACAACGTTTGGGCGATGTACAGCACGGACTACGCGGGCGGGCCAACGTTCCCTGGAACGGAGATGGTGTACATGAACGCCAATGGTTGGAACGAATCCTATGGCTCTGGACCGAACAAGGCACTAACCCGTTGCCCTGACCATACCTACGCAGATCGCGATAACTCCTATGTTTGGATTATGCAGACGGATATCACCCGCAATCCGCCCGATGCGATGGCCAACCTCCTTTTCAAGGAACTGAAGGAACAAGGGTCTGCGGCCACAGCGGTCATGTGCGACCACCATGACATCGCCTACTATGCACCGACGGAGCAAGACGTTGCGCCAAAGGTGCGGAAGCCATTTTTGATTCAACTCAAGTTTGACGGCAGCATTCATCGCGGCCGCGTTAACAAGGACGGAAAACCACTATGAAAAATAATGTTTCAAGCCGAGGGGCCGCGATTTTGAAGTTGCTCCACGTCGTCGGAGCATGCACCGCCATCTCGCTGGCAACCATCGGTTACACTCAGATGGGTGGCGGAACGGTGCCGTGCAGTGATTACTACTCAATCCAATGCGCTTCGCCCTGTTCTCCGACTTACATCCGCCATTGGTTCGATTGCTGCAGCTCGGTTGAGGGCGGGTGTTGCAAGCGGCTGTGCACGGCTTCTGTCTGCCGCGGGCCGGCCGGCAATCCATGTGCAAGCGAGACAATCGTGAACGAGTGGGCTCAGGGCACCCTCCAACAGGGCAAGATTTGCGACAATAACTTCTGCCGGTGGCCCTAAGTTGAACAAGAAAACCATTTTGGGGAGCAGTGTGGCAGCGTTGTGCGCGGTCGGCTACTTAGGAAACGTGTGGTGGGCTCAAGGTGTGCCAGTTCGTACGGCGCAGTCAGCGATTGAAATGGCTCGTACAGGCAATTGGGATGGCCTGTACAAAATCGGCTTAACGGAAGAAATCTCAACCAATGGTTGGAATCAACTCGCGTTTGGAAATCTTGCCACAGGGCTCACAAAGCATTTGGCCCCGCATGAACTTACGGGTCGGATGGTTGAAGTAAGCCCCACTTCATCGGGTGGAGCACCCCAATGGAAAGTTCGCAATGAGCGCCACTTTCAGTGGATCCTGCCCGTGCCTAACGGCATGTCGAACTCCGATGAGACGATCGTCAATCTTGTTGCTTTCCGAACCCAAAACGGGGAGTGGCAGATCGCAGTCGGAGACATGGTTAGAGATATGAACCGCGGTAAACGCAAAAACGTGAACGAGGTCATTGTCTCCCTGAAGCAGGCAATGGAAGCTTCGGGCCTAAAGCGTTACGTGGATTACTCAAGCGGAGAGGTGATGTCTCTCGTACGACTTGAGCGCGTCATCAAAGGCGAAATCAAATGGACCGAAATTTGGCAAAGCCGTTGGGACTATGATCAAGGCCAAGCTTAAGCCTTCCTAAGAGAACCCCCACACCCCCTGTGTGTGTAAACATAGCCTCTCTTGAGGGGTTGAACTCGCCGTATTTCGGTGCCGCAAACCGTGCACTTGTAGATCAGCTTTCTCTCCACAGGGCGACGAACCACTTCGTAGGTATGCCTCACGGTAGCAGGTGCGCCCAAATCCGCCATCGCCTGCCGCCAGGCTTGCCCGTGCCCTGCTCCTCTTCGACCGTGCCGCTCAAACGCCAGCAGGTGGGCAAATTCGTGTACGAGCGTGTCTTTCATTCGCTCTTCGTCGATAATCAGGACCGTCGAAAGCGATATCTGCCAAGTGTGAAAGTAAGCTTTTCCGGCGGAGGAACTCATTTTTTTCCAGACCAGGACCGGGCGACGACTTAACGGAAAGGAGATCATCAGCTGCGAAAGCAGTTCCTCCGCCGACTCCTTCATAGTTTTGGGACATTGTGAAGGTCTGGAAGCGCTGGCACACTCAGCATTCCACCCGAGCCGACGTCGCCACGGATCGAGAACCACTTGTTGGTCGCGTACTTGTCGCAAAGCTCCTGAACCTGCTCATCCGCCTTTAGAGCGCGCTTGTCAATGCCATCTTTGTGCTTGGTCATGATCTCTTCCAATTTCCCGATTGCTTCCTGAGGATTCGAGCCGAGATTATAGAGAATATCAATGATATCTCCAACCGTAGCTCCGGTTTCGCGCAAGGCTTGATCGTAATTATCAGCGATTGGTTGGCATTCGGCGGGTGGTTTCTCAGCGTTAAACTCTCTTGTAAGAGCCGCCCATGCCGGGCGAACGCCTTCGGCGATCTTCCCGGCTTTTTGGACCCCTTCGGGAGCCTGACTCTCCACCTCCGTCGGATCGCCGCCCAATAGTTCCTTGAAGCTATTGGCGTACTCGCCCACTTGAAACTCCGACATGTTCCGCGTCAAATTCGAAATTTGCTGTTGAGCCAAGTCCGTACGCTGCTTCTCTATCGCCTCAAGATGGTTGAGCCACTCCCGAATATCGGCCGGCATCTTATCAGTTTCCGATCGCTTCAAATTCGGACGAGGTTCGCCCGAAACTACGGGCAAGCTCGGTTTTGGGGTTGGTGCCTGAAACCGTAGCACACCGGCGGCCCCCAAGCCGATGACGGCGACGAAAAACACGGCAGTTCCAATGGCCACGCCTATTAGTTTTGAATTCGGAGGCAATACGCCAACTTGGGGCGGCGGCTGGATCGGAACCAGGGGTTGCCCGCAATTGGCACAAAAATTTGCACCGTCACTGATCGAAGCCGCACATCGGGGGCATTTCACTGTTATTCATTAGACGCCTGCCAACCAAAAAATCAATCGATCCTTTTTGCAATTTCGGCAGTCATATGGAATACCTACCTTGAAACTGGAGGAAAAAATGGACAATGTGCACCCAATTCGTGATCTTTTCGCTGACGCGCTACATGAGACGCTATCAGAGCGACTCGGCCTAAATGACGAGCAAATCGAGACGTATCTGACCGAGTTGCTTGTCAAGTTCATCCATCAGGATCACCTCTTTCCGATTCGCGACGTGTTTGGACGCAGAGTTCAATCCGTTCCCGAAATGCTCGCTGAAGGCGATGTTCGGCTGAACGCAAACTCTTTTCACCGAGAGCGCGAGGTGCACAAACATGTTGGCGACTTCATGCTCTTCTGGGGAGGGATGTTCCCCGAAAATTTGGAGCAACAAGGGGGCTTTCGGGCAATTCTTGAGTGCGAGAAACAGGGCCAGGAGAGTTATCAGATCGCTTCAAGTTTCGACCACACTCCTTTCGACCTAGAGGCTCCCCTCCTGAGCAAGCTCGCCAATGACTTCCCGGCCTACCGGTATGGGCTGAATATCGTTCGAGATACATTGCACAAGCGTGCGGCTTAGGCAAAACGGGCGGTATTGGCGGCGTTTAGCATGGTTTGGATTTCTTCGAACTCCCAACCGAAAGTCTCCATTCCCATCCGTAACTCATCCGTAAGGGTCGTTCCGAACATGGGCGGGTCATCCGAGTTCACGCATACCTTAACGCCCGCTTCTCGAAGTTTTTGGATGGGGTGTTCGGCAAACGACGGCACCACGCCTAAGCACACGTTGCTACTTGGGCAGATTTCGAGGAGGACTTCATGTTTGACAAGGTGACTAATCAGTTCCGGGCTTTCGAGCGCTCGAACTCCGTGACCGATTCGGGTGCAACCAGTGATTTCGAGAGTCTCCCAGATTGACCAAGCCCCCTCAGTTTCGCCGGCATGCGCGGTAACAGGGAGCTTCAATTTTTGCGCCTCACGAAACACATCCGCGTACTGTTTCGTCCCACGACTCTCAAAGCCCGCGATACCGAGCGCACAAACACCATTTCCAAGCGCTTTGGCCACCCACTCAACCGTCTTTATCGCCTCATCTGGGCGTTGGCCACGCACGATATCCAAGATAAAGTTTCCCGTGACGCCCAACTCGTTTTGGGCCCAAGTGCGAGCGCGTTGGAGAGCTTCCATTTGCTCATCAAACGGGATACCGCAATGGGATTCAACGGTTGAAGCGGTGTAGGTGGCTTCTGAATAGGTGATGTTCTGCGCGGCCTGGCCCTCGAAGAACTGTTTCGCCACGAACTCAATGTCGGATGGGTCTTTGATGCACTTCGTGACGCCTACGTACACTTGCACGAAGTGGGGGAAGTCTCGAAACCGATACCAATCTTGAAGTTCGCCAAGCGTTTGGGCTGGAAGGTCTACCTGATTTTTTTTCGCCAAGTGGAGGACCGTTTCAGGCCTTATCGAGCCTTCTAAGTGAACATGGAGCTCTACTTTTTGCAGGTGCTGGAGTTCCTCAAGGGTCGACTCCGAAATTTTGCTCAAGATGAATTAGTATAGGCCGTAGGAACGAAGTCGGGGATGGCGGCATTGCGATTGCTAAGAATGCTCGCGGAAATTGCGCATAATCCTTCGAGGATGTTCATGAAGGCAAGACCGGATTTTGAAAACTCAATCCGGCCCGAGCTTCCCGTACTCTATCGTGTCGCCAGGCGAATGGTTTCGTCCGATGATGAAGCGGCCGATCTTGTACAGCAAACCCTGCTGAAATCCTTCCAAGCCTGGGGACGCTTTGACGGGCGTCACTTGCGTAGCTGGCTGATTCAAATCTTAAGAAATGAAAACCGGATGCGCCTCCGATCCAAAGGGCGTCATGAAACTGAAGACATTTCCGATAATGATATTGCGGACACGTCGTTTTGGGATGAAGTTCACTGGCGGCATCAGGCGAATCAGTTGCTTGTAGAGTTGGATAAGCTGGCCCCCGAGTTTAGAATTGCGATTGTCTTGTGCGATATTGAGGAAATGTCGTACGACGAGGTTGCGATTGCAATGGATATTCCAGTTGGAACGGTGCGATCTAGACTCTCAAGAGGCCGTGCGCTCCTCCGCAAGAAACTGACCGAGGTAATCAATGATTGATTGGCAAAGCTACGTAGATGGAACGATGAACTCGGCGGAGCGGGAGGCTCTGAACCGACAGATACAGTCTGATGTGCGCCTGCAAACAGAGCTCAACGGATTCAAGGCGTTTCGAACCGCGCTGAAAGAGAAGGGCCAGGGTATCAACGCGCGAACGGCTGAAATCGAACAGGCATTGGTTCAGATCGGTTCGTCAGGCGCTCGAAAACCTGCTCGTAGGATGGGGCTCAGACTTGCATTGGGTTCAGCAATGCTTGCGACTTTGGCTTTCGCTTTCTTCAAGCTGTCAGCTGATCCGATCAACCTGATGGTAGACGATAAGGTCGCCCAACGGTCGGTCACTTCAGAGTCGGACGCCGCCCAGTGGCTTGCCCTACAAACCAATATTCCAGTGCCCAAGGTTTCGCTAGAAGAGGATGGGGGACGTTTGGTGAAGGCGGTCGCGGGCCACTCTTGGGCGAGTTATGTATTCGAGATATCCGGATCAGAAGTAAGCCTGATCATGAGCAAAGAGGACCGCTTCGATGAGTTTAGCGATCCAGATCAGATTAAGGGTCTGCCGCCGATTTATCATGGCAAGGGACTCGGTTGGCGCGGGTCGAAGCTTTCTTACTACCTGCTGGGGCCAAGTGATGTCTGCAATTCGATTTTGCGTACGCTGTGCAACCAAACCTACAAGCCTAAGAGGGGACCCGGCTCTAGTTTCCAGGGTCCAGCCCGCGCTAAAATAAGTTTGTGACCCCAGCCGATCGCGCAGAATTCCTACGCAAAGAAATTGAACGCCATAACCGGCTTTATCATCGCGAAGAAAGACCCGAGATCAGCGATTCGGAGTTTGATAGGCTGTTTCGGGAACTCCTGGACATTGAAGCCGCCCATCCCGACCTTGTTACACTCGACTCGCCTACCCGACGCGTCGGGGCTGCTCCCGTAAGTGAGTTTCCAAGCCATCGCCACCTGGTACCGATGCTGTCATTGGACAACGCGTTTGACGAAAGCGAATTGCGTGCATTTGATGAGCGAATCAAGAAGCTTCTGAACATCAGCGAAGTCAGTTATCACGTTGAGCTAAAGTTCGATGGACTCTCACTTTCCCTTTCCTATTCCGATGGCATTCTGGTCCGCGCGACAACCAGAGGTGATGGAACCATGGGCGAAGTGGTGACGGACAACGCCCGCACGCTACGCGGGGTGCCCCTTTCGGTGAGACCGTTTGAATCTACAGATGTGGAAGTTCGCGGAGAGGTGATGCTACTCAAGCAAGACTTTGAGACCCTCAACCAAGACCGCGCCAAAAAGGGGGAGCAGGCGTATGTAAATCCGAGGAATGCCGCATCGGGAAGCATGAGGCAACTTGATAGTCGCATCACAGCGAGCCGCAAACTCAGCTTCTTCGCGTATGCAGTAGCGGGTGGTCGGGTCGGAAGGTCGCAATCGGAGTGCCTTGGGGTACTCCAAGAACGCGGCTTTGCAGTCCACAGCTCGGCTCGATCCGTCGTCGGTATCGAAGCGGTCTTGGACTACATTCGCCGTGCCGAGCAGGATAGGACTTCCCTACCCTTTGGCATCGATGGCGTCGTCATCAAGGTGGACAGTTTTGATCAGCAACAAGAGCTCGGATTCACTGCTCGCGGACCTAGGTGGGCCATTGCCTATAAGTTTGCCGCCGAGCAAGCGATGACCAAGCTGAACCGCATCTTCTGTCAGGTCGGGCGGACCGGAACACTCACACCGGTCGCCGACCTCGAGCCCGTTTTCGTCGGTGGGGTGACAGTAAGTCGGGCAACACTTCACAACTTTGACGACCTCTACAAAAAAGATGTTCGCGAAGGTGATACGGTAATTATTCAACGAGCGGGAGATGTGATTCCAGAAGTTGTCGGACCGGTGCTTTCCAATCGTATTGGCTCGCCGGAGCGACCTCCGGAGCCTTTGATCTGCCCCGAGTGCGAAACCCCGGTCATACGGAAACCTGGCGAAGTCGCGCTAAAATGCCCCAATCGAGCCTGCCCCGCCCAAATTTCGGCCAAACTGCAACACTTCGTAAGTCGCGGAGCGATGGATATTGAGGGTCTTGGTTCAAAACTCGTTGACCGATTTTTAGAAGTCGGTGTTCTTACCGATCAAGCAAGCATCTACGCCTTACGTGAACACCAGTCCCAAATTATCGAGCTTGATAAGCTTGGTGAGACCAGCGTTCAGAACATCTTGGCCGCGATTGAAGTCTCCAAGAACCGACCGCTCGATAGGTTCATTTTTGGTCTGGGTATTCGGTTCGTGGGAGATCGCACGGCCCGCGACTTGGCCCGCCATTTCGGAACGCTCGAAGCACTGCGCCTTAGCACCTACGATCAACTCATCGAAGTCCCAGATATTGGGCCACGGACAGCTAGTGAAGTTGAAGAATGGTTTGAGGAACCTGAGAACCAAGCCCTGCTCGACCGTTTTCTCGGTTACGGTGTAAGCCCAGCCGAGGCAGACGCTCCGACCGGAGATCGGTTCGCCGGCCAAACGTTTGTGTTCACCGGAACTCTAACTCAGATGACGCGGGATGAAGCCGAAGCGATCGTCCTGAAAGAAGGGGGCAAAGCAGCGGGAAGCGTAAGCAAAAACACCACTTGCGTTGTCGCGGGGCCGGGTGCGGGTTCAAAGCTAGCAAAAGCCGAGCAGTTGGGAGTAACGGTGATCACCGAACAAGAGTTCTTGGCCATGGTCGAAACACCTAGCTAGGGCTAACCCTCGTTAGCGCTTTTTTCTTGGCGAGGTGCCAAACTGGCGATGAGATCCCGAACACCGCTCACAAAGACTCCCGCCGCCACCAAACTTAACACCCATCCAGGAAATCCATGATAGGCATAGCCAAATCCTAGGGGCAAGTCCTTCCATTTCAGCATCTCTGGAACCAGCAAAGCTAAGAATGCGCCATAGACGATGCCCATGATTGAATGCATCACGCGCTCTCCAGCGGGCAGTTTTCGCACGCGATCCTCTTCAACAAAGTCAAACAGGGTGATGATGATTTCTGCAAACAATGCTGCCGCCAAAATGTACACGAGAGGACCCTGCCAACTTACCCAAGCCAGGCTACCAATTATCAACGCGTACAGGAAGTCGCGGATGGCATGTAAACGCAACTCATAGGCGGTGTGATCACCGTGCGGGAGTTTCAACTTGTACTCGTGATAGTAAAGCGTATCGAATGCGCCAAGGCACGCCTGAACCATCAAAATCCAAACAGCCACGTTCATACCGCGCGAATCTCTCCTTGGTAGTGACAAATAGGGCCAAGCAAGAAATGCCAAATCTTTACGTCAATCCGCCAACTTCGATCATCGCTGCCGGGACTCACGTGGCCCTTTACTTGAGGTCCCAAGGCTTTTGGGATTGGAACTCCGAGAAACCAAGTTCCGATATGCCGATGCCAAACGCTCTGGCCATCTACCACCATTCGTAGAGCCAAACGAAACGGACCGGCCCTCTCCTGAATCTCATGGCCCCGAATCATATGTAGGCTCACGGCTCGCATTCCGTCAAACGTGCGGGTCCATTTCACTCCCTCCGGTACCTGCTCAAGCTCGAGCGTGGTTGCAACAGCGTCGCCGGGGGGCGGCAAGGCGATGAACCTGAGCAAACGGTTGGTCCCCTTTAGTATCCGCAACACGCCCGTGGCTGATAGAGGCGGTGAGTGAGCAAGCCGCACTCCGGGCGCGAGGGTAGCCCATGCCGGACCGGCCATTTCTTCGTAAGGATTGCTCACCAGATTCACGATACCCGTATCATAATTGGAAGCGTATGGAAGCCGCGTATTCGTTCGACCTTGAAGGCTACGCCAAGCGGATCGGCTTCGTTGGCACGTTTGAACCAACCTTAGCGGTGCTTGAGCAGATCCAACTTAGACACGTTTGCTCGATTCCGTTCGAAAATCTATCCGTCCTTCAAAAGGTGCCCATTGATCTTCAGCCCTCCGCACTGGAGCAGAAGCTGATTCATGAGGCGCGGGGCGGATATTGCTTTGAACAAAATGGTTTGATGTTGCGGGTTTTGCGACAAATCGGATTCGAAGTACGACCAATATCAGCCCGCGTGCGGATTGAACGACCGAGAGACTTCATGCCACCTAGGACGCACTTGGTCTTGGTTGTGCGGATCGAAGGCGAGGACTGGATTTTTGATGCCGGAATTGGCAGTTTGTCGCTCACTTCCCCGATTCGGCTTAAGGCTGACTGCGAACAACCCACCCACCACGAAACGCGGCGAATCACCAACGAACACGGTCGGTTCTTTCACCAGGCGCTAGTTGGGGATGCTTGGAAGGATGCCTATGAGTTCACTGGCGAAGAAATGTTTGCCATAGATTGTGAAGTTGGCAACTGGTTTACGAGTACCAATCCCAACTCCAAATTTAGTCAAACCTTAACCGTTTCGCGTGCGAGTTCAAACGGGGAGCGCTTGGGCATTCTGAACGATCGGTTTGTCCGCCGCTGCGGGGGTGAAATTCTGGAAGAAGTTCACCTCACGAGTGCCGATCATCTCCTTGATGTTCTTGCCGAGAATTTTTCGCTTGTTTTCCCTCCAGGAACTAGGTTTGGCGTCGCTCCAAAGCCATGGCCAACGGAGTGAGTCTCATAATAGATCAATGACCATCGGCCATGTTCACCTCAAGGTGTCGGATATTGAGCGATCCATTGCGTTTTATCAAGACGTGCTTGGCTTCAACTTAACCCAAAGATATGGAACAAGCGCGGCTTTTCTTGCCGACGGCAACTACCACCATCACATCGGGCTGAACACATGGACAAGCGCGGGTGGCACACCACCCAGGCCAGGATCGACCGGACTCTTTCACGTGGCGATCTTGTATCCAACGTTGCCGGAACTTGCCGAAGCATATCGTCGCCTCCTGCAGCATAGCGTCAACCTCGACGGAGCGGCCGATCACGGCGTTTCACTTGCCCTCTATCTGCACGACCCGGACCACAATGGGCTTGAGCTCTACTGGGATCGACCAGAAGACCAATGGCCAAGGAATTCGGCAAACGAGCTTGCCATGGTTACCGAGCCGCTTGACCTGGATTGGCTCAAAGCAATTTCCAGATGAGAGGTAACCTTTCGAGCGATGAATCGTCGTGAGTTTCTTGGCCAATCCACTGCCCTCCTCGCCGGGCTCGCCGTAACGCCCTTAGCTAGATCTCTCTCGCTTGAGGGTTTCGCCACTGATTCAACCGGGCAAAGGTTCGCTGAGGGATATGTCTTTCACGGATCAGGGGCAAGGAAGCAAGGTCAAAAGGGCATTGCCGGAGTGGGAGTATCCAACGGGCGTGACGTGGTCAAGACGGATCGGAACGGATACTGGCGGCTGCCCGTCACCGATGACACGATTCTGTTTGTGATCAAACCGAGCGGTTGGCAAGTTCCGATGGGCACGTCGAACCTTCCGAATTATTACTATATCCATAAGCCGAAAGGGTCGCCTGAGTTCAAATATCCTGGCGTCGCTCCAACGGGCTCTTTGCCCCAATCGATTGATTTTGGGTTGATGCCCCATAAAGAGAGTGACAGATTCAAAATGGTCCTGTTTGGCGATCCGCAGCCGAGAAGTCAAGAAGAAATTGACTACATGACTCACGACATTATCGAGCAGCTCGCGCTTGAAGTCGCCGAGCAAAAACCAGTGTTCGGGCTGAGCCTAGGCGACGAGATGTTTGACGTGCTCTCCCTATATGAGAACCAGAATAGCGTAATCAGCACGCTCGGGCTGCCTTGGTACAACACCGTGGGTAACCACGACATGAACTACGACGCGTTGGATGACTCGACATCTACCGAGACGTTCCAGAGAGTTTTCGGCCCAACTTATTATGCATTCAACTATGGCAAGGTTCATTTCATTGTGCTGGATGATGTTATCTGGCACGGTAAAGATGCCGCTGGTTACCACGGAGAAATCACCGAAAGGCAGTTAGAGTTCGTCAAGAACGACCTTGCCCACGTTCCCCTAGATCGCCTAGTGGTCGTGGCGATGCACATCCCTTTGCCCGATGTCAAGAACAAAGAGGCCCTCCTTGCCCTTATCCAGAATCGGCCCCACACATTTTCGCTTTCTGCCCACACCCATGTTCAGGCTAACTTATTCCTTGGCGAGAAAGATGGTTGGAAGGGTTCAGGCACCCATCACCACCTGAATCATGCCACGGTATGTGGTTCTTGGTGGGACGGTTCACCCGATGAACGCGGAATCCCCCACGCAACCATGGCTGATGGCGCTCCGAACGGCTACTCAATTGTTGAGTTCATTGGAAACAAATACAAGGTCAACTTCCGCGCCGCCAGCCGCCCAGCTTCGGACCAGATGGCAATTTGGATTCCGAACGAAGTCGCGCGCGCCGGACTTGGGGCTACCGAAGTGATTGTGAACGTTTACGCCGGATCAGAACGCTCCAAAGTATTCATCAAGGTTGGTGACGTCTCGTTTGCCTTGGAGAATTTCGAAGGCCAGGACCCGTACTACTTAGAACTCAAGAAGTTGGAGGCCGGACCTGCCGTGCCCCCGGGAAGGAAACTCCCGGCGGCAGCGAAAACCAAACATCTGTGGAAAGGCAAGCTTCCGGCCACCCTGGCCAAGGGTGCTCATTCGGTTGAGATTCAAACCACGGACATGTATGGCCAAACGTTTTCCGAGCGAAGAATCCTTCACGTCGTTTAAGATCGGCTAAAATTGAGCAACGGGCGGTTGGCACAGTGGTAGCGCACTTCGTTCACACCGAAGGGGTCACTGGTTCAAATCCAGTACCGCCCACCATCTCTTGATTTTGAGCCTGCACTGACCTCTTCGTTCGGTCTTCTGGTCCCATTCAGGAGACCATGAATGACCAACTCAGCGCTTCGTTCGCCCGTTTTTGAGGGCGTTCTCTCGACTTCCGAACTGCCCCGATTCATCAACGGATGGATCCTCGACGGCCAGTATCGCCAGCTTTCCAAGCAGACCTTGACGGCACGGCGGTGCGTGACCGAACGACTTGTCTGGTGGCTCCGTAGGGAGGGCTTGGACGGGTGTAGTGCAGCCGAAATCAAGGGCTTCCTCTGCTACGTGACCACGGGCCACACCGAGCCCGGTGGCCGCTACGGAATCGCCAACCTCAACAAGCCCGTTCGGACCAGGACGGTCAAGGACACGCATGGCATCTTGCGCTCGTTCTTCCTCTGGATCGTGGCTGAGGGGTACATCCCGGCTTCTCCAATGGCAACCGTCAAAGCCCCGATTCACCGTCCAGACCAGATTCAGCCCTTCACCGAAGAGCAGGTATCCGATTTGATTCGAGCCGCCAAGAAGGGACGGAATCCTAAGCGTGATGAAGCCCTGATCATGTTCATGCTGGATACCGGCGTCCGTGCGTCCGAGCTTTGCGGAATCGACCTGAACGATCTGGACATTGTCAACCGGAAGGTGATCGTCCTTGGGAAGGGTAACAAGCACCGGGCCGTTTACTTCGGCCGAGAGACCGGTCGAACCCTTTGGGCTTATGTTCGGGAAGAGGGAATCGAGGGGACTTCACCACTCTTTCAGTCGGGACGAGGGGGACGGTTCTCCCGGTCAGGCTTGAGGCAACTGTTCGAACGCCTTGGCCACGAAGCGAACCTCGAAGCCACCCGCTGTTCCCCGCATACCCTCAGACATACCTTCGCCGTCATGTTCCTTCGAGCCGGGGGGAGTGTGTTTTCCCTTCGAGAAATGCTTGGCCACACCGACCTTTCTATGACGAACCGGTACGTGTCGCTTGCTCAAGCCGATGTGCAAAACCAGCACCGGCAGTTCAGTCCCGTTGAAAGGCTGAGAGGTCGGAAGTGAGAAAGCTCCGCCGGATCGATCCGGAAGTGTGGACTGAAAACGTTGGCATAGCCAAGATCACCGCTGCTCGACGTGCAACTGTGCTACACGCCGTGTATAATAATTGTGTGCTAACTCCCGTCACCGACCTCTTGGCTGAGCTCAAGGCAAAGAACATTTCGACAATGGACCTTGCTGACCAATTGGGAGTCGTTCCCACGACTGTTGGTCGATGGTTGAGAGGGGAGACCTTCCCTCAGCCGGAAGTGGAGCGAGCAATAAGGCACCTATACACTCAGCTCACTGAAGATGGATCATCCCAATTCGCCCTGCTTGGCAATACTGGCGACGATAGCGTCGTGCGGTCCGAACTCAAACGTGCATTACGAGAATTACGAGAGAGCTTGCATCGACACTCAAGGGTTACATCTCGTCACGAACTACTAGATCAGCTGTGCTTGCTTCTCCTCTCGCACATTATCGACATACAAGTTGGGGGGGGCGGAATTGTGGTAGCTTGCCCGAAGGCCACCCCTGTCGAACTAAAAGCATTTGTCGGAAGCGTGTTCACAATGCACCTGCCGACGCACATTTCCACGGAAATTGCACAGGAGGACTTCACTCTGCGATTGAAGGACTCTGAAATAAGCCTTGCTCGGGAGATTGTCCACGCTTTCCGATTCCTTTCAACCGAGCACGTCAGAGACTCGCTTCTTCGCATGCAAGGCATCGACGTGCTCAACGATGTGTTCGGAGAATTTCTGGCGGGTTCATTTGCGGACGAAAAGGAGCTTGGTCAGTATCTGACTCCGCCTGAGATTGTCCGATTCATGGTGCGTACAGCATTCCACTCCCTGTCTAAGGAGCAAATTGAAGACTTCTTTGACCTTCCTCAAAGTGGTTCACTTCCACTTGTTCTGGACCCGTCATGTGGCGTAGGCTCGTTTCTCGTTGAATCGCTCCGCTTTCTTCGCACCGAGGCTGCCAGGCGACTATCTGGCAAGGATCTTGCCAGATGGCACGAAGCAGTAGGCAGTAATGCACTGATGGGCATCGACAAGAGCGACCGAATGGTCAGACTTTCTCTTTGCAACATGGCAATGTTCGGGATCAGACGGGCAAACATGCACGCCGCAAACTCCCTGCAGTGGGGACGCACGCTGGCGACACAAATTGACCTCCATGACAAGGCTCGGCTGATCATTACCAATCCTCCGTTTGGTGCAGAGTTCACAGCTGAAGAGCTTGTCTACTCCACGTTTGCGAGGTCTAGAGCTTCACACTCTAACTCAAAGGTGGACTCGGAACTACTGTTCATTGAGCGCTACATTGAGTGGTTAGAGCCCGGCGGACATTTACTCGCCATTGTCCCTGATAGTGTCCTTACGAATCGTGCCGCTTATGAAGCCTTACGTGCGCATGTCTGGCAAAGAGCTCAGATCCTTAACGTCATTTCATTGCCGCAAGTGACATTTGCTGCGGCGGGCACCTCTACCAAAACATCCATTTTGCACTTCAAGAAATCTGACACACCGACTACGTGCCAGGTGTACTTCGCCGTAGCAGACTACGTCGGCTACGACGTAGTCACACGTGGTTCACAGCGTCGCCGAGTGTCCACGCCTGCGAACGATCTTCCTGGCATTTTGGACGAACTTTGTATGGCCGAACCAGAACGCAAAGGTGTGCGTAGAGTGATTACGGAATCCGACTTGCGTTGGGATGCTACATACCACTCAAGTAAGGCGAAGCTGTCTAGCATGCTAGAGAATCGTGGCGATCTGGTTCCAATTAGGGTCCGGGATGTTGCCCGACTCCGGGGTGAACGAACCAATCCGGCTAGGCGGAGCGAGAGAACTTTTCCATACATCGAAATTTCGGACATAGAGTCCTCTCAATCTATTTGTCGCTGTCAAATTACTCTGTGCACTGAAGCGCCAAGTAGAGCACGTAATGTAGTCCGTCCGGGGGATGTGCTTGTCTCAACGGTTAGGCCCGATCAGAAAAAAATCGGGGTTGTCCCAAGCAATCTTGTTGACGGAGTTTGTTCAACGGGAATTGCCGTCCTGGTTCCGGAATCCATTTCACCTCTCCTTTTGGCCAAGCTATTAAGGGATGATTTTGTAACGGATCAGCTACTAATGAATAACACAGGGATCGCATACCCAACGTTCAACGAAAGCGTTCTACTAGACATTATCCTACCGATCCAACCAGAGCTCGTACTGCGTATAGGCGAAATGGCTCAGGCGGTGTGGAACGGCATGGAGATGCTTGCTGTTCAGCAGGAGGAGTTGACGAAGATTATCGAGGCGTCTTCGTTCGCACACCGCTAGAAACTGTGAGGGGCCTACCAGACTTCATCAATTGAGGCGAACCAGGTTCCATCACCGATTTCCAAAGGCGGATTCTGATGGACATGGTCTGGGTTACCAGGGCTGAAGGGCAATCCAGTTGCAGTAATGGACTTGCTAACCGAGCGGGCAAAGGCAAAGTCCTTAATATTGCCAGTTCTTAAAAACAAGCTGACGGCGAAGATGTCTTGGGTTGCAAATTTGCAGCTGCTAGTCGGATAATACGTCGCACGATCAAAAGCCGACCACGTCGAGGGGTCGCCTGCGGGTCGCTTTGTTGATTTACTATGGATTAAGCGTGCGTACCTCGTGTCCGTGCCCCAAATCGACTTAGCTTCTACACGCTTAAGTAGGCCATCTTTAACGAACTCAAAGTCATATGATCTGTATGTTCCAAGGTGCCTTGCGAAGTCCTCTGGCATGCGAATTACATTGTATCCCCTTTGGCGTCCATGCTCTACTAGGTAGTACTCTGTTAGAGCGCTGAGAAGTTTAGCTCCCGCTCCAAACTGATCGACCTCCCAAAGGTCTGTTTTCGTAAGAGCGCCAAGGGCGGTTTGGAGATCTGTCTTACTAGAGCGCCCAAGGTACACCTCGCCTATGGCCACTTTGGATATCTGATTGATTTCAATGATTCGTCCCTTTGCTAGTTCTCGCCAGGTAGCAGACGTGCCGCATCCAGCTGGAACAAACTTGCCGGTCCTTCCGACTGTAACTACAACATCATTGAGTTGACCAATGTCAATGGAGAAGGTTGCTCTCCAATGTGCTTGTCCCGGCAATTTGATGATGGTTTTGTCAAGGGACTTTATTGGTATCAGGACTGGCTTGATGACCGAGGTCAGGGCTTGCAAGTCCGCTCCAGCGTAGCGGTTCGTGAGGGTTTGGATCAATTCTGCTTCGTTCTGTTCCATAATGCCGTATTGTATTGGTAGTTTCAGATGTGTAGCTGAGGTCTTGCGAGGGGCCGCCAAAGACGAGGCGGGAAGTTTAAGGGCAGCTTGGGCGGAAACAGCTGAAGGCACGTCCCAGTTTCAAGCATTCTTCAATCCCAAGAGCTGGAGCGCCCGGTAAATTTCGACCATTGCCAACGTGTCTTGTTTGCAGTAGGCGAGCAATGCCTCCCGAAGCGCACCGGACTCGCCTCGATCTGTCTCCGCCAAGACCATTCTTCGGTATCCGCAGGCGGCCGCTAAGCCGTCTCCGATTTGCATATTCTTGTAGCTCATTGAAGGAACCAAGACCGGCAGCACCACTTTTAGGCTGGTCCTTCCCCTGAACTCTGAGAAGCACACATACTCTCTGACAACCTTTTCAAGGTCAACAGTTCTTAACTCAAGTGCTGCCACGAGTTCCGCTGCAATCGGAACCCCTTCGTTCTCCATGTTTCGAACCTGAGTCAATTCAAATCCGGTGTAGTAGACAATGGAGTCACAGTCCCTTACGACCTCCCAAAGAGTTTTGCAGAACTCCGCCCTTGGGTCGGTGGCGTCGGTGGGTAGAAACTCGTAATGAACCGGGGTCGCTGTCTCCGACTCCAGAACATGGGCAGACCACTGGAAACACACCTGCTGGTATGGGCGGGTGCCTTCGTACATGGGAAAGGCTGGGTTGGACGACTCGTAGTCGATGAAGCAGGCGGGGAATTTGACGGCGCTGAGAGCGTCCGCAAGCCCGTCACCGATGTAGGGCTTCCCGCTGACCACCACGTCTCGCATCCGTCGCCTTGGGTCAGTGAGTTTGTGGCTCTCGGGAATCTGGCTGATGAAGTCGTAGCCGAGCGCCCGTAGCTCCCTGACGGACTTCTCGTTCATCCGAGGCAGGTGGATGACATCGTAGGGGCGACCTTCGTGACATGCCTCAAAGTAGTCACATTTCTTGCAGTGGGTGTTTATCTCCACTTCGGGTTGCTCCGTCGCCTTAAGCACGTCTTGAAGCCGCTTCGAGCGCTCTTCAACTTGCGGCCGTAACTCCTCGCACCGCTCCGTCAGGTCAACGACACCGAGCATCATTTCCGGGTGGTAGGTTCCGCCGTCCCAAACGTAGCTTGTGTCCACGAGCACAAGCCGAGCCTGTTCGATATTGAGTCCCGCTTCCTTGAGCGTATACACCTGGAAGGCAAGGTCGAGCACCTTGTCTTCGTCCAACTTGTCAGGCTCTTTGACGGATGACGACTTGACTTCATCGAGAATCCAACCGCTGTTCCCTTTCGAGAGCACGTCCACCCGGACAAGGTGTCCGCCGACGATGAAGGTTGCCTCGAAGATGCAGTCGGCACCCGAGTCTATGAGTTCTTGGGTGAGTCGAGCCGCTTCCTCGTGGTCACCGTAGGTGCCCGACACGGCGACTCCGCTTCGGTATCGCTGTTGGGCCAGTTTGCCGATGGCGCTGCCAACTTCGATTCGCTCACGAATCGGAAGGCTCAACGGGGGCTTCAAGTCCTGGCGGAACCGGTCGAACCAAAGCCGCCGTTCACAGTCAAGGCCACGAATGAACTCTGTTTTGGTGAGTAACTCGGCTCGGTTCAGTTCAGTCATATCTTGTCACTGTGCAAAGGCGAGTCTACTTGCTTGGCGTTTCTTGCCGTGGCCGCCCATCAAGCTGCACTCTAAGTCAATAGCGATAGCAACTGGATTGCAGTTATCCCGAGCTATAGGCTCCATATCGTTAGCTCATAGTAGGGGCCATTTGGGTTGGTCTTCAGGAAATAATGAACTTCCTTGATTTGCTTGTCATTGACGTAAAGTGCGACCGTTGCTAGCTCTCCAAGGTGGCTAATACCCTTTCGATGTTGCTTGACCTCCAAGACATCGCCAACCCCTCCCAGATAGTTCGTGGCATCGCCGGGCACTTGACCGTCTACCGAGTGGATCGTCAACTCAATGCCTAGCGGGACTTGACCAAAATCGTCAAATTCGGTGGCCTCAACCGCCTGCTTCACTGCCGACAATAGATCAGCCACACGTTCTCTGTGCTTGTGGGTGCACCCGAGCATCGAAACAGCTTCGTTCTTGGCTGGAGGCAACCCTTGAACGATAACTGAGAAACGCATATCTAGGCCAGCACTCCCAGCTCTCGCATCGCCTCAAGAATGAGGCCCTTCTTGTTGGGCGGACAAGGCTTGACTCGTTGCGACCCTTGCCTGTTCGCTGCGCTCCGCATCGGCAGGCCCACCTGCTCTTTGACGTGCGCAATCCAACAAGTCTGCACCTCAGTCCCGTGCCGTGTTTGGATGAAGTCCTGAATTTCTTTATATGTCGCCATTGTTGACCTCCACTTTGGTCTCGATCAGGTTCTGCCTTGCCTGAGCTTCTAGAATCTTGGACGTCAATTCCGTTGGTATCTCTATGCTAACGGACTGCACTCCGTACCGGCTAGCAGCGTCGGCGATCCAGGTCCGGCCAGTAAGTGAACGGGCGCACTCCAGGCATGTGAACGCAAAGACCGCCGTCACGTCAGCAATCCCTTGGTCTCGAAGCAGGGAACGGACCAGCGCCAGCTTGAAGACGTCAGCATGGACCTTGTGACGCTGGGCGGCTTTAACACGCCCAGCGTGGGCAAAAACCTCGACTGCCACAGCGATGTTCCGTTCTCGATCAATGGCCAAGCCGTCCAGTTGGACGAAGCTCCTGCCGGTGTCTACCTTGCCGCTAACTAGCTGGAGTCCGAACCGCTGGGAGAGGACTTCCAAGACATGCGATTCAACCTCAGCCTGTGTGTCGCTTCGACTTCCCGCCCTCTTAACAATGCCGTTGTTCTTCTGATTCATGGTAGCCCACCGCCTTGCATTACGGCTGCCTCGTGTAGCTTCGGCGCTGGATGGTTTGGCCCACTGCTCTTGACTTTGCTGAGCCAGGAATAGTATATTGTCTTTTGGAGCACCTTGACGGGGTGTTCTCGACTGAGGCGAAAGCCATCGGGGTTCATGTCACCAGCGGACCTGGTGTGCTTGAACCCTTTGTTGTTTCTGAACTCCGAGCTCGCTGGGACAGCCCTTGGAGAACATATGGAACAACAAAAGACAATACAACCACGACTCGTGAAGTTCGTCCTATTGGACGGAACCAGCGCACGAGCCGACTTGGAGCTTGCCGACGGGCTCACGATCAACAACGTGGTCTATGCCCCTGCAGTTGCCGGATCACGGCCACGGGTCCTTTTCCCGGAAACCGCATCCCCCAACCTGTGGGCTGCTGACATTGACAAGCGCTGGCTGGCAAGACCCACCGCAACTTTGCCGGGTTGGCTGAAAACGCTTGTAGTTTCGCTCTTCGACGAGAGGATCGAAGCGGAGATTCAAAAGCGCATTCGAAAGCAGGAACGTAGAACAGCACGGAAGGGCGAACCTCTGCCCGAAGGGTACGTGTCAGTTGTTGACGGCCTGGACGACTCACCGGGAGGAGAATGATGAGCCAAAGCGTCCATTCCTGTTCCGCCCTCTCCGTTGAGTTGATCAACTTCAAGCCCATCGACCACACCAGCGCAGTCGCTGACGGGCGAATCGGAGGGGGCCTGGACTTCTCGGACATTCTTTACCAAAAGTGGGTTGAGGATGAAGTCGGTCGGATCGCAATCCCCAAGCTCGGACGTTCTAGAGAACAGCTAGACCTCTGGCCGGAAAGGAATCTGAACCGTCGCAGCTTGCGACCGCTACCAGAACTGGAAATGAGGATAGCGGCCGAGTTTGACAAGTGGCTTTCTGCAGACGCTTCCGCTATCGAGCGTCGGGAGTTTCTGTCCAATCCGGATTGGAAGCTTCCTACCGACTCGCTTGAGGAGGACTGGTATGAGTAAGCCAACGAGCGGCAGCCGATCAAATCTTTCTCACGAGCAACGGGTTCTCGATGCGCTGGAAGCGCTAGGCAAAGTGGACACGAGGACTCCGGGCCAGTTCAGGGCGCAATGCCCCGCACACGCCGGGGACGGAATGAGCATGGTCGCCTACCTGGATAAACAGGGCGTCCGGTTCAAGTGCTATTCCGAGGGATGCTCTCATGAAGACATCCGTGATGCGCTTGGCATGAGCGATGCTGACCTTCGCCCGGAATCGTCGAACGGCTGCACGTTGCGGCAATACGCCAACTACAAGCAACT
Organism: Fimbriimonadaceae bacterium; assembly: GCA_040081075.1. GTDB lineage: Bacteria > Armatimonadota > Fimbriimonadia > Fimbriimonadales > Fimbriimonadaceae > JANJUB01. The sequence continues at coordinate 28,227 of JBEBHJ010000011.1, read as the reverse complement.
TCCGATGAATGCTCTGACCGAGTACGGGCTGAAGGACGTGCAGCGAGGAAGCCAACCTGCGGTCGAGATGCCCTACTGGGGTGAAGACCGCTCGCAGTTGAGCACCCGGTATCGGGTCTCGCTGACTGGGAATCCGAAGGTTAAGTCCAAGCAAGGTTCGACGTCGCACCTTTACGGGCTGTGGCGAATGCCGATTCAAGAGTTTGCGAATGCGCTTGTGATTGTCGAGGGCGAATCGGATTGCCACACCTTGTGGCACCACGGGGTTCAAGCCCTTGGGATTCCTGGTGCTCAGCAGGTCAACTTGGTCATGCCTGACCTTCTGAAGATCGCAGATCGGTTCGACGATGCGGACTTGTACCTCTTGGTCGAGCCCGATGAGGGCGGACTCTCATTCATGAGGGCGTTTGCCAAGTCGCCGCTCAAGGATAGGATTCGAGCGATTCGGCTTGACGGGTTCAAAGACCCGAGCGAAATGCACTGCGACGATCCAAAGCGATTCAAGAAGCGATGGCAGAAGGCGATTGCGTCGGCCAAGTCATACGATGACGTTCTTGAGGAGCAGGGAATCCGGGCGCTTGCCGACCTAGCTCCAGCCGTAGCGCACCTTATGGCGACTGGCACGGGTCGTCAACAGAAGCGGGAGTTGTCCGAGCTTGTGGCTGACTTCCTCATCCGGAAGGGACAACTGTTGGCGGCTGAGTCGGACGAAGTGCGTGAGCCGGAACCCTATATGCTGGTTGACGGAACTCCGCAACCGTTGGCAGAGTCTTGCAGTGCTGTCTGCCTAGCGCTTCAGGACTTGGGTTTGAACCCCATCGAACCAGCATTCCGATGGCTTGTTAGGGACCTTCAAAAGGCTGCCCTAAGCCGTGGGAGACCCGTTCGGGTCAATCGCTACTCGACGTGGAGTGATGGCAAGCTTTACGTGTCCTGCGGTCGGAATCACGTGGTCGTTGCCGAGCGTATGGGCGTAAGGGTCGAGCTTCGCAAGGTCTCGAATGGTGAGGAAGGTGTGCTGTTCGCTGGGAGGTCCGTCTTTCCAGAATGGGAGCCGACGGAAGGATTCGACCCGGCTAGCGTTGCGGCATTTCGACCTGCCGTCGAACCTCCACCAGAGGCGAAGGCATACAGTCAAAGCACACAGACAGCCCTGCTTGAAGCATGGCTCGCTTGCGTGCTGGCTGGTTGCAATGCGCCGATCTTGCTTGCCTTTGGAGGGTTCGGCTCAGGCAAGTCGCTGACGCTGGAGGCAGCTGTCCGGCTCTTCATGGGCGACTCAAAGAGCGTGAGCCAAGCACCTAACGATGAACGGTCGTTTTATTCCTTGGTTTCGGCCGAACCCATCTACGTACTTGACAACCTGGACTCACCTCCACCGGCATGGATGGAAGACGGGTTGGCGCAAGCAGCCACGGGCGGGGAGTTCTCGACCCGGCGTCAATACACGAATGCCGATGTGCACCGGTCCAAACTCAGAGCCAAGATCGGAGTGACATCTAGAACGGCCGAGTTCGCAAAGCGAAAGGACATTCAGGACCGACTCCTCCCGCTCTTCTACCGCCCGATGCTTCCCGACCAAAGACGGGGCAAGGATGAGCTACTCGCCGAGGTGGATGAGAATCGGGATGCCATTCTGAGCCAACTGATCTACAACGCCGCTCTGGGCCTGACAGGCCCCAAAGGTAAGGCAATCTTGCCGACACGGTTCCAAGAGTTCGGTCGAATCCTCAGCGAAGTTGCCGGGGACGAGGCGCCATCCATGCTTGCAGCCCTTGAGGTTGCGCAGCAGTTGGGAGTCAGAGACCCCGACCCGCTGACCCGAGCCCTTCTGGATTATCCAGAGGACCTTCGGGGAACAGCGGCGCAGATCATCGAACAACTTCGAGAAGCGGGATTCAAGGGCCTCCCGATTCGAGGTGGCAAGACTGTCGCCGGGAGGATACGGGAGTGCGCTCAAGTGCTTCGGCTCAACGGCTTCTCCTACCGTGAGGAGTCGGTTGGAAGGAACACGATCTTCACGATCATTAGGCCTGCTACCTGAGGGTACTGAGGGAACACGGTTGAGAATCGGTATGGAAAATGGGGGACTTGGAAAGCACCCGGCTGGAGCGCAGGGAAACTTGCGAATTGCCATGTTCCCTCATTTCCCCGCATCGTGAGGAAACCTCTTGAGTGTTGGTGGGTGACCGTCGGCTTCGGGCTGTTTATGATGGAAAACCAGGGTGGGCACGGGCGTCCGGCCACGGCGACCGCACCGGTCAGCCATGAAAAGTCTCGTCGAGCAATTCCGTGTCGACATCGGTCATAACAAGGAAAGTGCCGGGTGAAACTCACCCCTTCGTTCGGCCGAAAATCAGGGGCTTCGAGGGCCGTCCGTAGGTTCAAACAGGTTCAAAATATGGTCCTTCGTTCACACCGAAGGGGTCACAGGTTCAAATCCTGTACCGCCCACCATGGCTTTACGTGCAAGTTTTGGATTCTTGGGAGGGAGATTTTCCGAAGTTGTCATCGGAGTCTGGGTAGTCTGTACCTTAGACCGCTGCGCCAAACAGTTTGCCTACCCCAGCCGTGATCGCCATCGCGAGAACGCCCCAGAAGGTGACCCGCAGCGCACCACGCCAAACAGACGCACCACCGATGTGGCGGCAATATAACCAAGGCTTGCCAACGTAGCGACTGTCGCTATGCTTGTCACAAGGCTGATCGACTTGATGGGGGTGACGGCGCAGGCAATGATCGGCACGGCCGCTCCAATTGCGAAAGCGGCAGAGGACAGAGACGCCTGAATAGGGTTTGCCATCAGAGTTTCCGTGATCCCAAGCTCCTCGCGAGCATGGGAGGACAGAGGATCACGGGATGTGAGTTGAACGGCTACCTCTTTGGCTAGCGATTCGTCCAGACCTCTGTGCACGTAGGTGTCGGGCTCATCAGCAAGTTCGCGCCGTTCCCTGGTATCAGCTTGTGACTGAACAGAAATGTACTCCCCTGCGCCATGGAAAGTGCGCCAGCCACGGTGCCGCCCATGCTGTAGCCCAATGAGCCCTGAATATTGAGGTGACCGAGCAGTAACGCCCACCAAGCTTTAAAGTGGCCAAAGCAACTCATACCGAAGCTTGATTCGCCGCTGTGTCGCCGTATGGGGCTTATCGGAAAGCTACCACGCCGCGTCTACTCCCAAAGTCATTCGTTTAGTCGAGATAGATTGATTGGATCGACCAGCGTTTGTTTGGAACTAGCCTTGTCGCATATTTAATTAGAGGTTTTTCTCTTGGCATCACACTTGGAATACGGTAGCGGCCACCGGGCTCAACTCTGAACTGGAGCGGGGCCCTTAACCTTTCAACTCCCTTTACCTTCAGCGAGATGAGTCGGATCTCGATCGCACGCGGGAGGGGCCATGCCTTATTGTCCGACATAAACAGCATGTCTTTCTCTGGGCCCCGAGTCGAATACGCGAGGGCCAACGAGGGATAATTTACAGCCCCACAGGTGAATGACCCGTTTGCAGATTTGCCGCTGTAGAGGGCTTCAACACTCGAAGCACTTGTAGGGTCCTGGACGGTCCACGCGTTGGGATGGAAGCTGAAATCATGCTGAAATTTTCCTTTAGCGAGAAGAGTAAATCTGACAGGGAACTTGTCGAGGGACTCGTAAGATTTGTAAAATAGTTCGCTCAGCTTACAATCGTAAGCGTGGGATTCGTTATTCTTGATCGTAACCCGTAGATACTTGATCCCGCCCTTCGTTACGACGTGAGTATCAAGCGGGAATGGGTTGCTCTTTCGGCTGAATCCGCATGGCAAACCGCAAACATGGCACACAACAGCTAAAGCAACAACCGGAAACCATCTCATACCCTAAGTTACCTGAGCCGCCAAATTACAAGACTTCAGATCTATCGCGGCAACCCAACGCGAAGAACCCGGTCGACCGGGACGCCTACGTTGTTGTAACGGTGAAGGGCGAACTCATTGACCGGGAGGGCAAGCCGACGGGAAAACATCTGCTGGACGGAGTGATCTTCTTGCTCGCTCCGGCCGCGAGATTGATCTCAACGCCTACCCCAGGCTTCCGAGGAGCTCTTCGAGTTGGTTGAGCACCTCGGGCATAGCGCCCGTTGATCCCGTATCAACCGCTTCCGACGAAGGATAGCGATCGAGCACCTTCAACCGGGTCTTGCCGTCGATTTCCTCGAAGGTCACGGTGGTGACGGTTTGGCCCGCGTCGCCTTCATCGTTGGTCCAAACCAGGCGCGAGTCGGGTGTAACCTCCACGTAGGTGCCGAAGAACTCCATCGTCGCGCCTTCATGGAGGAACCCCAACCGATACTCTCCTCCAGCGCGAACATCCATTTCACAAGAAACCAGGTTCAGCCCATACGATTTGGGTACCCACCATCTCCTGAATAGTTCTGCCCGGGTAAACGCGTCGAACACGAGGCGCGCGGGTGCATTGATCGTGCGTGTGACGACGAGTTCGAGCTCGGAAATCTTCTCTATCTTGGTCTCATTAACTATACTTTGTTCCATTTATCTTTCCTTCAGTTTAAGTTCCTCAACAACGATGTCCAACTCGTTGAATCGCTCGGTCCAGAGCTTGCGATGCCCCTCAATCCACGCCGCCTCTTCTTCCAGGTGACGCAGCCCGAGCTTGCAGGTTCGCACTCGTCCCACTTTCTCCGTAGTCACGAGTCCCGCTTGCTCCAAGACTCCAACGTGTTTCTTCATGCCCGTGAGGGTCATGTGGAACCTCTCGGCAAGAGCGGTTATTGAAGCGTCTGCGAGTCCTAGTTGCTCCAGAATGCCGCGCCGGGTTGCGTCCGAAAGAGCACCAAACGTGGCATCGAAGTTGGCCTGCGAATACTGAACCATACAGTTCAGTATAGCACATCATGCATGACTCTTTGCAGAGCCGCGGCCCTGAAGTTAATCTTAAAACTCACGATGATGCGGGCCCAATGATGGGGGTACACAACTATCGATTGGCTCAACTCTCGAGAGGAGCTATGCTGCACGCTGGCGCTTCTTTTTGAGGAGCAATGCGAAACCGGCCAGAGCTGCCATGGAGGAAGGCTCGGGGACAACTTGGAAATCCATCACATAATCCGTTGGATCGCCGGTTTGTTGAATCCAGAATGTGTAATCGGATCCGGTGAGTGGCGGCGTAAAACCGATAGAGCCGCTGCCCGTCCCCATCGGGGCAAGCAAGTCGCTCCCGATTTGGGGAGTTCCAAAGAATGTCCAGCCTAACAGATTCCCAACATTCGCGTTCGTCGGATCTTCAGTGATAACCGTTCCTGCTTGGACGGCGATAAACGCGATATCGTCCGCGCTGACATAGTTGCGCAGATAGATCTTCGTGAGTTTTTGGCCGCCGGTCAGTGAAATATGGAAGTAATCGCGGTCGGTCGTCCCCGTGTTTCCCGTAGATCCGATGAGTTCGTTTGATCCAATGACAAGGTTGAGATTGGTGGGCAGGAGCCGATCACCCGAGAGATCGCCATTGATGCCTTCGTCCCACATCACAACACTGTGGCTGACGGCCGCAAATGAAGACAGCAAAAAGAGCGAGAGAACTTTGGAATTCACGGTTCTTAGACGCGGTTTAGACCGCAATTGTTTGCCAGACAAATACCAGGATTTATTGAAGTGCCCTTTGCAAACAGAGCGCGTCCTAAAGACTGATGAACCCAATGCAGCTGGCTATTGTGGGCAGCAGACTTCTCTCGCTCTACTTTTTTGTGAGGCTCATCGCCTATGCTCCTGCCCTCTTCACCATATTCCCGGATGACAAAGGCCAGATTCCGTTCATGTTTGCTCGACCCTTCGCGGCAATACTTGCCAGTTGCATCCTTCAGGCGGCGATTTGTTATGTCACGTGGGACAAAGCACCCTGGATAGCAAAGCTGATTTCCAGAGAGTGTTCGGCGGAACCGGCAAATCAATCTTTGCGCCTTCCCCAGACTGTCTTTGCCGCCACTGGAATGCTTGTTTTCCTCACCGAGGCTCCTACTTGTGTCGAGAAATACTATGCGGCATATGGCAAAGAATCCTCGCATTTCGTGGGTTCGACGGAGAGCTTTTGGGCGCACGTTCTAGCCCTTGTAATCGCGCTTTACTTTACGCTGGGCAGTTCACGTATTGTCGCAACACTTCGCGGGTTTTGGAACCCTTCGGTAAGTGAAGAGCCCGATCTTTCGAGCAAGTGAGGAACGTTTCGGCGGACCGGTACGTTCTTTCTCATATATGAGACTGCTCTGTATTTTTGCGGTTCTGCTTCCTGCATTTGCGATCGCATGCATCAACGACCGCGACACTCTGGCTTTTGAAAAGCGAAATGTCAACGCTTTGGAGGCTATCGAAAGGCAACCTGATCCCAACTTACGTCGCAAAGCTGTCGAAGAGCTCGTGCTGCGCGCGATAGGCGGAAGGTTCGAACGATATCCGGCGAAATACTATGAAATGCGCATTGCGCGCTTGTTGAAAAAAGCAACGCTCACGCCACCCGAATACGATGATCTCGCCGTCGCTTACGATCGAATCGGAAAAATTGATGAAGCCATTAAGGCTATCTTGAAATCAAAGAACCTACGCCAGACTGAAGCGCATAAATATAGCTTCCACGCCAACTATGGAACGTTCCTCGTTCATCGTTGGATCGCAGCCGGACACAAAGACAGCGACGTCAAGACTCTGAAAGAGAGCATCCAAGAGATTAAAATGGCGCTCAAGATCAACCCGAATTCTCACTTTGGGCGAGAGAACGTTCAGCTTGCGCTTGAGGAATCTTGGTTGCCAGAGAATCGTGAGAAACAGTTCTATGAAAGTGTGGGCAGAATTGACGAGGAGAAATTGGCTATAGGAACAGCTGGCATCATCATGATGGGTTTGGGCTACGAGTTACCCGACACGTACCTGATCCTAAACGAGATTATCCTCTCGGAAACTGGAACAACTTCAGAGTTTGCAGGAGTTCGCTTTACCGATTTGGTTTCAGCGGGACACACAAGTATATTGCCTATCAAAATTCCGGCGGCAACAGAAAGACAAATACGGCGAACAATGACCAAAGAGGCGGCAGATCGGCTCATTGCCAAACAGAATGCCGACTTGCAAAAAGCAAGGGTGCAAGCAAGTCGTAGCGACGAATACAGCGCTCTCATTGAAGATGGAGAAAGGGTGCACACTGATAGAACGTCGTATATGATCGCTCGGCTCAATCTGGGCAAGCATCCGGATACGCATGCCGATTTTTGGAACGAATGGCATGAACCCGAATACCCTGTCCTGCGCCCCGATCCAAACTCCGCACGATCCAAATCCTCGACCACTGTTCTTCTACCAATATTTGCGGTTTTAGCCTCCATTGTTGTTGGCGGCTTTTTCCTAGTCAGAAGAATCTTACGGAGCAAGCCAGTTTGAACTACAAATCAAGCTTTTGAACTGGGGATCAACTGATATCATGAAACAACTCTTTGTCTTCCTATTCGTTCTTCCGCTTCTCGCTCATGCATGCATAAACGACCGCGACACCTTGGCATTTGAGAAGCGCAATGTTGACGCCTTACACCGCATAGAAAGTGAAACAAACCCGCGCAAAAAGGGCGAGGCGATTCAGGAACTCGTCTTGCGCGCCATTGGCGGACGGTTTGAGCGCTACCCCGCTAAATACTACGAAATGCGCATCAAGCGTTTGCTGAAGAAACCCAGCCTCACTCCGCCCGAGTTCGATGATCTTGCCGTAGCTTATGATCGAATTGGAAAGGTTGACGAAGCCATCAAGGTCATCCTAAGCTCAAAAAGCCAAAGAATTTCAAACGACCACAAGTACAGCTTCCATGCGAACTACGGAACATTCCTGGTTCACCGCTGGATAGCCAACGGACACACCGACAAAGACATCAAAACCCTAAGAGAGAGTATCGCGGAAGTCAAGAAAGCGCTTGAGATCAACCCAAAGTCGCACTTTGGAAGAGAGAATGTCCAACTGACCTTAGAAGAGTCGTGGCTGCCTGAAAATCACCCAGTCAAATATGGCCATTTGCACGGGAAACAGGCTGATCATGCAGTAGTTGGCGCGGCCGGGATTATCATGATGGGGTTGGGTTATGAGTTGCCGGATGTTTACCAAGTCATCGCCTCGGCGCGAATTACGAGTCAAGCTTCCCACTCCTTAATGCAAGAGTACGCGCAGGATCGGATTCAGGAGCTTCTGGTCCAAGGCAAGGCCTTCGTTGTCGAGCCGGAACGGAGTGAAACCAAGAAACCTTCACTGGGTTATCTCGACTTGATCGCAGACGGAGAAAAGGTACACCAGGCGCGACAAAGCTACATGAATGAACGTTTCGCCCGTGGCGAGCACCCTGATACTCACTCTGACTTTTGGTCGGGCTGGAAGGAGCCTGACTTTCCCGTTTTGAAGAGAATCGGAGACCCATTTGTTCGAAAATTATATTTTCAAATTGGTTTGACCTTCGGTGGCTTACTTTTTCTCGCAATCGGCGGTCTTATCTTACGAGATCGAATTCGTAAAAAACGTGCTCTATAATGATGCCATGGATAAACTTGATGCGTTAGAGGTCAAGAAGAACTGCCCGGCAAATTGGAACCGGATGGTTGGCGACGAGAAAGTGCGGCATTGCACGCATTGCAAGCACAACGTCTATAACCTCACCAACATGACTCGCGAGGAAGCGATGGAGCTCATAGAAAAAACAGAAGGGCGACTGTGCACGCGCTTTTACCGTCGGAAGGACGGGACGATTATCACCAAGGATTGTGGGTTCCGAGAATCTCCGATGTTTTGGATTGGACGCTTGTTGCTTGGTGGAGCGGCGCTTTCCGTTGTGATGGCGATTTTCACTCCGGTTTACGCGGGCGCTGGGTCGTTCTCGCCGAAAATCGAACGCCGCGCGTTGAGCAAGCGCATTAGCGAGTGGAACTCCCAGATTTTGAAGGAAAAAGATCCCGAACTTCGGAAGGAGCTTCTGCAGCTGAGGCAAGCCGATTATGAAGAGTTGTTCAAGCTGTACGATCGTTGCAAGGACGACCCTTCTATACTCGAAGACAAATCGTAGTTACAGTCGCCAGAAGGTGCCATAAACAAAGTGTGACTGTTGGTCGAGCTTAACTGCCGACCATCTGAAGATATTAGCTAATGCGGTATTGCCCAAATCCTGATGGTCATATCCATGCTGCCGGTGAACGCGGATTTGCCATCTGGGGTGATTGCGATCGAGGTTACGGGCCGCTCGTGTTTCTCGACCTTTGATTTAACGTTAAGATCGGAGCCATTCAGGAAGAGCGTCAGATTGTCTTGGGTTCCGACGACGACCATCGCGCCATTCGGAGTGAAAGCGACTGCGTTTGCTTCCGCCTTGGCTGATGCCTTTTCCGCACCAGTGTCTACATCCCAAAGCTTCACAACTTCTCCTCCTCCCGAAACAAGCGTTTTACCATCCGCCGAGAAGGCAACTGACCGCCCTCTATCCGAATGCTTGAGCGTCAATGTATTTTTGAGGGTTTCCACATCCCAGAGGTGAACCGAGCCATCGTCGCCCACCGTGGCCAAGGTCTTGCCGTTTGGCGAAATCGCGAGGCCATTGACGGCATAATTGTGGGCCAGCTTCTTGGACTCGGCGGACGAGCCGACCGTCCAAACGAGCACGGAGTTGTCAACGGTAGAAGCAAAGAGCCGCTTTCCATCAGGGGTGAAAACGAGCCCCGTAACGCGACCGTTGATATCCGAGAACATGTGGACTTCCTTTCGGGTCGCGACATCCCAAATCTTGATTTTCTTATACATTTCGCCCGAAGCCAGCAACTTGCCATCGGGGCTGAAAGCTAGCGACATGACCTCGCCGTCATGGCCTTCGAGAGACGCCAGAGTCTGCTTCGTGGTTGTATCCCAAAGACGGACGGTCCGGTCCACGCTGCCAGAAGCAAGCAGCTTGCCGTCGGGCGAGATGGCTAGACTAGAAACCTCGCGCGTATGGCCCTTCAGGGCAACGGTTCCCTGAACGGAGAAGGCGAGTGCAAAAAGAGCGAGGGTTTTCATACGAACTTTTATAGTACTTCAAGATGAGGCATTAGCCGAGCGAAAGATTGCGTTGAACAGGAGCTTAAACGTTCCATACGATTGCCCGCGGAACAGGATTTCGGGGCCATAAAGCACAACTCTACCCTTCCCCAGCGGCACATCGGCGACGCCGACGGTGTCCTTCAAAACCTCTTGTCCCCACGCCCATCCGGAGCGCAGTGGCTTGGCGGAGTCGTAGAATCCAACCGTCTCAACTCCCCCTCGCCCCTCCGGGGGAGAGGGGGTTGAAGGGTGAGGGGTCCGGAAGGACGGAGAGTTGTCGTACATGACATCGACATAGTCTTCCATCCCCAGAGTCAACGGCCCCCTGCTTAGTTTCATTCTCAAGACCGAGCCGGGGATATAGAACTTGGTGTTGGGCAAGTTCACACCCTTCTCGTCAACCAAAGCGCTCTCTACGGGCAACTGAAGTTGCTTTGAGATGTTGAGAGCGCTTGATCCAATGCAAAGCAAATGGCCGCCCTGTTCGACGAACTCTTTGAGATTTGCGATGGTCTTAGCGGTGACGCTTCCGATACGTTGTCGGTACATGAGTGGGATGGTTGGATCATCGGCGAGGTTTTGACCGCCGCCACCTTGAAGAATGGGTCCGGTCTCTCCACCCAATTCGTCAACGCCTCCGCCGGCGGCATTTCCACCAGCAGGCGTACCCCGTCCACCACCGCCAGGCACTGCTCCCGAAGGCAAAATGATGCAGTCATACTTCGCATTCAAGTTCCCCGCATCAAGATCGGGGGGGAAAACGACGTCGAAGTCGAACGCGAACTGCTCAAGCACCCAGCGTGTCCAGCCAGATTCCATGGAGCCACCGTAGCGATCCCAGAGTGCAAGGCGGGGTTTCTTTGCCAGGGGCGCTCCACTTCCTGAAATTGGTGCTACCGCGTAGTATCCGGTTGGCAAATCCATAGCCTTGATCTGAGATTCATCCGCTTTTACAATAACGTAAGGTTCCGGGTGGGTGAGGTCCGACCGAACGCTGAGGCCACGTTTCCATGCTTTGTTTACCAGGGAGTATGAATTTAAGGGTAGATAGTAAGCGCCTATGTACTGGGCAGGAGCTGGTTTGCTACCATGAAATGATTGCCTTGGAATGCTCTCCTTAACCTCAAACGTGGGCGAAGGTGATAGTTTTGCAGGTTCTGTCTTAAGGTCTATTGGAGAGACAATCCGATCAAATTTTATGCCCATCTGGAACGCCAAGGTGTAGCCCGCATTATCGTAGGGTGGAATGGGCGGACCGCCCGGGTACTGAAAGTCATTGGGATGATCTTGGGGCTCGAACATATCAAGCACATGGGGACGGAACGCCTGGTTGCATCGGACGACGAAAGCACCCTTGGTCCACGTTCCCCACGAATGTTGAGCGAACGGCGAATCTGTATCTTCGACGAGTTGTTCAACTTCGATCCCACACTGTATAAGTTTCTCCACAAATTTGGAAACTGTATAATCTCCATGACCTGGGATGACGTACATCCGTGCATCCCGATTCTCGGGTTTTTTCATGCCCTCGGCCCCAAGCGCCACGCGCGAGGGATACGGCGTCCACGAATCCTTTGAGCCTAACTCAATCTGATTTTTGGCCGCTCGATAGAAGTCAAACAGTAGCTTTTCGCGGTTGCGCGAGGCGTAATCTAATATCGCGTAGTTCGCGGAAATCTCATACTCAAGCGAATCACGCAAATGCCACATCCGCCCCGCCTCAACTGGGAATGGCACATCGGTCGAAGGAATCTGGAAGCGAGGCACGAATGGCAACGGCCCCGGGTTCGGTGAACCGTAAGTCTCGGTGAGAATCCCGATCATGTTGTGAAAGTAGGTGGTTGTTCGTAGTCCGCCGTTCCACCAAGTGGAATAGAGCGTCGAACCCCGCATCGCGGTTCCCCGCTTCCCTTCGCTAATCATGCGCTGATGCATAAAGGTTCCCAGCAGCTCGGTCCCGATTTCGATCATGGGATCCATGTTGTAGTTAAAGGGATTGCGGAACGGAGGGCAGAACATGATGGTTCCAGCCGGCGCGCTCTGGTGATGGTTGTAAACAATCTGCGGATACCAAACCGAATAGAGAATCCGGTTCATGTTCTTCGTTTCCGCCATGTTGTTGGCGTAGAAGTCTCGGTTGTTGTCATGGCCGCAATACTTCTGGTAAAGCACGGGCAGTCCCGCTAAACTCCGCTCCTTCGGCACCGGTTTGCGCATGTACCAATCCGCGACCAAGTCCATCCCATCGGGATTGGCATGAACGAGCAAGATGACGCAATCCTTCAGAAATCGCTTGACCGTAGGCTCGGTTGAACTCGTGAGTCGATAAGCCGTTTCAATGAGCTGTTGAGCAACCAACGATTCACTCGCATGTAAGCCGCCATCAATCCAAATGACTGCCTTTTGCTTTTTGGCGAAGTTCAAAGCATCGGCATCATCTTTGAAGCCGCGTCCGCGCGCCAATCGCTCACTCGCTTTGCGATAGTTCTGAAGGTTACGGCGATTTCCGGGGTCGGTGACGATAGCCATTAGCTGTTCGTTGCCGAATTCAGTCTTCCCAATGCTCTCCAGGCTAAGTCGGTCAGACTTCTTGTCCAGCTCTTGCATGTAAGCGGTGTATTGCTTGTAGTTGGCCAGCCAATAATCTTCGCAAACGTCGTGGCCAAAGAACTCTTTAGGGCTTGGGACCTGTCCAAAGCTGAAAGGAGCGACTAGTAGGCCGGCAATTACAATAGATTTTCGGAGCATCCCGCTTGTTTTACCCAGACTGTGCCTTTCTATCGCCGATTATCAAGCTATGCGTATTGTCTCAAGTTCAGCAATTGCGTTTGCCGCGATCATCGCCCTCGGGTGTGGCTCTGGCAACTCGGTCTCCCAAACTTCGGCCCCGGCCAAACCTAAACTGAAGCTCACGGGCATGCAAGCCCAAGAATCGGGAGTTGACGGCAAATGGATCGGGAAAATTGACATGCCCAAGGGTAAGTCGGATGATCCTTCTGCAAAACTCGGCGAGGCCCTCGTGGGTCTGTTTGTCGATATCGAACTGGAAATCAAAGACGGCAAGTACACGCTATCGATGATGGGCTTACCTATGCAAGGTGACTTGAAGGTGGATGGCACTGCATTGACATTCCAACCAAAATCGGTCATGGGAATGACCCTTGAAGAGGCCGCCAAACTCGCCGAATCGCAGGGCAAACCCAAAGCAAAAGACATGGATAAGCCTATGCATGGGATTATCAGCGCTGATGGAACGCGCATTACCATCCAAGGCGACGCCAGCGGATCACAGTCTGGCCTCATGGTCTTTAACCGGGCTAAGACAACGCCCGTGAGCGAGATGAAGTCAACCGTTTCGAGCTCAGAAACCAGCGTGGTGGGGTCTTACAAAGGCAATGTTGACGCCTCCAAGGCCGATCCAAAAGAAGCGAAGATGCTCCAGATGATGCAAGGCAGTTTGAAGCTAAGCCTGAACCCGGACAACACATTCGAGTTACAGATCATGATGAAAATGAAAGGCACTTGGAAGGTCGTTGGGGACGAAGTGATCATGAAGGTGACCGAGGTTATGGGCATGAAGGATATGAAGAGCAACGATGTGCCGATGATCATGAAGATCAATGGAAACACCCTGATTCCTGCCGATAAAAACGCAAAGGCGACACCATTCACGTTCGTGAAGGAATAGGCACTAGCTAATTGGCCTACAAACAATGAATAATTCAGGGGTGAGACACTTCGCCCCTTTTGCTCTCCTTCTCATCTGTGGTTGCGGCAACTCTTCACGAGTCACCGTCGCCGGAGATTGGAAGGGATCGCTCCAGTTTTCAAGCTCCAAACTTTCAAAAGAAGAGGAGGGCATGCTAAAACTTCATGACCTCGTCAATCTCTATATCAGCTCAGAGAATCGCTATTACTACTCGCTGGGCGGAGTTCTGATTGAAGGCACCGTGGCGACAACCGGCAACACCTTGACCTTCACCCCGGACAAAGTGGGCAACTTGCCCCCGGCTGAGTTTGAGAAGAAACGGGCGAAAGACCGAAAGCGTGTCGCGGGTGATCCAGGCACGGCGTCAACCGGCGAAATCAGTTCCGACGGCAAGACCCTCACCATCTTCGATGCAACCAAGGCCAGTAGCCTTGTTTTCAAGCGAAAGGAAACTGATTTCCGTCGTACCGGCCAGAAAACAGTTTCTGGCCCCGAAGCGGATCGCGTAGGCACCTACAAGATGACTCTTGATAACGCTGACACGCCTAACCAAGACCCAGGGCCAATGAAAGCAACTTTAGATAGTTCGAAGCTGAAACTTGACCAGGACAACACCTTTTCGATGGCAAGCCTCGCGGGCGTTATCGAGGGAACCTGGACTATGAAGGGGGAGACCCTTACGCTGTCCGTCAAGCGTGCAAACGGGTCGGCTGACGTGCCGGTCAATGCCCCGATAGTCCTCACGCTCAAGGGCGCGGATCTGTATCCGGAGCAAAAAGACGCCAAGGAAATCAAGTTCAAATTTGTAAAAGAATAGCCCGTACCGGTAAGCTACTGTAAATGCCGGAAGCCGGGCTGAAGTCCAGATTGGTCGAAGAACTTGCTGCTTTTATTGAAGCAGCAAGTTTGACGGCGGGTAATTCCACGGCTATCAACCCGGGACACCGGCAGGCCTTTCATTGGCCGCCGCCATCGCCCAGTTACCGCTATCATCTACCCAAAAGCGCGTGGTCAAGCTCAGCCTGCTTCTCGGCCCATGGCGAAGAGTTCTTTGTCGAGGTCGCCGAAACGAAGTACGGCGTCTTTGGCCGAAGCCCCTCGACGTGGCACGAAGCCCGAGGCAAAGACGTCGCTGAGATGCTCAAAAACCTGAAAGCAGCGGCCGAGCCCCTGTTCCGACGACAGGTGCTTATTGCAACCACTATCGGTAAGTCGGGGCGTTTCACGGGATCTCTGAGCCAACTTGAGCCCATCGATCTCATAAAGCTTCTCTATTGTCCAGACAGGGATGTAGCTAACGATGCCCATATCGAGATTGAGACGCATGCGAGTTGGCACATTTTCGGGCCTGCCTTGATCGAGATTATTCGGGACCGAAAACATCCCAACAGAAGATCGGCCCAGTGGTGCGTTTTAGATTTGTTCGAAGATTTAGACAGCTTCTGCGATACGCCCGAGATGCGTGAAGAAGCCGTCAGAGCGATTCGTGATTTGATTTGGGATGCTGAAGATGACTATGCCCGAACCGTGTTTAAGGCGGGTGTCGTATTGGGCGGTCATATGCCCGCTGAAATAGGTGGGCCGGTGCTGCTAGAATGCCTAAATACCCCCAGCAAAGTTGGCCGTAGAAGTGCGATCCACGGACTATTCCATGTGGTGGAGTGGGAACCTTCGATGAAGGATACAATCTCGCAAGCCCTGGCTGAGTGTGGCGCCCGCGAGTCTCACCCTCAGCTTTGCGACTTTGCGCTGCAAATGGCGCGCGACATTGCCGCCGGGAATTACGATCACGTTCAAGAGCCTATGTTTCCCGAAGAGCTTGTCCAAAGGTAACATTCGGTCTATGCGCCGTTGCATAGTTCTTTCGCTCGCCTTACTCGTCTGTTCCTTATCTGCCGGGCAGGACCGGCTTGCGACCATGCCGAGATTCGATCGTTACGAGAAAATGCGCCGGGAAATCGGCGGCGCGTATGTTTCCAATGAAGTCAACCCAACGTGGGGAGCTGGCGGCAAAGCAATGTCTTTTGGTTTGGCCGGGAAGACGATGGTGGTTGACCTCGGCACGGGCAAGATCGCTGAGGGCCCTGCCGTTACACCTGCAGCTCCACCTCCCACGCCAAGACGGGCGGGCGGTCAACGCAAAAATCCCGAGCGAGGCCGGCAGTTTGATCGGACGTTTTCAGCCGATGGAAAGATGATGGCGCTGTTTAGGGATGGCAACGTTTACCTCGCCGATGCCGATGTCAAGAATGAACAAGCGATCACAACCGACGGTAACTCCGCCACGCGAAAGCGTTTCGGCATCGGCAGTTGGGTCTACGGCGAAGAACTGAATGTTCGCGAGGCCATGTGGTTCTCGCCCGACGGGAAGTTCCTCGCCTTCTATGGTTTTGACGACAGCAAGGTTCTCGATTATTACCTCACGCTAGATCACACGAAGGTGCAAACCACCTTAGACACCGAGGCCTACCCAAAGGCGGGAACCGAGAATCCAGTTGTTGAGCTCTATATTGTTGACCTGTCCACAAAGCAGCGAACCAAAGTGGACAAAGACTTTGGCGATGCCACGCTTGGACACTATGTTTACGATGTCACCTGGTCTCCAAAAGGGGATGAGTTACTCTATAAGCGAACGAACCGTAAGCAAAACAAAATGCAGTTTTGCGCATCAAGCACTTCGGGCAAGAGCCGGGTCGTGGTCGAAGAAAACCAGCCCAACAGTTGGACCGAAAACCATCCTTTCACCCGCTGGATGCCGGATAATCAGACTTTTCTGTGGATCAGCGAGCGCAGCGGATACTCGAACCTCTATTGGGGCAACCTTGATGGCCGACCGCTCAAACCTGTTACACAGCACACGTTTGAAGTTGCACGAGTCGTTGATCTTGACGAGACGGCCAAGGAGATTTGGTACACCGCCCGGAGCGGGGACAATCCCTACCTACTCCAACTTCACCGCATTGGTTTCGATGGAAAGGGGGATAAGCGGCTCACCGACCCCAATCTAAGCCATGCCATTAATATCAGTCCCGATCGCAAGTTCTTCACCGATAACGCCGATTCCTATGAGGACGTAAACCTCTCAACCCTGCGAGACCGGAACGGGAAGCTAGTTGCCGAACTCTCAAAGGGAGATCTTTCGAAGTTCCGGGCTATCGGACTGCAGAAGATTGAGCGGCTCAAGTTCAAAGCTGCGGACGGAGTAACCGATCTGTACGGCTACCTGCAAAAACCCTCCGATTTTGATCCAACCAAGAAATATCCGCTGCTCGTTAGCCTCTATGCCGGTCCGGAATCTGGAACTGGTGAAGAAAGCTTCCGTGCTCCTCAAGCCATTTGCGAAATGGGCTTCCTGATTGCCTGGTTTGACGGGCGAGGCACTCAGAGCCGGGGTAAGGCGTTTAAGGACGCAGTCTACGGCAAGCTGGGCGTGGTCGAAATTGACGACCAGGCGGCGGGCGCGAAATACCTCATGCAACGCCCCTACGTTCAGGGTGTTGGCGTTTACGGAACGTCGTACGGTGGATATGCCTCGGTGATGTGCGTTCTGCGTCATCCTGATGTGTTCAACGCCGCAGTGGCGAGCTCAGCTGTTACTAAGTGGGAGAACTACGACACGATTTACACAGAGCGTTACATGGGCCTCCCGTGGGACACCGAAAACAAGGCTGGCTACGACGCGGCCAACGCCATGAACTACGTCAAGAACCTCAAGGGCCGCCTGATGCTCTTCTTCGGAACGGCCGACAACAACGTTCACCCATCCAACACATTCCAACTCGTACAGGTCCTGCAGCGCGCCGGCAAGAGCTTTGATCTCATGGCTGGCCCCGACCAGGGCCACGCGGGGATTAACCAAACGCTGATGTGGGAGTATTTCCTGGATGCTTTGGTTTTGAAACGCCCCAGTGGGGGTTTGGAGGCTGGGTATCGGGCTTATCGCGCCAAACTGCGTAGACAGTAGCTTTTCCAGCTCCGCGTTGGCCGAGCCCGTGATGAACAAGCTCTGCGTTGCGATGCCAAACTAGACGGGTTGTAGCCGGGTACCCTCTAGCCTCCCATGAGCACGACGGTTACCCTCTCTCGCGATTCGAATCAAGCCCTCGGAATTGGGCAATTCGCCTTGGATTTCATGTCCGGAACCCTTGGAGCAGGGCCGACCGAGTTGGTGCTGGAAAGGACCCGCATGTTCCACACCGATGCGGTTCTTTGTGGTCTTTCCGCGCTCTCGCTTCAAACCAATGCGCCTACTATTCTGCGGTCGGAGGCTCTCGATTACAGCGACCCCAACGGCGCCACCGTCTTCGGCTCAACGGCCAAAGTAAAAGCTGAAAAAGCGATCGTCGCCAATGGTGCAGCCGTTCGGGAGTGGGATTCCAATGGCACCAACTTCGGTTACAACCCCGCCCTCGGCCACACCGCGGGCGAGTTTGGGCATAATGACTTCTATCCCGTGGTGATTGCGGCGTGCGAGCAACGAGGACTGGACGCCAAGACAGCCCTCAAAGCAATGGTTTTGCTAGACGAGATTCGCGGCAGACTCGCCGAAGTTTTCAGCTTAAAAACTTACAAGATTGACCACGTCGTTCATGGTGCAATCGGCTCGGCCGCAACGTACGGAGCCCTAATGGGCGCGAGCGCGGAGCAAATCGAAAGCGCCATCGGAATGTTCGTGGCGCACTATATTCCCTGGCGCGCAATTCGGGCCGGCAAACAGCTTAGCGACAGCAAAGGTGCATCGGCCGCTATTTCAACCGAAGCCGCTATCCTTTGTATGAAGCGAGCCATGAACGGTTTCATCGGCCCGAAAGACATCTTCCGCAATCCCGAAG
This sequence comes from Fimbriimonadaceae bacterium, assembly GCA_040081075.1. Classification (GTDB taxonomy): domain Bacteria; phylum Armatimonadota; class Fimbriimonadia; order Fimbriimonadales; family Fimbriimonadaceae; genus JANJUB01. The sequence continues at coordinate 9,603 of JBEBHJ010000011.1, read as the reverse complement.
CCATTTGGCGTTTCTTTGAGCCCACAACCGATGGGCCAGATCGGTGGAAAGAGTCGGGCGACTCTCCGTTCGATCTCGTTTTAAGCCACTCAGGCGACGATTTCGCGGTGATGGGCATGCACTTTAAGCTTGGGCTTTATGAGCATCAATCAGCCGGTGCTCTACAGGGCGTTCTAAACCTTCTTGCCGAAAACCCATCCCTTTGGAGCGAGGAAATTACGGGCATCACCATTTATGCTTATGAGCCGGCATTCGGCATCATCGGCAACCCGATGAAGAAGGACCCCAAGACTCGACAAAGCGCCGACCACTCGATGGCCTACATCGTGGCCACCCTCCTCCGAAAGGCACGAAGCATGGCTCCCATCGACTCCGAAGGTGGATCACATGATGCGCTTTGGAAAGCGCTGATGCTCTCTCCCTATGATTACAAGCCAGATGACTCGGCAATCTTTCACCCCGAAACACGCGCGCTTATGCAGAAGATCGACTTCAAACATGGCGGTCCCGAATACGATGCCAAATATCCCGATGGAATCCCAACTTCGATTTCGATTGAACTGGCGGGACAAGAGGTTTTGGATAGTGGCCTTATCATGTACCCCGGCGGTCACGCGCGCAACACAACGGCTGATCTTAAAGGCATCTTGCGCCACAAAGCTCAGATGCTTGGTCAAATCGCGTTCCCCGATGGTGCGCCAGTTGAGGAACTTGCGCAGAAGGTGGACTCGTTGCAGGGTCTAAACGAGCTCCCCATTGCGGCACGCCCGGGATACGAATAGTTACATCAACCCACGATTCATTAGACTGACAAACTTGCCTCGATCACCCAAGATCACATGATCGCGTAGCGGGATTTCAAGAAGCTCCCCAACCTTTGTGATCTGGCTGGTTATCTCAATATCAGCGGTACTGGGGGTTGGGTCCCCACTGGGATGGTTGTGAACGAGAATTAGGCTGGATGCACCTTCTCTGATAGCTTCGCGGAATACCTCGCGCATCCCGACCAAGCTTCGGTCAAGAGTCCCAATGTGAATAGTCGCAGTGCGCATGACTTGATTCGCCGAGTCGAGCAACACCAGGCAAACATGCTCTCGTTTTTCAAGGCGGAGATAGTCGAATGCATCACTGACGTCCTCCGGACAACTCACTGCAAGTAGCATCCCCTTCCCCGCGCCGCCAGCGCGGCGCCCAAGCTCGATGATCGCTTGTAAGCGCGTGAGTTCGAATCCATCCAGTCCCGTCCATTCCCTGATTTGATCCGGGCTGACCTCGAGTAGTGCTTGAATTCGGCCTAGCTTCTGGATGAGCTCTCTCGCCGCGAGTTCAGACACATCGCTTTCTCGTCGCGCAATCGCTACGGCAAGCAAATCAATCGGAGATGCAGCGGGGCACCCGAATTTTCTCACACGATCATGGGGCGTCATACAGCCTCGGGTGCTTGGATTTGGATCAGCTCAAGGTCGAGGACGGCGTGCTGGGTGCCATTAATGAACACGTTGATTTGGTAAGCACCGGCTTCGACAAAGTGGACATCTTGAAACACGTGAATTTGGTTGAAAACCTGCCTTCCGCCGGCGATTTGAATTTGGCCGTTTACTTCAGTGAGTGTGCGCCCATCCGAATCAATGAGTTGAATGTGAACACTCTGCGTGGTCCCGTCTTCATCGTTCTCAGTTTCTAGGCTGTTTACGATGATGAGATCCCGGTGAATTGCGGGAAACTGAAACGCATAAAGCCGATCCGTAACCCCCATCAAATTGAGCTTGCCGTCGCCGGTTACATTGGCATATTCGGCAATGAGGGCATATCTTAGCTTCACGCAAGTAGAGTACCCAAACAAAAAAAAGCCCAAGCGCTGCGCTTGGGCTTTGATGTATTGACTTAAGGTTTAGAGGCCGCCTTTGCCGCCCTTTCCACCCTTGCCGGCTTCGCCTGGCTTGCCGCCACCGAAACCGCCAGGACCTTTACTTCTCATTTCCTTTTCCATCTCGGCGAGTTGCTTCTTCTGCTTGTCCGTCAGAACAGCGTCAACCTTCTTCTTGATGGCATCCATTTGAGGCTTCATCTTTGCGCGCAACTTATCCATCGCCGCCTTTCGATCTTCTGGTTTCATGTCCCGAAGCTTAGCGAACTCGCCTTGCATGGGTTGGAGTGCCTTCATGGACTCGGCCTGAATGGCTTTCAGCTTGGTCTTTTGTGCTTCGGTGAGACCAAGTTTCTTGGCAACCTCGTCGTTCATGAGCATGCCCGCGCCGCCCATCATGCGTCCACCGCGCATTCGACCGCCCTCGCCCGGCTTACCGCCTTGACCAGGCTTGCCTGCCGCGCCGCCCTTTGGACCAGCTGTTTGAGCCATTGCTGAGGTTACACCTGCCACAAGTGCCACTGAAATCATTAGTGTTAAAATCTTTTTCATTGTTTGCTTCCTTGTCTCCTTCAAGCGACAATCACATGGTTATACGTTTTACTGGGAAAAAAGATCACCTGGTTTGTAAAAGTTTATCCAACTGAACGCGTTTGAGCCTTAAAAAGAAGTTCCTTGATGCCCTCGTGTTGGTCGGTTTCAAACTCACCGGGCGTGCCCAAGAATGCCAGTTTGCCTGAATCGAGAAACGCCACCCGGTCTGCCAGTCGAAAGACGGCCGTCACGTCGTGAGTCACCACCAGCGAAGTTACGCCGAGTTCACTTCGCAGTTCTGCGATTTCGGCATCGATAGTGTAAGCGGTAACAGGATCAAGACCGGTAGTTGGCTCATCATAAAGAATGACCTTTGGTTTGAGCGCGAGGGCTCGAGCAATGCCTACTCGTTTGCGCATCCCTCCACTGAGCTCACCTGGGAATTGGTCCCCAATGTCACCCAATCCAACCCTCTCAAGCGAATCCTTTACAACCTGTTTGGCATCGTCCCTACCGAGTTTGAAGCGACGCCTCACGCCAAACAGAATATTCTCGGCGACCGTCATGAAGTCGAAAAGAGCAGCGGATTGAAATACCAAACCCATATGGAGGCGAGCCGACTCCGGGTCCTTGGTTACATCAATTCCCGAGACAATGACACTGCCGGAGGTGGGTGTTAGCAAGCCCGAGACACATTTTAGTAGCGTGGTTTTGCCGCCCCCACTGCTGCCCATGATAGCAACGATTTCGCCTTCGGCAACGCTGAGCGAAATGCAATCAAGAACCGTCTTTTTCCCAAATCTCACCGTTAGGTCGGTGATTTCCACCATCTCTAGCGATTACCTTGAACCGCGAGGTGGCTTCCCCGCAGTGTCGTAGGGTTCGCGGAAAACCGACTCGTGAACGAGCGCGTGAAATGGGATGTGCCCGCAAATCCACACGTCAAAGCGACCGCTCCAATCGGAAGATCGCTCTCCACGAGCAGCTTCTTTGCCTTTTCCAAGCGCAGGGCAACCAGATACTTGGAAAACGGTTGACCAGTCACCTCTCTGAACAAGTGTCGAAAATGAGAAGTGCTCAAACCAATCCAACTTGCAACTACGGCATCGGTGAGGTCTTCGCCATAGCGTCGATCCAAGATTTGTAGGGCCCGGTCGATCAACAATTGGGTGGGATTGGCAGGGGGAACGAAGAGCGAGGCCGCAACGCGCTCACAAATAACCTTGGCTTCCTCCGCAATATCGGCCTGAGAGTCTAACTTGTCTAAAGCACGCGCCGCTTCTAACTGAACCCGATGCATCGAACGATCTGCTCCCAGTTCAAGGGTTGCTGCCGTCACAACCGCCACAAAGGTGAGCGCCTCGCCTTTGGCCTCCTCGACATCATCTGTGCGCTTGATTGCGGACACCAGTTGTTCGATTGCTTGGCGCAACTTCGCCCGATCGGCACATCGAACAATGCCCGGAATCTCGGAGAGGCTAATACCTCCACCGTGGCTGTGGAATGGGCAGGCGTTCTTCGAGGATGGATTCTGCATTATTTCAACGTCGTTTTCGTATGGGGTAAGTGTCCGAATAGACTCTCCCTCATTCCCTTAACACGAGAGCTTTGCAACTCGGCGTCTCGTTGGAAATAGATTGGGACCCAGATTGCATCTTGGAGCACGATATCCTCGGCTTGCTGGTACAAATTGGCTCGCTTATCTTGATCCATGATCGAGTCAGCGTCGCGGCAAATCTTATCGAAGACCGGATTTGAATAGCCAGTGTGATTCTCCGGCCCGTAGGTGGCAAGCATGTGGCTTATGAAATTCTGCGGATCCAAGTAATCGGCCGCCCAGCGCATGTGGTAGAACCGGTTCTCGCCCTTGTTATAAAGATCAAGATACGCCTTCCACTCTTTCGCTTGGTTATTCACTTTCACGCCAAGGGTCTTATTGATGTCGTTTGAGACGGCTTCGGCAACCAAGCTGATGTCTCGGTAGCTTTCTCGATAACGGATCTCCAACTCTGGCATTCCCTTGCCGCCAGGATAACCAGCCTCTGCGAGCAGTTTCTTCGCCCCTTCTGGATCAAAGGGAATCTCATTCGCCCCGCCCGGACGATTGCCGAACACTCCCGGCGGGATAATGCCGTGAGCCTGCTTGTTCACGCCCTTCATGTACGTTTCAACAATCTTCTTTCTATCAATGGCCATGGCAAAGGCGCGTCGTACTCGACGATCCTTGAAAGGAGGGTAAGAGCCCGAGCAGTTCATAGCCACGTAGAAGATCGACGGCCGATCAAGGAAAACGAGCTGCGGCTTAAGTTCCGAGTCGTTGTTCACGCTTTCCACATCGGCGCGTTGCAGCAAGCAAAGCTCAACCTCTCCCTTTTTGAACTTGTTTAGTCGAGTTTGTGGGTCAAGCACAACCGGGCGCTCAATCTTGTCAAGAAGTGGGGCACCGCCATGATAATCCTTGTTAGCCACCATGGTGAGCAACTGTTCGGGAACATAGCTCTCCGCCTTGAAGGGACCGGTACCGATCATTTGCTTAACGCTAGACATCTCCTTAAGCCCATCTTGAGCCTCCTTGGCTACCGCGGCAAACGCAAGATAAGTGAGCTTGCCAAGGAAATAGGGGCGAGGAGCAGTCAACTCCACTCTCAGCATGTAATCATCAACAACTTTAACGCCAGAAATCTCTTTGGCTTTGCCATCAAGCAACTCTTGAACGCCCATAATATCGGTCATGTAGCCCAGCCCGTTGGTCGATTTCAAGTCTGGCGCACAAACGCGCTCCCAGCTCCACTTGAAGTCTTCGGCCTTGAGCTCACGACCATTGTGGAACTTCACACCTTTCTTTATATGGAATACGATGACCTTTCCGCCCTGTTCGAAATCCCACTTTTCGGCGAGAATGCCGGTCGGCTCATTATTCTCATTCCATCCCACTAAGCCCTCAAACACTTGCTGCAACGCATCAATGGTGTCGCCATCTTGGACTACGCCGGGATCAAGGGTGGTCGGCTTGTTTGGAATCGGATAGCGCAACACGTTTGCCGAAGCACCATCATTGCCTTTCTTAAACCCTCCATCTCCGCAACCAGAAAGGGCAAGCGCGGCGAGCGCAACGACGATGAAAAGCGAGTGCTTCATAATTCTCTTAAGTTTAACATAGCCAGCGACTTTCAGTTGTTTGTTTTGGGTTGTTTCTTGACGACCGTCGCGGTATGTGGGAGGAATCCAAACGCATTTGTTCGAATGCCACTTACGCCAGGCCGAGTTAGAAGTGCGTCCCGCTGGTAATAAACGGGCACCCACGTCGCATCCTGCAAAGCAATATCCTCAGCCTTTTGGTAGAGGGCCGTCCTTTCCTTCGGGTCAACAATTCGGTCCGCTTCACGACACAGCTGGTCCAAAGTAGGATTGACGTATCCGCTGTGATTCTCTGGTCCAAAGCTCGCGTGCATGTGGCTAATGAAGTTCTGAGGGTCTAGGTAGTCACCCTTCCAGCGCATGTGAAAAAACGCGTTCTGACCTCGGTTGTAGGCATCAAGCAATGCTTTCCACTCCTTACTTTGCGCTTGGACCTTTACGCCAAGGTTCTTCACCAAATCGTTGCAAGCTGCTTCTGCTACGAGGCTGATATCCCGATAACCCTCGCGGTATCGCAATTCTAGCAGCGGCATCCCCTTTCCTCCGGGGTAACCCGCTTCCGCCAGCAATTTTCGCGCGCCCTCCGGGTCAAAAGGAATGTCGGCCGCGCGGTCGCGATGTCCCATCACCCCCGGCGGAATAATGCCGTGAGCTTCAGTGTTGATGCCCTTCATATAGGTGTTCACAATCCGGCTGCGGTCTATCGCCATGGCAAATGCTCTCCGAACACGCCGATCTTTGAACGGAGGATACAAGCCCGAGCTATTGAAGCCCAAGAAGAAAACCGAAGGCAGGTCCATGAACTTCAACTGTGAACTGAGTTCACCATCGGCCATGATTCCCTCAACATCCGCCCTCTGCACCAGGCACAAATCTAGTTCCCCATTCTTGTACTTGTTGAGTCGAGTCTGAGCGTCGAGAACGACCGGTCGTTCGATCCGATCAATCTTGGGGGCTCCCCCGTGATAGTCCTTGTTTGCCTCAAGCACGACGAGTTGTTCGTTTTCATATCGTGCCGCCTTAAAAGGGCCTGTGCCGACCATATTCGTCACGCCCTTCATCTCATTCAGGCCATCTTGAGCTTCCTTTGCCACCGCTGCGAAAGCGACATAAACCATCTTCCCCAGAAAGTAAGGCTTTGGCGTATCAAGTTCAACGGATAACGTGTAGTCGTCCACGACCTTCACCCCGCTCATTTGCGTGGCTTTGCCTTCAATGAGTTCCTTCGCGCCGACGATATCGGTCATGTAACTTGATGCGGTCGACTTAAGTTCAGCGGAGCAAACCCGCTCCCAACTCCACTTAAAGTCGGCCGCCTTAACTTCCCGGCCGTTATGAAACTTGACACCTTTCTTGAGGTGAAACAGGATCACTTTGCCACCCTTTTGAAACTCCCAGTTCTCGGCGAGGATTCCGGTCGGCTGATTGTTCTCGTCCCATCCCACCAGCCCCTCAAAAACTTGCTGCAAAACCTCAATCGTATCGCTATCTTGGACTACACCGGGGTCGAGGGTAGTTGGCTTGTTGGGAATTGCATACACCAATACGCTTGATTGGCTCGTGGGCTGTTTGAATTTGTCACCCGAACAGCCGTAAATGAAGCTTAGAGCGAGCAGAGCGGCAACGAATCGCATGAGCCTTGAATTCTGACACGTAATCTAGGGGGTCGCTAAATCGCTGTCGCTCTCGGTGGTCGAGTAGTAGTATGGCGTTTTAGATTCAAACTCACCCGCACATGTATCGACCATCTTATAGCCGCGAACTTCGAACACGGGTTCTTCCTCAACAAGCTTCAACATTTTCCTCAAGAACCACTTGTCAACGCGGCACAATTTGTTAACTTCATCCACACCCCACCCGCGGCGCAATCCTTCCGCGATCGCCCAGAGCCTCTCGTCGGTCGGAATACGAATTGCTTCGCGAAGCGATTCCGTAGAACAGGCTTCCAGCCTGTCAAAGCTTTCGCCCACCCAAGTCCATTGGTGCATCCCAGCTCTTGTGGGATTGCTTAAAACGTATTCAACTTGTTTCGAATACTCTGCCTCACTTCGGATGATTCGGTCGTAAGATTCCGATTGCCAAAGGGTCCCCGAGTTGCCCGTAAGTTTGTTAATCTCGTTAGACGTGTACGATTTCCAACTGTGCAAAATGGAACTGAGGCTGTTATCCCCTAGAGGCTCGACAACGACGTGAACGTGATTTGGCATGACACAATGCGCGTGAATGTGATATTTTTCGCCGTTGAAATGCTTCCAAGCCGAGATGACCGTTTCTGCAACCGCCGGCTCTCTCAGCATACAGGAGCCATATCCAGAGTCTAGGTAACACTCAACAGTTTCGGAGAACAGTCGTTTAGCTTCTTCGGTTTCGGATGTTTTTCCGCTCTCAGCTTCGAGCTTCCTTATGCGCTCGCGCTCAAACTCCCATTCCCGCAGCGTCTCCGCTGGAACTGAATCGGCCAAGCGATATTAAACGGCATAGATAGCACCCTCCTTTGTCCAGTGAGGGAGATGATTTCCTTGCCTTTTTGCAACTCCTGCTCCTTCAGAAATAGGCTGGAAGCCTATTCTACGGGCACGGGGGCCGGCAAACTTCTCGTGCCACAAATCTTTTTGCTTAACCTCTAACCCGCGGATCGCCTTCATTAAGGCTCCCTCGAAGCTGCGATCAATCGCCATCACTTCGCCGGTCGCTTTCATTTGCGTAAAGAGAGTTCGGTCGCCCGAGGAAAACTTGTCGAACGGCCAGCGTGGAATCTTCACCACGCAGTAATCGAGCGCTGGCTCAAAACAAGCTTTGGTTGTTCCCGTCACTTGGTTATCAATTTCGTCCAAGGTCTTCCCTATCGCGATCTTCGCCGATACCCGCGCAATCGGATAACCCGTCGCCTTCGACGCCAACGCCGAAGACCGCGATACGCGCGGGTTCACTTCAATAATGTAGTAGTCAAAGCTATCGGGATTAACCGCCAGTTGCACGTTGCAGCCGCCCTCAATACCCAGCGCCTGAATAATCTTTAGCGAGGCGGTGCGAAGCATGTGATACTCCACGTCACTCAGCGTTTGCGAGGGTGCGACCACGATGGAATCTCCGGTGTGAACTCCCATCGGATCGAAGTTTTCCATGTTGCAAATCGTGATGCAAGTTCCCTTTTTGTCCCGCATCACCTCGTACTCCACTTCTTTCCAACCCAGCAAACTGCGCTCCACCATGATCTGGCTCTTGAGCGAGAGTTTCAAGCCGTTGTTTCCGATGCTCCAAAGCTCCTCGCGCGTGTTGGCAATGCCGCCGCCCGTTCCGCCGAGGGTGTAGGCCGGACGAATGATGCAGGGGTAAGGCGCGGTACCCAGCAACTCCTCAAGCTGCTCAGGCGTCTCAATGATCCAACTCTCGGGAACCGGTTCCTTTATCTCGCGCATCAGCGCCCGGAACTGCTCGCGATCTTCCGCCTTCTTTATCGCGCTAATCGGCGTTCCTAGCATCTTCACGCCGTATTTCTCCAGAATCCCCGCGTCCACAAGTTGAATCGAGAGGTTCAAGCCCGTCTGACCGCCGAGGGTTGGCAACAGCGCATCGGGCCGCTCGCGGGCGATCACGCGTTCGCAAAAATCAACGTTAAGAGGTTCGATGTAAAGGTAGTCCGCAACCCCCGGATCGGTCATGATCGTGGCCGGATTGCTGTTAATGAGCACCACTTCGTGCCCTTCCTCTTTCAAGCTCTTGCAAGCCTGGGTCCCCGCATAATCAAATTCGGCCGCCTGTCCAATCACAATCGGGCCGGATCCAATAACGAGAACTTTCATGTCTGGGTGCGTTCGGGCCGTGCGTTTGGCAACGCGTCGGGCCAAATTAGTTTATCTCATTGGGAGACTGGCGATACGGTCACGCTGCCCAGTTGCCCAGCCGATAAAACAACGCCCTCGCCATCCGGGAAGAAGGGGTAGGGGGTCGCCCGGGCAAAAGATTTGGTGGGCCCGGTGGGGCTCGAACCCACGACCAAGCAGTTATGAGCCGCTCGCTCTAACCACTGAGCTACAGGCCCTCAATGGAACGCCTATTTTACC
>JBEBHJ010000097.1:0-5387 GCA_040081075.1 Fimbriimonadaceae bacterium | reverse complement strand
GGGTGATTGTCCTACATGTTCATGTAGTGGCCGCACAACCCCTTCCTCCGCTCCGATCTCTAGCCGTGGATGGGTCTATGCGGTTGGTCGCTTGATACCACAGTTCCCAGATTACGGGGTCGAGCGGGAATTTGCACAGTTAGGCGCAGATGCCCAGGCTCTCAGCGGAGGAATTGAGGGTGACCGACTACGTGTGATTCTAAAGGATCCCAATAACGCGTACCTAGCGCGACAGCTTTGCTGGGTTTTCTTTGTAGGTGACGTTGAAGCCTTTACACTTATTTGCCGTGACGATGCCGATGCACGTCGCTTCGTTGAGGCATTACCCTCCTCAGAGCTCGCAGAGCGTACGGTTCAAACCATTATTGGTGTTGTGGCGTCGCCGCCGCCCGGGTCTCCGTGCGGGACTTCCGGTCTGCCAGCTGTGTGGATTGATCACCATCTTACCTTCAATCTGGACGAGTTCCTCGATGCCATTGCAATCGATACACCCAGAGACAGTAAGGCTACGAAGGAAGCGAAGTCTGGGGACATATTCCGTACCGCAGCACGGGATATTTTTTTACGGCTTACACGGCGTTCCGATAATCGTGGCGTCACTGATGAACACCGGGCGCTTAACTACCTCGCACTCCGATACCCCCAGCTCTATCGCCATATTGCCAACGCATATGCTGAAGAGAAGTTGCTCACTGGCATTGATTCGAGGCGCTGGCCAAGCACAAACCGAGCTCTAGTAGCGATTCGGATTCACCTACGTGGTCGCCGCACCGATCTCATCGAGCGATATCAGTGCGTAGTGGACGTGACCGATCGATTTCCATTCCTAGCGTCGCCTCTTACACAGATCTACGACTGATGTAATTCCGCAGCGACTAGTGGGGACGACGATGAACACTCTGCCACGTTTCACAGCTGAAAATGCGTTATTTGATATTAGTATTTTCGGCTTCATTGATCGATCTGATGTCGTGCAATTTGATCCACGACGTTATAATCCCTGGGCCGAGCGTTTGCGCTTCTGCGCACCGGGTAAAGTAAGTACCAATGATATCTACTTTGGCGCGTCATGGAATGCATGGAGCTGTTGCGCGCCTGGTGAAATTGCCTGCAAAGGTCAATGCCTCTCTGCCTGCCCTGGGGGGCAGGTTAGGGATCGCGTCAATTGTGACTGCGTATGTCCAAATACAAATCCGGGTACTCCGTGCTTTCCAGGGACCGAGTGGGATACCGTTGCGTGCGTTTGCCGGTGTCCAAGCGATGCTTGTCCAGATTATCGTATGGCTCGAAACCCCGCTTCGTGTGCCTGTGAATGTCCATTCCCCCTTACTGATTGCTATGGTTACTGCGCAGACCTTCAAACCGATACGCTTTTCTGTGGCACCTGCGACGCTGTTCCGTGCGATCCATTCAAGGAGATGTGCTGCAACGGAAAGTGTACGGATATTTGTACAAAAGACAACTGCGGAAATTGCGATCGCCCTATTGTCGGCAATGAGAAATGTTGTGAGTGTGTTCCAACTCATCTTAGTACTAACAAAAACTGTGCTGATTGTGGCGACGAATGCACTGGGGGCAGAACTTGCGTGGACAGCACTTGTCAGTGCCCTTCGGGTTCGCGTCCATGCACATCGGGTTCGGCATGCTGTCCTGATGCGCGCGAGTGCTGTGGAAATGGTACCTGCTGTCCCCTTGGCACGAAATGCTGCGATGGCACATGTGTCAACACAGCATCGAACCGGCAACACTGCGGCGATTGCACCAATGCATGCACTGGTGGCACATCCTGCGTGAATGGTTCGTGCCAGTGCCCAGTGGGGATGCGCATCTGCAACGGTATGTGCGTAGATACAAACTCGGACATTAATAATTGCGGAGGGTGTTATCAAGATTGTGCGATTGGAGCATCTTGTATTGCAGGGGTCTGCACTTGCCCCATCAATACAATTGTTTGTGCAAGAGACAGTGGGCCGCGAAATAACTTAGGACCTCCGCTTGCACGTGGAATTTGTGTAAATAACATGACGGTAACTCAAGAGTGGTTGCCGTGGCGGGCTAATAACCCCGGGTTGCCATGGTTTACTTGTCCTAATAATGGATATCCCATTTGTGCCAGTGGGCTCCCCCAATTCAAAGATCCCACCGATCCCACCGGAATAAGAATGATTTGTTGTCCGCCCGGCAGTGTGTCCATAAGTGTAAGGGGACAATGCAGGTAAAATGAAGAAACTTGATCAGATTAAGCGTGCAGAACAGGACTCCTCCGTATTGTCGATAGAAGGTGTGGGATTACTTAACATGTTGGAGAAGCGCTTCGAATCAGGCCAACTCACGTTGCTTTACAACGCAATCCGCGAGTTCGAAATCTACGTCGGTCTTATGTCTGTCACTGCGGCAGGAGATCACGCTGCCCTACGGGTCTTTGGGGAGCTGGTACTGGGAAACTCCCTAGAAGGTGTCTCAGGTGGACCTAATCGAAAGATGCTCCGGTCATTTGAACCGATTTCTCACGAGCCACGTCATATCCCGTTAAATATACCTGGATCGGGACGAGATGGATTATTTCTCGGCATACCATTCCCACAAGATATCCCCTGTGGTCTTGCCGTTCCCAATCCGCTCACCTTCATTTTCTCTGGATTACAGCTTGCGCAAGTGTATGCATCGGGATGGGTACCGACTGCATCACCCGAAGAGCTCAGGCCAAATATGGAAATTGGGTTTGAGAAAGCAACGCCCGCGAGCCTGGTTGACCCGTACATTAGCTGGATCGAAGGAGCAATCAATGGATGGGCAGCACGTGCGCGAGTGATCGAATTCGCACTCAATATGGGAAGACAGGTGCTTGACGGCCACGAACCTCACAACTTTACCTCAATACTGAATCAGCTCGGTGATCCCGGTCGACTGCCCCCAACTATTGGAATTCACATCCCTTGCATCGACGAGCGCCAAGTCTGCCTTACCGAGCTCGTTTATTCTGCCAGGCCGCTATTACAGCGTCTTGGTGGCTGGACATTCCCGGAGATTGAGTCAGCAATTCCCAAAGAACAGTGCATACAAGGTGCTACAAGTATCACAGTTACCTCACCTCAAGGAAAGCCTTTTCCTTCGCAACAAGATCTTGCGGCTCAATACACCTTTATTGCGATCAACAATCGCGCAGCAGTTGTAATTGCTTGGGCTCCTCAACAGATACAATTGGCGCTTCCTGCTGGCTCCGAGGCTGGATGCTATAGCGTTAACTGGATTCATGTGTTCGATCCCGATGTAATCAATCAGTTGCATGGGATAGGCGAGCAATGTCGCCCGTACTTTGGAAGGAGTCCTTTGCCTAGTTTACCCTACTCGGTTGGTTCACATTATGGTGCGAGGTTCTCCCTCATTGGCGAGCCGAATATCGATACTTTCCACGGTCCAAATGGTGCCACTTCATTCGATGCTGAAGCCTGTACGGCGGTAAACCTCTCTTGGGTCACATCCCTTGCTAAGTGCGGTGATTCAGCTACTCTGGTTGTTGTCAGACTCTGGCGAGATGGGCAGCTCTACCAAACGGCCCTACCGAGTTCAGGTTCTCTAAGTGTTAAAGAAGCTGAGAGCAGAACTTACAAGTTGCAGGTACAGAGCCGACTTAATGGACAGCTCTGCGGGCAGCTGGTTGAGCGCTTCGTCACAATCACGCGTTTACATCTTCTTAGAGCCCAAGGCTTAAGCGACAATCTATGCGTAGAGACTGGTATCCCGTATACCCTACGCATCAGCATTTCCTGCCCAGCGCCACCTGGAGGGGTGGTAATCACTATCACATCAGATCACCCCGAACGGGTAGGAGACGCCCACGAGATCATCAATGAAGGGGCTTCGAATATCGATATTGAGATGATCGGGGCACAATGTGGACTTGCAAAACTGACCATTTCCGCCTTGAATCATCAGAGCGCACAGTTCTCTTTGACTATAGTACAGGCACCAGTAATCACGAATATTTCACCGTCTAGGTTTTTAACCTGTGATTCGATCCGCTTTATGGTCGAGGGTACTTGCCTTGGTGGCGAGGTTTCAAACCACCTCGCAGCTGTGCTCGAGGAAAACGGTCAGCAAGTAAATGGTATGATCACCGTACTTGAAGCCGGTGTTCGCCTGCAAATCGACTTTCCCCCACTGCCAGTTGGAATGTATAGTTTTAGTCTCGCCCAGTGCGGACTCATTGGATTCGCACCGCTCATGGTGATCGTGGAGACGCGACAACCGTCTATCAGTGGCTTCCTTACCAACCCGTCGGTTGTTGGACTTTGTTCTCCAGCGAATATTTCTGTCCAGTGGAACGTGCAATACGCGACACGGATTGTTATCACCCGTGATGGAACTGCGATCATAGATCGTGTTTACGCGAATCCCTGCAACCCAGTTAATGAGTTTGTCATAGACAGACTCCCGTCGCTGACTAGGGTTGTGGACTATACACTGACGGCCTACAATACGGACGGTGTGATGGCGATGGATACGGCGATGGTTATGCCTATTCCTACTACACCTGAAGTAGGTAACGCTTTTATGGTCCGAAACACCAGAGATTACCTCGTAAACGTGTTCCTCGTAAACGGAGAGGATTATGGAGGCCAATTCCTAGGGAGCCTGCCTCCAGGCAACACGATCCAGGTTACCATACCCCCCTGTAAATTTCGGGCCATCATCGGCATCAAGCCTGCTGCAATTGACGACTATAACTTGCGGTTCAATCGCTCACTTGATGCGGGCGACGTTGCTGTTGCTCGAACTGAGGGCTCATGGACAGTTACGACCACTGTCATGGTGCTTGGGCTAGATTCGGCGATGGCGCGCCTCGTCCGGATTTAGCCTAGCGAATCTTTCCTTGTTACGATTCAGACTCAATAACTGCCTTAAGCAGGAGCTTCTGGTTTCTCTGACATCGTACTGTATGACTGCATTGAAAAATAGGTGGGTGTTACCTATTAAAAAGAGCAGAATCGAGTCCTCTTGAAGCAATTTTGTTAAGCTATAATGTGTATGACAAGCTGTGACAAATTTGTGTCATGATGTGAAATAATTGGCTTAGAATATAGCTGTGTGATATTGACTTTTGCTGTAGCAAGCGATGTAAGTGGTTGTTATATATGAACGGTTAATTTAGTAATTGTGTCTCATAATCCCTTTGTCGCTCAGATACAGTTAACTTGGTAGTAAACCCGGTGGGCGCTCATTCCATTAGTACAAGTTAAAACGATTCAAAAATGAACCGAAATTTCTGCAAAAAGACATCCTTAAATGCTTACCAAAAATGCTAAACCTAGTTAGTCGGCCATGAAATATCTACAAGCACTTGATATTATTTATATATATACAAATAATATCAAGTGCTTGTAGAT